>CAYRYV010000037.1:0-34564 GCA_964428565.1 uncultured Desulfobacterales bacterium | reverse complement strand
CCGGCCGCCCGGGCCAGGAGGAGGGCGGCGGCGGCCAGGGGGAACATATAGGGGATGCACAGGGAGATGGCCAGCAAGGAGGCCGCCAGTCCCCAGGCCCGGGAGGTCAGCCAGGAGAGGAGGAAGGCGGCCAGGAGGGGGGCGGCGAAGGCCCGGGCCAGGCCCCCGGCCATGACATGGAGGAAGAAGGGCATGAGCCAGTAGACCGCGGCGGCGGCCCAGCCCAGGCGGCGACCGCCCAGGCGGGTCCCGAGGCCGAACAGACAACACCCCAGGGCGATGAACAGCAGGCCGGGCAGCACCTTGGAGAAGGTCAGGGGGGAAAGGAATCCGGAGGCCAGCCAATAGAGCGCCTGAACGCCCCAAGGGACATAATGGCGGGCGTAGTCGGCCAGGAGATCGGAGCCGAACAGGGCGGGGTCCTGCCAGACCTGCATCCAGAAGATCTGCTGGCGGACGTCGTCGTTGATGACGTAGGGGTTGGTGAAGGCGGGGAAGTGGGCGTACACAAAGACGACGCCGGAGAGCAGGGCGACCGCGGGGACGGCAAGGGACGGTTTGGGCGCCATGGTTGCCACCAGGGGGTCAAATGTCCTTGGTAAAGACGCGAAAGGTCTTGTAGTGTTGGGCGCCGAAGGATTTCAAGGTTTTCACCCAGGGCCGCAGGTTGGCGGGCACCAGGGAGATATCGACGCATTCGCAAGGAGTATGACGCCAGAGATAGAGCGCCAGCAGGGCGATCATGGCGTGTTGGAGCTGCAGATGGCGGTAATGCTTGCGCACGCCCAGGACCAAGGCCCGGACCTTGCGGAGGGGGGCGTAGCGGGCGGCGTAATAGAGGCGGAGCTTGTCCCAGAGGTTGAAGCGGCCGTTGAGTTTACGGACCAGGGGATTGAGATCGGGGACAATGATGCAAAAGGCGACCAGCTGCTCCCGGTGCACGATGAGGCGGACCAGCTCGGGGCGGATGAGGGGCTTGAGGTCGTTGAAGAACTGGAAAAACTGCGACCGGCTCAAGGGGACGTGGCCCCAGTTGCCTTCCCAGGCCTCATTGAAGAGTTCGTAGACCTCGGCGGCCCATCGGGAATAATCCCGCCACCGAAAGGGCACGAAGGTGAGGGAATGGCCCCGCAGGTAGTCGTGCAGGCGGTTTTCGATCCTCCAGATATCCACGGCCCGTTCGTCGATGAAGCGGAAGGCCAGCCAGTCCATGGCCCGGCGGAAGCCCAGGGCCTGGAGGAAGTCGTGGTAGTAGGGGGGGTTGTGGGTCTGGAAGACCGCCGGCATGGAGTCGAAGCCTTCCACCAGCAGGCCCATTTCGTCGTAGACGGAGAAATTCAGGGGTCCCAGGAGGCGGGAGAAGCCCCGGGAGCGCAGATAGGCGGCGGCGGCCGCGAAGAGGGCGGCGCTGACGTCCAGATCGGGGATGCTTTCGTAGAATCCGAAGAAGCCGGCCCGGGGGTCGTGATGGCGGTTGTAGAGATGGTTGATATGGGCGGAAAGGCGGGCGACGGGTTGGCCGTGTTGATAGGCCAGGAAGTATTCGGCGACGCCGTTTTGGAAGAAGGGGCCGTGGTGAGGGTCGAGAAAGCGGCGTTGGGGTTCCAGGAGGGGGGGCACCCAGAGGGGATCAGCGGCATAGAGACGCCACGGCAGGCGGAGGAAGTCCTCCATCTGGCGGGGCTGCCGGACGGCGACAACGTCGAGGGCGGGGCTGGAGTTCATAGCTTGCAGGCCAGGCGCCGGGGGCCAGGAGAGAGGGGGGCATCCCGCCCGCGGCCCGGCAGACTGGCGGAGGCCAGGCGGACAACGACAGCGGAAGGCCCCGTCGCCGGTTCAGGGAGACTTTCTGAGGGTCACCCGGGCCTTGAGGCCCTCCTTTAAGAGCAGGTCGGGATTGGGGACCTTGAATTCCACATCATAGTACGAGGGCTGCTCCAGGGCGGTGGTGAGGGGGGCCCAGGGCAACCGGCTGAGATCGGCGGGGAACTTCCGGCCGGGCAAGGATTCGACGGTGACTTCGGCGCGATCGCCGGGGGCCAGTTGCATGACTTCGATTTCATGCACCTGGGCCCGCAGGATCATGGGGTCCAGGTCGCCGACCTGAAAGACGGGGCCCGGCGAGAGGTGGGCCCCGACGCGCAGTTCGGGGTTAATCCAGATAAGATGTCCGGTTATGGGGGCCTTGAGGGTGATGCGGGAGGGGATTTTGCCGGAGGTGACGGCCTCCCCCAGTTGTTCCCGCAACACCGCCTGATCATCCCGGGCCACCTGGCGTTCGGCCTCGAGGCTGTCCCGGAGGGCTTTTTTCTGCTTTTGCAACAGGGCCAGCTCATTCTCTTCCAGGCGCAGGGTCTGGGGAGAGGCCAGGTTCTGTTTTTCGAGCTGGCGGGTGCTTCTCAGGCGGGTGTTGAGTTCCAGTTGACGCCGGTCGAGGTCGGCCAGTCTGACCTCCAGGTCTTTGAGCTGGGGCGTGGTCACCCGGCGGCGGATTTGGGCGGTGGCTTCGGGGAGCAGGGTGAAGGTGGCGAGTTCCTCCCCCTCACGGACGAGTTGGCCGGTCTTCGCCGGCAGCGCGGTCACCTGGGCGGGGAACGGCAGGATGACCGGGCGTTTGAGGGAGCAGAAGAATTTGCCCAGGAAGATGATTTCGGTGGAGGGGCTCACCGCGGGGACGGGAGCCGGGGATTTTTCCGGCGTTTGGGTGAAGGCGGGAGAATTCAGGGCAAGAGCGGTGAATATCCCGAGAGCCACCCCGACAGCCGCAAGCCGCTTATTTTTGCCAAGATTTTTCGTCCACATAGGTATAAACCAAATCTCCCGAAAGATAACGGATTTCCAGGGCGGCCAAGTCGTTTTCCAAGGTCTTGGCGATGACGGCCTTTTGCGCCTCCACCCGGTCCTTTTGGGCCTGCACCAGGGAGGTGAGGGGTTCGCCCCCGGAGTGGTAACGGATGTCGGCCTGGCGTTCCTTCATGCGGGCCAGGTCCAGATGGGTTTGGGCCAGTTTCAGGGCGGTGACGGTCCCCAGGCGGCGATCCTGGGCTTCCTGCCACTTATCCAGGGTATCTGCTTCTTTGAGATTGCACTCGCTGGAAACCTGCCGCAGGACATTTTTTTGCCGGGAGACGTTCCGGAGCCGGGTGAAGCCGTCCCACACGGGCAGGGAGAGGCCGACGTAAAAGTAGAGGCCGCCGTTATTGACGGTGCTGAGGGGGTCGGGGGTCTGGACCGACATGATGAAATTCGGGAGCAGCTTGGATTTGGCCAGGGCCACATGCCAGCTCTGCAACTCCCGTTTGAGGCCCTGGATGCGGACCTCGAAGGAGCGGGTGCTGGCCTCCTCGCCGCTGGCGGTGGCCGGATTAAATGACCGCATGACCTGTTCCCGGGTCTTGTGCAGCTGGAGGGCGAAAGGTCCGCTTTTGGGCACGCCCAGGAAGGTTCTGATGCCTTCGGTCAATTTGCGCTGTTTGGCCAGGGAGTTGGCCTTTTCGGCCTCCGCCAGTTTGACCTCCTGGAGGGCGAGCTGGAGTTCCAGGTTGTTGGCATCCCCCAGCCCGGAACGCTGGCGGACGTACTGGAGGTTTTTCTGGGCCAGGGTGATGTATTCCTCCTGCAGCTCGGCGATCTCCTTGAGAGCGGCCAGGTCCAGGAAGGACTTGCCCAGCTTGAAGAGACCTTCGGAGATGACCTTCATGTGGGACAGGACGGCGACCTGGGTGAAGATCTTGCGGGCCTGGAGGGTGAAATAGGCCCCCACCGGGTTGTATTCCTCGGTGTTGAACTGGATGAAATAGGGTTTGGAGGACCGCCCGCCGATGTCGGGTTTGGTGACGTAGTAGTAGGTGCGGAACATCACATTGGGGGTCATCCCGAAGCGGCTGTCGGTTTCATCCAGGCGGCTGTTGTCGATCTCGACGGAGCTCTTGGTGAGATAAGGGGACTGGCGGAGGGCCACCCGGGCGCAGGTATCGAAATCGGCGGGGCCGGCGTCAAAGGTGTCGTCGGCGGGGAGGGGACGGGGAGGCGCAGCGGCGCGGTCGGGCGCCGCCACGTCGGCGGCGGGCCCGGCAACGTCGTCGCCGGGGCCGTCAGCAAAGCCGGCGGGGGCGAAAAAGAGTGACAGGCTCAGGCACGCCAAGGCAAGAAAGCACGCCCGCGGCCGCGTTTTCCCGCCATGAGCAGAGGTTACGACTTGCTCCCCGTCATCCCGGCCCCCAGTGAAGAGAGGGCGGTCCGGGCGGCCTCTCCGAACCCACTTCATCCCCGGTATTATCACGGCAATCCTTATCCGAACGAGAGGTTAGGTCTGCAATACACCATCCATGAGAGAATACACCTTAACGCACCGGGACGCCACCTCAGAATCATGGGTGACGATAATAATGGCGGTTTCCCGCCCGCCCACGATTTCCGCAAAATAGTCCATGATCAGCTGGCTGTTGGCCCGATCGAGGTGCCCGGTGGGTTCATCCGCCAGGATAACCTGAGGCTGGTTCACCAGGGCGCGAGCCACCGCCACCCGTTGCTGTTCTCCCCCCGAGAGGCGGTTGGTGCGATGATACATGCGGTGTTCGAGGTTGACTTTTTTCAGGGCCTGCCGAATCCGCCCCGGCCGTTCATGGCGCTCCACCCCGGCATAGATGAGGGGGAACTCAAGGTTTTCGTACACGGTGGAGTTGTCGATCAGATCGCAACTCTGAAAGACGAACCCCAGGCGGGTGCGCCGGAAGGCGGATTGGGAGGCCCGATCCAGTTGGAGGACATTCTCGCCGCCCAGGAAATAGGATCCCTGGCTGGGTTGCAGGAGAAGTCCGAGGATATACAACAGCGAGGACTTGCCGGAGCCGGAGGGGCCCATGATGGCCACCATCTCACCCAAGTCCACCTGCAGGTTGACATTGCGGAGGACGGGGATATCCTCGTCGCCGTTATTATAGGTCAGGTACAGGCCCGTTATCTGGACCACATGGCCGTTACTTTTGGGGGGCCGGAAGGATTTCGACATACCGGTTTACTCGTACCGGGTGGCGGTCACCACCTCCATGCGGCTCGCTTGCAAGGAAGGATAGAGTCCCGCTCCCACACCCAGAATGACGCCAAAGACAATGCCTATCAGCAGGCAGAAAAAGAACAGATCTTCCTGCGGGCTTTGGCCGGTGATGACACTCATGATTTCGATGATGGCCCGGCCCAGGAGGAGGCCCAGAACCGCGGCGGACAGACTGACGGTGAGGGATTCCGTCAGGAATTGGGCCAGAATGTCCTTATCTTCGGCGCCGATGGCCTTTTTAAGGCCGATTTCCCGGGTGCGGGAACGGACGGCGGCCATCATCACGTTCCAGATGCCGATGCCGCCGAGGATGAGGGTGGCGGCCAGGGCGATATAGATGAAGAATTCCGTCCACCAGACCACCCGCTGCACGCGTTTGAGGCCTTCCCAGGCGACTTCCACCTGCAGGCGTTCGGCCGGCTGGTGGGTTCTGACGATCTTGGGAATGTAATTGGCCACCCGGGAGACATCGTCCCAGGTCTGGCAGCGGATATAGAGCAGGTCCACCGGCAGGTTGCCGGAGAGGCGGTCCTGGGCGGTGGTCACCGGCACAAAGACGGCGTTGTTAACGGCGGAGACGGTAACGCCTCCCAGGATGCCCACCACCCGGTAAATATCGTGTTCCATTTCCAGGACTTGCCCCACGGCGGGTTGGGAGCCGAAGAGCTTTTGGGCGGCGTTTTCCCCGAGAACGCAAACCGGCCGGCGGTTCTGGACCGCTTCCTGGCCGAAGAGGGCGCCCTTGACGGCCCAGAAGCCCCGGACCTCCCAGAAGGCTTCGTCCACCGCCAGCATCTGGACATAATAGGGTTTATTATGGCGGATGATTTTGAGGCCGCGGACGGCCACCGGACTGACCCGGCTCACCCCGTCGATCTTTTCCAGGGCGTCGATGGTGGCCTGGCGGAACGACAGGGGCAGGAGTTCCGGTTGATTATCAAAGACCGCCTTGATGACGTTGACGCCGCCGATCAGATCGAGGTCGTTATTCAGGTTGGCCTTGAAATCCTGGCCCATGGTGATGACGGTAATCAACCCGGCAGTTCCCAGGGCAATGGCCAGAACTACGCCCCAGTAGCGGCGTCGGTGTCGAATCACCTGCCGGACGCTGATGCGTACAAGGTCGTCGAACCGCAAAGTCTACAAGCCTGACGGCCGGTCAATCCTGCAAGAGGCTGACGGCCTGATTGGAAGGGCTGAATGTCGGAATCGATATGCGGCTCCCTTTGGCGGCGGACTTACGATCCACCAGATCGGAGGCGCGAATGCGATGCTTCTTGGCCAACTTGGCCAAAACTTCCAGAATATAGTCTATCTGGCTGTCCTGATGGGTGCTCATGTAAGCGGTGCGAATCAGGGCCTGGCCGCGCGGCACGGCGGGGAACAGGGCCGGCAGGGCGAAGATGCCGTGATCGAACAGGTCCTTGGAAAAGAAGGCGGCCTTGACTTCATCCCCGATGTGGATGGGGATGATGGGGGTGTCGGAATCGCCGCAGATGAGGCCGATATCCCGATAGCCCTGGTGGACGCGGCGGGTGATATGGTGCAGATGCTCCACCCGTTCGGGCTCCTGTTCAATGATATCGAGGACGGCCAGGACGGTGGCGACGTTGCTGGCCGGCAGGGCGGCGGAGAAGATCAGGGGCCGGGAGTGATGGCGGATGTAATCCAGGATCACTTCGTCATCGCCGGCGACAAACCCGCCGATGGCGGCGAAGGCCTTACTGAAGGTCCCCATGATGAAATCGACCTGCTCGGTGGCGCCGAAGTAAGCGGCGGTGCCGCGGCCGCCGGGTCCCATGACCCCCAGGCCGTGGGCGTCGTCGAAATAGATGAGCAGGTCGGGGTATTCCTGCTTCAAGGCCACCAGTTCGGGGAGGGCCGCCAGGTCGCCGGACATGCTGAAGATGCCTTCGGTGATGAGGATCATGACGCCGGAGCCGTTTTTCTCCAGAGCGGCGGCGATCTTTTGGGACGCCACGCGGGCGTCGTTATGGGTGAAGGGCACCAGCCGGGCCCGGGAAGCCTGGCAGCCTTCGTAGATGCTGGCATGGTTTTCCCGGTCGTAGAGTACGGTATCCTGCGGGGTGAGCAGGCAGGCGATGGCGCCCAGGTTGGTGCTGAAGCCGGTGACATGGACGACGGCCTTCTTTTTGCCCACAAAGGCGGCCAGCCGTTCTTCCAGGGTTTCGTGCAGGGTCAGATTGCCGCAGAGAAACCGGGAACCGCCCGTTCCCGAGCCCCATCGCTTGAGGGCCTGGGCGGCGAACTCCATAACCCGGGGATCGTGGGTGAGGCCCAGGTAATCGTTGGAGCCAATCATGATCAACCGCTGTCCGCCAACCTCCACCTCGGTTCCCCATGACTGTTGTATGGGCCGAAAATAGGGATATATTCCTTGAACCTTAGCACCCTGAATATACCGGGTTAACGGGAGACAACGATCTCTCAGTAGCGAACCTGCCATCGGGCTTTATCCGTCGTTTAAATTCACTGCGCGACCTTGAACCTTCCAGAATCCGCTCCCGTGGGGGGAGAAGCCTCCGGCAGGTCAGGTCTTCCTGATCACCCCCGGCCCAGCGGCCGGATTCGGGGGAAATTCGCCCCGGCGGTGCGGTGATCGAAATAAACCATAATTACGAAAAGATAGTAAGATTTTATTATTTACCATATTTGTACTACAGTAGCAACCCCGGTGCGGAAAAAATCAATAGACAGGCTCAGCGGAGTTTTTTCGCCGCCGCCGGGGAACCTTCCGGTTCCCTGAACAAAAGAGCAAATGATGTACCAGCACGATTACGGACCTGGCGGTATGGCGGGTAAAGGGCGAGTTATGAAAGATACGTGAGGGTTGAGGACAAAACCGGCAGGGAGCGGCAGACGCTTGCTGTGGGTATGTTGCCACAGTCCCCCCCCCCGTCGGCAAAATTGCCACACGGGGACGGGCGCACATGCCAGGCCGGGGGCGGCGGCGGCCGGCGGCCGGAAAATGGGGGGGGAGGCGGTCCGGCGGCGGGGAAAGAAACAGACAAGGCATTGATTTTTCCAGACATATCTCCATGTCCGGCAGGGCCCCGGGAAAAATGGGGGTGGGGGCGGAGTTCTCAATCGCCCCGTCGCAAAAAACCGCGAACGGCCCGGACTTGTTCCGGAGTCAGGCGGGGGTGGGCGGTGGGGCAGAATTTGGCGAACTGTTCCGGGGGCAGGCTTTCCGGCGGGGAAGCGGCGAGGCGCTCATAACAAAGGGCGGCGGCCCGACTCATCTCCAGATATTTCTGCTGCCAGAGGGGCAGCGCCGCCCACTGGCCGACGAGGAAGGCGGCGAGCAACAGACAGGTCCCGGCCCGCAACCAGGGATTTTGCCGTTGGCGGAGGTAGGCCAGATGCCAGACGGCAGCCAGCAGCAGGCCCACCCCCATGAGGGTGAAGATGCCGTAGCGGGCCACAAACACCTGGGTTATCGATCTCTGGTGGCGGGCCAGAGAGATGAGCACAAAGGGCAGGAGGTTCAGGAGCAGGGCGAACAGCCCCACTCTTTTATGCCAGGGGTCGCCCCAGGCCCCGAGGGCCAGCAGGCAGGCCGCCAGGGTGGTGACGCCCACGACGTAGGTCCACACGGGGAAATGGTAATGGCCCCAAAACAGGTATAAAAATGGGGACAGCAGGGCGCTGCCGAAGATGTGCCAGAGGTAGAGCAGTCCCGGCAGGCGGGAGAGGATGGCGCGGTTGTGGCTGGTGAGGGCGGGCAGCCCGGCGAAGTGAAGGTAGCCCCAGGCAAAGAGCAGGTAGACCACCGCCAGGGCGGCGCTGACCGTCAGGGCGCGGCGCCCTTTCTCGGCGGTCCCCAGGAGCAGCAGGTAGGCGGGCAGGGCGGCCAGGCCGGAAAGGGTGTAATTATGCGAAAGGATGGATAACAGGGAGAAGAGCGTTATCCCGAGGAGTTTTCCCCAGGAGGGGCGGCGGCCGTAGCCGTCGGTGAGGAGGAGGGCCAGGAGAAAAAAGGTCAGGCTCAGCAGGTAACACAGATAAAAGGCATTCCAGGCCAGGGAGTGGTGGGCGGCGGCCAGGGCGTAGAGCAGGCTGACCCCGTAGGCCAGAGACACCGGGAACAGGCGCCGGAGGAAGGCGTAGAACAGACAGGCATTGAGGCCGAGGCCCAGGCAGTTGATCAGGAGGAGAAGGGCATAGTTTTCCCCGGCGTATGAGACCAGGGGATAGAAAACGAGATGGAAAAAGGGAAACCACTGTTCGCCGTCGGGGGCCGTCAGATAGCGCCACCAGGAAGTCCCGGTCATTTGCAGCAAGGCCGTCCAGTCGTCCAGGATGTAGAAGAAGGGCAATCCCGGGCGCCAGAAAACCGCCACGGGCACGGCAAACAACCCCAGGACCCGGAGCGCCCGGGCCAGGTGGGCATCAGGTGAGGTCAGCATGGGCATTCTCCGGCGGACGGCCGCCCGCGGGGGCCCGGGGGATCAGCCCCAGGAGCAGATGAAAGAACCAGGCCAGGGCCGGGAAGAGCAGGCCGTCGAAGACCTGATAATACAGCAGGCTGCCGATCAGAGGCAAGGCCAGGGCCCAGGGGTGGAAAAAGCGGGAGCGGCCGGGGGCTTGCAGGGTCGCAAAGAGATCCCGGAACAGAAAGACCAGGGCCCCGAGGTAGATCAGGAGGAAGGGCAGGCCGAGGTCCGCCAGGAAGGTGAGGAAGATACTGTCGGAACTATGAAAGCCGGCGAGTTCCCCGGCAAATTCCTTTTTGGTCAGAGGGACGTAGGGGTATTTAAAGGTATAATCCTCGAGATAGCCGGTGCGGGGGGCGCACAGGCCGTTGCCCAGGAAGGGGTGGCGACGGGCGATTTCCCAGGAGAAGGGGACGTTTTCCAGGCGGAAATAGAGGGAGTGGCTGTCCCTCTGGAGGCGGTGCCAGGGGAGCCAGGGGGAGCTGAGGAGGGTGATCAGAGAGATCAGGAGGAGGAGCAGGAGGCACATCTTGCGACCGGCCCGGTGGCCCAGGGCCATGAGGGGCAGGAGAATAAACGGGAGCAAGATGGCGCTCACGGTCTTGCTGAGGAGGAGGACGAAATAACCCAGGCTCAACAACGCGGCTCCCCAGATTTTTTCCGGGCGGGAGCCGGTGAAGGCCAGATTGCAAGGGCCGCAGCCCAGCAGGAGGATGAGGGCGGGCAGGGGATGGCGGTTGGGATCGAAGAACCGGCGGACTTCCCCGGCCAGGGCGTAGCCGAGGAAGCTGAGGCCCAGCACCCCGGCCAGGAGCAGACAACAGAGCCACTGGAAACGGCGTGCGGCTGCCTGGTCCGTCAACAGCAGCCGGGCGCTCCAGAACCCCCCCAGGCCGGAGGCGATCAGGACAAACCCCCGCAAAGACGAAGACAGGGGAGTGACGCTGAGGGCGCCGCTGGCAGCTATCAGTCCCAGGAGACTCAGGGAGACGATGAGCTCGCCGCGGCGGGGGGCCGGGGGGGGTGGCCGGAGGAGCCAGAGCCCCAGAAAGGCCAAGGCGCAGAGGAGGCCGGAAAAGACGTTGGCGCGCGTCCCGGGGACCAGGATGGCATAGGGCCATTGGAAGGTGAGCTGAACGCAGACGCCCGCGAAGAGGAGCCAGGGGAGCCACTGCCGCCAGGAAGCCGGGGGCGATGTATGGATCATATTTTGCATAGAGCCACGGGAGCGCACCTCTGCCCGACAGCAGGAGGAATATTTCGGGAGGGTGGCAATTTTTACTGACGCAATAGTATAATGTGATGCAAGAGCTGTGACAAGGAGAGAGAAGTTACATGATTTTCGGCAAGAAGATTGTGGTGGTCATGCCCGCCTACAATGCGGCGCAGACCCTGGAGCGCACCTATGCTGACATCCCGTTCGACATTGTCGACGAAGTACTGCTGGTGGACGACGCCAGCCACGACGAAACCCTGGAAATTGCGCAACGCCTGGGCATCAAGTGTTTTTTGCACGGACGCAACTGGGGCTACGGCCGGAACCAGAAGACGTGTTATGCCGAGGCGTTGAAACTGGGGGCGGACGTAGTGGTGATGCTGCACCCGGACTATCAATATTCCCCCAAGATCATCCCGGCCCTGGCCGGGCTGGTGGCCAGCGGCGAATACGATCTGGCGCTGGGCTCCCGGATTCTGGGCGGCAAGGCCTGCCAGGGAGGGATGCCGCCGTACAAGTACCTGGCCAACCGGCTGCTGACCGCTTTTCAGAATTTGATGCTGGGGGCCAAGCTGTCGGAATACCATAGCGGGTTCCGGGCCTTTTCCCGGGAGGTGCTGGAAGCCCTGGCCTTATGGGACAATTCCGACGATTTCCTGTTCGACAACGAGATGCTGGCCCAGGCGATCTTCTTCGGGTTTCGGGTGGGCGAGGCCTCCTGCCCCACCCGCTACTTCCCGGAAGCCTCCTCCATCAATTTTCCCCGGAGCGTCAAGTATGGTTTGGGAGTGTTGCTGACATCGGTGAAATTCTTTCTGCAAAAGCGGCAGCTGGCGCATTTTCCCCTGTTCGACTCCACGAAGCGCGCCGTCTCCCCCGGGGCCTATTATTCGGAACCCTCCCAGAACGGCGAAGAAGGCGGGCAGGCCGATTAGACGGGGCGGGCCCAGGAGGACAGCGCCAGGGACGGCCAACCGCCGAGGCGGGGCAGGTCGGCCAGGGTGAGCCCCTCCACCTTACAGGTGCGGGTCAGCCAGGCGAGGAAGCGCCGGATTTTGGCGACAAAGCCCTCGACGGCCGCGTCGGTGGGGAATTTGGGGGTGGCGCCGGGGTAAAGTTCGGAAGAATGGAGAAACATGGTGAGGACGCGGCCGCCCCGGCGGGCGTGGAGCAGGGCCGCCCACTGCATGGAGAGCAGGGGGGACCAGGCCGGCTGGATGTTGGCGGCGGCGAGATAGCGGAAGCCGGCCAGGATGTTGTCCCGGCCGGGGGCGCCGAGGCGGCGGGCGCAGCGATAGGCGAGCGCCGGGGCGCCCCGGAGGAGGGGAACCATGGTGACCGGCGCCTCCAACAGGCGAGGGACGGCAGCACCCAGGCCGTGCAGATAAAAAGGGTCGGGGGGGATCAAGAAATGATCCGGGCCGCCGATCTTCTGCTGGAGGGGCACCATGCTGCTGTCCACCGTCAGGCCGGCCGCCGGCAGCAGTTCCAGGAGCTCCGGGGACCAGTCGAAACGCCCCATGCGGAAGGAGCGGGGCGTCACACCCAGATTCGTGCGGATGGCGGTGACCAGGGTGTGCAGTTTGGCTTCCAGGAGGGGGCGGGGGAGGAAGCGGCAGCGGATGGGTTCGGGAAGGGGCAGGTCGGCAAAGGGCGGGGTGTTCCAGGGATGCAGGTGGACGCCGATTTCCGCTCCGTGGGTGCGCCGCCAGGAGGACAAGAGGGCGCCGGCCGCCGGGTCCCGGACGACCGGGTAGGTGACCAGGAGAGTGAGCGGCAGGCCGAATTCCCGGGGGATGAAGTCCAGGCGGGAGAGGCCGGCCACATTGGCGACCGTGGCGCCGTCCCGGGGGTATTGCCGGGAGAACAGCCCTTCTTCCTCCACATCGAGGGTAATGAGCAATTTGATGGAGTGCATGGTTTTACAAGACTGCGGCGTCCTCTGGTAACCGCGGTATTGTACCCCAAATTGACGCGGCCCCCAATAATATAGTATGTTAAAGAGTCGCGGGGAGACCGGCGGACAGCCTCCCCGGTCGCCATGAACCAGGATGCCAACCAGGAGCAGCAAGGAACCCAAGGACATCCCCCGGGGGGGGAGCCGGGTTAAGGGCGACAGGTTCGCGCAATCAAGATATTCCCAATAACACGGTCAATCAGGACCGCTGACCGAGGTGAACGCACCCATGATCCACAGACCGTTGACACCGGAAAGGTATTACCGTTTCCCCTGGAATCTGGCGGATAACGCCATTACCTGGCTGGAGCCCACCACCAAGTGCAACATGCATTGCGACGGCTGCTACCGGGAAAACGACCCCCTGGGGCACCGGCCGTTGGATGACGTGATCCGGGAGCTGAAGACCGTCAAGCATCTGCGCAAGACCGACGGCATCTCCATTGCCGGGGGGGAGCCGCTCCTGTACCCCGAGATCGTCGAGTTGGTGAAATATATCTCCGGCGAAGGCTGGAAGCCCATCATCATCACCAACGGCACCCTGCTCACCCCGGAGATCATCAAGGAACTGGTGAAAGCGGGGCTGGTGGGCTTTACGGTCCACGTGGACTCACATCAGGGACGGCCGGGGCACCTGGGCAAAACCGAGGAGGAACTCTGCGACTTGCGGCTACACCTGGCCCAGATGATCCGGGAGGCGGGGAAGGGCAAGCTGACGGTGGCCCTCAACGCCACCATCTACCGCGACACCCTGAAAGACATTCCCCTGCTGACCCGGTGGGCGCAGGAACACATGGACCTGGTGCAGACCATGGTCTACATCCTGTACCGCTCCGCCAAGAAGCAGGCCCAGTTCGACGCCTACGTGGGGGGGGAGCAGGTCGATCCGGCGGTGCTGGTCTACCAACTGGACGACAAGGAAGAGCACGAAGACGTCGTGGCCCAGGAGGTGGTGGACAAGATTCGGGAGGCCTCGCCGGACTATGAACCCAACGCCTTCCTGAACGGCACCGAAGACCCCCGCGCCACCAAATGGCTGCTGAGCACCAGCGCCGGCCGCAACGGCCAGTGGCTCACCTATATGGACAGCAAGTTTGCGGAATTCGTGCAGATCTTTCATCACTTCGTTTTCGGCACCTATATGGCCTATACCCGGCCCTGCTGGACGAAAACGGTGCAGACCCTGTTCCCGGCGGGGATCTTCAACAAAGGGCTGCGCCGGATCTTTTTCAAGTGGCTGTTCAATCCCTCCGGGTGGCTGCAGCCCATGTACTTTCAGACGATTACCATTATCCAGCCGCCGGACGTGCTGGACGACGGGCGCATCTCCATGTGCGACGGCTGCCCGGACTCCATGGTGCATGAAGGTCGGCTGGTGTGGAAGTGCCGGATTGACGAACTGCAAAAGTTCGGGGGCCTGGTGTGCTGTGTCCCCCGGAAATAAGGGCTGCCAGTGAATTGAAACGAGAGGCGGGGGCGGGGGTTTCCGGCCCCGCGCGGGGCGCTGCCGGCGGGCCGGTGGCGGCCGGCAGCCGAAGATGCAGAGGCGACATTAACCCGAAAGAACCGCAACGGAACTTATGATCTTATACATGTTGATGGCCCTGGAACTCCTGGTCATCGGGGGACTGTGGCTGTGGGGGGCCCCCCACGTACGCCGGAGTCTGCCCCCGGGGGCCGCGGGACGCACGCCGGTGGCCGGCGGAGACACCCCCGCCCCCCCGGTCGCGGTCATCGTCCCGGTGACCGGGGACGCTCCGGAGACCCGCCGGTGCCTGGAGTCGCTGCTGACCAACACCTACGCCAACTTTGAGGCGATTCTGGTCACCCGGGATGAGCAGGACCCGGCGGCGGCGGTAATTGAGGAATTGACGGCGCAGTACCCCCATGCCCGGCACGTGGTGAGCGGCCCGGCCCGGCGGTGCGGGCAGAAGAACCACAATCTGCTGGCGGGGGTGGCGGCGGTGGGCCCGGACAGCGAGATCCTGGTGTTCTGCGACGCCACCCATCTGGCCCCGCCGACCTTCATAGGCAATCTCACCCGCCCCCTGAGGGCGGGGGCAGCGGTGCTGACCACCGGATTCCATCGCATCATCCCCCGGGACACGGCGGTGGGCACCCTGGGCATGCTGATGACGGTGCTCTGTCTGCACCTGCTGCACGGCAACCGCTTCATCGTGCAACCGTGGGGCGGGGCCACGGCCATCCGGCGCCGGGTGTTCGAGGAGCAGGGGGTGGCCCGGGTGTGGGAAGAAAACGTGGTGGACGACGTGTCCATGGCCATGCACCTGCAGAAGGTGGGCATCCGGGTGCGGGCCGTGGGCGACGCCATTCTGGAGACCCCCCTGGCCGGGCAGAGCGTCGGCGGCTGGAG
Organism: uncultured Desulfobacterales bacterium; assembly: GCA_964428565.1. Classification (GTDB taxonomy): domain Bacteria; phylum Desulfobacterota; class Desulfobaccia; order Desulfobaccales; family Desulfobaccaceae; genus CAYRYV01. The sequence continues at coordinate 19,504 of CAYRYV010000037.1, read as the reverse complement.
CACCTGGCTGGTCCGGCAGCTGTTGTATTTGAAGTTTTGCGCTCCGGGTCTCTGGCTGGGGGCCGCCGTGATTCCCGTCATCCTGCTGGCGCCGCTGCTGTGGGCCGGAGGGGCCTGGCTGGGGGGCCTGCTGGGGTGGGTGGCCACGGGCACGGCCCTCACCGGCCTAGTCTTTGTCATGGTGGTGACGGCCCTGGGGGCCCTGTACCGGACCCTGGCGCCCTTCGGTATTCCCTGGAGCCGCTGGCTGCTGGCCTATTACGCCCTGCTGGTCATTCTGCCCTGGAGCTACGCCCGGACCTGGTTCACCAACACGCTGGCCTGGCGGGGGATCTCCTACCGGGTGGGCTGGGGCGGTAAGGTCCAGGAAGTCATCATGAACCCGTAGTTTTCCGCAGACATCAACCGTTCTGGATACGGCCGCGCGCCGGGAAACCGCCCGGCGCGGGTCGGCAGGACTTTAAGGATAACGGCATGAGCACACGCAGCCGGGTGTCTTTGGGAGTCATCGCCAAAAATTTCCGAAAACTGGCGAAACATCCCTGGATCGGCTCCAAGTTGGTGAAACTGCAGGCGGAGAAACTCTTTTTCAACGCCCTTTATCCCCGGGCCCGGGAGGGTGAGGCCAACAAGATCCGGCAGCTCAGCATTCGCATCACCGACGTGTGCAATCTGCGCTGCCACACCTGCGGGCAGTGGGGGGACGCCGGGTTTCTGCACGGCCAGGACCTGAAGGAACTGAAAAGCCGGGAAGTCACCCCGGAGCGTTATCTGGAGGTGCTGCGGGATCTGGCGGCGCACGGGCATCGGCCCCTGGTCTATCTGTGGGGGGGGGAGCCCATGCTCTATGAAGGCACCCTGGACATTATCGAAGGGGCCTCGGATTTAGGGTTGCCGGTGGCCATCGCCACCAACTCCACGAAGGTGGCGGGGGCGGCGGCGCGGCTGGTGGCGGCGCCCATGTTTCTGTTGCAGATATCCATCGACGGGCATTGCGCCGCGCTGCACAACCAGATCCGGCCGGCGCGGGGGGACCGGGACAACTTTTCCGAGATCGAAGCGGCCCTGCGGGAGGTGCGGCGGGAGCAGGCGGCCCGGGGGACCAATCTGCCCCTGATCGCCTCGCTGACGGTGATCTCCCGGGAGAACGTCCGGCATCTGGGCGATATCTACGAGACCTTCAGGGACCGGGTGGACCTGTTCGTCTTCTACCTGTCCTGGTGGATCGACGAGGCCCGGGCCCGGGCGCACGAAGAGGATTTTGAACGGCGGTTCGGCTTCAAGCCCATCCGCCCCCGGGGCTGGGTGGGAGGCTGGAAGCCGGACGATTACGCGGAACTGAACCGGCAACTGGAGGACCTGCTGGCGCGTTCCCGCTCCTGGTCGGCGCCGCCGGTGACCCTGATTCCCCCCATCACCGGGGTGGCGAACCTGAAGGAATATTATACCAACCACGCCAACTTTTTCGGTTACGAGCAGTGCATTTCCATCTTCCAGGCGGTGGAGGTGAACGCCAACGGGGATTTGTCGCCCTGCCGGGATTACCACGACTATGTGGTGGGCAACCTGAAGGAGGCCACCATCACGGAGCTGTGGAACTCCCCGGCCTACCGGAAATTCAGGAAGAGCCTGGCCACCGAGGGGCTGATGCCGGTATGCTCCCGGTGTTGCGGCCTGATGGGGTATTAGGAAGTTTCCGGTTGCGGTTTGCGGCACTATATTCGGGTAAGCCCGGATTTCCAGGTCCTTTGGGGGAATGTGCAACCAACCGAGCCATGATCAGGTGACCTCCCGTGACCATCGCCCCCATCTTTGCCAACTCACCCTTTCCGGCCCGGATCGTCTTTCTCCTTCAGGACTTGAAGTTCGGCGGCACCCAGCGGCAGACCCTGGAGCTGGCCCGGCGGCTGGATCGCAAGAAGTTCGCCCCGGAGCTGTGGCTGTTGGCCCGGGGGGACGATCTGGCGCCCATGGCCCGGGAGTGGGAGATCCCCCTGGTATGGCTGGGCCGGCGGGAGCGGGTAACGGCGGGGAGCCTGATCAACCTGGGAATACGGCTGCGGGCGCGGACCCCGGAGATACTGGCGCCCCTCACGGTGGTGCCCAACATCTGGGGGCGGCTCATCGGGCGATGGGCCCGGGTGCCGGTCATTGTGGGCAACTGCCGGGGGGGCGGCGCCCCCCGGCGGCAGCATGAACGCCACCTCTGGCGGCTGACCGATCACCTGCTCACCAACTCCCAGGTGCTAAAGGAACGGCTGATTCAGGATTTCGGGGTGCCGCCGGGGCATCTCACGGTCATCCCCAACGGGGTGGACACGGAGTATTTTCGGCCAACCGCGGGGGGGCCGGCCCCCAAGCAGGTTATCCTATGCCTGGCCCGCCTGGTGGCCGACAAAGACCCGGATACCCTGGTGGCGGCCTTCGGGCTGCTGGCCCCGGAACTGCCGGAGGCGCAGTTGTGGCTGGTGGGGGAGGGCCCCCGGCGGGCGGCCCTGGAGGAGCAACTGGCGGAGGCGCCCTGGCGGGAGCGGGTGCGGTTTGTGGCGGGGAGCGCCGATCCGCGGCCCTTTTTCCGGGAGGCCGGGGTGCTGGCGCTGAGTTCGGTGACGGAGGCCCTCCCCAACGTGGTGCTGGAGGCCATGGCCAGCGGGTTGCCGGTGGTGGCCACGGCCGTGGGGGGGGTGCCGGAGCTGGTGGTGGCGGGGGAAACCGGCGTCCTGGTGCCCCCGCGGGAGCCGGCGGCATTGGCCGGGGCCCTGGCCGGGGTGCTGCGGCACCGGGGGCGGCAGGAGGCGATGGGGGCGGCGGGCCGCCGCCGGGTTGTGGAGCAGTTCTCCCCGGAGGCGATGGTGCGCCGGCATGAGACAGTATACATCAGCCTGCGGCGCCGGGGGCGACCGCGAGCCGCCTGACGGCGGCCCCGGAAGGAACAATCGATGGCCGTGGGGCGCGTCGCGTATATCCTGTTGTGGTTCCCGGAGCCGTCCCAGACCTTTGTCCTGAACGAAGTCAACACCCTGGCCCGGCTGGGGCTGGACGTGGAGGTCCACACCCTGTACGGGCTCCGACCGCGCCGGCGGGTGGCGGGAATGGGGCCGGTGGCGGCGCCGGTACACCCTCTGGGGCTGGCGGCGCTGGGAAAGCTGACCCGGGACCTCATGAGGCTGCGGGCCGCCTGGGGGCCGGAAGCGGCCGCTTTCCTGCGGCTGGTTCTGCTGCGGCGCTGGCGCAGTCTGGAAACGGCCGGGGAGGCGGTGTGGGCCGCGGCCGCCGGGGTGCACCTGGCGGCGGTGTGCCGGCAGCGGGGCATCACGCACCTCCACGCCCCCTGGGCGGATGGTCCGGCCACCGCGGCCTGGGTGGCGAGCCGCCTGAGCGGCATCCCCTTCAGCTTCGCGGCCCGGGCCCGGGACCTGCATCCGGCGGATGGGGCGCTGGCGGAGAAACTGGCGGCGGCGGCCTTTGTCCGGACCAATAGCCAGGTCAATCAGCGCTTTCTCGCTGACTACGCCCCGGCCCTGGATTTCAAAATAATAAATATTTACAATGGGTTGAGTCTGCCAGAGGCCGGAGCGCACGTCCCGCCGCCGGCCCCGCCCCACCGCCTCCTGGCGCTGGGGCGGCTGGTGGAAAAGAAGGGCTTCGGGGTGTTGCTGGCTGCCTGCCGACTCCTGGTCCAGGAGGGCGTCGACGTGCGCCTCACCCTGGCGGGGGAGGGCCCCGAATATTCCCGCCTGAAGGCCCTGGGGCGGCGCTACGGGCTCACGGAGCGGGTGGAGCTTCCCGGCTTCGTGCCTCACCGGGAGGTGCCGCGGTTGTTCGCCCAGGCCCACCTTTTCGTCATGCCCAGCAAGATCGCCCGTTCCGGGGACCGGGACGGCATCCCCAATGTCATTCTGGAGGCCCTGCAACACGGGGTGCCGGTGGCGGCCACGGCGGTCTCCGGCATCCCGGAGGTCGTCATCGACGGCCAGACCGGCTGGCTGGCGCCTCCCGACGACCCGGCGGCCCTGGCCGGGATCATCCGGGAGGCCCTGGCCGACCCGCCGGAGGCCCGCCGCCGGGCCCGGGCCGGACGGGAGCGGGTGCGCACCCGGTTCGACGCGCGCCGCAACTTCAGCCTCCTCAAGGACCTGTTCGAACGGTCCCGCCCCTGACCCGGATCTTGCGGGAGGGCAAGAAGGGGGGGAGGGCTTTACCCCGGACAATCTCATGCCATCGCAAGCTGCATTCCCTGTTTACCGCCAAAGAGTTGGCTGATGCTTTGCCGACTCCCGGGCTGCGGGCCCTGGAGGTTGGCGACAAAGGCCCGGGGGCTGGGGCGGGTGGTCTTTTCCCGGCACATGGACAGTCCTGCTCGGGCTTAGCGCGCGGCCTCGACGAGGCCGGCGGTGTGGGTAACGACATCCAGCTCCACACAATCATTCAGCTCTTCCGCCGTCGCCTCGTTGGCATTTTTCAAAGCATCCAGGGGGCACCACCATTCGGTGCCCGAGCTATCCTTCACCTTGACATACTTCGGTTTGCCGGTTGCGGGCGCTGTCATGGTATCCTCCGGATCAAAAAACGAAAGGATATTATCGTCGATGATGACGAATAAGGAGGCGGCAGCTGCCGCCTCCGGGCTGGGGTTGCGCTGATCGGTCAGCCACCGCTCAGCATTATGTAAACGCCGGGGGTACCGGCGAACGTAAAGGGATGAAGGAAAAACCGGATTACTTGACGTACTTGGCCTTCATGGGGATGGCACACTGGGGGCACATCAGCGGTTCACCAGGCTTATGCCCAGGGAAGGCATGTTCGGCATTGCATTCCGGGCACATAAAGAGGTTCTCGCCGCCGGACACATCGCCGGAGCCACCCTGGCCGCCAAATTCCTCTTGGGGTTTATCAGCCATCTTGCATCCGCCTTTGGTGAAATGTATCATAATAGTAATTATTATTTTTCCGGTGGTAAGATCATTGAAATCAAACTATTTGTTAGTTTTTTATTAGCCGCGGGAAGCACGTTCGGCTGGCCAACAGTTTCATTTACCCACAGGATCATGTCCATGGATGTCGTCATCATCGGCGCCGGTCTGGCCGGTCTGGGCTGCGCCCGCAGCCTGCAGCAAGCCGGCGTTCCCTTCCTGATGCTGGAAGCCGCGGACGGGGTCGGGGGCCGCGTCCGCACCGACCGGGTGGCGGGCTTTCTCCTGGACCGGGGTTTCCAGGTCCTGCAAACCGCTTACCCCGAAGCCCGACGAGTGCTGGATTATCCCGCCCTGGACCTCAAACCTTTCTATCCCGGGGCCCTGGTGTATTACGAGGGCCGGTTGCACCGGGTAGGCGACCCCCGGCGCCGGCCCCGGGACCTGTGGCCCACGGTCTTGTCCCCCGTGGGCACCTTCGCTGACAAGCTGCGGGTGGCCCGGCTGCGCTGGCGGGTATCCCGGGGGTCTGTGGAAGACCTGTTCAGCAAGCCGGAGACCTCCACCCTGGCGGCCTTAAAAGGCCAGGGCTTCTCTGATACGATGATTGAGCGTTTTTTCCGGCCCTTTTTCAGCGGGGTGTTTTTCGACCGGGAACTCGCGTCTTCCAGCCGGATGTTCGAGTTCGTCTTCCGGATGTTGGCCCAAGGCGACACCGCCCTGCCCGCCGGGGGCATCGGCGCCATCCCCGCCCAGTTGGCCGAGGCGTTGCCGCCGGGAAGCATCCGGACCGACGCGCCGGTGGCCAAGGTGGAGGAAGGCAAGGTAATTCTGGCTTCCGGCGAGGAGGTGCCGGCCCGTATGGTGGTAATCGCCACCGACGGCAGCGAGACTGCCCGGTTGTTGGGCGAGGTTAAACCCTTCGCCACTGTGGACTGCGCCAGCCTCTATTTCGCCGCGGCCCGGCCGCCGGTGGCGGAGCCGATCCTGGTGCTGGACGGGGAAAATAGCGGCCCGGTCACCAACCTGGCGGCGGTGAGCAACGTGGCGCCTTCCTATGCGCCTCCCGGCTCCTCCCTGATGCAGGCCACCGTGGTGGGGAATCCCGATATGGCCGATCCCGACCTGGAAGCCCGGTGCCGGGAGCAGCTGACCCGGTGGTTCGGCCCCCAGGTGGGCGACTGGCGGCTGCTCCGCATCTATCGACTCACCCGGGCCCTGCCGGACCAGCGGCCCCCCACCCCCCATCCCGGCAACCAGCCGGTGCAGATCAAGCCCTGGCTGTTTGTGGGCGGCGAGCACCAGAGCCTGTCCTCCATCCATTGGGCCTTGGCGTCGGGCCGCCGGGCCGCGGCGGCGGTCATCCGGAACCTGCAAAAATAAAAAGGCGTATCAGAGGAAGATATGAAGAAGGCCCTCCTGGACATACTTATCTGTCCCCACTGCCTGCCCGAGGAACAAGGCCTGGGGGAAACCGTGACCGCGGCGCGACAGGCTGACATCGTCGAGGGCACCCTGCAGTGCCGCCGCTGCCGTGCCGTATACCCGATTCGAGAAGGCGTGGCCTTCCTGAACCCCCCGCAGTCGGCGGCGGGCGAGACCCGCAACCGCTATGAAACCCTGCCGTTGCTGTCCTCCTACCTCTGGAGTCATTTCGGCGATCTGCTCCCGGATGAACACGCCACCGACGCTTACAGACGCTGGGCGGAGCTCATGGGCCCGGACGCCGGCCTCTGTCTTGACACCGGTTCGGCCGTGGGCCGGTTCACCTTCGACATGGCCAGAAAGTTCGACTTTGTGGTCGGCATCGACTCTTCGGTGTCTTTTATCCGGGCGGCCCGGGAATTAATGCTTCACCGGCAAACGGAGTTGGCCCTGCCGGAGGAAGGAGTGCTCACCCGGCCGGCGACGCTCATCTTCCCGGAAGACTGGAGCACTGACAATACCGAGTTCATTGTGGGGGATGCCCAGGCGCTGCCTTTCCGGTCCGGGGCCTTTGGGGGGGTGTCTAGCTTGAATGTGGTCGACAAGGTGCCCCAGCCCCTGGTCCATTTGCGGGAAATCAACCGCGTGGCCGGAAAAACCAAGGCCCAGTTCCTGTTTTCCGACCCGTTTTCATGGTCTACCGAAACCGCGCCGGAAGAGGAGTGGCTGGGCGGTAAGCCGCAGGGCCCGTTTGCCGGCCGGGGCAGAGACAACATCATTGCCCTGCTGGCAGGCAGCAGGGGACTCCTGTCGCCCGCCTGGCAGATCGAGGCGCACGGGCATATTTGGTGGAAGATTCGCACCCACAGCAATCATTTCGAAATGATCCGCAGCTGTTTCATCAAAGCCCGGCGGTAAGTAAGCAAAACCGGCCGATTCTGAAGAAAATCGAGGAGATTCATATGCAAGTGGATACGGTCTGCCGCCTGTGCTCCGCCTGCTGCCCGGTGGTCGTCGAGGTTGAGGACGGCAAACTGCTGGGGGCCGAGCGCAAATCTTTTTTATCCCGGCACCAGCGGCTGCATTGTCCCAAGCTCCAGGCGGCGCCGGAAATCGTCTATTCTCCCGACCGGGTGTTGAAACCCCTGATCAGAAAAGATCAATCCAGCCGTGATGACTTCCGGGAAGCCTCCTGGGATGAAGCCCTGGATTTGGTTGCGGAGAAATTCTTTCATTACAAGGAGACGCACGGCCCTGAGTCGGTGGCCTGGCTGCGCGGCATGGCGGCCGATTGGGGTGCCCCATGGGATTATGCCAACCGGCTGATGAATCTTTTCGGGTCGCCGAACACCATCGGCAACGGCTCGGTCTGCCACGTGGCCCGGGATATGGCGCATGTCTATACCTATGGCGCCATGACCCTGGCCCTTCCCAAGACCTCCCGGTGCATCGTCATCTGGGGGAAGAACGATCGGAATACGGCCCCGGGAGCTGCCGAGGCGATTCTGCACGCCCGGCGGCAGGGCGCCCGGCTGATCGTCATCGACCCGGTCAAGACCTCCTGGGCGCAGATGGCCGATATCTGGCTCCAGATCAAACCCGGTCACGACGGCCAGCTGGCCATGGCCATGATCAACGAAATAATCGTCAACGGTCTGTATGACGCTGATTTTGTCCGGGATCACTGCCTCGGCTGGGAGGAGTTGCAGGCGGCGGCGGCGGCCTACCCGGCCGCGGTGGTGGGCCCCCGCCTCTGGCTGGACCCGGAAGCCATCCGGGAGGCGGCGCGCCTGTATGCCGCCACCAAGCCGGCGTGTATCATCGATGGTAACGGCCTCGACATGCAGGTGCAGGTCTTCCAGATTACTCGCGCCGTGTGCATGCTCAGGGCCTTGACCGGCAATCTGGACAAGGACGGCGGCGACTTCATCCCCCAGCCCGTTCCCCTCAGAAATATCCAGTGCCGGGACCGGCTCCCGGCCGGAATGGCGCCCATTACCCAAGCCTACCCCCTGTTCAATACATTTCACGAGACTTGGGGACTGCACGCCCAGTCATGCCTGGTGGATGCGATCCTGGAGGAGACCCCCTACCCCGTCAAAATGCTGGTGGTGCAGTCCGGCAACCCGGTGGTGACCATGACGGACGCCCACCGGGTGCGGCGGGCCTTTGAAAAGCTGGAATTTCTCGTGGTGATCGACCTGTTCCGGAACCGCACGGCCCGGTATGCCGACGTGATTCTGCCGGCTGGCAGCTGCTTCGAGAAAACCCAACTCAACCGCGCCTTTATGCGTAACAGCCCGGTCATCCTGCAAAACCAGGTCATTGATTGTCTGGGGGAGAGTCGGCCGGACTGGCGGATCGTCTTTGATCTGGGCCGCAGGCTGGGTCTGGCCGGGGAGTTTCCCTGGCAGTCGGCCGAAGCCGCCATCGACCATCAACTGGAGCCCGCGGGCCTGACGGTGGAGATGCTCAGACGGAACCCCGACGGTCTGCGCGCCACCCCCCTGGCGTTCGAAAAATACCGTACCGGGGGCTTTGCCACCCCGTCCGGGAAGGTGGAATTATATTCGCCGCGGTTGGCACAAGCCGGGCAGCCGCCGGTCCCCTTCAGGGACGGCGACACCGACAATCCCCTCAGTTTTGTCGACACCATGGGGTCCGACGCCCTGATCGGCATCAGCGGAGAGCGGACCAACCGCTTCACCCATACCCAGTTTTACCACATTCCGTCGCTGAGAAAGGGGGAGGAAGGAACTGCGGATCTGCATCCGGAGGAGGCCCGCCGGAGAAATATTGTGGCGGGGCAATGGCTGACCATTGCCACCCCCCGGGGGCAGGTGCGCCTGAAGGCCGGGATCTCGGATGCGGTTCGCCCCGGAGTCGTCCGGATTGCCTGGGGGTGGGGGGAGGTCGATCCTGCCGGCAATGTCAACAACCTGACCGACGACGACCGGCGGGATCCGGTAACCGGCACCCCGTCCAATCGCAGCTTCATGTGCCGGATAGAAACATGAAAGGGTTTTTGCCGTATAGGGTGAAGACCCTGGCAGCGGCGCAAAAAGCGGCTTTGGGGTTTTTTGTGTAACCTTAATTGAATCTCATACCCTCAATAAACCCTTTTTCAGATACAAACCCCGCACGAAACCTCGCACGAAAAATGGTCCAAAAGCCGCCCCGAAAGGGGCTCTATGGGAACGCGGCTTGGACAATTATTCTGGCAAATTGATACAAATCGGTTGCCGGCGTGAAAGGCCTTTTATCTTTCTGGTAGGTGCTCAGAACCCCTTGATATATAGGCCTTTCAGAGAATGGAGGTTCACCGGGTGACACCTGATTGAACCAAACCTACGCGCCGACCTACTCGCCCTCCCGGGGGTCCCTCTCAGCCTCGATATGGTTTTCCCGTAGTGGCGACCTTGAGTCAATAAAGGGGAGGATCAATTATCGTGATTCAGACGGCCGTCCTTGAGTTGATAGATGTGGTCAAATCCTTCGATCATGCGGGCGTCGTGGGTCACGGTGATCACCGCGGTCTGGTTTTCCCGGGAGATTTTCTTGAGCATCTCCATGACCTTTTTGCCCCGGGCGGTGTCGAGGGAGGCGGTGGGTTCGTCGGCCAAGATGAGTTTCGGACGGTTGGCCAGGGCCCGGGCTACGGCCACCCGCTGCTGTTCGCCGCCGGAGAGCCGGGCCGGCAGATAATGGGCCCGCTCGGAAACTTCCATGTATTCCAGGAGCTCCGCCACCCGGCGTTCGGCCTCCTCACCGTTGAGCCCCACCAAGTTGAGGGGAAAGAGCACGTTTTCCCGTGCTGAAAGAAAGGGAATCAGATTGGCGCTCTGAAAGACAAAGCCGATCTTTTCTCGGCGCAGGCGGCGGACGTCGGCCAGGGTCTGGCCCGCCTGATAAATGGTTTCGCCGTCAAAGACCACGGTGCCGACGGTGGGTTCCAGGATCAGGCTGACACACAGGAGCAAGGTGGTTTTCCCCGACCCCGAGGGTCCCATCAAGGCCACCAGTTCTCCGGCGTGAATGGTGAGGCTGACGTCATCCAAGGCCCGCACTTCGAGATGGCCGCTGCCGAAGACCTTGCTCAGGTGGAGTATCCGCAGGGCTTCCATTACCGGCCTCCCAGGGCCATAGCGGGTTCGGTCTTCAGAACCTGCCAAATTCCCAGAACGCTGGCCAGAATACCGCCAGCCAAAGCGATGGCAAAGGTGATCAGGGTGTCCGGGGCCAGGATCAGAATCTTGCGGGGGAACAGGTCGGCGATGTTCAGGATTACCAGCAGGCCGAACAAAAAGCTGCTGACGGTCATGAGAAGGGACTCTTCCATGATCATGCGGATAACCACCCAATTGGGTGCGCCGATGAGCTTCATCACCGCAATGCTGCGAATCTTTTCCATGGTGAAGGTATAAATCACCAGCGAGATAATGACCACGGCAACAAAGAGCAACAGAATCCGGAAAAAACCGAGTTGGGCGGTCATGCGGGCCAGGCGGCCTCTAACCACCAAGTCGATTTCCTCCTGGGTGGTAAAGACCGAGAAATAGAGCCAGTCCTGGATGTGGCGGGCCACTTGGGCCGGGCTGGCTCCGGGGGCCAGTTTCACCAAGACGGCGTTGATGGTGTGGATATCCGGTTCCAGGCGGGGGAGCAGCCGCTCGGCTTCCTGTGGGGTCATGCCGGGTTGGCCCAAAAGGCTCCGCCGTTGTCGTTCCCTTTGGTTACGGACTTCCTGATTGTCGCGCTGAAACAGGAATTCCTGGGCATCGGGCAGGGACAGATAAACTAAGGGTTCGCCGTCGCTGGCCACCGCCTCCCGGGTCAGGCCCACGACCGTGAAGGTATGCAGCCCCAGGGGAATCCGGTCGCCCAGCTTCACCCCCAGCTTTTCGTGGGCCACCATCTCATAGTGGGCCTGGCTGATGGCCCGGCCCTGGGAAAGCTGGCGCGGCCCGCCCAAGCCGCCAAAGACGTCATAGCCAATGATACTGAATCGCCGGCTTTCCCCCTTGATCTGCCTTTCCACCGGGTAATAGATAAACGGGCTGGCCTGTTCCACCCCAGGGACCGCGGCCACGCTGTAATGAAACAATTCCGCCATGCTGGACTGCTCGTTGAAAGGTCCGCCCCGGTCCCGCTCCACCACCCAGAGGTCAGGGCCGGTGTGGGCGATGAGTGCGGTGCCTTCGTAGACGTTGCCCCGGTAGAGGCCGTTCATGGCCAGGACAATGGTGAACAGGAGGCCCACGCCGATGATGGTGGCCAGGAAGCGCCCCTTATGGAGTTTTAAATCCTTGATGGCCAGGTCCACTAGTTCCCCTTGCCTTCAGGAGTTTTGACCACCGGCTTGACCCGGGCGCCCGGCTTGAGATTCACCGGTTGCGCCACCACTAGATCTCCCTCTTTGAGGCCTTCCAGGACGGCAGCCTGTTTGCCGTCATTGAGTCCCATGGTTACGGGATGGAAGGCGAGACGCCCCTGTTCCACCATCAGGACGCCGGTCTGTTCCTGCCGGTCCACGATGGCTGCCAAAGGCACGGCCGGGGCCTGTTGCTGCCCGGTGGCAATGGCTACTTCCGCCTCTTCGCCCATGACCAGAGGCTCGGGAAGCGTATCAAAGACAACGTTCACCTCCAATTCCCGGGTCACCGTGTCGGCTTCCTTGGTGATGCGGACTACCCGGCCCTCGAAGCGGCGCCCGGAACGCAGGCGGATGGCAGCCCTCTGCCCCTCCCGGAGTTGGCCGATCTGGCTGGCGTCGATCCAGGCCGCCACCCAGATGGTATCCAGGTCCACAATCTGGAAAATGGGTGCGCCCGGAGAGATGGTGGTGCCCACTTCCGCCTTGCGCACGGTGATCAGCCCGTCCATGGGGGCCAGGATGCGGGTGTAATGCAAGAAGGCCTCGGAGGCCTTGACTTCCGAGTCCGCCTGATTGGCTGCGGCCGCCTGGGCCGCCACCTGCGCCTGGGCCGCAGCTTGTTCGCTTTCCGCCAGGCGCAACTGAGCCCGGGTGGTATCCATGGCCGCCTCGGAAATATAGCCCGGCTTGAATACCTCCAGGTCCCGGCGGTAGTTACTTTGAGCTAGGGCCAGATTGGCCTGGGCCTTGGCCGCGTCGGCCTGGGTCCGGCCCAATTCCCGCTGCGCCCGGTGGCGGGCGGCCCGGGCGGCGGCCGCCTTGGCTTTCAGCTCGGCGGCGTCCAACTCCGCCAGGAGCTGGTCCTTTCTTACCCGATCGCCCTGATCAGCATAGAGTTTTTCCACGATGCCGGTAATCTTGGCGCTTACCGCAACCGGCACCTTGGATTGTACCGTGCCCGGACCTTTCACCCGGCCCTGGACATCCACCTGCTTCACCTCGATCACCGGTACGGTCGGCCGGTGGAGAAAAAGCCGGTAACCCGACAAAAGTATAACGACGAGGCCGGCGATGCCCAGTATGGTCTTCTTTCCTCCCGGCAGGCGCCTCACTGTCCCTCCCCCTGTTTGGTCCGGTTTAGCTTCGTTTCTGCACCCCCGCTCCCGATAATCTGCTGCACCTTGGCCCGGCCTATTTCGTAGGCCACCTGATACCGGATGAGACTGAGACGCGCCCGGGTCAGTTCCACTTCCGCGGTGAGCACGTCCAGGCCGGTGGCCTTGCCCACCCGATAGAGGGCCAAAGCGCTCTGGTAGGCCTCCTCACTGGCAACGACATTTTGCCGGGACGCGGCCACCCCCTGACGGGCGTTTTCCTGCTCCTTCCAGCCGGTCATGAGATCCACCCGCAAGGCGTCCAGCCGGTCCCGCTGCTTGTCCAGCAGTTGTTGGTATTGGGAGGACGCCTTGGCCACCTGGGCCCGGGTCAGGCCACCCTCGAAAAAAGGGAATTCCATGAAAACCCCACCCAGCCACTCCTCCCGGGTGCCGCCCACGTCCCGGTGGCGCACCCCGGTGGCTCCCTGCAGGCTGACTTCGGGGAAGTAGCCGCCCCGGGACGCCTTGACGAGGGCCTGACTTTGGTCCAATTCCAGTTTGAGACGTTTGAGTTCAGGATTAGATTCCTTGGCCCGTTGCCACAGAGAATCGAAGTTGGCCGCGGGGACGAAGTCCCGGGGTAACCGCCCCCGGATGTCCAGGAGGGTTTTATCCTCCAGACCCAAGGTCTTGGCCAGGATTTCTTTGGCCAGGCGCACCGCGTTGTTCGCCTCCACCTGTCCTTGCTCCGCCTCCAACACCTGGGAGCGGGCCTTGAAGGCGTCCACCCGGGTCACCTTCCCGGCCCGGAAAAAGGCCTCGGTGATGTCCAGAAATTTACGACGCTCCTGCACGGCCGTCTCCGCCACCTGCACATCTTCTTTGGCCTCCAGCAGGCGGTAGAAGGCCTCGGTGACCAGGAAGGCGACTTCGTCAGCCGTCCGGGCTACCTCCTGTTGCTGGGCTTTTTTGCCGTAGGTGGCCGCCTGGGTGTTGTAATAGGTTTTCAGGCCGTCGAAGATGAGCTGCTTGCCGGTGAGGCTGGTGAGGCCCTCCCGGCCGAACAGATTCTGGGTGGTGGTGCCGCCGCCGGGAGAGAGGCGGTTCGGGTCGATGCGCTGGTAGTAGGAAAGGAGGGTTAATTTGGGGAAAAATTTCGAGCGGGCCGCCTCATAGTCGGCCACCAGTTCCCGCACCCGTTCCCGGGCGGCGCTCAAGGCAGGGTTTTTCTCCCGGGCCAGGGCCAGGCAGTCCTCCAGGGTGAGGACGCGATAATCTTCTGCTCTCGCTGTCGTAGCCACGGCCTGGAGAATTACTATAACCGCGACCGAGAGGAATAGGCTGGGTTTATTCCCACGACCTCGCCTCAATTTCTCCCCCTGAAAAAACGGCCGGCTCATTTCGGGCCGGCCCAGAGGGGTAAGCCCCGTTTGTCGCGCAGCTTTAACACCTTGTCGCCTCCGCTTACCTCGCTGGCGATCAGAGTAGGCTGCCCCTGAATGGGAATCAGGGAGCCTTTGATTTCCACCCGGTCCTGGGGAGCGATCGCGAAGTGTTGTTGTTCAATGTACCAACCCGGCCCCAAAATGACCGGCAGGGTTTCCTTGTCGGTCTTGAGGGTCAATCGCAGGCCATAAGAACTGCCGCCCCGGCCAGGGGTGTATTTCTCTACCCCAGTCACTTCCCCGGTCACGGTAGTAATCGCCTTGGCGTCCCACATCATGCCGTAGTGCATCCCGCCGCCTCGGCCACCCGGCCCTGTGCCGGGCTGCGCCCAGGCACTGGCGGTTAGCAGGACCAATAACCCTATAGTCGCTAGACCAGCTATACCTTTCACGAATATCACCTCCGGGAATAGTAAAATCTAAAGCCCTTTATTGAGTAAACCCCGAAGATTGCGAAAATCGGCGCAAGGAAAGCTTGAGGGGACAAAAAGTTACGCATAGGCCCGGCGGCGAAACAGCGCGGCGGCCAGCAGCCAACTGGCGAGGAGGAACAGCAACGCGGCCAGGAGAGGCACAACGGGGTTGGAAAATTCCGAGCGCCCGGTAACTCCCAGATGCAGGAGGTCTACAACATAGGTCAGAGGTGATGCCCAAGCCAACGGCTTAAGCCAGGGGGGGAGCTGGGACAGGGGCATAAAGACACCGCTGATAAATAAAATCGGAAACCGGAAAAAGTTCATCAGGGTCATGGCCTCAAAGACTTCCCGCACCATCACGGCAGCCGTGAGGCCCAACAAGGAAAAACATGCCCCTCCCAGGAAGAGACCCACCCCAAAGATCAGGGGATGCATCAGGGGCATTCCCAAAATAAGCTTGATCCCCAGGGTAAGCGCCAGGGCGGTGGCGATCCCGTAAGCGGCAGCACTGGCTGCTTTTCCCAGGATGATAGTGCGAAGGGAGAGGGGGGCCAGCAACAGTCTTTGAAAGGTGCCGGCGCGCTTCTCAAAGGTGATCACGATGGCGGCCATGGAGGTGTTGCCGAACAGCAGGGTCATAGCAATGACACCCGGCGCAATGGTCAGGTAGGTAGCCGGGTCTTTGGCATAGAGCGACAGGATCAAAACCGCCGGGAACATGAGTCCCCAGGTGATGAGCGGGGGCTTGCCGTAATAGCTTTCGATGTCTTTGCAGCTGATGGCCAGGGACCGCCGGAATTGACTCATGAGAGTGACTTCCCGCCCGTACCGCCTTCCTGCAGATAGCTCATGAAGGCGTCTTCCAGGCTGGCGGTTATGGTGTTGATCCCGGTGAGGCGCACACCTTCGTCGTCGGCGAACGCCAGCACCTGGCCCAGGGCTGTATGGGCTTCGGCGACCTCCAGGCGCCAGACACCGTTCTGGGGGGTGGCCTGGAGAACGGCGGGGCAGGCCTGGACCAGCCGGTTCGCCTCAATATCAGGCTCGAAGGTAACGGCCAGGAGATGCACCCCCTGCACCCGCTGCCGGATCTCCGCCGCCGTGCCCAGGGCTGCCACCCGGCCCCGGATCAGGATGAGCACCCGGTGGCTCAACGCCTCGGCCTCCTGGAGGTTGTGAGTGGTGAGGAAGACCGTGGCCCCCCGGCGGTTGATCGTCCGGATGAGCTCCCGCAGGGAACGGGCGCTGGGCACGTCCAGCCCCGAGGTGGGTTCATCCAGGAATACCACCTCAGGCTCATGCACCAGGGCGGCGGCAATGGTCAGGCGCCGCTTCAGCCCCTTGGAAAGGGCTCCGAACTGGATGTGCGCCCGGTCGGCTAACTGGAAGAAAGACAGGAGTTCCCCAACCCTTTGGCGGCGCACCCCTCGGGTCAAACCATATAGTTCCCCCAGGTATTCCAGGTTGCGACGGCAGGTGAGTTCGGGATAGAGATTGGACTCATCGGGCACGACTCCGATCCGTTCTTTCACAAAAACAGGGTCCTTGGCCACATCCGCTCCGCAGATGCTTAGCTCCCCAGAGTCCCGGTGGAGCAGGCCCGCCAGAATCCTGATGGTGGTGGTCTTCCCGGCCCCGTTGGGTCCCAGGTAGGCGAAGATTTCCCCTCTGGGCACCGAGAAACTAACCTCGCTGAGTGCCTTCAGGGAGCCAAAGTTCTTGTTCAGGCCGGAAACGGCAATGGCCGATGGTGAATTCATAATCCGCAATCAAAAAATAGGGCGGGAGGGGCGATTACCCCTCCCGGCCAGAAGGCTCACTTCGTCCGGATCACCACACACGGGTGCCCATCGCCCTTGCCGTGGCATTTCTCAATCTGCTCCAGCGAGCACTCTTCCGGTTTGCCTTTCAACTCTTGGGGTTTTTGACATTCGGATTTACAGGTACACATGGTCTGCCTCCTTCAAGTTTCAGTAAATCACAGGGTTCAAAATCTGCTGAGACCGTGAGGAATTGCCCCAGGGCCGCTTTCCAGCGGGCCAGGGTGTCCAGGTTAAGGCGATAGTGCATGAAATACCCGCGCTTCTCAGCCATCACCAGACCTTCCTCCTTGAGGACCCGCAGGTGTTGGGATACCGCCCCGGGCGTGATCTCCAGCATCTTTGCCAGTGCCCCGACGCACAACGCTCTATTTTTCAGCAACTGGACCATCCTGATCCTTGCCGGCACTGCGAGGGCTTTGAGTATCCGGGCCAACTCCTTGTCTGTGTGCATTCTAATTTAGTGTCCACTAAATCACATCAGCTGTCAAGACCAATGGCTTCAGAGGCCATCAGTGCCGATTTCATTGGCCCCCACTGTGCTTTAGGTCAGGACTGGCAAGGTGTTTGGCATAGTCATCTGAAAATCTGGATAAATGCCTTACTCATGCGGTGTCGCCCTCAGTAAAGCCAAAGTTACCTGAAATAGCCGATGATATAGGTGACGGCCAGATATACCAGGATGGCCGCCAAGAGTCCTTTAATCAATTTGGCTGGAACGAATTTTTGGGTGCGAGCCCCCAGATACATGCCGGCCATGCCTCCCACCCCAAAAAGGATGCCCAAGAGCCAATCCGGGGACACGGCTTGTTGTGGATACCACGGGGCAATGAACATATAAAACCCCACCCCGGCCACCGAGGTAATGAAGGTGCCCATCAAGGCGGCGCCAGCCACGGTGTAGACCGGCAAGCCAAAGACGGCCACAAAGAAGGGGGCGATGATGGCCCCGCCGCCGATTCCATAGGTGCCCCCCACAATACCCACGATAAAACTTAAGGCAAAAATCCCCCAGGTGGAGAACTCGAAGCACTCCCCGTAGAATTCGTAGGCGATGCGGGTCAAGGTAAACTTCTTGGTGCAGACCACCGCCTCGGGGGGTAGGCCCGCGGCCACGCGGCTTTGGGAGGACTGCTTCAGAGCCGCCACCCGCTCATTGAATTTGGCCTCCAGGGCCTTCATGCTGGGACGGGGGCGCCAGAGATCGTAGACCAAGCGCAGGCCGATGTAAAGCAACACGCAACCGGCAAATAATTTGAAGGCCTTGGGGTCCGGCAGGTATTTGATCCGCAGAATAGCCCCGATAAAGACTCCCGGCAGAGTGCCGATAATGACCACCCAGGTTAACGGCCAGGCCATGCGGCCTTCTTTAAGATACCGATAGACGCCGCTGGGGATGGCAACGATGTTAAAGACCAGGTTGGTGGGACTGACCGCAGGGCTGGTAAAACCCAGCACGCTCACCTGGAAAGGCAGCAACAGAAAGGCCCCGGAGACGCCCCCCATGGAAGTGAAAAAAGAGACGACCAGGGCAACCAGAAAGGGAATAGCCGGGTTTGTTTCAACTCCGCTCACGGGGAAAAGCATGGTGGCCTCCTTAAGGTTAGAGGATGCTCTGGGGTAACTTCAAGGTATGCTCGGGCTTTCCTTATTGACACGATTCTGATAGATTAGATGTCAATAATATCAACGGGCCGGAGACGGTGTCAAGGTCAATTCAGAGGGGCTGGCGAAATTTCAATTTTTATGGACAATATGAGCACCAGGGACCGGGGACAGAATCCCCTGGGAGAGGATGATGGAAAAGAAAGCAGTAGATAAAAAGCCAACGGGAAGGGATGATCTGTCTGTATCGATGCCAGAACGGACCAGTCACGGGCGTATTGTTGCCATACCGGATAAGCCGCGTTACCTGGACACGGTGCAGCTTGCCCGGCTGGAAGAGTCCTTTCGCACCTGGTCGGTCAGCTCCCCTCGGTTTGACGTGCGTTTGTCCCGCCAGCGCATCTTGCTTATCTTTCTGTTGATCCGCTACACCGGTGCCAAGTTGCATGAGGTTTTGGCCCTCCAGCCCTACCAAGACATCGACCCTGGGCGGCGCACGGTGGTTTTCGGTACTTCCGCCGCGGCCCCTGATCGATCACCCCGGGAGGTCCAGATACCGGAAATGCTTTCCCAAGAGATCCAGGTGGCATTGGCTGATGCCGCCTTCAAAGCATCTCTGGAGGGGTTGTTTACCATAGACCCGGGTCATGTGCGCCGTAAGTTCTATGACCGTGCTTCTGCCTGTGGGTTTCCCAAAGAACTAGGGGGACCGGATGCCCTGCGGAAGGCGCGGGCGGTGGAGTTGATGCAGAATAACGTGCCCCTGCCCGTCGTGCAGAAGATTTTGGGTCATTCCACCCCTAATCTCACTGCCGCATTTGTGTCATTTGCCGACGATGAAATCCGACGCGTGAGCAAATATTTTCTGGACAAAGAAGCCCGCCGCAAAACCAGTGCCCGCAACACCTTCTTTGGCAAGATCAACAAGATCAAAAAGGGAGACATCCAGGCCAAAGTGGAGATAGTTACCCTTAGGGGGGATTGCGTGACCACCGTCATCACCAATGACAGCCTGGTAAGGCTGGGCCTCAAAGTTGGGACTCTAATAACAGCCGAGGTCAAAGCCCCCTGGGTGGTTTTGCAGAAAGGAGACGGGGAACCTCAATGTACGGCGGATAACCGGTTTCAGGGAACGATTGACCGGATCTCCCGGGGGAGAATCACTACCGAGTATGTGGTCCGGATTGCAGACGGGACGGAATTATGCTCCCTGGTGTCCACCAAGGGCGGCAGGTCCCTTGATCTCAAGGAAAATGACCCGGTCTGGGCCATTTTTAACAGCTTTTCCGTGGTGCTCCATATTGATTAAAAAAAGAGGTTCATCCGACTAAAGCGTACTTGGTTTGGTGAAGGGCATGATTTTGAGTTTGAAGAATTCCAGGTCCCGGAAGCCATAGGCTTGGCGTTTC
>CAYRYV010000036.1:0-34701 GCA_964428565.1 uncultured Desulfobacterales bacterium | reverse complement strand
GACCAAGGGTGAAAAGAGCCGCCCGGGGGGATAATCCCCGGACAGGGCGCACCCGTGACCCGAGTCGGCAAAGACCTCGGCGTTGGTCAGCCGCCCTTCCTGAAAACGCGTCAGGTGATCGGCCAGCTTGGCCGGGGTCAGCAGGCCGGTGTGATGTTCATAAATGCCATAGAGGCGCTGATCCTTCACCAGGGCGGCGAAGGTATGTTCATTGCCGAGGTTTACGACCACCAGCCCGGCGGGGAGATGCTCCTGAGCCTGCGGGTCCAGTAATGCCCCTCGAATCCCCGCGGCGCAGGTGTCCATGACCACGGCCCCCGGCAGGGCGGCAACAGCCGCTTCCATTCTGGTCAGATAGGGCGGCGGCGAGTAATATGCCAAGTCCCGGAGATCGCCGCCCCGGGCCAGAAAATCCTCCCAGTGCTGGAAGCGGAACCGTCGATTGCTGGCGTGGGGGCTGAAACCATGATCCTGGACGGCCAGGGCATAGCGCCGGGGGAGAGTAACCTCGAATTCCCTCAAGGCCCTTTTCAGACTTGCCAGATCGACGTCTCCCAGGGTCACGGGATGGGCTGCGGGCGGCGGCGCCTCGGTGATCTCCACTCCCAGGGCGCGCACGCGCTCCACGTCGTCGTGGAGGGTGCGGGCGGCGTTCTCCCGGGCGTAGACCTTGAGACCGAGAGCCAGGTGCCGGCGTACGGCCCGGCTCACCGCCCCGCCTCCCATAAGCCGCCCCGTAAGAAAGAGGTCGTGCCTCTGGGCGGTCAGACGGCCGATCCGTCGGGCGCAAATCTGGGTGGGGGCGGGCAGAATCATTTTAACGGCGTTTTCTACGGGCTGCTCCGGATCCCAAAGGAGAATGTCCTGGGTGCCGCCGCCGACATCGATGGCAAGGAGTCGGTTGTCAGGGGACTCAGCCCTCGGCATGAGGGTCCTCCCAGGCCGCCGCTGTCTCCAGGACCACCTGGGCGGCGTACTCCCGCCCCTGACCGAGACGCGGCTGGCGCAAACCGTGCCGCCATTTCAGACTGCCCAACTCATCGGAAACGACCAACAAAACCGCGACCGCCAGCCTCCGGAATTTCCCCAAAGTAAACAGCGCGCTGGTTTCCATGTCCACCGCCAAGATGCCTTGCCTGCCGTAATCCCGGACTTTCTGGGCGGTCTCGCGATAAAAGGCATCCGTGGTCCACACCCGGCCTCGGCGATGGGGATGGTCCACGGCCGCCAATCTCGCCGTCAGCAGCCGCAACAGGGTATCGTCGGGCGTGAACTTCTCCCCGGCGACGAGATAGTGCGCCGAGGTGCCTTCTTCACTCAGGGCGTCGGTGGGCAGCACCAGGTCGCCAATGACCAGATCCGGCTGCAGAGAACCGCACCAGCCCAGCGCCACCACTGCCCGAGCCCCCAGGGCAAACAGCTTCTCCAGAACCATAACTGCGTACGGCGCCCCTATGGCAGGTCCGACGATGCACAGCGGGAGCCCCCCCCAACGGCCCTCCCGAACAGGACAACCGAAAACTTCCCGAAATTTTCCGGGAGCTTGCGCTAACTGGCAGAGTCGGTGGTAATCCGGCCTGGTGAAGGCCATCACCAGGCGAGGGCTTACCGCGGCCTCCTGGCGCCCCCGGCGCGGGGTGATGATTTCTTCGTCATCCATCAGGTCGCGCGTCAGGTCCATCTGTCAAGAAATTGTAACAAACCGTAAGATATAGTCAACACAATCAATGTTTGTTTTAGTGACTGATAACCAGGTTGTAGGGGAATGGAGCTTGATTCGCGAGGTGAGAATAAACCGCAGGGCGGTAAACTGCACCCGGGAAGAGGACTATCACCAGAGGGCATCGGTAGAGCGATCATGGGCCTGGATTAGCAGTTCCGGGACTTCCCGGGGGGTGTGTCTGACGGCCGCCGCGGTCAGGGGAGGTCCCCCCGGCAGAGGCTGCTGGCGGGTAACACCGGGTTTGTTGGTTACCGTCGAACGTTGGGCCCACTTCCACAGCCAGCGGTAGCCCCCCACGAGTACCAAGCCCCCCGTCAGGCAGAGAGTCAGGAGAACCTCCACCCGGGATATGTAGGATTCGATGGCGGCTCCCAAAAGGTACCCCAGCAGGGCCAGCCCGATGGCCCATACATTACAGCTGATCAATTGCCAGATTACGAAGGTGGTCATGCCCATCCTCAAGGTGCCCAGAGTCAGGCAGGTGACCAGCCGCATCCCGTAGAGGTATTGCACCACGAAAATACAGGCCGGCCCAAAACGCTGGGCCAGGGCCTGAGCCCGGGGGTAGCCGCTCTGCAGTTTCGGAAAGCGGCGGATCAGGGCCGGACCACGCCAGCGCCCCAGGAGGAAAAACAGGGTATGGCTGATAAAAGAACCAATCACCGCCATAGCCACCACCACCCACATGTTCATCTGGTTCTGTTGGGCGAAGATCCCCCCCAGGGCCAGGAAAAGCTCTCCTTCCACCAGGGTCCCCAGCAAGATCGCCAGATAACCGAATTTCTTAATGAGGAGAATATACCATTCCATCAAGGGGCAGCCATGTTGGTTTCGGTTTTCACCTTCCGGCGCATCCGGCGGCGCCAGATCAGATATCCTGCCAGACCCGCCACTCCGCCGACGACCACAATGATGTCCAAGGTGTGGCTATAGCGGTGAATGATTTCCCAGTGCTCCTTGAGCCAGATGCCCAGATACGTGAGAAAGGCGTTCCACATCGTGGCTCCCAGGAAGGTATAAAGGATAAAGGGTGCCAGTGGCATTTTGCCCAACCCGGCCGGAATGGAGATGAGATGTCGCACCACCGGGATGAAACGGGCGATAAAGATGGTTTTGCCACCGTGTTTGAAAAAAAAGAGCTCTGTCCACTCCAGGTGGTGGGGGTTCAGGAGCAGGTAGCGGCCGTACTTCCGAACCACTCCCTCGCCTTTGCGCCCCATCCAATAGGATAATAGGGAACCGGCGATGGATCCCAGGCTGCTGGCAGTGATCACCCCCATCAAGGTGAATTGCCCGGTATGAATAAGAAAGCCGGCGAAGGGCATGACCATTTCGCTGGGTATGGGGGCGATCATGCTCTCCAGGGTCATCAAGACGAAAACCCCGGTATAACCGAGGTAGGCTATTAAGGCCGTGATATAGTGCAATAAGGTTTCCGTTAAACCCATGCTGTGAGTATCCTGTTCCTTTCCTGTACTTGTCGGCTCCGGGGCCGAACAGATTAATTATTCATTATCGCCAATCGGTCCGCCACTCAATTCGTTAATTCCTGGGCAGTGATCCGGGCCTCCACCTGTTGTTGCCGCGCCTGCAAAGCGGGGCTGACCTCCACCGGAAACTCCGGCGGCTGGCGTAGGGCTTTATAGGGGTCCGGCAAACGAGAAAATTCTTCCAAAAAGAATTGGCGGCTTTCCTGCAGACCGGGAAGGGGCCGCAGTAGTTGGCCTCCGGCCATGATCTGCTCCAATAAGGGCGTTGCGCCCCCCGGGGGGTCGTGGCGCAGGCCGATGGTGTCGGACTGCATCTTGCCTTGGTCGTCATAGCGCCGAAAAACCTGTTTCTTATCGACCAGGGTGACCTTCCCCGGAGACAGCTTCATCAGCGGGCGCCCGGCATAGCTCACCAGTTTGTAGGCGATATCGAAATACGGGGCGTCGGCTGAGACTCCCATTTTGGTGCCCACGCCAAAGGCGTCGATTTCACCTCCGGCTTCCAGGACCTGGGCGATCTTGAACTCATCGAAGCTGCTGCTGGCAAAGATCTGCAAATCGTCGAAGCCTGCTTCCCGGAACAGCCGCCGGACCTCTTTGCTGAGGGCCGCCATGTCCCCGGAGTCCAGACGCACCCCCGTCAGTTTCTCGCCCCGCGCGGCCATCTCCCGGGCGAGCTGAATTGCCTTCCGGGCTCCTCCCAAGGTGTCGTAGGTGTCGATCAGCAGAACGGAATTATGGGGGAAGATGTCGGCAAAGGCCCGGAAGGCTTCTATTTCCCGAGGGAAACTGGTAACATAGGAGTGCGCCATGGTCCCGAAGATGGGGATGTGGTAGAGTTTACCCGCCAAGACGTTGCTGGAGCCCACAAATCCCGCCAGATAACTGGCTCGGGCTACCTTCAGGGCGGCATCGGTCCCCTGGGTGCGTCGCAGGGAAAAGTCCACCAACCGGCGGCCGCCGGCGGCATAGGTGGAACGGGCCGCTTTGGTGGCGATCAGCGATTGCAGATTGATGGCGTTGACAACGAAGCTTTCAACCAGTTGGGCCTCGATGATGGGGCCGGAAATTTCCAACACCGGCTCGTTTTTGAAAAAAATCCGCCCTTCCGGGAGGGCGAAGACCTCTCCTGTGAAGCGCAAACCGCGCAAATAGTCCAGGAATGCCGGTTTGAACAACCGGGTCGAGGCCAGGTACTCCAGATCATCTCCAGAAAACCGGAGGGTGGTCAGATAGTCCGCCACGTCCTGCAGGCCGGCGGCGACGAAGAAACCGCGATCGTTGGGATATTTCCGGATAAACAGGCTGAAAGTGGCTTCTTCGGCCATTCCTTCCTCAAAGTAGCTGGCTGCCATGGTCAGCTCATAGAGGTCGGTCAGTAGCGCGAATTTCTGTCCCGGTAAATTTTCCATGAGATTTTAGCGGGGATTATCCCCTGGTAGAGTTTCAGGCAGATGTCTTTGCTGGCCCGCCGCCATTGACGGCAGGAGGGGCACCCGGCCCTGCCATCGAGGGAGCCCGGGTTGGAGAGGGATGCGCGTTATCGTCGGGCGTCGGCTCAGCCCGGCGTACAGGGTCGGTGAGCCGGGTACGGCCGACGCCTCTTGTCTCACACAGACTTAGGGAATTCCCAGTTCCTTCATGATCTGATGATGAAACATGGCGGAGGCCTCTTTGTTTCCAAA
This sequence comes from uncultured Desulfobacterales bacterium, assembly GCA_964428565.1. Taxonomy (GTDB): domain Bacteria; phylum Desulfobacterota; class Desulfobaccia; order Desulfobaccales; family Desulfobaccaceae; genus CAYRYV01. Next base: position 29,803 of record CAYRYV010000036.1, on the reverse strand, counting down.
CATCCCGAAGCGCACCCCCACTGTGGTGATATTGTTGGGCTGAGCCTTTACAGAGATCTTGACTTCGGTATTATCCGGTTGCACGGCGATGATATTGCCGGACATGGGATCGGATTTCTTTTCCGCAATCTTCATGCGATAATGTTCCGTGGTGGCCAGGACCGCCTGCCAAGTTTCGGCGAAACTCCGGGGATATTCCTTTTCCATCGTGCCTTCCAGCCATTTATAGGCCCCGATAGCCCCCGCCGCCCCCACGCTCAGCAAGGCCGTCTCCAGGCAGCCGCCCGCCAGGCCCACACACAACAACAACACCAAGCCCTTTATTGCCAAATTTTTCCTCATCATTCATCCCCCCTCAGCGTTAGGCTATGCGTTTTATGCCATTAATTCCTTGTGATGTCAATAGGAATTGCAAACCTATGTCAATAGCACGTGCAGATGTCCGGTTTTCATAGCACATAAAATGTCCGGTTGAGTTTTTGGATGGTTTTCCCTATTATCGGAAGGTCACACCGGAGGATAGGGCAACGCTGGGGAGCGCCCCGGACCGGCTCCTCCTGGACGCCTCCCGGTGCTTGGGCTGAAGACTTCCTGGAGCCCGATGTTTATGCAGGTCTCGAAAGTATCTTCCGTATGCTCCCCGCTCCCCTCAGGGGAACAGGTCAGGATGACGGGTGGATAGGTAAATACTTTCGAAAAGTAGTATATCTTGATGGGGGGAGAAAGAAAAAGAAACGGGTGGCGACGGTTCACCGGAACCGTCGCCACCCGGAAAGACCAAGGCCCGGAGGTTCGGCACTTGCTTACATGCGATCGGTCAAATAGTACGATATCAGACTATCTGCCATCTTCCGGGGTTCGAGGATGTACGAGTTGTCTTGAATGCGTTTGGAGATGTCTTCCACTTTATCCATCCGAAAGTCGCTGGTATTCATGATGATTTCATTCGCCCGATGCATGAGGCGCGCCTCCGTGGACAGTTTGATGCTATCTCCTTCTTGCGAGGAGGCCTGAGTTGTCTTATCGGTCCCTGACCAAGGTTCGGCCGGCAGCATCTTCTCAGTCGCCAAACCCTCAATCCCCCGACCTTTTATACTGGAAATGGTCATTGTTCTCCCCCTTGCCCGTTACCGCGTCAGCGTATTGTGATCGATAATCTCATAGGTGATTTGATAGAAGCGTTCTTTTAAAGCCTTGAGGCCGTCCTGGGAGAAAACCGACTGTCTCCCCACCGGTTGCTCCGCGGGAACGGCGAAATGCCAGTCTCCTTCTGCCGCGACAATTTCCAACGGCCGTCCCACTTCCCGGCTCAATCTTCCGAGAGCCTCTTTCTCGGTATCTCCGGTAACGCCTTCCAGGGTGATTTTCCGCAACATTTCCTGAACGATCTGATCGATCACCTGTCGCCGCCGATTCTCCGCTATGGTGTTCTTTCCCGGCGATATATGTGGTTTGTTTGGAAGGCCCAGGTCTTTTAATCGACCTCGGAGAAGGTGGCGGCCATAGGTTCGCAGCACATTCTGAATTTGATAACTGGTAATCGTCATGGCCTCTCCCTCACCTTACTTATCGGCCGCTTTTAAAAAACCTTGAATATTTTGTCCTCCTAAATCCCCCATTTTTCCGCACGGGAGGCCGTTAGTATGATTGTTCTAGAAATCTTTACACTTATGGCTGCCAGAGGTAAAAGAACTCGGGGGCTTCATTGCCCTGCAACACAATACCTCCTTCCCGGGGAGGCATCCATGCTCCCGGCAGGTCGCCGCCGGCCTGGGCATAGATATTGCCCCGGTAGGCGCCGGGATGGTGGTAGAGGACGACCCGGGCCTCCTGAATCCCCGCCAGCTCCTTGGCCAGCTCCACGGCGTCGTCCAGGTAACCGAGGCGGTCGATCAACCCATGAGCCAATGCCTGGGAAGCCGAAAAAATCCGGCCGTCAGCATATTTTTCGACTTCGGCCCGGCTCAGGGACCGCCCTTGGGCGACGACCTCCACGAAACGCTGTTGAAAATCATCGATGATGGCCTGCATGATCCGGGCTTCTTCCGGGGTGGCGCCCCGGAAGGGGCTCCAGAGATCCTTGAGCCTGCCGGTCTTCACCAGTTCCGTCTCCACCCCCAGTTTGTCGAGCAGTTCCTTGACGTTGAATTTTAGCGCCAATACCCCGATGGAACCCACGACGCTGGTGGGCTGGGCCATGATGACGTCGGCGGCCTGGGCGACGTAATAACCCCCCGAGGCGGCCAGACCCATGACGCAGGCCACGATTTTTCGCCGTTTCTCGGTTTTGAAGCGGGTTAGTTCATGATGAATCAAATCGGCGGCAGTCACCGTCCCTCCCGGGCTGTTGAGGCGCAGAACCACAGCCCGCACGGCCTCGTCCCGGCCCGCCTTTTCCAGTTCCTCCTTAACCCGGGCCGGCAGGCTGACCCGACCTCCCAGGCCCAGCCAGGAACGGGGAGGCTTCTCCCACATCATGCCCGACAGGTCCATCACCAGAATCTTCGGGCCGCCATAGCCGGATACCACCTTTTCCTTGAGAGGCTCCGGCTCCTCCCACAGGGGAACCTTGATGGTGATACAGGCGCAGAAAAGGCAGGCGCAGAGGCCCAGGCAGGAAAGTAGGAGAATGCCGGCGCCCCCGGGGCGAGGAGGAGCGGTCGGCGGGGGGTCCTTTCGGTGCCGTATTGTCCGCCGGGCCTCAGGATTCCTGTAAGACGCGATGGACGGCTTCACTCAATTCCTTAATGCGGTAGGGTTTGGGAATGACCCCGGCAAAACCATGCTGCTTAAAGTCGGCCAGGATGAGGTCGTCGGCATAACCGGTGGACACCAGAGCCTTCACCCCGGGGTCCAGGATGCGCAGTTGGGCAATGGCTTCCCGGCCTCCTGGCCCCCCGGGGACAGTAAGGTCCAGAATGACGGCGTCGAAAGGCTCTCCCGCCGCTTGGGCGGCCCGATACATCTGCACCGCTTCGGCCCCTTCCCGGGCGAACTCCACTTTGTATCCCAGCCGCTCCAGCATCTCCCCGCTGACTTCCCGAATCATCTCCTCATCGTCCATCAGCAAAATCTTCCCCTGACCGAAATAGAGCGAAACTTTGTCAGTCTCCATGGCCTCGCTTTTCTGGGCGGCGGCGGGCAGGTAGAGGAAAAAGGTCGATCCTCCGCCGTAGGAGGACTCCACCGTGATGTGGCCCCCGTGCTGCTTGATAATGGCATAGGCGGTGGCCAGTCCCAGACCCCGGCCCTGTTTTTTCGTACCGGTGAAAAAGGGCTCAAAGATTTTGTCGAGGTGCTCGGGCCGAATGCCCACCCCTTGATCCCGGAAGGTCACCTTAACGTAGTTCCCGGCCCGTAAGGGCAAAGAGCTGTCGGCGGCAACGGCGATATTTTCGGCCTGCACCTCAAGGGTCCCGCCTTGGGGCATGGCCTGGTCGGCATTAGCCACGAGATTGTCGATGACCTGGATGAATTGCTCTTTATCCACCTCCACTTTCCAGAGATCCCGGGGAAGATGGGAAACCCGGCGAACCTGACCCTTTTTGCGGGAAAAAACCTCGGAGTCCCGTAAAAGTTCCCGGATGGAAACGGTTTTTTTTATCCGGACGCCACCCTCGACAAATCGGAGCAGTTGATTGGTGAGGGCTTGGGCCCGGAGACAGGCCTTTTCGGCCTTCACCAGCCGGTCGAGGACAAAGGTGCGCGAGTCGACGTGCAGGGTGGCCATGGTGATATTGCCCAGGATGGCTGTTAACATGTTGTTAAAATCGTGGGCAATATTGCTGGCCAAGGTCTTGAGGGATTCGATTTTGCTCTCCCGCCGAACTTCATTCTCCCGCTGGTGACGACCGGCCACATCCTGGAAAACACACATGACGATCGGTCTGTCTTCCAGGTTGATATAGCGCAGGCAGCCCGCCACCGACACCTCATGACCCTGTTCGTGCTTCAGGGGCAAATTCTGAAAGGCCATATCTTGGCGCATTCTCGGTTCCTGGAAGAGGTGGCGGTACTTTTTCGCTCGGGATGGCGGAAAGAGGACGCTGTAGGGTTGGCCGGGTAAGGCGTCCGCCGGAAAGCCGAGCACGCTGGTCACCCGGGGATTTGCCCCCAGAATGATGCCGGTCTGACCGTCGACGATTATGACCGCCTCCGGTGGCGGCTTTACCAATTTTTGAAATCTCCCTGCTATTTCCAAGGTATTTTTTGTCCCCGCGGCGATTGAGTTAGAGCTCGGTTCCAGGGTTGCTGCGAACCACGGCAGCCGGTCCAAGGCTGTCCATTATACTACCCGTGATTGTGCCATGCTATAGAGGTTTCAGCGGTAAATCAAGCAAAAACTGCGATTCCGACTGGTCGGGCGGGAGAGTCGACGCCATCCCGGCCAGCCGAAAAAATCAGGAGGTAATCATTTGACTTTGCCCCTTTCTTGAGATAAGCTAGTTTCCAATTCTGCACCACAGTCTAACTTGCCAGCGTGATTCCATGATTATCACCTGTGAACAATGTCAAACCAGCTTCCGTCTTGATGACGACAACATCAAAGCCCCTTTCACCAAGGTCCGTTGTTCCCAGTGTCAGCATATTTTTCAGGTATCGCCACCGGAATTGGCAGAAACACCACAGCCGCCGCCGCAGACCGAACTCGACCTGAGTTCCTTCCTGAAGCTGGCGGAGGACGAAACCTCTGCTGCAACGGCACCGGTGCCGGGGGAGTCTCCGGCCACCCTCGCCCCGCAGACCCAGGCGCCCTCTGCCGACGGCAACAGGGCCCCAGGGGTACCACCTGCCCAGGAATTCCAACCGTTGGAGCAACGTCGGTCACTTCTGTTATTAGATTTTGGGAAGTGGCTCTCCAGCTCTTGGCTGTGGCTGGGGGTGGGGGTTCTGGTCTTCGGGCTGGCCGCCGGCAGTGTTTGGTGGTATAAACGCGGCCCCGGTAAAACGGCGCCCCACCCCCCCAGTCCCATGGCCGCCGCTGCCCCGACCACCGCCGAGCCGCCCCCGACCAAGGTCACGGCGCCTCCGGCCACTGCCCCCGCCCCCGCCCCCCAGGAAGTGCGGGATTTGCACATCGTGGATTACGAAGGCCTCTATGAAGGTCTGCACAATGCCCAGGGGGGCAACCTGCTGGTCATCCGAGGGGCGATCAAGAATACCGGGACGGTCCCCCGGGGGCCGGTGACCCTCCAGGCCACGCTGAACAATCCGGAGCATAAGCCCATTATGACTCAAACCTGCATCGCCGGCATCAACTTCACTTCCGAGGAGCTGAGAACCTGGGAGCCGGCAAAACTCACCAAGCGCCAGGAAAGCGGGCCCCCCGATGTCGAGCAGCAAATCGTGGCCCCTGGAAAAACATTGCCGTTCATGGTGGTCTTTTTTGGCGTCCCCAAGGTTCTTGCTGGTTACGTTTTCGACCTGAAAATCATCCATGCCCCTGCCGTCACTCCCACTCCCGGCAAATCGTAGATGAGGTTTCCGCCTTGATAAAAAAATTATTCGGACGCATCCGGCAAAACCGGGAGATTCTGAAATGCCGGGCCAGTATTCATTTTTCCCGTGACGATGTCGTCTCTCCACACTTGGCATGGCTGAAAAGTCAGGACCCCGGCCGGGACACCGTGAAATTCATTATTTACTATTACGCCCGGATTCTTTTTGAGCTGGCCGAGCTTAACGAAACCCGGGTGGCCAACGAACTCATTGACTTTATTAAAAGGATTGCCGGCCGCCTGGCTTCGAACGGCAGCGCCGGCAAGCTGCAAATTCCCTTGGGGAAACTCCGCTTCAGCATGGAACCGGGTGAACCGGCCAAGCGAGTCTATGAGGCCCTCTTTTTTGAAAAGCAGCATGGGCGACACCGCCTGGAATTCACCAATGTCATCGGCAAGGAAAACTTCTTTCTGCCGGCCAGCCTGCTGGCCTGCTTGCAACTGGCCATCAACATCCTGACCGTCGAGCAGTTGGCCTTTCTGGCCACCAGCCTGGAGAGGCTGCATCAGTATTACCGCTATCGCCGGGATTACTGGGAGGGCACCAGTCTGGTGGAGGGGCCCAGCTTTGCCCTCGGGCATGAGACCATCCCCGAAGCCTCCGCCGATAAAGGCTGAGATATCCCCAGCCAGCGTCGCCGCCTCCGGGTGCTGCCGAACGGCCCGGGAAAGCAAGAGAAAGCCCTTACCGAAAACTGCTTTTACCAGAGAAGTGGCCCTGCAGCTGACTTGGCGAAGATCGCCAGACTTGTTGTGAACAGGCGGACAAAAAACCGCCAGCGACCCACATAAAGGGCTGCTGGCGGATTTTTATCGAGAAGCAGGAGACTGCGCGGTTAGAGCAACTCGGGCGATTTTGTTCCCTCTGGTCCCTTCTCGCCGGAAGGGAGAAGGACGGGATGAGGGGTGCAGAAGAAAGCACTTTCGAGAATTGCTGCCAACTAAGGCAAACCCGATTCAGCCGTAGACCTTGGTGGGGCCGGTGGCTTCGGCGAAGTTTTCCAGCAGCCGGTTTTTGATAGTATCGAACTCCGCCTCGCTGATCACTCCGGAATCCCGAAGGCGGATGAAGCCCTCCAACTCCTGGCGCAGGACACTGGGATCGTGGATGGCGGGTTCGACGATCTTTACGTCCATCACTGCGTCCGCCTCCAGATTATCCGGCGCCTCCAGGGCCAGGGGGACTCCTCCCGGCGCGGTCAGGGCCGGGGGCACCACATAGCGCTGGCCTCCGTACCGGAAGGTGAGCAGCCCGTTCATCAGGGAGACTTCCACATCTTTGCCGGTCTTGGTGGCGTCTTTGACAATGTCTTTGACTTCGGCGCCGTGGGCCGCCATCCGGGCCTTGATCTTGCCCCACTGGCGATAGATGCGCCAGCAGACCAGCCCCATAAGGATCACGAAGCCGGCGATGATCCAGGCGCTGAAACCCAGGACGCCGGTGAGCCACACCAAGGCGATGATCAGCAGGAACGGAATGGTCAACAGGAAGAAAAGCAGGCTGTAAAAGGTCATCAGATTGCCGAAGGAGGAAATCTGCGGTGCTTCCCCCTGGGTCTTGACCCTTTGAAAATATCGCTTCATCATCTATCCTTGCAAGTGCTGCCGGGTCCCTGCCTAACGTATCGTCAGGCTGACACCCGCACTTGAAAATAACCACAGTGAGCGGGGGCGGCAGGTTCCCCGGTTGGAGAACGGGCCGCCCGCATTGAACAAACTATTCCTTTTTAAACTATATGTTTTTTATCGGCGGGATGCAAATTTTTTGTCTTCACGGCACCCGGCTGACGAAAAAGCTGGCATAGGCTTTATAGGTCATGTAAAGATCGGCCTTGGAGCCCACTTCGAAGGGAGAATGCATGGAAAGCAGCGGCGTGCCGCAGTCGACGACGTCCATGCCGTAAGCCGCCAGAAATTTGGCGATCGTGCCGCCGCCGCCTTCGTCGACCTTGCCCAGTTCGGCAGCGTGCCAGACGACGCCAGCGGCGGTGAAGACCCGGCGGATCCAGCCGATGTATTCGGCGTGGGCGTCATTGGCGTGATATTTGCCGCCGTGGCCGGTGAATTTGGTAAGACAGGCGCCGTAGCCCATCCGGGCGGCGTTGCGCTTTTCATGGACTTCAGGCCAGTCCGGGTCCAGAGCGCCGTTGACGTCGCCGGAAATGGCCCGGGAGGCGATGAGGGCGGCCCGCCAGAACTCCCGCCCTTCTCCCCGATGCGCCAGCAGGCGCTCGGTGAGATCGATGAGCAGGGCGCCCTGGGCCGAGGTGTTGCCGGCGCTGCCCACCTCTTCCTTGTCCACGAACAGGGCCAGACAGGTATATTCCGGCGGTTCCGCCGATTGGGCCACGGCCAGGATAGCCTCCAGGGCGCCGTAAACGCAGGCCCGGTCGTCCTGGCCGTAACCGCCCACCAGACTGCGGTCCCACCCCAGGTCCCGGGCCGGCCCGGCGGGGACGACCTCGAGTTCGGCGCTCACCAGGTCATCCTCCGTCAAACCGTAGCGTTCCGACAGGATATTGAGCAGCGCCAGCTTGAAGCGCTCCTTGGTGTCGGCGTCCCCCAGGGGGAGAGAGCCCGCCAGGAGGTTAAGCTTTTCCCCCACAAAGGCCTCGTCCACCTTCTTGTCCATTTGCACCTTGCGCGCCAGATGGGGAAGCAAATCGCAGACGGTGAAAACTGGATCGCCGGGGTCTTCCCCCACGGTAAGGTTGAGGGTGTCCCCCGTGGCGGTGACGACGACGCCGTGCAGGGCCAGAGGCCGGGCCAGCCACTGGTACTTCTTGATGCCGCCGTAATAGTGGGTCTTGAGGAAAGCGAGATCCGCCTCTTCGTAAAGCGGATACTGCTTCAGGTCCAAGCGGGGGGAATCCAGATGGGAGGCCACAATCCGCAGGCCCTCACGCACGGGGCGCTGCCCTAACACCACCAGGGCGATGGTTTTGCCTTTGCAGGTATACATGAGCAGCCCGCTGCCGGGGGGCGCGGTGGAGAGATCGACAAAACCCCGGCTGGCGGCCTGACGCTGGATTTCCACCACCGCCTCCCGTTCGGTCTTGGCGGCGTCCAAAAAGCTCTTATAGCGTTCGCCGTAGGCCATGATGGCTTCTTTTTCCATGGCCTCCACCTGGTCCCAGACCAACTGAGGCTTGACGGTCAATCTATCTTGCAGTTTCTTGAGGAAGTCTTTATCGGCAGTTTCCATGGATTGTAGACTCTCCGATCGCGGGAGTGCCGCCTGGGGCGGAATAACATGAGAATACCATGACGTCGGGGGAGAGACAAGCACGATCGGGGGCGGCGGCGCCCGGGGGGATGTTCATGCCCCCGGTGGGCCCGCTTTCCGGGGAGTTTTCTTGACTTGGCTTGATTGGCATTATACATTAAAATTATTAAGGACATGGGTCGCCCGGCGCGTTGTGGAATGGCGGGCAGGGAAGCTCCTGAGGGGTGGAAATCCCGGCGACGCCTTTGTTGACAAGGTCACGAGGCTGTTTTAATTTAAACTTTATGCGCGAGAGTGGCGGAATCCGGCAGACGCACTGGACTTAGGATCCAGCGGGCAACCATGGGGGTTCGAATCCCCCCTCTCGCACCATGCGGGCTCGGCCCCGATATGCGAACCCACGCGATCGTGAGATGATCGTGAATATAGGATATGGAGAAAACGAGTGACATCCATCAAAGTTGACGTGGAAGAGAGCAGCCCGGTTATCCGCAAATTGACGGTGGCCGTGGCTTCCCAGGAAGTGGATCAGAAGATCAACCGCGCTTATCAGATGTGGGGGAAAAAGGCCAAGGTCAAGGGCTTCAGGCCCGGCAAGGCCCCTCGTACCGTCCTGGAGCGCTACTTCGGCAAGCAGATCGAAGAGGAGGTCTCCCAGGATATCTTGCGGGCTTCCCTGGATGAGGCCATTAAAGAGGTGAACCTGCACCCGGTGATGATCCGTTTCCCGGATAAAATCCCTCCCCTGGTGGTCGGCGGAGACTACCGTTACGCCGTGGAAGTGGAGGTCCCCCCGGAATTCACTCCGGAGAATTACTCCGGGGTGGAACTGCAGGCCAATGATGTGAAGGTCACCGACGAGATGGTGGAGCAAAAGCTCAAAGAAATTCAGGATCACAACGCCGTTTTGAAACCGGTGACCGGCCGGGCGATACAAACCGGCGACTGGGCGGTGTTCGATTATGACACCAAGGTGAACGGCGAGCCGGTGGAAGGCGGCCGGGCGGAAAACTATTTCCTGGAGGTCGGCCTGAACAAGTTCAACACCGAGGTGGAAACGTACCTGATAGGGAAAAACGCGGGATTCGAAGGCGAAATCGCCGTAGACCTCCCCAAGGATTTCTACAACCCCTTGATAGCCGGCCGCACCGTAGACTTCACGATCAAGATCAAGGACATCCAGGAACGGGAAGTGCCCGCCCTGGATGACGAATTCGCTAAAAATCTGGGCGGCCAGTTTCAGAATTTGGAGGAGTTGCGGGAGGCCGTGCGGCAGGATATCCAAAAGCGCTTGGATGATCAGCGAAAAAGCAATCTCCGGGAACAGCTCCTCACCGCCCTCATAGACCGGAACAGCTTTGAGGTGCCGCCTTCCATGATTCGCCGGGAGCAGGAGAGCATGCTGAAGGAGCAGATAAACATGATGCAGCGCCGGGGCCTCAATGTCATGGGCATGGACGAGGAAAAGTTGCTGGACGCCCTGCGTCCCATGGCGGAACGCCGCACCCGCACTCATCTGCTCCTGGAAAAAATCGCCGCCGCCGAAGAGATTAGCGTCGGCGATGAGGACCTGGCCGCCGGCTATCAGCGGATCGCCGACGCCGTGCATGAGACCCCGGAAAACGTCAGGAAATTCTATCAGGAAAATTACCTGGTGGAAGACCTGGTGCGCCAACTCCGGGAAGACAAGACCGTCGATCTGTTGCTCGAGCGGGCCGTAATCAGCGCCCCGGCCGTGGAGGTGAGCTCATGACCTTGATTCCCATCGTCGTGGAACAGTCCAGCCGGGGGGAGCGGGCCTACGATATATACTCCCGGCTGCTCAGAGACCGCATAATCTTTCTGGGCTCCGCCATCAACGACGATATCTCCAATCTGGTCATCGCCCAATTGCTCTTTCTGGAAAGCGAAGACCCGGATAAGGATATCCACTTTTACATTAATTCCCCCGGGGGAATCGTCACTTCGGGACTGGCGATCTACGATACCATGCAATATATTAAACCTGATGTCTCCACGTTGTGCATGGGGCAGGCCGCCAGCATGGGAGCGTTGCTCCTGGCGGCGGGCACGCCGGGAAAACGGTTCGCCTTGCCCCACGCCCGCATCCTGATCCATCAGCCTTTGGGAGGCTTCCAGGGTCAGGCCACCGACGTGGATATCCAGGCCCGGGAGATCCTGCGTTTGCGGGAAGAACTGAATGAAATCCTGGCTCGCCACACCGGCCAGCCCATGGAACAAATCAACCGGGATACGGAACGCGATTTTTATATGTCCGGAGACCAAGCTAAAGAATATGGCCTGGTGGATGAAGTCATCACCTCCCGCGCCCTGGGGCCGCGGCCCGCTCCGGTGGGGCGAGAGAAATAGCCTTCCGGTCCTAATGAAAATTCCCGGGGAGCCGATAAGTTCTTTGAGGTTCCAGGAATAGTGATTTTTATACGTGGTGTCCAGACCCGCACTCCAATGAAAGATTATCATTTTCTTGAGGCGGGTTTGGGGAGGAAAAAAGCATGAGCAAACGGACGAGCGACAAGAACTCTGACCTCTTGTGCTCCTTCTGCGGTAAGAGCCAGAGTGAAGTGAAAAAATTGATTGCCGGGCCCAGCGTCTACATCTGCGATGAGTGTATCGAACTGTGCAACGACATCATCGCCGAGGAGTACGAGAAGGAAGAGGCCACGAGCACCCGGCTATCGATTCCGGAGCCTGCCGAAATTCTGCGGCAGATTTCCGAATACGTCATCGGCCAGGAAAAGGCCAAAAAGATCCTGTCGGTAGCGGTTTACAATCACTATAAGCGTATCAACTCCCGAGTGGACATGGACGGGGTGGAACTCCAGAAGAGCAACATCCTGCTCGTCGGTCCCACCGGCTCCGGCAAAACTCTCTTGGCGCAAACATTGGCCAAGATTTTAAATGTCCCTTTCACCATCGCCGACGCCACCACCCTCACCGAGGCCGGTTACGTGGGCGAGGATGTGGAGAACATCATCCTGAATTTGCTGCAGGTGGCCGACTACGACGTGGAAAAGGCCTCCCGTGGCATTGTCTATATCGATGAGATCGACAAGATCGCCCGCAAGAGCGACAGCCCCTCCATCACCCGGGATGTCTCCGGGGAGGGCGTGCAGCAGGCTCTTCTGAAAATCATCGAAGGCACCCTGGCTTCCGTGCCCCCCAAAGGCGGCCGCAAACACCCCCAACAGGAGTTCGTCAAGGTGGACACCACCAACATCCTGTTCATCTGCGGAGGGGCCTTCAACGGTCTGGACGATATCATAAACAGCCGCGTGGGCCACAAGAGCATGGGTTTCGTGGCCGACGTGCAAAGCCGGGTCAACCGCAAGTTGGGTCAAACCTTGGCGCAGGTCCAGCCCCAGGACCTCCTGAAATTCGGACTTATCCCGGAATTTGTAGGCCGCCTGCCGGTCATCGCCACCTTGGAAGAACTGGATGAAGAGGCCTTGGTGCGCATTCTCCGGGAACCCAAGAATGCCCTGGCCAAACAATACCAGAAGCTCTTCGAAATGGAGCGGGTCAGCCTGCGCTTCACTGACAGCGCTCTGACCGCCGTGGCCCGGGAGGCCCTGAAGCGCAAGTCCGGGGCCCGGGGGCTGCGCGCCATTTTGGAGCAGGCCATGCTGGATATCATGTTCGACATTCCATCCATGAAAAATGTGCGGGAGTGTCTGGTCAATGAAGAGGTCATCCTCAAGCACGAATCACCCATTCTGATCTACGAACCCCAGGCGGAAATCGCCTGATAGCGCCAAATTATGGCGGGAGTCTTATGATTTTTAAATTAACTAAGAGTAAAGGCGCCTCTGAAGGGGCAAAAACCAATATCGTCAGTGTGCCGCTCTTGCCGCTCCGGGACATCATCATCTTTCCCCATATGGTGGTCCCCTTGTTCGTCGGGAGGGAACGCTCCATCCTGGCCCTGGAGCACGCTATGGGCCAGGACAGCAACATCCTGCTGTGCACCCAAAAAGATGCCAAGAAGGACGAGCCGGGCGAGGGTGATATTTACCGCTTCGGCACTATCGGCCACGTCCTGCAGCTCCTGCGCCTCCCCGACGGCACCGTCAAGGCCCTGATCGAAGGCAAGCGGCGGGCGGAGATCTGCCAATTCCTCAGCAATCCCAGTTATTACGTGGTGGAGGCCGAGGAAGTTTATGAAAACTATGCCAGCAGCCCCGAAGTGGAGGCCCTCATCCGCACTGCCATCGGGGCTTTTGAGCAGTACATCAAACTCAACAAGAAGATCCCCCAGGAAGTTCTCCAGGCGATCAGCGTCCTCACCGATCCGGGCCGCCTGGCCGACAATATCGCCGCGCATCTGGCCATCAAAATTGAGGACAAACAGCCGTTATTGGAGATGATCCACCCGGAAAAGCGCCTGGAGAAGGTTCTCACTCTGCTGCACCGGGAGATCGAAGTCCTGCAGATCGAATCCCGGATTAAAAACCGGGTCAAGAAGCAGATGGAGAAGACCCAGAAGGAATACTATCTGAATGAGCAGATCCGCGCCATTCAGAAAGAAATGGGTGAGAAGGACGACTTCAAGAACGAGCTGCAGGACCTGGAAAACAAAATCAAGAAAAAGCGCATGAGCTCTGAGGCCAACGCCAAGGTGCGCCATGAGTTCAAAAAGCTCAAATTGATGAGCCCCATGTCCGCCGAGGCCACCGTCGTGCGTAATTACATCGACTGGCTGCTTGCCCTCCCTTGGCTTGATCGCACCAAGGACAAATTGGACATCGTCGAGGCTGAGCGTATCCTGGAAGAAGACCACTACGGTTTGGAGAAGCCCAAGGAGCGCATTCTGGAGTACCTGGCGGTCCAGAGCCTGGTGAAAAAGATGAAGGGCCCCATCCTCTGTCTGGTGGGCCCTCCCGGCGTGGGCAAGACTTCGCTGGCCAAATCCGTGGCCCGGGCCGTGGGGCGCAATTTTATCCGTCTGTCCCTGGGCGGGGTGCGGGATGAAGCCGAAATTCGCGGTCACCGCCGTACTTATATCGGCGCCATGCCCGGAAAGATCATCCAATCCCTACGGAAGGCCAAAAGCAACAACCCGGTTTTCTGCCTGGACGAAGTGGACAAGATGAGCACCGACTTCCGCGGCGACCCCTCCGCGGCGCTGCTGGAAGTGCTCGACCCCGAGCAAAACTACGCCTTTAATGACCATTATCTGGACGTGGATTACGACCTCTCCGAAATCATGTTCATCACCACGGCCAACAATCTCTATTCCATCCCCCTGCCCTTGCAGGACCGTATGGAGATCATCCGCCTGCCGGGCTACACTGAACTGGAAAAGCTGCACATCGCCCAACAATTCCTCATCGGCAAGCAGCGCCAGGCCAACGGACTGAGCGAAGAGAACATCGAGTTCTCCGAAAACGCCATCCTCACCGTCATCCGGCAGTATACCCGGGAGGCCGGCGTGCGCAATCTGGAGAGGGAAATCGCCGGCATCTGCCGCAAGGTGGCCAGGGAAGTGGCCAAAGAAGGAAAAGAGCACAAGGTCAGGATTTCCAGCCAAAATGTGGCCAAATATCTGGGCGTGCCCAAATTCCGCTTCGGCCGCACCGAAGAGAAGGACGAAGTGGGCCTGACCACCGGCTTGGCGTGGACTGAGTTCGGCGGTGAACTGCTCCTCACTGAGGTAGTTATCATGCCCGGGCGGGGCAAACTCATCATCACCGGCAAACTGGGCGAAGTCATGCAGGAGTCGGCTCAGGCTGCACTAAGCTATGTCCGCTCCAGGGCAGATGACCTGGGGCTGGATAAAGACTTTTATCGCAAGATCGATATTCATGTGCACGTCCCCGAAGGCGCCATCCCCAAGGACGGCCCCTCCGCCGGCATCACCATCGGCACGTCCATTGTCTCAGCCCTGTTAAAAATACCGGTGCACCGCGACCTGGCCATGACCGGCGAGATCACCTTACGGGGGCGGGTACTGCCCATCGGGGGCTTGAAGGAGAAAATCATTGCCGCCCACCGGGGCCAAATGAAGACCATCCTGATCCCCAAGGACAACGAAAAAGATCTAAAAGACATCCCTCCGCGGATTCTCAAGGCAGTCGAGATCGTCAGTGTGGATCATATGGATGAGGTCTTGAAACGAGCACTGGTCATAGATGACCCCGACAGCCTGTTTAAAGGCGCTCCGCTTGCAGCCTCGGAACCGGAGACAGCGCAAGACGCCTTCCTTCCCGTTAACGGCGAGGGAACGGCAGATCAGGAAATTCGAGCGCATTAAGCCAATCTTAACTTCGACGGCACCCAATTATCCAGGCGCGACCTGTTCGGCTCGCGCCTGTTTTTTTGCGCCTGGTAAGGGCGCACCCACTTGTGTGCCGGGCATGCACAGCAGCTCGGAGGTGAAAGTCCTCTACCCAACCTGATGGAGGTGAAGGGTAGCGCAGCGCACGGGCGTCATCGTGAAGCGGGGTCTGAAGGAAGCGTGGAGCAAAGCCGTGACCCGACGGACAGAAACCGGATATGAGGCAGGTCTGGCCGGACGAGCGGGCAAATGATCGCGAAGTCCATATCCATCAAGGGCCAGGGCTGTAAATCCGGCAGGTGGGTGGAAAGAACTTTTCGGGAGCAGAAATCCACCCTGGAAGTCCGCCCCATCTATCATCATCGGGATGACACTGCCATCGGCCATATCGTCGCCAGCTTTCTGGCTCTCCGCCTGGAGGTAGACCGGCAACAACGTCTGGATGAGCGCCAGGCCGAGGTTTCCTGGCCTGATGTCATGCGTGACCTTGGTCAGGTTCAATCTGTTTTGCTCGAATTGGACGAAAATCGGTATCAACTCCGTACAGACATGGTGGGCTCGGCGCATCACGCCTTCGCTGCCGCCGGAATGCGCCCACCTTCCCCGGTTACCCGTCTGGGACCTCTGACATGATGGTCTAACCGCATCAACCTGTAAACCTTGTAGTGCCAAAGTCTTTTTTGTACTACGTAACCTTTTGTTATCACACTACTATCTTTTTCTTGCTGTCGAATATCAGTTGGAGGCTGAAAAAGGAGGATGGGGCCTGCGCCCGGAAGCTTTGACGGTGGCGCAGTTGTTAGCCATTATACCGGCGGCCCGGGAAACGCCCGGACTGACCTTCTGGCTAGAGAAGCTGTTCATAGATTACGTCAGGCGTGCAAGGATTCAATCGCCATCTAACTGATAATAAAGAAAGCAATTAAGTTCGCAATTAAAAATCCACATATTCCCCCCGCTCCATACCGCGTAGGTGGCAGATATCGTTGATGGCCATAATATGCCAGATATTGCCGTCCCAGGTAAAGCGGTTCACGGCGGTGGTGTCCTGTCCGATCCGCCAAAAGTGGGAGTTGTCCAAGCCGATAAGGGCGGCGATGAGGACTTTGTTGACGGCCCGGTGCGCCGACAGCAACACTACCTGGTCGGGATGCCGCCGGACGACTTCCTCCACCGCCGACATGGACCGCTGGCGCAGTTCCTCCAGGGTTTCACCCCCGGGAAACCGCACGGTCTGAGGGGCTGTTTCCCATTGCCGGTACAGGTCGGCAAATTTTATCTTCACCTCTGTAAGGGGCACGCCCTCCCAGTCACCGTAGCAGAGGTCGCTGAGGCCCGGGAGGTCTTGAACCGTCACGCCGTGGTGTCCAGCAATGGCCAAAGCCGTATCCCGGGATCGGGAAAGAGGCGAGGTATAGGCCGCCTGCATGGTCTCCCCTTTCAACCATTCTCCCGCCAGGCGGGCTTCCTCACGCCCCTGGTCGTTCAGAGGAATATCTTTCGAGCCGCGGAAGATTTTATCTTTGTTCCAAGGTGTCTGGCCATGGCGCACCAAGATGATTTTGGTCATAGCTTGCCTCCCCTACTGAATCTGCACTGTATAAGGCCATCACTGGTATTTCATCACGATTCTCTAACCTTATGCCAAGCTGACGCCACCAGGGCCGGGTTAAATCCGGCCCTGTAGTAAGTCGACCACCGAGAAACTGATCAGCTTCAAGGAACAATTTCCCAATTCAACTCGAAGGTATTGTCATACAGGGTATACGTAAAGCCCATCATTTTGCCCACTCCCGGGGGGGCACCCGCTTCGATCTTCCAGTAGCTTAAATAAATAGCCGGAATCATGCGGGGCTCCCCCGTCTTGGGATCAGGATCAATGTTATTCCACACCTCCCGTTTTTCCAAGACTCGCCATAGGGTTCCGAACTTTTTGCTGCGAACGGTCTGCCCTACCCGGGGCAATCCCTTTTTCGCGATAATTTCCTCATAATCTTTCATGGCGGCCTCCTAAGTAAAAAAAAAAGCAGAAATGTGAAATTCACCCGCGCCCTAATCGAGTCTATGAGTTTGTTTAATCACCTCCCTTTACTTAACAATAGTACTGCCCGGGCTTACTGTAAAGCGGCCTTGATCTGTTCGTGCAAATTTACCAACGAGGCTTCGGCTTGGAGGATTTCAGCGAGCCGTTGATCCAGTTCCCCTAAGCGAGCCGTCGTGTTTTGGTCGCTGACCTGTTTCTGAGCCAAGGCCCGATCCAGGGCTTGACGGATGCTGGACGTGGTATCATCGATTTTGGTCAGCCAGGTTTGCCGAAATTCCCGGGCCATCTCAGTGAGCCGGGTCTGAAAATCGTAGCGCAGGCGGCCGCAATGTTTGTCCACCAGTTCATCGACGTTTTCCAGGAGTTTTTTGAGGAGCAGGCCCTTGGTCAGGGCGCGGGGCAGTAGGGAGGTGACCGTCATTTGGATGATTTCCAGGCCCACGGGATCTTCTTTGAACTTGAACCAAAATTGACTCTTTTCGGTCAGAGCGGTTTCGGCGCTGAAGCCCCGCAGGGAAAAATCAAAGATGCGGGCCGTGAGTTGGGTCAGCCTCTCCAGGATTTCGTTGATGCGGGCGGCAAACTCTTGATGTATCCCCCCCAGTTTTTCGGCTATCTTCTCGAGTTCCTCGCGCCGCCACAGGGTAAAGACATTGCGCAGGGCGGCAAATAAAAAGATTTCCATTTCCTGCCGCAGGTCTCCGCTGGTGCGGACCTTGGAGTGAAACGTCTCTTGTACGTCTCGATGCAGCCGGGCCATGGTGTCTTTTTTAAAGGACTCCAGATCGGCGTTGAATTCCTCGAGTATTCCCTTCATGCGTCCCTCCAGCAACAACAGGGACATCTCCCGCTCTTTTTCCAGGCCTTGCAGTTCCCGGTCGAAGCGCCCGATCTTTTCTTCCAGGTCTTTGAGGGACATGGAGCTGGCATGACGCTCCACTTTCAGGGCCAAGGTGGAATCGGTGATGGCCTTTAACGCTCCGGTGACGCAGGAAATGAGCAATACCCGGCCCTTTTCCTGATACAGAAAGGTGCGCAGATGGTCTTCAAATTGCGGCAACAAACTTGCTTCCAGGAGATCCTGGCGATCACTCTGTTTCCCTTCCAAAGCAAGTTTGGCGGTCAAAGGAAATATGGAGAGCGTATCCGTCCCCAAACTGGCCTGCAACACCTGCCGGGTAAAGTCCAGGGCCTCCTGCCGCTCCGCCTCCTCCACGTAATCGATCTTGTTCAGCACAAAAAACAGCTTGTGGACGTATTCCCGGATGTCCTTCAGGAAATCCTCCTCGGCGGCGGAGAGGGGCGGGTCCACCGTGACCACAAAGATGGCCGCATCGACTTGGGGCAGATAGTTATAGGCCACTTCGGTGTTGTGGCTGTAGACCGAGCCTACCCCCGGGGTGTCGATGATCCGGACGCCGTCCTTGAGATATTCCGAGGGGTAGGCGATATCAACTTCCAACACCCCTTTCTTATTCTGGGGGTTGCCTCTTTCCGTGATATAGCCGGCCAATTCCTGACTGGCGATTTGCCGCCGCTGGCCGTTTTGGAAAAGGACCTCGATGCGCAGGTGATCGCCATAGCCGATGATGGTGACCACGGAGGTTAAAGGGATTACCGCGGTGGGTAACAGGGGCTCGCCCAGGAGCGCATTGATCAGGGTGCTCTTGCCCCGCTTGAAGGCCCCCAACATGACCAGATTAAACCGATTCTCCCTGAGCTTGTCCAAAATGAAGGCAATATTGGACCGGTTGATTTCCGGGAGGCGGGCCAACACCTCCAATTGCTGCTCCAAAGCTTGCTGCAACTGCTTATACGTCCCCATACAATAGCTCCAGTGCAAAAAAAAACTCCTGCCCACGAGTGGGCAGAAGTCATCATCCTTGCCGGTTTCTCGACAAGGCAGTTAGGGTGGACTTCATCACCTTTTTAAAATATAGTAGCGTTTAGGAGTGGGGGAGTCAACCGGAAAAACCCTTATCCGGCCAAAATGGGGAAACGGATTGCAATTCTTACCCACCGGTGATAAGTTGGCAGGAAAGCCAGGCGATGAGGTCCGCCCACAACCGCCCGAGGCGCAGGCTGGACGCCCCCGGGATGATGACTTCTACTGAAATACAATGATTTCGGTAGAAGTTTTTTTTTGGCGGGAGCCAGGGCGGTAGGGGCGGGGGTCCCCGACCGGGTCGGAATGAGGTTTTCGGTCCGGTGACGTCGGTGTTCCGCTTCGGGACGGCACTTCCCGGGGTGGGGTGTCGGGATGAGTCAGGATTCGGTGTACACCGCAGCCCCTTGGTGATCAGAACCGATTTTCGCAGGATGACTGCATAATATGCCTGTAGGTCCGAAAAAAACCGTATTCCGGCTGAGGCGTCGCGACAAGGTTTCGAAGAGACCGCGGGAACGCCGCTCTCTCCGTTTCGCCCGGCTCCGGAAGCTGATTTCGCAAGATGGTTGGATAATGAAAATTCTCCTGGTGATGGTCGGCGGCAGCCTGGGAGCGCTCTGTCGCTATGGGATCTCGCTGCTGGCCGTGAAACTTTTCGGGGCCAGGTTTCCGTACGGGACACTCATCGTCAACCTTTCAGGATGCTTCCTGATCGGTCTGGCGTTCGCGTTCGCCGACCGGGGCCTGGGTATCATGAACCCTTCCATGCGCCTGTTTTTCATGACCGGCTTCCTGGGGGCGCTGACGACCTTTTCCACCTATGGCCTGGAGACCGTGAACGCCTTCCGGGAAGGACGCTACCTGGTGATGACGCTCAATATCCTGACGAACAACGTCTTTGGTTCGGCCCTGGTGGTCTTGGGGCTGGTAGTGGGCCGGCTACGGTAAGGGGAGGCCGGTCATGCTGCACTACAAGATAATCGAGATTTTTACCGCAGAAGAGGCCCGTTGGCGGGGGGAGCCGCTCTCCAAGGCTGTCGTCCAGATGGTGCACGATCTGAAGATCGCCGCCCGCTGTCTGGTGACCCGCGGTATAGAGGGTTCATACGAAAGCGGCGAAATCGCCACCCGGAGTCTTGAGGTCCTGTCCTACAACATGCCCCTGCGGATTACGATTATCGTCCCCTTGGCCGAAGTCGAGGGAATTTTGACCAAGGCGCAGGAGATGGTCACCGACGGCATCATTGCGGTTCAGGATCTGCAGGTCGTCGCCCACAAGACCCGGGGGCTGCTCATCCCCCGGCAGACCAGGGTAAAGGACCTGATGACCCCGCGGCCGCAATCGGTGACGCTGGACACTTCCCTGGCGGAGGTGGCCCGCAAGCTCCTCTCTTCCGTATACACCGGTTTGCCCGTGGTCGATGGCGACAACCGGCCGGTGGGGGTCATTTCCCAGGGAGACCTGATTTACAAGGCGGGCATGCCCATGCGGCTCGGCCTGCTGGCGGAATCGGACGGCGGCAAGGTGAGCGCGGTCCTGGAGGCCCTGGCGTCCAGGACGGCCAGGGAAGTCATGACCCGGCCGGCGGTGATCATCGAGCAGGATAAGTTGATCACCGAGGCGGTGAATCTGATGCTGGAAAAACAGGTGAAGCGCCTGCCGGTGGTGGATGCCGAGGGGAGACTGGCGGGCAACCTGTCCCGGGTGGACATATTTCACACCGTGCTGCGGGAATGCCCGGATTGGCAGGCCTTTCAGAAACAGCAGATCACGGTGGAGAACCTGCGCGGCGTTGCCGACATCATGCGGCGGGACACGACCACGGTGCTTCCCGACACGCCGGTGGAAGAGGTTATCCGTCTCATCGACTGTGGGGATATGCAACGGGTGTGCGTGGTGGACCGGGACGGATATTTCCTGGGGTTGATCTCGGACCGCGACCTGCTGGTGGCCTTTTCCGACCGCCATCCCGGCATGTGGGATTATTTTGTCAGCAAGCTCCCCTTCACCGAGCGGGGCCGCCGGCACAAGCATCTGCAGCGGCATCTGGAGCTCAAGACTGTGGCCGAGGTCATGAACACGGCGATCATCACGGTACAGGAAGACGCTCCCATCAATGAAGCCATCCGGCTGATGCTGGAAAACGGCATCAAACGCCTGCCGGTGTTAGATTCCCAGGGAAAGTTTCGAGGCCTGATCAGCCGTGAGGCGCTGTTACGCGCCGGGTTCGCGTCTTCGTAAGGCTTTCAGATTGCTGCTACATCAAGTGAGCATGGTTTTCCATTTCTGATATCTCTCCATTGAGAAAGGAAGAGGATGGAACAACTTTGGTTTACCGCGGCAAGTTGGATCGGCCTGGCGCTGTTGGCCAGCCTCATCTCCATCCGCACCGGCATCTCGGTGGCCCTGGTGGAAATTTTCCTGGGGGTGTTCGGGGGTAACTACCTGGGGTTTCAACCTGTTCCCTGGATCGACGTGTTGGCTGCCTTCGGCTCCATGATGCTGACCTTTCTGGCCGGGGCCGAGATTGATCCGGTCTCTTTTCGCAAGCACCTGAAGCCCAGCCTCATTATCGGCGGCCTGTCCTTTCTGGCGCCCTTTCTGGGGGCCTGGTTATTTACCCATTACGTCAACGGCTGGGATTGGCGGGCGGCCCAGATCGCCGGTATCGCCCTGTCCACCACCTCGGTGGCGGTGGTATATGCCGTGATGATCGAGACTCGACTGAATGAGACCGATCTGGGCAAGCTGATGCTGGCGGCCTGCTTCGTCACCGACCTGGGGACGGTGTTGGCCCTGGGGGTGCTGTTCGCCACCTACAACCGCTGGATGCTCCTGTTTGTGGTGGTGACGGGGCTCGCCCTCTGGGTCCTGCCCCGGCTGAGTCGCTGGATGTTCACCAAATACGGGGGTCGGGTCAGCGAACCGGAGGTCAAGTTCATCTTTTTGGTGCTGTGCTTCCTGGGCGCCCTGGCGGTCACCGCCAGCAGCGAGGCGGTATTGCCGGCCTATCTCTTCGGGCTGGTGGTGGCCGGCGTCTTTGTCCAGGACAAGGTGCTGATCCAGCGGATGCGCACCATCACCTTCACCCTGCTCACCCCCTTCTTTTTCATCAAGGCCGGGGCCTTGATCTCGCTCCCGGCCCTGGCTGCGGCCTTGGGGCTCATTGCCGTCCTGCTGGGAGTCAAACTCATTGCCAAGATAATCGGGGTGTGGCCTTTAACCCAGTACTACAAGATGGGTAAGCGGGAAGGAAATTACTTCACCCTATTGATGTCCACCGGGCTGACCTTTGGAAGCATTTCGGCTCTGTACGGCTTATCCAACGGCATTATCAATCAGGCCCAGTACTCGGTGCTGGTGACCGTGGTGATCGCCTCGGCGGTGGTGCCGACCTTTATCGCCCAGACCTGGTTTCATCCGAAACCTGTTGTTGCCCTGAAACCGGAAGTCTGGGGGTCACCCGATCATTTTCTGCATGAACCGGAGGAAGCCTAAAGAATCTGAGTCGCGTCGGGCCGCTGGGAGCCCGCGCGGTTCACCGGGAACCAAGCCGTATTTGGGGGCCGATCCCGTGGCGGCGGACGCAGGGGCAGCGGTCAGGGGGAGGTTTTGTAGATAATTGTAGATCCTGCTGAGGATACAACTATGCCGGGAGGACACATGTTCAAGAAAATCCTATTGGCCTATGATGGCTCGGAGGGAGCCCAGAAAGCCCTGGAAGCCGGCATTGATCTGGCCCGCACCCATCAGGCGGAGCTCTGGGCCTTGACGGTGCAGGAAAGATTGCCCCGGTTCGGCGGCACCATAGATGAGGTCCAGGAGGAAAAGGAGGTGGCCGACAAGCGGGCCCGGGACCTCATGGCGCAGGCCCGGCTCAGCGCCCAGGAAGCGGGGGTGGAGGTGAAAACCCTGAGCCGCTTCGGCCACCCGGCCCAGACCATCGTGGACGTGGCCAAGGAGGGCAATTATGACCTGATTCTGGTGGGGCACAGCGGCCTGTCCGGGGTCTGGGCGGCCTTCCTGGGCACCACGGCCGAAAAGGTCAGCCGCCATGCCCCCTGCAGCGTTCTCATCGTCCGCTGAGGCCAGCAAGAGATCATGCCGTCGTGAGCCAGGAAAACCAGCTGGGGGCACCGGCAGCTGATATCACCCAACCGTCGGCGTTGAAATTCGTCATTTTGCTGGGGGTGGTCAGCCTGCTCAGCGACATGACCTATGAGGGGGCCCGGAGCATTAACGGGCCGTTTCTGGCCCTGTTGGGGGCCGGCGCCACCGTGGTGGCCACCGTGGCCGGGCTGGGGGAGCTCATCGGCTACGGCCTGCGCCTGCTGTCGGGCTACCTGACGGATCAGACCAAACGCTACTGGACCATCACCCTGGTGGGTTACGCCCTCAATCTCTTTGCCGTGCCCCTGCTGGCCCTGGCCGGGCGCTGGGAAATCGCCGCGGCGCTCATGCTCGCCGAACGCCTGGGCAAGGCCATTCGCAACCCGGCCCGGGACGCCATGCTGTCCCATGCCGCCTCCACCATGGGGCGGGGGTGGGGCTTTGCCCTGCACGAAGCCATGGACCAAGTGGGGGCGTTGGTGGGCCCCCTCATTGTCACCCTGGTGCTTTACTTCCAGGGCAAAAGCGGGTACGCCACCGGGTATGCCCTGTTGCTGATCCCGGCGGTATTGGCCATGGTGGTCCTCCTGGCCGGTCGATTCCTCTATCCCCATCCGCACCGCTTGGAGGTGAAGGTTCTCAAAATAGAAGCCGAGGGCTTATCCCGGCCTTTCTGGCTTTATATTGCTGCGGTGGCGCTGATCGGGGCCGGTTATGCGGATTTCCCCCTGGTGGCCTATCATTTCCATAAAACGGCCGTCATGCCCGATACCTGGATTCCCCTGGCCTATGCCGTGGCCATGGCCACCGATGCGGTGGCGGCGCTCATTCTGGGATACACCTTCGACCGGAAGGGCATCATGGTGATGGTGGGGGCCACGGTGCTCTCCGCCGGTTTTGCGCCCCTGGTGTTCTGGGGAGGGTTTTCCGGCGCCATCGCCGGCATGGTGTTATGGGGCGTGGGCATGGGCGCCCAGGAGTCGGTGATGCGGGCCGCCATCGCCGATATGGTGCCCATCCCAAAAAGGGGCTCGGCCTACGGCATCTTTCAGACCGGCTACGGCCTGTTCTGGTTTCTAGGCAGCCTGTTGATGGGGGTGTTATACGAGCATGCCTTGGGGTATCTCATTGTCTTCTCGGTGGTCAGCCAATTACTGGCCATCCCCATCTTCATCCTGGTGGCCAGGAAGTATTGTGTGATCAGGCAGTCTTAACTTTCATTCTGGAAGGATCCACTCGCTCCCAAAGCTGATCATGCGCCTGGCGGATGAAACTTATGGCTTCGTGGACCAAATCCCGCAAGCGAGGCGCATTTTTTGTAACCATGGCCGAAATATCGCTTGGCGTTAGGGTTCGGTTATCTTTAAAAAAATTAATTGTTGGGGCCTCGAACAAAGAACCTCCTTGGGCTTCGGCCACCAGTTCGCCCCGATAAACATAACGACGCCCTACCGATGTGGCCCCAAGCCCAATAATTATAGCTCTTCATGGAAAACGGGGCGCACTTCGACCTTGAGGCTTTCTTGGGCCGGACTAGTGAATAGAATGCCTCCAGTTCCCGGGTCCCAACGGACAACGACTTTCCTTCTCGAGCTTGATCTTGAGGTCAAACCTGCGGAAGACAGCGCTGTCCAGAAACTAAAGAATACTGGTTACGCAGAAAAACATCCCATAACTCTGATCCTGGAGGTTGTTGGCGGGAAATTCTTGCAGAAGAAGGGATCTGCTTCAGGCCGGCAAATGAGGCTCTGGGTACTTCTGAAAAGGTCGGATGATGTCCGACCTGAGATTGTCAACGAAAATGACCCCTGTTGTCGGGGAAAGTTTGACCCTTCCGTCGTCCCTCAGTTGCACCCGGGCACGCTATCTCTGTGCCCGGCTGTGCCTGGCCCCTTTGCCCTTTGTCCCTGTACCTTCCCCCGGCCTCACACTTACTTCGCCTCTTCAAGCAGCAAACAGATCAGGGCGTTATCCCCGATCTGCCTGCTGCTCTTCTTGTCCTCAAGGGCTTGGGGGCGGGAACTTGCTGGAAGCCCGCGCCCCCCTACCCCCTCCCTCAACCTGCCGGCCTTTCCCGGCTCAGGCCGCCTTTCTCCACCGCAGCAGGCCCATGCCCACCAGCCCGGAGCCCATCAGCAGCACGCTCCCCGGAATGGGAGTGTGAACGATCTGCGCGTTCATCACCATGAAAATCTCGGTGTTGTCCAGGTACCACCCCCGCATGGAGTCGTATTCGTCCGCGTACAGGTGGAACAGCTCCGAACCGGCCCCGATGGCGAACAACGGCACCAGCGAATTGGTGTGGTCCCCGGAGCCGTACTGATACCCCGGCAGGTTCCCTTCGCCGTTGTTCACCAGGGCGGTGAACAGCCCCAGGTCCTTGGAGTTCGGTCCCCACAAAAACCCGCACTCATGGTCGGCGGTGACGATCAGCAGGGTCTCGTTCCAGTTGCTGTAGGCGTTCACCCAGTCGACCACCGCCTGCACGCTGTTGTTGAAATCCAGCTGCTCTTCGATCATCCGGGTGATGTCGTTGGCGTGGTTGGCCCAATCCACCGCCCCGCCTTCAATCATCAGAAAAAAGCCGTCCTGATCGTTGTCCAGCACGTTCAACGCCCCCCGGGTCATCACCTCCAACGTGGGGACGTTGGCGTTATAGGGGTCGGTGCCCGGCAGCAGGTCCTTGCCGCTGCTGGCCCGGGACTGCTGCAGGGTGGTGGCCACCTGCGCCACCCCGATGACCTTGTTGGGGGTGTCGCCGGTCTGCAGGGCCTCGAAGCTCGCCTTGGTGTCGATCAGGGTCCAGCCGTAATAGTCGCCCGCCTTCAGGGCGTTCCAGGTGGCCTCCCCGCCCACATAGGTGTAATTGGGGGTGGCCCGCAGCGCCCCGTTGTCAGTGTAGAACGGATGCCCCGCCCCCATGATCACGTCCAGGTTGCTGTGCTTGATCATTTCGTTGGCGATCTCGGAGTAGTTGTTCCGGCTGACGTTGTGGGCCACCATGCCCGCCGGGGTGGCGTGACTGAACTGCACGCTGGTCACCACGCCCGTGGACTTCCCCGCCACCGCCGCGATCTGGGCGATGTTCACCAGGGGATCCTTGGTGATATCCACGTTGATGTACCCATTATACGTCTTCACCCCGGTGGCTATGGCCGTCGCCGCCGACGCCGAATCCGTGGCGTCCTGCTTGACGTAATTGTAATTGGTCCACGCCTGGCCGGCGTCGTAGCCCTTCACGATGGGATCGCCGCTGGCCGTCTTCTCCACTTCATACGTGCTCACCCCGTACTTTACCGGGAAGCTTTCAAACACCGCCTTGCTGTTGACGTAAAAATCGGTGGCGGCCAGGGTGTTGTACCCCATGCCGTCGCTGATCATCAGGATGATGTTTTTCGCCTCCGCCGCCGCCGTGCCCGCCATGGCCGCCAGCAGCAGGGCCGTCACGACCAACATCGCCGCGCCGGCCCGCATGGCTTTCTTCCACATGATTCTTCTCCTTTTTTGCAAGCTAAGTGAATTCCTCAGATTAGTGCGGTTTCCCTTGCCTTCCGGGTCTTCGGGGGCGCCTCTCCCCGGCTGCCGGCGCCGCCTCACCTCCTTCCCGCCCTGCCGACATTCTTCTCTCCTCCGCCTCCCCGGCAAGTCCGGCGGCAACCCGCCGCCTTCCGGCATCCCTCTCTGCAGTGCGTGCTCCTCAGGGTAACGGCCGGATGTTTCGCCAGTGTTGTAATTTTCTGAGAATTGCATTGAATCTTCCGGCGTCGAAGTTCTAACAATTTGGCGGGTTGTTTAACATCGCCCCCGCCTTTTCCCGGGTCCCCCCGGGAAGCTCTCCCGGACGACGGGCAAAAAAAAACGGCGGGTTTTTTCTCCCGCCATCTTTTCACCGGGTGATTTTCCCGTTAAAATCACCCCGAAAGGCCGTCCAGCCGCTCGACCGCCGCCGCCGGGCCGCCTTTATCCCTATTTTTTCAGGAGGTTCCTTCTGTGTCCATCCGGATCGTCGCCCCCCTGTTAACGTTCGCCCTGGCGCTGACGCTCGCCCTGGCCGCCGCCGCGCCCGCCGGCCCCGGTGAACCCGCGGCCGCCCCCCCGGAAACCGCCGCCCCCGCCGCCACGCCCCTGGAACCCGCTCCCGACCGGGAAACCGCCGCCCCCGCACCCGCCGCCGCCCCGCGGCCCCCCGCCGCCCTCGCCGATCCCACCGGCGCCACCCGCATCGCCGGCCCGGCCCCCGCCCCCGGTGACCTCCTGGCCTCCGCCGCGCCTCCCCCCGCCGCCGACCCCGCCGCTCCCAAGGTCAGGTACCTGGCCGGCGAAGACCCCGACTACGCCCGCCGCAAAGGCTGGCCGGTAATGGTCCCGCCGCCGCTGCCGGGCTCCCTCCTGCCGGGCAAACGCATCGTCGCCTACTACGGCAACCCGAAGTCCCAGCGCATGGGGGTCTTGGGCGAATACCCCAAGGATGAGATGCTGCGCCGCCTCAAAACGGAAGTGGCCAAATGGGAGAAGGCCGATCCCTCCCTGCCGGTCCAGCCCGCCCTCCACCTGGTCACCGTGGTGGCCCAGGGCGAGCCCGGCAAGGCCGGCAAATACCGCATGATCATGCCCGACGTCGTCGTCAACCAGGTCTACGACTGGGCCCGGGAAGCCGGCGCCATCCTCTTCCTCGACATCCAGACCGGCCACTCCGACCTCCGCACCATCCTGCCCCGCTTTGAGTGGATGCTGAAAAATCCCGACGTCCACCTGGGCATCGACCCGGAGTTCAACATGACCTACAGCGGCAAACGCCCCGGCACCAAGATCGGCACCTACGACGCCGACGACATCAACTACGCCGCCGGCTTCCTGGAAGAAATGGTGAAGAAGTACGACCTGCCCCCCAAGGTGTTCGTCGTGCACCGCTTCACCCGCAAAATGGTCACCAACGCCCACCGCATCAAGCTCCGCCCCCACGTCCAGATCGTCATGAACATGGACGGCTGGGGCGCCCCCTGGCTGAAACGGGATTCCTACCGGGATTACATCGTCGCCGAACCCGTGCAGTTCACCGGCTTCAAACTCTTCTACCACAACGACACCAAGAAGGGCGACCCCCTCATGACCCCCCAGGACCTGCTCAAACTCAACCCCAAACCCATCTACGTCCAGTACCAGTAACCCCGGGGGGCCGCCCCGCCCCCTTCCCCACCCCCACAAAGCTCAGGCCGGAGCCGCCCCCGGCGCCCCCCGGCCTGTTTTCTCCCCGCTCCCTCGCTCCTGCTCTTTCTTCTCCCCGCTCCCCAGCTCCTGCTTGGGAACGCCATTACCCGCCCAGCTCCTGCTTGGCCTCCTCAACTGGAAACTATTTCGGCTCCCCGGTACACCCCCGGGGTGGCCCCGACAACTTGTTGTCGGGGTGGCGTAGCCACCAGAGGCTCTTTTTGGGAACGCCATTACCCGCCAAGCTCCTGCTTGGCCACCTCTGGTTTTCTGGTGTGACGCCGCCCCCCCCTCCCGCCGCCGGCGCGCTCCGGCCTTATGGGTCGCGCCGGCTCGCTTCCGCGGCCACCGCCCCGGGCCCCGCCAGGGGCCGGAACATCTTCTTGGAGGCCCCGCAGGAGGGGCACTTCCAGTCCTCGGGGAGGTCCTCGAACTTCGTCCCCGGCGGGATCTTCCCCCGCTTGTCCCCCCGGGCCGGGTCATAGATATACCCGCAGTTGGCCATCTGGCACTGCCACATGTCTTCCGGTCTTGTCATCCTCTCCTCCTCCTTTATGCCCCCCGGCCCCGCCGGGCCACCTCCCCCTTTCGCCTTTCGCCTTTCGTCTTTCGCCTGCTTTTTCCCGCCAAGCTCCTGCTTGGCCTCCTCAACGGGAAACCGGAAACGGGAAACTGGAAACTATTTCGCCCCCGCCCCCTTTTACCGCCGCCGCCCCAGGCGGTTGCGCAACGCCAGGAAAAACAGCGCCAACTGCCCGGGCAGCAGCAGCACGCTCAGCCCCGCCGCCAGCCTCCCCCACCCGGTGGGTTTCGCCCACTCCGGCCGCTGCAGGCTGGCCTTGTCCAGGACGTACAGCCAGGCCTCCCCCAGGGTGGCCGGCTGGTTTCCCTCGGTAATCGTCAGCCCCAGCCCCCACAGCAGGCCCGGCAACACCGCCAGGAACGCCGCAAACCACATCAACGCCCGCAGGGGCCGCTCCCCGTAGCCGTTCAGGGCCCAGTACAGGTTCTTCCAGCTCAGGGGGCACCAGTTCCACCGGTCCCCCAGCCGGTCCATCTCCATCTCCCCGTAGTGGAAATCCCCCACCCGCTTGAAGTCCTTCTTGGCCTCGTAGTTGGCCTTCAACAACCGGTACACCCGCTCGACCACCTCATACTCAGGTCTCTCCGGCTCCTCCGGGGGCGCTACGTCCCGGGGCAGGGCAGAAATTTCATTACTGAAAGCCGCTCGGGCCCATCTTTCTACCCGGGCCTGTCTCGCCTCCCGCAGCCCGATCTCGTCATAAACGGTATTCCGCCCGCCGCGGCGCCCCCACTCCACCCGGTCGAAGTCGATGCGGTCCACCTCTGTTCCCGCGAAGCCTACCCGCGCCAGGGAGCACTCCTGAAAGGCCAACCCGGCCCCCTCCGCCATCTGCAGGTCTCGAAAGTCCCCGGTCCAGGGAGGGTGTTTGTTCCGGTCGCGCCGCCGGGCCGCCGCCGCTCCCGCAATGTCCCGAAAACTCACCCGGGCCTTCTCCGTTAACCTGGCCC
>CAYRYV010000035.1:7683-34918 GCA_964428565.1 uncultured Desulfobacterales bacterium | reverse complement strand
AAGGGCGTTCCCCAGCGGGAGCTGGGGAACGAGGAGAAAGAGCAGGAGCTGGGGAATGAGGCGAACACGTTGTCGGGGACAGCCGCGCGCCGGGGGGGTCCCGGCGCGCGCGCGTTACGTTTGGGAGCTGTTCAGGTATTTGGAGACGATCTGGATATAGCCGCGGGTTTCCGCGGGCAGGGACCGGCCCCGCTCCAGATTTCCGGGCCCCCAGTTGTAGGCGGCCAGGGCCATGGGCACGCTGCCGTTATAGCGGTCGAGCATTTCCCGGAGGTAACGGGTGCCGCCCATGATATTTTCCCGGGGGTTATAGGCGTTGCGCACGCCCAGGTCCCGGGCCGTGCCGGGCATGAGTTGCATGAGGCCCATGGCGCCGGCCGACGACCGGGCGTTGGGGTTGAAATTGCTTTCGGCCTTGATCACCGCCCGGACCAGTTTCTCCGGGACGCGGTAGGTCTTGGCGGCCTCGGCGATGATGGGATCGAATTCTTTGCTGTTGAAGGGCCGCGAGCGGCCGGAGTTCCGGCCTTGTTGCATCAGGGCGTTGACCTGGCTCTCCAGGCTGGAGCGGCCCGAGGCCGGCGAGGCCGGATTTTTCAGGCCGGCCCGGGAGGCGGCGTTTCCGGAACCCGAAAACCGCCGGGCCAGGCGGGAGGCTAGAAGATCGCCCAGACCCCGCGGTCCGGGAAATTGTTGCCGGGAAGCGAGGGTGCTCCGGGGTTGATCTTGCCGCGGCCCCATAATGTTCGCCAGGGCGCGGGCAAAGGTGCCGCCGGAGGATGACCTGACGCCGGATGCTCCCGAAACCTGCCGGGGGCCTGCGGAACGCAGGGCCGCAGCCCGTTGGGGGGGGGCCGGGAGACCGCCGATGTGTAATGGACTGCGTACCATGAATTGCTACCTCCACCCGGGATATTTGCAAGAGAAGTACCAGGTGGGGGGGAAAAAGGAGGGGGGAGGCGGGGCGTATTGACGGGCGTCGGCATGTCCGGGGAGGCGCGGGGCCGGAGAACCGGCGGCCCGCACCCCTGCCGGGGCGGGGGCCGGCGAGGGCGGGGCGGCGTCGGCGAATCAGAAGCCCAGGGAGGCCAGCAGGTCGTTGACCGCGGTTTGATTCAGGGGCTGGCCCTCGTCGATGGCCAGGGGGTCGCCGGTCTGGACGGCGGCCGGGGCCATGGTGGAGATGAGGCGATCGACCTCGTCCTGGGCCAAGGCATCGCTTTCCGCCACGGTGAGATGCTGATCTTCGTCCTTCTTTTTCAGCTTCACCCCGTAGCCGACCAGCATGGTGAGCAACTGGATCTGCAGCTGGCGCAACATCTTGGACACTTTGAGGAGGCGCTGCCCGGAAAGGTCCTGAAAGGCCAGGGCTTCGATAATCCGGGAAAGGGTGGCGGCGATGCGTTGGATACGTTTTTGGGAATGTTGCGCCGCGGCCACGACGCGATCGTACTCCTGGGTTTCAATGGTCTTGAACTGACCGGGATCGAGGATATCGCCGGATTGGATCATGAGGTCCTGGACCTGGGAGGCCAGCTGGCGCAGGCGGTGGAGATGATCCCCCATGGCCTCCTGGAGGTGCCCCAGAGGCGAGGAAGCGTCGGGCGCGGGGCTGTCCGGGAGGGGAGCGGGGTCGGGGGCCGACACCTGGCCCAGCAGGCTGTTGATGTCGTCCTGGGAGAGGATGCCGTCGTCCGCCGCCCCGGCCTCCGGGGCGGGAGGGGCGTCGGCGTCGGCCGGGGGGCCGTCGCCGGCGGGAATCTCCATGGGCAGGACCATATCCAGGAAGATCTTGCCGCTGGAAGCGGCCATCTTTTCGAGGAGGACCCGTCCCTGTTCCTCGCGGCAGGCGGTGGCGAGAATTTTCAGAACCTGATCGACGGGAAAATTCAGAAAATTATCTTCGACGGCCAGGGTTTGGCTCAAATCATTCAGGCCCTGGTTCACCTGGTCGGCGTCGAGGGCGTCTTGATTTTTGAGCAAGACGGTCTTGAGATGCTTTTTCACGGTTTCATTGGTGCAAAATTCATAGATCGTCTGGAGAATGACGGCGGGGGAAAAATCGACGTGCCGGGGGGCCTCCGGCTCCGGCGGCGCGGCCTCGGGGGCGGAGCCGGCCGGGGCCGGGGCCGGAACTTCCATATCCTCCAGGCCGGCCTGAATGGCCTCGCCGGTGACCACCAGCTCCGGGAGCACCTGGCGGGCCGCCTGGCAAAAGGCCACCAGCTGGGAGAGGTTCCCGGGGCCGTCGTCGGCGGCCGACGGCGGGGAGATGTCGATCTGCATCAGTTCATCGAGAGAGCTTTGGACTTCCTGACAATCCTCCCGAATTTCGTCGATGGAATCGAGGATATTCAGGGTGGCCTTTTCCGTCATCTGAATGACGTCGGACAACTGCATCTGGGCCTGTTCGAACTGTTCGCCGGGCGACCCTTCGTCGGCCTGCATGAGATCGCTGAGGGACAAGTCCTGCAGGGAGACGTTGAGTTCTTTGGCCAGGCGGCCCAGTGCGCAGTACATCTCCTGGGAAATTTCTTTATAATAGGCGGCGGATTCCTGGTCCAGCTCCGTCTCCGGCAAGAGTCCCCGGGGGGCGAGGTCGGCGGCCAGGGGGGAATCCGGCAGCGGGTTGCCGCCCGGGGCGGGCTTGACGACGATATTCAAGGCGATGCCGTCGACCAACAAGCGAAACTGCCCGTGGGACAATTCCAGGGAAACTTCGGGAGGAGTGGGGGTAGCCATACTGTTCACCTATCAATTTTTTCGATGTTCGCCTGATATTTGGGGTCAGACGTGGTTCTGAAGGATTGCCCCCGCCCCGGCCGGGGCGGGGCAGGGACAAGGCCCGGGCCGCCCCGGACAGGCCGGCGGGCTCCCGGGAAATGTTTTCCTATTTCACTTTTCGGCAAATTCCTAATCTTCTTAAGGAAAAAATGGAAATACCGGGAGATCCCGTGAATTTTTCTGGATAATACCGGAGGCCGGACGTTCGGGCAAAAAAAAGGCGGCCACCGAGTGACCGCCTCGTGTTACCCCATCAGGTCAGGCCTTAGAAGTGATAGGCCACCCGCAGGAGGATGTTGAACAGGTTGAGGGAACTGGAGCTGACATTGACCTTGGCGCCCGGGGCCACGCCCAGGATGTTGTTCCAGCCCGCGGTGGCGTTGTAGGACGGGCTGAAGAGCCGCCACCGGAAGCCCAAGTCCACGGAGAGGTTCTTCAGGGCAAAGAACCGCATGCCGGATTCCAGGGCCAGGGCGAGGTTGGTGGTGTTGACGGTGTTCATGCCGAGGTTGCGCAGGTCCATTTCGGTGAAGACCACAGCGGGGCCCACGCCGACATAGGGATGCAGCCGGCCGCCGGGCACTTCCGAATCCGGGAAGAAGCCGTAGTGGCCGATGAACATGAAGGCCAGGGTCCAGGCGGAGCCGCTCAGGTCGTTAATTTTGACATTGTTCACGGCGCCGATGGGAGCGAAGGTGCCGCTCCGGGTCTGGGTGCCGATATCCAGGTTATGGTAACCCAGGTCGATGGCGAA
Organism: uncultured Desulfobacterales bacterium; assembly: GCA_964428565.1. Classification (GTDB taxonomy): domain Bacteria; phylum Desulfobacterota; class Desulfobaccia; order Desulfobaccales; family Desulfobaccaceae; genus CAYRYV01. The sequence continues at coordinate 31,380 of CAYRYV010000035.1, read as the reverse complement.
GGAGAAATACTTCATCCAGTCGGGATAGGCATAGCCCAGGAAACCGTCGTTGACGAAGTCATAGCCGATGGTGCCGCCGCCGAGGAAGGCGGCGTCGCGGGCGACGTTGTTCAATTTGGCAAAGCCGACTTTGAGATCAGTGGATGAGGCGAAATTGCCGCCCATGTAACCGCCTACCCACATGTGGGCCTGCGCCGTCATGGGCAGAGCCAGCAGCACGGCGACCACAAGCGCCAGAATTGCTTTGTTGTTTTTCATGTTATTCCCCCCTTAATGTATTGAATGTTCCTGAACGGAAGATTTCCGTCCAAATCCCAACCCGTTAGACATGGCGGGTTAGGACTTCCCCCTACACAAAGATATGAGATTTTATCATTCGGCAGGTGCGGTTTCCCCAAACCGCGGCTCCACCCCCCCTCGTCCGGTGGAAATTCGGCAGGCTACACCGGTTTTTAATTATCGTTATTTTATGGTTATGGGTAAGACCTTGTCAAGCATAATTTTTACAAAAACCTCTAATAGAAAAAGATTTTTTCCGAAAATCTTTCATTGCCTCAGGGCCACAGGCTAAAAAGGGTGGCCAGACCCAGGAGAATGCCGATGACGCCGTTGACCGTAAAGAAGGCGTGGTTGAGGCGGGAGAGGTTGTCCGCCGACACCAGGGAGTGCTCCACCAATAAGAGGGAGGCGGTGAGGGCGGCGGCGGCGAAGTACAGGGGCCCCAAGCCGGCCAGCCCGCCCACCAGGAGGAACCCCGTCGCGGCGCCCAGGTGAAAGGCCCGGGCGAGGCGCAGGGCCGTCACCGGCCCGAAGCGGCAGGGGATGGAGTGGAGGCCCACCCGGCGGTCGAAGTCTTCGTCCTGGAGGGCGTAAAGGATATCGAAGCCCGCCACCCACAGGAGGACCGCGGCGGAGAGCACCAGGGGGACGGGGGCGAGGTCGCCCCGGACGGCGATCCAGCCGGCCGCGGGGGCGATCCCCAGGGCGGCGCCCAGCACCAGATGGGCCCCCCAGGTGAACCGTTTGCAGTAGGAATAGAGCAGCACCCAGGCCAGGGCCAGGGGCGAGAGCAGCAGGGCCAGGCGGTTCAACTGCCCGGCGGCGATGAAAAAGATGAGGGCGCTGGCGGCGATGAAGACCCGGGTGGCGCCCGTGGTGATCAGCCCGGCGGGCAGGGCCCGGTCCCGGGTGCGGGGGTTGAGGGCGTCGTAGCGGGCGTCCACCAGGCGGTTGAAGGCCATGGCGCTGCTCCGGGCCCCCACCATGGCGACGAGAATCCAGAGGGCCTGACGGCCGGAGGGCAGCCCCCGGGCCCCCAGCAGGGCCCCCATGAAGGCGAAGGGCAGGGCGAAGACGGTGTGTTCGATCCTGATCATCTCCAGGATGACCCGGAGCTGAGGGAAAAAACCGGTTTTCGGTTCCCGGTCGTCGGTTTTGGGCAAGGTCAGGGAATCCGGCATATAATGTCTCAGTCAATCTTCAGGAGACTCCGGGTCTCCTATCCAAATTGTCTCTATCTTCATTCTGGAAACTGGAAACTGGAAACTAAAACTATATCTCCTCCCCCCAGCGGCGGGTGAGGTCGTGCTCCAGGCCCACGTGGTCCAGGAGGCGGCCCACGAAGTTGCGGGCCAGGTCGGTCAGGTCCCGGGGGCGGTGATAGAAGCCGGGCATGGCCGGGAAGATGGTGGCCCCGGCGTCGGTGGCGGCCACCATATTGCGCAGGTGGACCAGGTTCAGGGGCGTTTCCCGCACCACCAGGAGGACCGGCCGCCGCTCTTTGAGGAAGACATCGGCAGCCCGGTGGATTAAGTTGAGGGAGATGCCCTGGGCGATGCCCGCCAGGGTGCCCATGGTGCAGGGGATGACCACCAGGGCCCGGGCCAAAAACGACCCGCTGGCCAGGGGGGCGGCGAAATTATTGACGTCGTGCAGAACGGCCCGGGGGCCCACCAGGTCGGCGACGCTCGTGTCGAGTTCGAGGCGCAGGACCTGTTCGGCGGCCGGCGAGGAGATGACGTGGACCTCCAGCTCCGGGCGGCCCCGCAGGTAGGCGAAGAGCTCCCGGGCGTAGATCATGCCGGAGGCCCCGGTGAGGGCCACCGCCAGGCGGTTTAGTCCAGGCCCAGGGATTTCCATAGGGCGTCCACCTTCCTGACCACTTCGGGGTCCATGTCGATGACTTCGGGCCACTGGCGGGTGAAGCCCTCCTCCGGCCACTTGCGGGTGGCGTCGATGCCCATCTTGGAGCCGTAGTGGGGGAGCGGCGAGGCGTGGTCGAGGGCGTCCACGGGGCCGTCCACGAAGACCACGTCCCGGCGGGGATCGACGTTGTTGCCCAGGCGCCAGAGGACGGCGCCCAGGTCCTGGACGTCCACCTCCCGGTCGTAGATGACGATGATCTTGCAGAACATCATCTGTCCCAGGCCCCAGAGGGCGTGCATGACCTTGCGGGCGTGGCCGGGGTAGCGCTTGTCGATGGAGATGAAGGCCAGGTTGTGGAACACGCCCTCCATGGGCAGGTTCATGTCCACGATCTCCGGCAGGGTCTTCTTGATCAGCGGCAGGAAGATGCGTTCGGTGGCCTTGGCCATGAAGCAGTCCTCCATGGGGGGCTTGCCCACGATGGTGGCGGGGTAAACGGGCTGGGCCCGCCGGGTAAGGGTGGTGACGTGGAAGACGGGGTAGTCGTCGGCCAGGGAGTAATAGCCGGTGTGGTCGCCGAAGGGCCCCTCGATACGCCGCTCGCCGGGGTCGATGTAGCCTTCCAGGACGATCTGGGAGGCGGCGGGGACCTGCAGGGGCACGCTGACGCAGTCCACCAGCTCCACGGGCTCCTGGCGCAGGAAGCCGGCGAAGATCATTTCGTCCAGGTCGTCGGGGAGGGGGGCGGTGGCGGCATAGGTCACGGCGGGGTCGGGGCCGATGGCTACGGCCGCGGGCAGGCGCGCGCCTTTGGCCTCCGCCACGCGGTAATGGGCGGCGCCGCCCTTGTGCTTGTGCCAGTGCATGCCGGTGGTGTTCCGGTCATAGACCTGGAGGCGGTACATGCCCACGTTGCGCTTCCCCGTCTCGGGGTGGTGGGTGATGACCACCGGCAGGGTGATGAAGGGGCCGCCGTCCAGGGGCCAGCAGGTGAGCACCGGGATCCGGGTGAGGTCCACGTCGTCGCCGGTGAGGACCACCTCCTGGCAGGGGGCGCGGCTCACCGTTTTGGGGAAGATGTTGGCCAGCCGCCGCAGCTTGGGGAGGAGCTTGAGCTTCTTGATGAGGGTGTCCGGGGCCTCGGCCTCCAGGAAACTGAGGATGTCGGCGGCGATTTCCTCCAGGTCGCCGACCTCCAACGACAGACACATGCGGCGCATGGAGCCGAAGGCGTTCATCAGCACCGGCATGTCGTAGCCCGGCACGTTCTCGAAGAGCAGGGCCGGGCCGCCGTCCTGCAGCTTGCAGACCCGGTCGGTGACTTCGGTGATCTCCAGGTGCGGGCTGAAGGGCTGCGTAATGCGCTTGAGCTCGCCGTGCTTCTCCAAGACCTTGATAAATTTCTGCAGGCTGTCATAGCCCATGAAGTCGCGCCTTTCTGGGGAAGATTGTTGTGGGGGAGGGCCAGGGAACGCCGTTCCCTGCCCTCCCCCACACCCCCTCCCAACCCTGAGTGGGTTAGTTCCCCTGTATCCCAAGTTAAGCTTGGTATACTTGGGAAAGAATATCTATTACGACTATGTTGATTTATCTTTTTATGCGGATTATATGATAAAGAAACTAAGGTAATTTATAATCTAATGCATATTAATTATTATCGTATATATTATTGTAAATATATTATTATAAAACATATATAATACATTTAATTATATTTAATAATTATTATCTTTTCAAAGTTTCTGCTAAACATATTAATATTTCTTTTCCAGCTTCATATGATTTAATTGCTTCACTATAAGTAGCAGTTGAGGGCAATATACCTTCATGTGCAAACTGGTTGCGCCATTCAATAATATTATTATATGAACTTTGAATGCTGATTTTTCTACTTTTAAGAATATAATATTCTTTTAATTTTAATATCTTTTTAAACCTGGAAACATATTTATCGCCAAATCGGTTTAAATAATCTTCTTTTATTATGCGTGTTTTAATTCTTCCGTTTATACGATCAAAATAAGTTTTTGTAAAATTTCCTAGAACCTTATGTTTTTTATTGCCGAAATTTACGAATATTTCTTTAATTGCCAATTCATAAACAGTTACCGCAACAATTGAAACAAAACCAACATATCGTGATGTTAGAAATGGGTCCGTAATACCATTAATAACAGTATTCAAATGGGATATTAAATCATCTGCAAGTTTAAAATGATCAATATATGCCATCTTAATTCCCAATAAGATATGAATAAGCTTTTTTGAATCTATCTTTTAGAACATTAGTGTCTGTTGTTCCAATATAAGTTAACCTATCATAGTTTTCATCCGCTAAAAGATTATGAAAACGATTTTTTAAATCAGATGGAACTTTACTATTATTATCAAGTAATGTACAAAAAACTGAGTCTAAAACTGATGTATTTAAGGGACCTCTTATATGAAAAGGTTTTTTCCCAAGACCGTCAATAATTAATTTCGCTGTTTTTATAAATAGTTCTGAAAATATTTTAATTTTTTGGGAATCACCTTTACGCTCCTTACTCATCGCTTTATTTAAAAATTCTTTCATAGGCTTTTCATATTCAGATGACTTCTTGCTCAACGCGAGAATTCTTAAAATCAGTTCCACGTCCTTTTGATGTTTATCAAACGTATTCTTCCCCATTATAAAACGCCAATTTTGGTCAGCATTAAGTTCTCTTAATAGTCTTACTAAATTTCCCCTAAATACACAGTTTCTTATCTCCTGTGGCGTTAATGCCGTACCTCCAGTGTTCAATCGCTCAAAGATATGATAGATACTAGTATTTTCATCTGAAGGGCTGAGTTGCCTTACATTAATAGCCCTAAGAACTGAATTCTTTAGCTTCCTTTGCTCTGTATTATCAAGATCATCAAATTTTTTCTTATAATAAGGACTTCTCTCATCAAGACCATGTAACCTAAATACTTGCCGACGTCCATGTAATGTCTCGAAACCAAAAAAGCCTTCAAAGTAAAAACATATACTAAGAATTCGTTGCTGCCCATCTATAACTTGATTTTTATTTTCCTCATCAACATAAAAGAATACAGGTGGGACTGGAAGTCCAAGCAAAAATGATTCTACCAATAAAGACGCTTGACGTATAGACCAAACAAATTCTCTTTGAAATTCTGGTATAATTATATCTTTAGACTCCCACATCTCATAAATTCCCCATAATGTGAAATCAGAAGGATAAGTTGCAATATCATATTTTATCGGAAACTCATCTTCTTCTTGTTCTTCTTCTATGAGGATTTCATCATCGTCATTAGTTTTCATTCTTATCTCCTTTTATTGATCTAATTTATCTTATAGCACAAGAAATCAGGTTCAGTCAATTAACTTAAGTAATTAATTTATGTCTCTTTTGAGTTACCAAAGAGATGGTTACTATTTATAAACCTCAACTCCGGCATTTCCCCCAGATCCCCATATCTATGGAGATACCGATAAAACGCCTCCAACCCCGTCTGCTGGCCCGCGTCCAGATCATACTGCAATTTTCGGAAGTAATCCAGCAGTTCCGCCTCGCTGAGGTTGACCAGGGCGGCGGCCTGGCGGCAGATGTCGGGAAGGGCGGCGCAGCCCTGGGTTTTGGAGGCCACCAGGGTGCGGTGCAGGTAGTGCACCAGGGCGGGGTCGCGTTCCCAGACGTCCCGGCGGGCGGCCCAGACCCCGAAGACGAAGGGGAGCCCGGTGAGGTCGCGCCAGGCCCGGCCCAGGTCGAGGAAGTAAGGGTAGGAGCCCCGGGCCCGGAGGCGCAGGGCCTCGTCGCCGATGGCCAGCATCCCGCAGACGCCGTCGGCGAAGGTGTCGCTCACTGCGCCGGTGCGGTACAGGGGCCGGGCTCCGAACAGCTCCGCCAGGACGACCTTGACCAGGGCGGCGGAGGTGGCCGAGGCGGCGGAGAGGACGACCTCCCGGCCGGTGAGGCGGTGGAAGGGCAGGCGGCTGAAGAAGAGGACGCTGCCGACGTCGCCTTCGGTGCTGATGGACAGCTCCGGCAGGAGGAGGTAGTCCCGGAAGCGGCGGCCGTACTCGTAGCTGGAGACGGCGCTGACCTCCAAAAGCCCGCGGCGCAGTTGCTGATTGAGTTCCGCGGGGGTGCCGGAGACCACCTGAAAGCCGTTGGGGCAGAGGGCCCGGTCGATGGCGTAGTAGATGGGGAGCACGTTGATATAGCGAATCCGCCCCAGGCGGGGTTTGTCAGTCATGGCGAATCTCCTTGGGGGGAGGCGTGAGCCACCGCACCTCCCCGGCGGCGCCGGCGGACAGCAAGGCATCCCAGAAATCTCCCTCCCCGGCGGCAACGGGCAGGAAGAGCAGGGCGGCCTGTTTGCCGGGCTCCAGGCTGCCCAGGTCGGCCTGCCGCCCCAGGGCGAGGGCCCCGTCCAGCGTGGCCAGGCGGATGAGGCGCGGGGGCGGCGTCTCCGGGAAGCGCTCCCGCAGGGCCGCGAGTTCCCGGAACAGGTTCATATCCTGGTTGGAGGCCAGGGAGTCGGTGCCCAGGGCGAGCCGCACCCCGGCCTGAAAGAGGGTCGGCAGATCGGGGAAGCCGGCCCCGGTGAACAGGTTGGAGCGGGGGCAGAGCACCACCGGGGCGCCCCGCCGGGCCAGCAGCTCCCGGTCGGCCGCGGTGAGCCAGAGGCCGTGCACGGCCAGGGTCTGCGGTCCCAAGAAGCCCAGGCCGTCCAGATAGACGGCGGGGGAGCAGCCGGGGGGGCGGTAGCCCTCGTACCAGCGCTGCCGCTGGATGAGCAGGTCGCGGAAGCAGCCGTCGCCGCGCTGCAGAAAGTCCACTTCCTCCCGGGATTCGGCCAGGTGCACGCTGGCGGGCTGCCCCCGGTCCCGGTTCCAGGCGGCGATGCGGCCGAAGAGCATGGCCGAGGCGGAATACGGGGCATGGGCGGCGACCGAGACGTGGGGGTCGGCCTGGGCCCCGGGGGCGGCCAGGAAGGGGAAGTCGGCTTCCAGGGGCCCGTCGCCCAGCAGGTCGAAGCCCAGGCACTCGAAGAAGTAGTGGTAGGCCAGGCCGCTGTGGCGCACCAGCGGCAGGCTGAGGCCGGTGTTGCTGACTTCGGCCAGCAGGATGGTCCCGAAGCCGATGGCCTCCTGGGCGGCCCGTTCGACACCCTCAATAAGGTCGTCGCAGGGGAGTTCTGCGAACCCCGCCAGGGCCGCGCTCAGCCAGTCCCCCAGGCGTTCGGTGGGGGCCAGCCGGCCCCGCAGGGCGGCGAACTCCAGGTGGGTGTGGGCGTTGACCAGGCCCGGCAGGATGGCGCCGTCGCCGTGGTCTTCCCAGGCGTCCCAGGGCTGCCGCCGCAGCTCTGCGGCCGGTCCCGCGGCGATGATACGGCCGTCGGCCACGGCCACCGCCCCGGCCTCGATGACCGGGCCGGCCACGGGGACCACCCAACGGGCGGTATGGACGGTTATCGGAACCATTCTTGCCAGTCCGCGCCGATGTCGCCCCGCCGGCGGTAGCGCTCCATAAGCTGGGGGCAGGGGCAGCGCCGGGGGGCGGCGGCCAGGGGGGCCACCAGGGAGAGGGCCAGGTCGGCGAAGGCGCTCTCCACCGCCTGCACTTTGGCCAGCTCCGCGGGGGCGGCCAGGCCCTCGAAGAGCACCCCGGGCTGATAGGGGCGGTCCTGCACGCCTTCGGCGTAGTTGACCACGTAGCAGACCGCGGCGTAACACAGCTCCAGCTCCCGGGCGAGGAAGACCTCGGGGACCAGGGTCATGCCCACCAGGTCGCCGCCGAACATTCTGAACTTGCGGACCTCGGCCGGGGTCTCGAGGCGGGGGCCGGTGGTGGCCACGTAGACGCCCTGGCGGTGCAGGGGGAAGCCCGCCGGCTCCAGGGCGGTGATGAGGGCCTGGCGCAGTTGGGGGCAGAAGACCGGGTTCTGGCGGATGAAGCCCAGGCCGCGGCCGGTGAAAAAGGTGTAGGGGCCGTGGCGGGACTCGTCCAGGATATCGTGGGGGATTACCAGGTCGCCGGGGTGCATGGTCTCGTTGATGGCCCCCGGGGCGCACCAGGCCAGGATTTTCTCCACCCCCAGGGCCTTGAGGGCGTAGAGGTTGGCCTTGTCGTTGACAAAGGGGGCGGCCACCTGATAGCCCACCTCGCCGTGGCGGGAGAGGACGACGAAGTCCACCCCCTGGTGGGCGAAGAAGTGCACGGGGTTGCTGAGCCCGAAGGGGGTGTCGTAGCTCTGGGTCAGGTGGGGGTTGAGGCCCCGGGACTGGAAGTCACGGTGGGCGCCCACCCGGGCGATGATGGCCAGCCGGGGCTGAGGTTCTGGGGTCATGGCGATATTCCCGGGGGGGCGGGCCGGAGAGCCGCACCTCGCCCCCCTGTTAACTTAGAGAAGTCTGTATACATGATCCCGCTGCCGGGGCTGGTAGCCGGCGTCGGCGATCTGGCGGACGATTTCCTCCCGGGAGAGGCGGAAGCCCACGCCGGTGGCGGCCACGACGTTTTCTTCGATCATGGTGGAGCCGAAGTCGTTGGCCCCGAATTCCAGGGCCACCTGGGCCACCTTGGCCCCCTGGGTCACCCAGGAGACCTGAATATTGGGGACGTTGTCCAGCACCAGGCGGCTGACGGCCAGGGTCTTGAGGTAGTCCACCACCGAGGCGGTGCCCCCTCCCAAGGCCGTTCCCCCGGGCTGGAAACTCCAGGGGATGAAGGCGGTGAAGCCGCCGGTCCGGTCCTGCACCTCCCGCACCCTCAACATGTGCTCCAGGCGTTCGGCCCGGGTCTCCACATGCCCGAACATCATGGTGGCGGTGGTCCTGAGCCCCAAGCCGTGGGCTGCCTCCATGACCTGCAGCCACTGGTCGGCAGTGCATTTGTTGGGGGAGATGGCCTGCCGGACCCGGTCCACCAGGATTTCGGCACCGCCGCCGGGAATCGACCCCAGCCCCGCGTCCTGCAGCGCCGCGATCACCTCCCGGAGGGTCAGCCCGAAGGTGCGGGTGAAGAAGACCACCTCCGGGGGCGAAAAGCCGTGCACGCCCAGCCCGAATCCCCGGATGAAGGCCACCAGACCGGTGTAGAAGTCGAAGGGCAGGTCGGGATGGAGGCCGCCCTGGAGCAGGATGCCGGTGCCGCCCAACTCCCGGGTTTCGATGAGCTTCCGGGCCAGTTCCTCCCGGGTGAGGACGTAGCCCTCGGGGTGGCCGGGGCTGCGGAAAAAGGCGCAGAACTTACAGCCGGAGACGCAGATGTTGGTGTAGTTGATATTGCGGTCCACCACGTAGGTCACCCGGGGCTCGGGGTGCAGTTGCCAGCGCCGGAACCCGGCCCAACGCCCCAGGGTCAGGAGGTCGAGGTCCCAGAGGGCGGCGGCGTCGCCGGGGGTGAGGCGCTCTCCCTGGAGAACCTTCTCTGCCAACCGGGGCAGGGTGGTCGGTGGTCGGAGGTCGGTGGTCGGTGTTTGCATGGCCGGGGCATTCTCTATATAAAATTCACTAGTTATTGGTAGTTCACCCCGGTGAGCCAGGCTCACCGCCCCTCACGGGGTGGGGGGTGGGGTGTGGGCAGGGGGTGCGCCCCCTGGCCTCTGCCCCGCAGACTCAGTTGCTCCCCACCAGGTTGTAGAGGGTGTCGCGCTCCAGGGGTTCCCGGCCGGCCTCCCGGATGAGGTGCAGCAGTTCGGCCCGGGTGAGGCCCTGGGCGGTCTGGGCCCCGGCCATGTGAGTGATGCGCTCCTCGATGACGGTGCCGTCGATGTCGTCGGCCCCGAAGGAGAGGGAGAGTTGGGCGATCTTGGGGCCGATCATGATCCAGAAGGCCTTGATGTGGGGGAAGTTGTCCAGCAGCAGGCGGGCCACCGCCAGGTTTTTGAGGTCGTCGAAGCCGGTGGTGTCGGTGAGGTGCGCCAGATCGGTGTTCTTGGGGTGAAAGGCCAGGGGAATGAAGGTGAGGAAGCCGCCGGTCTCATCCTGGGCCTGACGCAGGCGGATGAGATGCTCCACCCGTTCCTCGGGGGTTTCCACGTGGCCGTAGAGCATGGTGGCGTTGGTGCGCAGGCCCTGGCGGTGGGCGGTCTGGCAGACCTCCAGCCAGCCCTCGGGGGAGAGCTTGGTGTGGCACAGGGACTGGCGGATACGGGGGCTGAAGACCTCGGCGCCGCCGCCGGGCAGGGATCCCAGGCCGGCCTCCCGGAGGGCGGCCAGGGTGTCGGCCACGCTCAATCCCGCCAGGGCGGCCAGGTGGGCGATCTCCACGGCGGTGAAGGCCTGGAGGTGCACCCGGGGCCGGAGTTTTTTGATGCCCCGGAGCATGTCCAGGTAGTAGTCGAAGGGCAGGTCGGGGTGCAGGCCGCCGACGATGTGGATTTCGGTGATGGGTTCGTCGGCGCGCGCCGCCACCTTGGCCAGGACGTCGTCCAGGGTCATTTCGTAGGCCAGGGGGTCGCCGGCCTTTTTGCCGAAGGCGCAGAAGCGGCAGCCGTTGATGCAGATGTTGGAATAGTTGATGTGCTGGTTGTAGATGTAATAGGCGCGGTCGCCGTGGAGGCGCTCCCGGACGATATTGGCCAGGTAGCCCACCCCCAGCAGATCAGGGCTGCGATAGAGGGTGAGCCCGTCGTGGCGGTCCAGCCGCTCCCCGGCCTGGACTTTTGCATATACGGGAACCAGTTGCGGATCGCGAAAAAAACCTTGGGGCGTCATAAGTCATCCTTCCTTCATGACCGGGCGGTCATCCGCCGGCCCTAAAAAAAAGCGGTCAGGTTAACCGGTTACACTACGGCCCCCGGGGCCGGCGCCGCCAACCCGTGGCGGAGAATCGCCACCAGCTCCCGGATGCGCCGGCGCACCTCGGCCTCGCCGGCCCGGTCGAGCCCCAGGGTGACGTCGAGGGAGGGCACGCAGACCGCTTGCAGAAAGCGGTCCAGGAGGGCGTCCAGCAGGAAGATGGCGGTTTCCCGGGGGAGGTCAGGGCGCAGTTCACCGCGCTCCAGCCCCCGGCGCATGAGCGACAGCAGGTAGTCCCGGGAAAACTGGCGCACGGCCTTGAGGAGTTCCTGGCGCTGGGGCACGTGCTCGTCGAAGAGAATCTTGAGGTAGATGCCGTAGATCCGGGGGTGCCGGCCGATGAACTCCACCCCGGCCCACAGCGATTTTTCCAGCCGGGTGAAGAAATCTTCGTCCCGGGTGGTGTCTTTGACGTTGGTGAGGGTGCGCCGCACCAGCCCGATGCCGAACTGGAAGATGTAGAGAAAGATGCCCTTTTTATCGCGGAAGTATTGAAAGATGGAGCCCTTGGCGATTCCGGAGAGCGCCGCGATGCTGTTGGTGCTGGCGCGTTCGTAGCCCTTGTCGGCGAACTCCGTCAGGGCCGCGTCAAATATCCGCCCCTGTTTGTCCGGGGGGAGATTGAGGAAGGTGGAACGGGCCGTTTCCATGGGTGCGGTGCTCTTGTATGACCACTTGGTCATATCATGTTCGGGCGTTCGGGGTCAAGCATTTTTGTCGGCCGGCCCGGCTTCCCGGGCCGCCGGTCCAGAATTGCCTTGACACCCCCCGGCCGATGTGGTAATTCCCAAGCATACTTAAGGTATGCATATCTAACGAAAAGGCTTGAGATATGGCGGACGCGCGTGGGAAGCAGACACCTTCCCCGGCCCCTGACGATGACATCCTGGAACTCACCGAGATCGTCTCCGCACCCGAAGGCGAGGCGGAGACCCTCATCGAACTGCCTGCCGAACTGAAGGAACTCGATTCCCTGGACTTCAAATCGCTGTTGGGGGATGACGAGGCGGCGCCGGCGGAGACCGCGCCCGCTCCGGAGGCGGCCCCGGCCGTCGATCTGGAGGCCGCCCTGACGGAGGAGTCGGCGCCGGAGGCCCTGGGGGACCGGGAGCCGGCCGCTGAGGCGGACGACTCGTTGACGGCGGTGGTCGACTCCCACACCGTGGCCGACATCGTAGCGCAGGTTATGGAAAACTTCGACGAGCCCCGCCTGCGCCAGATCATCGAGCCCCTGCTGCAGGAAATCGCCGAGCGCCTCTGCCGGGAACTCTTCCCGGGGATTGCGGAAACCGTCATCACCCGGGAAATCGAAGCCCTGAAAGAGGGCACCGCGGACGACGGCTAATTCTGGGGATACATACCGGCGCAAGAGGGGATTACGAGTTAATCCCTTTTTTTTATGGGCATTATACGGGTCCCGGGCCGATGTCCGGCGTGCCCTCGTAAATTCGGTTTTGCGCCCCTTGCCGGGGCAGGAGCACTGCATGACCGCACCCTTGGAAAAAGTCTATAACCCTGGCCAGATCGAATCCCGCTGGTATGAATATTGGGAGCGACACCAACTTTTCCGGGCAGATGAGACCAGCGCCCGCCCCACCTTCAGCATCGTCATCCCGCCGCCCAACATTACGGGATCACTCCACATGGGCCATGCCCTCAACAACACCCTGCAGGACATCCTGGTGCGGTTCAAGCGGATGCAGGGCTACAACACCCTGTGGATGCCCGGGACCGATCACGCCGGCATCGCCACCCAGAACGTGGTGGAGCGCATGTTGGCGGCCGAGGGCCAGGATCGCCACAGCGTAGGGCGGGAGGCCTTCATCCGCCGGGTGTGGAAGTGGAAGGAGGAGTCCGGGGGGCGCATCATCACCCAGCTCAAGCGCCTGGGCTGCTCCTGCGACTGGAGCCGGGAGCGTTTCACCATGGACGAGGGCCTGTCGGCGGCGGTGCGGGAGGTATTTGTCCGCCTGTATGAAGAGGGCTTGATTTATAAGGGGGATTACATCATCAACTGGTGCCCCCGCTGTCAGACCGCGCTGGCCGACCTGGAGGTGGAGCACGAACCCACCGACGGCAAGCTCTACTACATCAAGTACCTGCTGGCGAACAGCAAGGAGTATCTCACGGTGGCCACCACCCGGCCGGAGACGCTGCTGGGGGACACCGCCGTGGCCATCAACCCGGAAGACCCCCGCTACCGGCGGTTCCACGGGGCCATGGCCGTGCTGCCGGTGTTGGGGCGGCAGATACCCGTGATTACCGATGATTACGTGGAAACCGAGTTCGGCACCGGGGCCCTGAAGGTCACTCCGGCCCACGACCTCAACGACTTCGAGATCGGTCGGCGGCACCAGTTGCCGGCGGTCCAGGTCATCGACGAACGGGGCCGCATGACCGCGGCGGCCGGGAAGTACCAGGGCATGGAGCGGTTCGCCTGCCGGGAGAAGATCGTCAAGGACCTCAAGGCCGACGGCCTGTTGGAGAAGGTGGAGAAGTACACCCACGGGGTGGGGCAATGCTATCGCTGCCGCACCGTGGTGGAGCCCATGCTCTCGCAGCAATGGTTCGTGGCGGTCAAATCCCTGGCCCAGGCCGCCATGGCGGCGGTGGAGGACGGCCGCCTCCGCATCATCCCGGCCATGTGGGAAAAGACCTACTTCGAATGGATGAACAACATCCGGGATTGGTGCATCTCCCGGCAGATCTGGTGGGGCCACCGCATTCCGGCCTGGACCTGCGCCGCCTGCGGCCAGGTAATCGTGGCCCGGGAAGCCCCGGCCGCCTGCCCCCGGTGCGGGGGCGCCGGCCTGATCCAGGAAGAGGACGTCCTGGACACCTGGTTCTCCTCCGCCCTGTGGCCCTTCTCCACCCTGGGCTGGCCCGCAGACACCCCGGAGCTGAAGCTCTTCTATCCCACCAGCGTGCTCATCACCGCCTTCGACATCCTGTTTTTCTGGGTGGCCCGCATGATGATGATGGGCCTGCACTTCATGGAGGAGGTGCCCTTCCGGGAGGTCTACATCCACGCCCTGGTGCGGGACGCCGAAGGCCAGAAGATGAGCAAGTCCAAGGGCAACGTCATCGATCCGCTGGTGATCATGGAGCAGTACGGCACCGACGCCTTCCGCTTCTCCCTGGCGGCCTTCGCCGCCCAGGGCCGGGACGTCCGGCTTTCCGAAGAGCGCATTGCGGGCTACCGTAATTTCGTCAACAAGGTTTGGAACGCCGCCCGCTTCACCCTGATGAACCTGGCGGACTGGGAGCCGGCGGCCGTCGCCGACCAGCTGCCCCTCACCCCGGTGGAGCGCTGGATCGTCAGCCGGCTGCAGACTGTCTCCCGGGAGATGGCGGCGGCCCTGGAGTCTTACAATTTCGACCAGGCGGCCCACGTCGTCTACCAGTTCACCTGGCACGAGTTCTGCGACTGGTATCTGGAGCTGATCAAGCCGGCCCTTTACGACAGCGACGACCCGGCGGTCCGGAGGCACACCCAGCGGGTCCTGCAGGAGGTCCTGAGCGCGCTGTTGCGGCTGCTGCACCCCTTCATGCCCTTTGTCACCGAGGAGATCTGGCACAAGCTGCCGGGCACCGAGGGCTCCATCATGGTGGCCCCCTTCCCCGACGCCCGGGAGGAGCTGCTGGACCCCGGGGCAGAGGCCGAAATGCAATTAGAAATGGATACTATTAGTGCCATACGCAACCTACGGGGGGAAATGAATGTGCCACCCGGGGTTAAAGTTAATGTATCCATAATCAGCTCGACCTTAGAAGTGAGCAACGCACTTCACGCACACTCATCAGCAACTTGTAATCTTGCCAAGGTAGAGAACCTCGAAATTGGACAAAATATAACGCCACCAGAGGGTTCAGCAAAATCTGTCATTCCAGGTGCCGAGATCTACATGCCCCTGGCGGGGATCATCGACTTCGCCGAGGAGGAGAAGCGGCTGGCCAAGGAGATGGAGAAGCTTACCAAGGATCTGGCGGTGGCCCGCAAGAAGCTGACCAACGAGGACTTTCTGGCCAAGGCCCCGGCGGACGTGGTGGCCAAGGAAAAAGAAAAGGTGCAGCTGTGGGGCGAGAAACTGGACAAACTCCAGAGCCACCGGGAGAAGATCAAGGGGCTCATGGGGTGAGGGGAGGGCCGGTTGGATCGGCGGGGATTAATGCAAGCGGAACTCAGAGGGATTGATTTAAATTAATATTTTCTGGGTCATGCCGAACCGCCCTCGGCGGTGAGGAATCTCTCGGGATTATTTCCGGCCCGGCGGCACGTTGAAGGCTTGTAATCGGGTAGGGTGGGCACCGCCAACCGTTTCCGGCTTTTTTCTATATCCGGCGCCCTTTATCCACCCGCCGTTGAATTTGCTCCTCGGTTCTGATTCCCGTCTCCAGGGCTTTGCGCTGCGCATACTGGGTCAATTTCTCCCATTCCCGGTCGGCGAGATAGCGCCGCAGGGCCTCCCGGATCAGTTCGCTGCGGGTCCGGTTTTCCTCCTGGGCCAGCCTTTGTTCGTCCCTTTCCTTCAGTCATTAACTTCTCCTTGACTTCACTTTGCCGTCCCCTCTACAATATATTCAGTGTTTTCCACCACCATACTTCTAATCTCACGTCTTTATGACGTTGATGCCCGGGAGAAAGAAAAATAAATCCAGAAGTCTAATCGGGTGTCGGCCAGCTAGGAGGTCGGCTACAATATGAACCTGAAAAGGAGGTCTGTCATAATGGCGACCTTGGATACCAAAAGGCAGATTTTACAAAATGCGGGATACTCCTATAGTTTTGATCGGATGATTTACGTAAACCGAGAGGCAAAAAAGGTCTTCAGCGTAGAATTTGTCGAAGATCACAGCGAACAGGAGCTTCAAAAATTTTTCAGTGAAAACAAAGAAGGAAAAGAATGGCGTTTCTATTTTAACTCTCCACCATCAGAAGCGGTTAAACGCGAACTTGAAAATGTGCTTGAATAATGATGGACCGTACTGTCGAAGACCGTTTGCGGGAAGAGTACTTTGATTTGCTGCACGACATTCGCCGCGTTGCGGAACATTTAGAAACAGAAGTCAAATATTGTCTGCTGCCGATATCCAGGACTTTGGACAAATACGAGCAGCTTTTGGTTACATCACGGGTAAAAGGGTGTGAGAGTGCTCTTGACGCTCTTCGCCGCCGCCAGGAAGGGGCAACTTTCGATAGAGATCAGCCGGGACTGTACACTCTTACTGATCTAAAGGATCTTGCCGGAGTTCGTGTTCTGGCTTTTCCCCAGAGCCGATTGAATGAAATAAACCAGCAATTACGTAGTAGATTTTCACCTTGGGAGGAAGACCGAGTCCCGAGCTATGATGATATCGACGAGCCGTTGGCTTATAAATACTATGGATACTGTGAGGCAAGTCAGAAGGTTCGTGGCGAGTTACAGATCGTTTCAGCGCTAACCGGCCTTTTCTGGGAAGTCGAACATTCCGCCATTTATAAACCCACACCGCGCCTCAAAGGTGTAGCCGGTTCTCTGGATATGCAAGTTCGCACCAAGGAAGTTTTAATAGCACTCAGAGCTTTCGAAGATGAGTTTGAACGCCTGATTAATAGTGATCCGTTAAAAGAATGATCAAGCATAATAAATAATATCTTCTCCTCATTCTTCAGGCCCTGCAAGAGGAATCTATTCCCCGCGAAGTCCTGCTTCGCCTCCTTATTGCCACCCGACAACCTTTTTCAGAACAACTGGCGGATAACCCATGACCTCCCATACCCCCCCTTCCCTCCACCCCCTCCCCGAGGCGGTCCACCGCCTCCTCGACCTGGCCCTGGAGGAGGATCTGGGGCCCGGCGACATCACCACCCGGGCCACTGTTGACCCCGGGCTGCACGCCGAGGCCCACGTCAAGGCCAAGGAGGACCTCATCGTCTGCGGCCTCCCTCTTGCCGCCGCCGTCTTTGAGCGCCTGGACCCCCTGATCGACTTCACCCCCCGGGTGGCCGAGGGCGAGGCGGTCAAGGCCGGGACTATTTTAGCCGTCGTCTCCGGCCCCGCGGCGCTGCTGCTGATGGGCGAGCGCGTCGCCCTGAACTTCCTCATGCGCCTGAGTGGCATCGCCAGCCACACCCGGGCCTACGTGGACGCCGTGGCCCCCTATCCGGCCCAGGTGGTGGACACCCGCAAGACCACGCCGGGCTGGCGGGTGCTGGAAAAGTACGCGGTGCGCCTGGGCGGCGGCCACAACCACCGCTTCGGCCTGTTTGACGGGGTGCTCATCAAGGACAACCACCTCACCGCCGCGGGGGGCATCACCGCGGCCATCGGCCGAGCCCGTCAGGTTATTCCCCATACCCTCAAGATCGAGGTGGAGGTGGCCGATCTGGCGGGATTGGAGGAGGCCATCGCCGCGGGGGCCGATATGGTGCTGCTGGACAACATGGACGAGGCCACCCTGGCCCGGGCGGTGCAGCTGGCGGCCGGCCGGGTGCTCCTGGAGGCCTCGGGGGGCATGACCCGGGAGCGCCTGCCCCGGGTGGCGGCCACCGGGGTCGATCTGATTTCCGTGGGGGCCCTCACGCACGGCGCCCGAAGTGTCGATATAAATATGAAGCTCGTGCGTCTGACGGCTGCCTAAGATGGCCGTCGGGGAGAGGGGGAAGGATGAATCTGGGCGACTACGCGGAATTCTTCAAGAAGATCTATATCCTGCAGGACCTGGACATTGAGGAGATTCAGGAGTTGTTAGCCGCGGCCCGGCCGCGGCCGTTTGCGGCAGGCGCCACGATTATCACCGAAGGGGAGCCGGGCGCCAGCATGTTCATCCTGTGCGAAGGCCAGGTGGAGATCAGGAAAAACCTCGTGCCGCCGGGGGCGGGGCAGCCGGCACAGCCGCCGGCGATGCGCCTGCGGGCGGAGGAATCGGTGGTTTTGGGAGAAATGGCGCTGTTGGAAGACGCGGCCCGCTCCGCCACGGTCACGGCCCTGACGCCCTGCCATGTTCTGGAATTGAGCAAGAACGCCTTTTTCAAGCTGATTCAGGGGCGGCCCATCCTGGGGGTGAAGATGCTGCTGCGCCTGGGGCAGCAGTTATCCCGGCGGCTGCGCCGGCTCACCGACGACGTGGCCCACCGGGCTGTTGCGGCGGCCCCGTCTCCGGCCGCGCCCCGGGCTTGAGGGACCGGCCCAATTCCCGGGAGCGCTGCGTGGCCGCCTCCACGGCGCTCATCAGCAGCCCCCGCAAGCCGCCGCTCTCCAGGACGTGCAGCCCGGCGATGGTGGTGCCCCCGGGGCTGGTGACCATATCCTTGAGGGCCCCCGGGTGCTCCTGGGTGGTGAGGAGCAGTTGGGCCGCCCCCAGCACCATCTGCCCCGCCAGCAGCGTCGCCAGGTCCCGGGGGAGCCCCATCTTGACGCCGCCGTCCGCCAAGGCCTCCAGCATTACGAAGACATAGGCGGGGCCGCTGGCCGCCAGGCCGGTCACCGCGTCCAGGTGGCTTTCGGCCACCACCACGGCCCGGCCCACGGCGCCGAAGAGCTGCAGGACCAGGTGCTGGTCGTCGGCGGTGGCCCGGGTCCCCGGGGCGACGGCCGCCAGGCCGGCGCCCACGAGGGTGGGGGTGTTGGGCATGACCCGGATGACCCGGGCCCCGGGCAGGGCCTCCTCCAGGGTGGCCAGGGAGACCCCCGCGGCGATGGAGATCACCAGGTGGGGCGCGGACACCGCCGGGGCGATGTCGGCGAGCACGCCGGCGAAAAACTGGGGCTTCACCGCCAGCAGCAGGACGTCGGCCCGGGCCGCCACCTGCGCATTAGCGGCGGCCGCCAGGCCGTAGAGATTTTCCATCAGGGCCCGGCGCTCCACGGCCTGGTCGGAGACCAGGAGGTCCGAGGAGGTCAGCAGCCCGCTCTCCAGCCAGCCCTTGATCAGGGCCGCCCCCATGTTTCCCACGCCGATGACGCCGATTTTTCTGCCCTGAAGCATTGCGTTCCCCCCTGGCTAAGCGCAACGGGCCGCCCGGTCCCCGCCCGCCGTTCTTTATCCCGCTGATTTTTGAACATATCATACCCCAACAGGACCGCCGCGGACACAAAAAAAGCCCGCCCCGGGGGATTTTCCGCGGGTGGAGGAGGAAGCGCGCCGGAAAATGATCTTTATTCAACGTGTATCAAGCGCAACTTCTTATAAGTTAATATTTCTAAACATAATGTTTAAAAAGATTAACATCTGATTGAACTAAGGGGAACGCTATCTCATTCATATTATATAAAATTTAATATGGCATTGTTCTTGCTCAAAATAAAAAGGGGAATGCCGCACCCGGTGTGCCGATTATTTGCCGATAACAGAGTTATTTGTCCAAGGAGTATGGCATGAAGAAGATTGCGCTTGGCAGTGCGCTGGTCCTGGTTCTGGCCCTGGCGGGCATCGCCACGGCGGGCACCATCTGCCTGACCCTGCCGGAATTCAGTTCGGATTATCATGCTGAAGGGGACTACTATGATCCCTATATCGTGGGGGCCTTCACCTTTGACCTGACCGGTTATTACATCGTCTCCGCCACCATCAGCGGCCAGTGGGGCAACAGCGAGGCTTACACGACGGCCCACAACCTGCTGTTTGTGGACGGCCTGCAGGTGGCCTCCACCTACGACTACGATCCCGACCCCTACTTTAACGGCCCCACCCTGTGGAGCTATGTGTTCTCCGATTTCTCCACTCTGGAGGATGGGGAAGCCGTGTTCTCGACCGTCCAGCTTACGCAATATTATGTGCGGCTGGGGGAGACCACCCTGTGCATCGAAACCACGCCCATCCCGGTGCCGCCCGCGGTGGTGCTGATGGGCACCGGCTTGGTGGCCCTGCTGGGAGCCCGCCGGCGGTTTTTTCCCTAAGTTTCTTAAACGCAGCGAGGAACAGGGCGCGGCATTCCCCCACTATCCCTGCCCGGGTTTCCCTGAAAGTTGTATATCCGGGTTTTCAAGCTCCCCGGCGCGCCGGCCGATATCCTAGAGAAGAACATTAGTTCCCGTTGGGAGGATCGGCGTGCATGGTCACCGGCCGGGGGGGGCGCCTCTGTCGCCCGTCAATCCCCGCGTCATCAATACGATTTTTTCCCGGGACCTGAAGGTCTGCCGCACCCTCACCACCACCCTGGGGGCAGACAGCCAGGTGCCCGTCTCGCTGGAGTCCCTGGCCCCGGAGTCCCCGGCCCCCTGCCCCCTGTTCTTGAAAACCGTCACCCCCGCGGGCGAGATCGCCTTTCTGCTGTGCTGTCCGGCGGGTGAGACCTTCCGGGGCGAATGGGCCGAGCAACTGCGGGCCAAGGGCATCGACCGCCTCTATTTCCCGGGGGCCGACCAGCCCCGGATGCTGTTCTACCTCCACGGCCAGCTGCGCCAGACCAGGCGCGACCCGCATCTGAGCCCCGCCCGGAAGGCCGCCCGGATCTACGACGTTACCCTGCTGTGGACCCGGCAGTTCTTCCTGGACCGGGAGAAACAGGTCAGTTCCCAGCTGCTGTTGGCCTTGGAATGCCTGGACTATCTCTTCGACTGCCTGGAAGCCGACCCCGTTCATCAGAGTTGGCTGCTGGAGCTGTGCAGCTTCGACGCCAAGCTTTACACCCACTGTCTTAACACCTGCATCATCGGGCTGGCCTTCACCCGCTACCTAGGCTGGCCTCTCACCACCAGCCGCGACTTTGGCATGGGCGCCCTCTTGCACGATCTGGGCATCGTCCGGCTGGTGCCGGCCATGATCGATCTGACCCACTCCCCGGGGGAGGCGGAGTTGGCCCTCCTGAAAAAGCATCCCCGAGTGGGGTATAATCTCCTGAAGACCTTTTCCCCCCTCAACCCCGACTCGCTGATGCTCGTCCTGCACCATCACGAGCACTGCGACGGCTCCGGCTATCCCCAGGGCCTGCGGGCCTCCGACATCAACCCCCTGGGGCGGTTGCTGCGCATCATCGACAGCTATGAGGCCCTCACCTACGGCCGCCTGCCGGGGGCGCCCGCCAAGCCGGTGGAGGCCCTGTGGCTCATGCGCCGTCAGTGGCAGGAGCGTCGCATCTTCGACACAAACTACTTATCGCAATTCATCCGTTTCCTTTCCGGTTGACGCCGCCGCTGTCAGCCCCTATCATGAAAAATATCCCTGAACCTGTAAGGAGATTGCCATGCTTGCCGACTTGCTCCGGGACAGCCGCAGCATTCGCCGGTTTCAGGAGAAGGAGCCCGTTTCGGAGACCACCTTGCGCGCCCTGGTGGATTTGACCCGCTATTGCCCTTCCGCGGCCAACCGGCAGCCGTTGAAGTTTCTGTTGTCCCACAGCCCCGAGAAAAACGCCCGCATCTTCTCCACCCTGGCGTGGGCTGGCTACCTGCCGGACTGGCCCGGCCCGCCCCCCGGCGAACGGCCGGCAGCGTATATCGTCATTCTGGGCGACACGGCCATCTCCCGGGACTTTGGGGTGGACCATGGCATCGCCGCCCAAACCATCATGCTGGGGGCGAGGGAACAGGGTTTGGGCGGGTGTATGGTGGGCTCCATCCGTAAAGACCGGCTCCGGGAGCTGCTGGGGCTGCCGGAGCGCTATGAGATTCTGCTGACCCTGGCCCTGGGCCGGCCCCGGGAGACAGTGGTGCTGGCAGACGTGGCCGCCGACGGTGACATCAGATACTGGCGGGACGACGCCGGCATTCATCACGTTCCCAAACGCCGCCTGGATGACCTCATTTTGGCCTTCTGACGGGTGGGCGCTCCCCAGCGACCCCAATTCGCCACCGCCGAGGCCACCCCCGACGACCTGCTCAACACCGTCTCCCTGATGTCCCCGGAGGGTGCGGCGGGGTTCCACTAGCACAAGACGGCCGGTGCCCTGCAGCGCATATCTTCCCCGGGCGGCCTAGCCGCCAGGGCCGGGCCGTGGGAGGCAGGCGGCGTGGAAGGGCCATTCAAATTGACTACCGCCTCTTTATTTTAGAGATTGAGTTATTAAATAAATTGTTGACTTTGGCTCTTACGGTGTATATATTTTGCCGTAATAGTGAGGAGAAATATTTCTATCTCGTCGTTATGTTGCAGTAGTTGCCGAGGCAATAATTTAAGCGTTGGAAAAAGGAGGAAAGGGTATGCGGAAAAAACTCATGATGGTAATGGTGCTGGCAGTGATCGCTGGTTTGGTGGCCTCGCCCGCCTTGGCCGGAAAACTGCTGTGCGTGTCCAAGAAAGAACTCAAAGGGGAGGAGACCGTTGCTTCTTGCTTGGCCAAAGGCGAACGTTTCGCCATCGTTGACGACTTCGGCCTCGTACGGATCCTGAGCCCCGAGGAAGTGGAACTGACCAAGGCCTTCAATCCCAAAGCCTTTGAGACCCGGGCCTTCGGTATGCAATATATGAAGGAAGCCCCGGCTCTCCCGAAGCTGCCGGTTGCCCCCGGAGTTACTCAGTAAGGGGATAATGCCGAGGTAGGTTTTTCGTTAAACCCGCTGGAGGGGAAAGCGATTACTGCAATGTAATGAGCTCACCGACCTGTTCAACCCCAAGCCCTCAAAGGAGACTTTGAGGGCTTGTTTCATTGGGACAGCGGGCGTTGCTCAGATCGGGGGCGGAGGGCGGCGCCAAGGGAAAAATCATTCGGATTTTGCCCGGGCCGTGATACAATCAGCGCCAACCGCCCACCGGCGGCACACTGGCGCAACAGGGGAGTAACCTATGTTTCGGATTGAAGACCTCTGGGTCACCATCGACGATCGGGAAGTCCTCAAAGGGATCAATCTGCGGGTCAACACCGGGGAGACGCACACCCTCTTCGGGAAGAACGGCTCCGGGAAAACCACCTTGCTCATGACCATCATGGGTTTCGAACGCTACAAGGTGGCCCAGGGCAAGATTTATCTCCAGGGGCGGGACATCACCGATTTGCCCACGTATGAACGGGCCAAGCTGGGGGTGGGCATTGCCTTTCAGCGGCCCCCCACCATCAGGGGAGTGAAAACCAAGGACATTCTTAAGGTGTGCGCCGGGGGCCGGCTGTCCTACGACGCCCTGGCTTTTGAATACGGCTTCGAGAACTTCCTGGACCGGGAAATCAATTACGGTTTTTCCGGAGGGGAGATCAAGAAATCCGAACTGCTGCAACTGGTGGCCCAGGACCCCCAGCTGGTGCTGCTGGACGAACCGGAGTCCGGGGTGGACCTGGAAAACCTGCAACTGGTGGGGCAGATCATCCGGCGCCTGCTGCAAAAGGACATGCGCCGGGTGAATCGCACCAAGTCCGGTCTGATCATCACCCATACCGGTTTCATTCTCAACTATCTGAATGCCGATCAGGGCCATGTGATGGCCGACGGCCGCATCGCCTGCCAGGGCCAACCCCAGGAGATTCTGGAGCACATCAAAAAGACCGGATATGAGGAGTGCGTACGATGCCTGTGTCAGACCTTTTAAAGAAGGCGGCGGAAAAAAGCCTGGACAAGCAAGCCGCCTTCGGTGAGGACGTCAACCTGGACCAGTTTTCCCGCCAGGGGGGGGAGTGGTCTTACGACGAGCATTACCGGCAATTCGATGCCGCCGAACGGGATCACCTCCTGCGGGCCGGGGTGGAGCTCACCGACGAAGGCCATGCCGGGACTTTTCTGCAGGCCGACCGCCGGATCATGCATTGTAAGGTCAGCCAACCCGGGCTGGAGGTGCTGCCCATCAAGGAGGCCCTGGAGCGCTACGACGGCCTGAAGGAATATTACTGGCAACTGGTGGCGGTG
>CAYRYV010000035.1:0-7583 GCA_964428565.1 uncultured Desulfobacterales bacterium | reverse complement strand
GGCCCTGGAGCGCTACGACGGCCTGAAGGAATATTACTGGCAACTGGTGGCGGTGGACGCCGACAAGTACACCGCCCGGGCCGAACTGGAGCTGGATAACGGCTATTTCATCCGGGCCCTGCCGGGGGCCCGGATCTCCCAGCCGGTGGAGACCTGCCTGTACATCCGCACCGACAAGCTGGCGCAGCACGTCCATAATATCGTGGTGGCGGAACCCGGCTCCCACCTGCACATCATCACCGGCTGCACCACCCATCCCAACGTCACCTCCGGGCTGCATCTGGGGATTTCGGAGTTTTACGTCAAGGAAGGGGCCCGCCTCACCTTCACCATGGTCCACAACTGGGCGGAAGAGGTCTACGTGCGGCCCCGCTCCGCCATCCGGGTGGAAGCCGGCGGCGCCTACCTGTCCAACTACATCCTGCTCAAGCCGGTGAAGTCGGTGCAGATGTATCCCAGCGCCCGGTTGGTGGGAGCGGGGGCGATGGCCCGGCTGAACTCCGTGGTGGTGGCTCACCCGGGTTCCGAACTGGACCTAGGCGGCAAGGTGTCTCTGGAGGCCCCCCACACCCGGGCCGAGGTTATCGCCCGGGCCGTGACCACCGGCGGTAAGGCCGTCTCCCGGGGCCATCTCATCGGCAAGGTGCCCGACGTCAAGGCCCATCTGGAATGCCGGGGGCTGATTCTGGCCAAGCGGGGGATTATTTACGCGGTGCCCGAACTCACCGGGGAGGTGGCCGGCGTGGAGATGTCCCACGAAGCCGCGGTGGGTAAGATCGCCCAGGAGGAGATCGAGTACCTCATGGCCCGGGGGCTGACCGAAGAGGAAGCGGCCTCCACCATCGTGCGGGGCTTTCTGAACGTGGAGATCGAGGGGCTCCCCGAGGCCCTGGCCGCGGATATCGAACGCACCATTCAGGAGACGGAAAAGGGGCTGTAACGGACGCCAGCCGGTTTTTGGCCCCCGAGGCCATCATGGCCGGGGGCGGCCGCCGGCCGCCCCGGTTTGGGGTGGCGCGGGCAGACCGTCGCCAGGGTGAGCAACCCCCCTTCCCGACCAAAAATCGCCATAATGAAAATTTCGCCTCACAGTCCCGCGGCCAAAGCAGTGGCCGCCCTGCTCATCGGCGTCGGCGCGGCCGCCGTCGTCCTGGCGGTGCAGGCCACTGGAATCATGGACGGTTTCCGCTTCAAGGTCCTGGATCTGCTCTTCCAGCAGGCCACCCCGGCCCGTCCGCCCCACCCCGATATCGTCGTGGTGGCCGTGGATCAACCCTCCCTGGAGTTCTTCCAGCAGCAGTCCATCACCTGGCCCTGGCCCCGGCAGATGTACGCCCCCATCGTCGACTACTGCAAGGCCGCCGGCGCCCGGGCGGTCATCTTCGACGTCCTGTTCACCGAAGGCTCCTCCTACGGGGCCGACGACGACCAGCTGCTGGCCCAGTCCATCCGGGAGGCGGGCAACGTCATCCTGCCCTTTTTCCTGTCCCGCAATCCCAAAAAAGACCCCGTTCCCGGGATGGCCTCCCTGGCGGGCCGTTGTCTTAACGTCACCGGCAATTCCTGCCTCCCGGACCCGGGCTACGCCTCTTTGGTCTGTCCCCTGTCCCCCCTGGCCGCCGCCGCCCAGGCTCTGGGGAATGTGGAGAGCCGTCCCGACTCCGACGGGGTGTACCGACGCCTGCCCCTCATTGTGCCCTACCAGGAAAAATGGTGGCCGCAGTTGGGGGTGGCGGCTTATCTGAGCCGACTGGCCGCCCCCTGCCTCACCTGGCGGGGGGCCAGCTTGCATATCGGCGTCGCGGCGTCGGCTGACGGGACCGGGGGGTTGCCAATCCCCCTCCTGTCCGATGGTCTGTTCCTCATCAACTTCCGGGGGGGGCCGCAGCCTTTCCGTCGCTATGCCGCCGCCAACGTCATTCAGTCCTTCGTCCAGGTGCAGGCCGGCGAACCACCTGTGTATCCCTTGAGCGATTTCGCCGGCAAGTGGGTTTTTGTGGGCTTCACCGCCCCGGGCCTGTATGACCTGAAGCCCACCCCGCTCTCCCCCATCTTTCCCGGGGTCGAGATTCAGGCCACGCTCCTGGCCAACCTGCTGGACCGTGACTTCCTGGTGCCCGTAGCTGCCGCCGTCCTGGTCAGCGTGACTGTGGGCGTCAGCCTGGCCGCCGCCTTCACCGTCTTTTTCAGTCCGCGCCTGCCGGTCATCCTGCTGGCTCTGGCCGTCTACGGCGGTCTGCTGACGGGGAGTGGGGTCCTCCTCTTCCGCCACGGTTTCTGGCTGGATCTGATTTCCCCCCTGCTCGCCCTGGTTTTTTCCTACACGGCCAGCGCGGCCTACAGCTACTCCACCGAGGGGCGCCAGAAACGGGAGATTCGCCGGGTTTTTTCCCACTACATGTCGGACCTCCTCATCGCCGACATCCTGAAAAACCCCGACAAACTTCACCTGGGGGGCGAACGCCGGGAACTTACACTGTTTTTTTCCGATCTGGCCGGATTCACCTCCATCTCCGAAAAGCTCTCCCCCGAAGAACTGGTCCACCTACTCAACGACTACCTCTCCCAGATGACCGACATCATTCTGGCCCACGGCGGTATCATCGACAAGTACGAAGGCGACGCCATCATGGCCTTCTGGGGGGCGCCGGTGGCCCTGCCCGACCACGCCGCCCGGGCCTGTCTTGCCGCCCTGGAACAACAGCGGCGCCTGGCCGAACTCCGGGGCCAGTGGCTGGCCCGGGGGCTGCCCGAGATCAGCGCCCGCATGGGCATCAACACCGGCGAGGTCATCGTCGGCAACATGGGCTCCTCCACCCGCTTCGACTTCACCGTCATCGGCGACGCCGTCAACCTGGCGTCCCGGCTGGAGGGGGCCAATAAGAGCTACGGCACCGGCATCCTCATCAGCGAGACCACCGCGGCCCAGGCCCGGGGACAGGTGGAGCTTCGGGAACTGGACCTCATCGCGGTCAAGGGCCGGGCCGCCCCGGTGCGGGTCTATGAGGTGCTGGCCCCCTCTGGACAGCTCTCACCCCCCATGGCCGCCGCCCGGGACCTTTTCGCCCGGGGTCTGGCCCTCTACCGCCGGCAGCGCTGGGACGAGGCCCAGGCGGTCTTTGCGCAGGTTATGGAGATTATTCCGGGAGATCCTCCGGCCGCGGCCTTCCTCAGCCGCTGCCGGAGCCTGACCGGCCAGGAGCTGGGGCCGGATTGGGATGGCGTCTACCGGCTGACCACGAAGTAATCCGGGCATCAGGCCAGGGGAGTCAGAAGGGGAGTTGGAGGGCAGTCGGGGGGCTCGGCGGTGGTCGCCGGCGCAGGGTTGGCCGCAGGACGTGGTCTCGTTACAAGGGGCCGCGGCTTTCCAGTTTCTTGACGACCGCTGATCTTCCGGCCACGATCAGGCCGTCGCCGGCCTGCAGCATGTCGGTTCCCGCGGGGGTCGCCAGCTGCCGCCCGTCCCGATTGATGCCGATGACGGTCACCCCGAATTTCTCCCGAAATTGAGCCTCGGCCAGGGTCTTCCCCGCCAGAGGCGATTCGGCTGCCAGGGGAATCACGGCGATGCTGAACCGTTCTTCCTCCATGTCTTCCTCGGCAACCTGGCTGAGCGCCAGGAAGGCCTCCGCCTGCGCCAATCTTTCGGGCTCTCCCGCTAACACCAGGCGATCTCCGGGATACAACGGCATGTGGGCGCCGGGGTCGAAAAAGGTTTTTCCCCCCCGGGTTACGGCCACAATGGTGACCCCGGTTTCCCGGCGCAGGGGAATTTCCCCGATAACCCGCCCGGCAAAGAAAGAATCGGATTCCAGGCGGAAAATTCTCAGGCCCAGGGGCCACTCCAGGCTTGCGGTATAAATATGGAGGGCGGTGGCCAGGGAATCGGCCGCCTGTTCGGCGGCGTCAAAGAAGGGACGCAGGACGATATCGGCCCCCGCCGCCCAAAAGACCTGGGCATCCTCGTCATGACGGGCGGTGAGCGCCACCTTACCGGGATACCCCTGAGCCTTCAAGTTTGCGGTCAGTTCCAGATTCAGGTCCCGGTCGCGCACCGTACTGACCACCAGGCGGGCTTGATGCAAAGGCAGATGTTCGAAGATGTCCGGATCCCCCACGTCGCCGTAGAACACCGGCAGACCTTGCCGGCGCCAGGTATCCAGGACCTCCGGATCAAAATCCACTCCCGCCAGTCTTTTCTTTCTCTGGAGAAGCCGGCGGGCGATGCCGCTGCCAAAATTCCCCAGGCCGATGAGGAGAATATCGGCGTCCGGAACCGCCCCCGCACTGTCCTGGGTGGTTTCCCGATACGGCGTCTTTCTCTCAAACGGCCTGAGCCAGGGGGACAACTGCTGATACAACGGCCCGGAATAGAGAATCAAATAGGTGGAGACCCCGATGGTCACCAGGCCCACCAAAGTGATGAGGCCCATGGTCTCCATGGTGATGTGCCCCAGGCTTAACCCCAGGGCTCCCAGGATGAGGGAAAACTCACTGATCTGGGCCACCGTCAAACCTGCCAGAAATCCGGTGCGCTTGCGGTAGCCCAGGTACCCCATGATCACCATGACGATGAGGGGATTGCCGATCAGGACGAACAGGGAAAAGAAGAGGGCATTGCCCGCCTGAGCGCCCAACAGCCCCAGGTTCAGGCGCGCTCCCAGATCAATAAAAAAGAAGACGAGCAGGAAGTCACGCAAACTGACCAACCGGGTGCTCAGGGCCTCCCGGTAGGGAGTCGTGGCCAGGGAGACGCCGCCCAGAAAGGCCCCCACTTCTTTGCTGAATCCCAGGGCATCCCCCAGGGTGGCCAGTGATATGGCCCAGGCCACGGCAAAGAGGACCAACAGTTCCTGGGTGCGCGCCAGGTATTTCAGGAAGGGAGGTAGAACGTAACGCATCATCAGGGCGATGCCGCCTAAGAATGCCGCGCCCGTGCCCAAGACCCAAAGCAGTTGCGCTAAAATGGACGCCCCGGAGGTACTGCGGTCTCCCATGGCCGACAGGCCGATCATCACCAGGATGACGACGATGTCCTGGACGATCAAAAACCCGATGGCGATCCGTCCGTGCAGGGAATCGATTTCCCGCTTGTCGGACAGGAGCTTGACGATGATGATGGTGCTGGAAAAGGTCAGGGCCACGGCGACATAAATGGCTTCAATCCAGGCGAAGCCCAGCGTCAGGGCGATGAGAAAGCCGAAAACCGACGTAAAGAGCACCTGCCCCAGGCCGGTGGCCAACGCCACCGTCCCCATGGTGCGGATGAGATGCAAGTCGAGCTTCAGGCCCACCACAAAGAGCAGAAGAGCAATGCCGATGTGGGCCAGCAGTTCGATCTGGTCATGGCTGCTGATCAGGCCGAGGCCGGAGGGCCCCACCAGAATCCCGGCGGCCAATAAAGACACGACCAACGGTTGCCGCAGCGCCAGCCCGAGAATTCCCAGGGTTGCAGCCACCAGCAGAAGTGCAGTGATCTCATGGAACATGTTTTCCAACAGCATGGCTCAGCACCTTGATGGACACCGAAAAAAGTGACAGATTGTTCTGCCCGGCCCGCCGTTTCTTCTTTGGCGGTGCACAACCGGGAGAAACCTGGCCACCATGGATGCAACAATGAACAATCAGTGGCGATGGTTCAGTGCGCTCCATGACTACTAGAATTTTGATATAATACAATATATTATATAAGCAGGCAATATTCCGGACTGAACCCGATCCCTGCCGATCCCGCATATTTTGCTTGAGGTGCTCATGAAATTTCTTCCCTCCCAATTGATGTATTTTCTCCAGAGCCGGGATACCCAAAAAAAAGTCCGGGCCCTGGTCAAGTTTCTGGTGCTGTTGGCCTTCCTGATCATTGCTTACAGCGTCATCTTCCATTTCATCATGGAATACGAAGGCCGCCAGTTCACCTGGATAACCGGTCTTTACTGGACCCTCACCGTGATGTCCACCCTGGGGTTCGGGGATATCACCTTCACCAGTGATTTGGGCCGGGTGTTTTCCCTCATTGTGCTGCTCTCCGGGATCATATTTCTCCTGGTTATGCTGCCCTTTACCTTCATTACCTTCTTTTACGCCCCCTGGCTCGAGGCGCAATCAAAACTTCGGGTTCCCCGGGAACTGCCGGAAAATTTTCGCGATCATGTCATCTTTACCAGTTTCGATCCCATCACCATCAGCCTGGTGGAACGCCTGAGGCACTATTCCCGTCCGTATGTCGTGCTGACGCCGGATATCCAGCTTGCCATGGATCTCATTGATCAGGGCTACAATGTGGTGGGTGGCGACCTGGACGACCCGGAGGTCTACCGGCGTCTCCGGGTGGATCAAGCCGCCATGGTCGTGGCCAATAACGATGATATGAAAAATACCAATATCACCTTCACCATCCGGGAGATTACCAGGGAAACCCCCATTATCACCAATGCCGACTCGGATGAGTCCATCGATATTTTGCAACTGGCCGGGAGCACCCACGTGTTCCAGTTCATGAAGATGCTGGGGCAGGCCCTGGCCCGACGCGCCTTGGGGGTGAGCCCCCGGGCCAATGTTATCGGTCATTTCGACCAGTTGCTGATTGCCGAAGCCACGGCCATGCGGACCCCCCTGGTCGGCAAAACCCTCCTGGACAGCGGCATCCGGCAGGCCACCGGCATAAATGTAGTGGGCTTGTGGGAAAAGGGGCGCTTTGAGGTGCCCCGGCCCCACAGCGTCATCACCCCCACCACGGTACTGGTCCTGGCAGGCACCTCGGAACAGTTGGCCACCTATGACCTCTTCATGGAACATGTCGGGGAGTTGACCGCTCCCATCATTATTCTCGGCGGCGGCCGGGTCGGCAGGGCCGCGGCCGACGCCCTCCGGGAACGCGGCCTGCTTTTCCGGATCGTCGAGAACAATCCTGATCTGATCGAAGGCGATAACGAATATATCAGCGGCAACGCCGCGGACTTGCACACCCTGATTCGCGCTGGCATTTATGAGGCGCCGTCGGTTTTCATCACCACCCATACCGATGACCTGAACATTTACCTGACCATTTACTGCCGCCGTCTGCGGCCCGATATCCAGATCATCAGCCGGGCCACCCTGGATCGCAATATCAGCATCCTGCACACCGCCGGCGCCAACCTGGTGATGTCCGCCGCGTCCTTGGCCGCCAACACCATCTTCAATCTCCTGATCAGCAATAAAGTGCTCATGGTGAGCGAAGGCCTCAACATCTTTCGGCTTAAGACCCATCCCTCCCTGGTGGGGAAGACCCTGAAAGAGAGCAAGATCCGGGAGGAAACCGGTTGCACCATTATCGCCATTCAGAGCGGCAAGGAAGTCCGTCTCAACCCCGACCCCGATCAACCCCTGGCCGTCAATGACGAGTTGATCCTTATCGGCACCGGCGAGGCCGAAAAGCTGTTCATCAGCCAATATCCGGAAAGGGTTTGACTCCCCCCCGCAAGCAGCTTTTTTTTCTGTTCTGCATTCGTCTGTTGTATAAACGGGGCAATAACTCTGAGCACGGGTGTAACTGCCGGAGAAAAAGCCGAAAATCGCCGCAAGGGGCATTATTTGCTTGAAGC
>CAYRYV010000034.1:0-38011 GCA_964428565.1 uncultured Desulfobacterales bacterium | reverse complement strand
GCCAGTCCTCCAGGGCTTCGGTCACCACCCCCTCCGGGTCCAGCAGCCGCACCGGCTTCCCCGTCAGCAGGGCCATGTGCACCGGCCGCACCGCCTCCAGGCGGTCGATGCCCAGGTCCAGGCGGGCCGCCAGGCTGTCCAGGGCCGGCAGGCCGTGGACGTCCGTGGCCGTGGTGATCACCGGCGTCGCCCCCACCAGGGCCGCCGCCCGCCGGGCCAGCTCGTTGGCCCCCCCCAGGTGCCCCGAGAGCAGGCTGATGGCGAAGCGCCCCGCCTCATCCAGCACCACCACCGCCGGGTCCCGGGCCTTGTGCTGTAGGTAGGGCGCGATCTGCCGCACCACGATCCCCGCGGCCATGATGCAGATGAGGTCGCCGCCCCGCTCGCCGGCCTCCCGAAACACCCGGGAGACCCGGTCAAATGGGTGGGCTCCGGGATAGTCCGGGGCCAGAGCCGCCGGCAGCCACAGTTCCGCCGGCTCCCGCAACGGCGTCAGGCGGGCCGCCAGCCGCGCCCCGTCAGGGGTCAGAGCCGCCACCAGAAGGGTCTTAGGAGCGGTAGCCGTGGGCAAAGGCGGGGTCATAGAGTTTGGAGGGGCGCACCGCCGCCGCATCCAGGGTCGGGGTCACGATGATCAGGGCCTGGCGGGTGATTCCGGCCTGGCGCACCAACTCGCCGATGGTGCTCAGGGTGCCCTGCACCACCCTTTCCCCGGGCCAACTCGCCCGGTAGACCACCGCCACCGGCGCCTCCGCCCCGTAGTCCGGCCGCAGGGCCTCCACGACGGCGTCGATCAGGTGGATGCTCAGATAGATGACCAGGGTGGCGCGGTGCCGGGCCAACTCCGCCAGGGATTCCTTCTCCGGCACCGGCGTGCGGCCGGCGGCCCGGGTCAGGATCACCGTCTGCGTGACCTCCGGCAGGGTGAACTCCCGCGCCAGCGTGGCCGCGGCCGCCGACGCCGCCGTCACCCCGGGGATGACCTCAAAGGGCACCCCCGCCTTCTGCAGCTCCACGATCTGCTCGTGCAGGGCGCTGAACAGGCTGGGGTCGCCGGTGTGCAGCCGCACTACCCGCTTCCCGGCCTGTTGGGCGCTGATCATCTTCCCCACGATGGCCGGCAGGTCCAGGGTGGCCGTGTCCACCGCCTCGGCCTGGGGGGCAGCCCACTGCAACAGCTCCCGGGGCACCAAAGAACCCGTATAGAGGATCACCTCTGCCGCGGCCAGGGCCTTCTGCCCCTTGACGGTGATCAGCTCCGGGTCTCCCGGTCCCGCCCCCACAAACTGCACCGGAAAGCTCTTCATATCCTTCAGTCGCTGCCTTTCTGCCCGGCGATGATCCAGATCGGATTCAGGGCCTGTAAGTATTCCGACGCTCCCAGACGGCGGGCGCGGCTCACCTGCACCTGGCAGAGATCCGTCTCCCAACCCCGGTCTTCCAGGAACCCCCGGGCCGTGTTCAGACTCTCCCACAGGGCCGCGGTGACCACTAGACGGCCCCCGGAGGTCAACCGCCGGCCCGCCGCGGCCAGCATGCCCGGCAAATCCTGGCCGCCGCCCCCCACAAAGACCCGGTCCGGGTCGGGGAGGGCATCCAGGCATTCCGGAGCCCGCCCGCAAACGATCTCCAGGTTCGTCACCCGAAACTTCCTCAGGTTGGCCTCTATCTGCGCCGCCCGCTCCGCCTGCTGCTCCACGGCGAAGATCCTGCCGCCCGGCGTCAGCAGACTGGCCTCCAGGCTCACCGAGCCGCTGCCCGCCCCGATGTCCCACACTGTCTGCCCCGGCCCCAAACGCAGCTTCGCCAACGCCACCGCCCGCACCTCCGCCTTGGTGATCAGCCCCGCCTCATGCGCCAAGGCCTCCTCCGGCATCCCCAGATGGAGAGCCGCGGCGGCCGCCGCGGGAGCAGCCGTCATAACCACCATGTTCAGGTCGGAGAAGGTCTCCCCCGCGGCCTCCGCCGGTCTCAGGTGGCGTATCCGCTCGCCGTCCTGCCCCAGGTCTTCCAGGACGGCCAGCCGGGCATGGTCCCAGCCCCGCTCCCGCAGCCAGTTGCCGATCCAGGCGGGGGTGTGCTGCCGGTCGGTGTACACGAAAATGGTCCCCCCCCGCCCCAGCGCCGCGCTCAAGGCCTCGTCACCCCGCCCGTGCAGGCTGACGACGGCCGCTTCCTGCCAGGGGATCCGCAGGCGGGCGGCCGCGGCCTGGACTGCCGTGAGGTTGGGATGGATATGCACCGCCTCCGGCCCCATGACCTCCACCACCAGCGGCCCGATGCCGTAAAAGTTCGGGTCCCCGGAGGCCAGCACCACCACCCGCCGGGTTGCCGCCAGCTGCTGCAGCAGAGCCAGCGTCTGCCGCACCTCCTTGCCCAATGTGATCTTCCGGGCGGGATGGTCGGGGAAGTACCCCAGGTGCCGACTGCCGCCCGCCAGCACCTCGGCCGTCTCAATAATGCCCCGGGCCCGGGGGCTCAGATCCTCCACCCCCATGCCCAGGCCCACCACCTGCACCGGTATCATGGCGTTCGGGCGTCGGCGGGGCGGAGGGCCCTCCCCCCCGTCCTGCCGCCACCGCACTCCTTCCTTTCAGGATTGGGGCGTTGCTCCCTGCCAGAGCAAACGGCCGGAGAAGTCCAGGATCATGGCGGTGATGCCCAGGGGTGTGGTGGCAAAGGAACGGCAGGCCCGCAACATCCCCTCACCCACCCGGGCCGCCACCGGCTGCTGTTTGCCGGCCCCGGTCAGCGCCTCCAGCGCCCCCCGGGCAGTGTTGGCCTGCCTCACCGCCGCGGCCAGGGCCTCGTCCCCGGTCTCTTCCCGGGTCCAACGCCCCAGTCTCTCCAGGTCCACCGGCCCTTTATGGGCATGGGTGTGGGCCATGCCCTGGGCCATCTTCACGGCCTTGCCGAAAAAGGCCGCCACCGTCAGCCGGGCAAACTCCATGCGGCTCACCAGCCGGATGGCAAAGGCCACGTAGTCCCCCATCTGCACGAAGGCCTCCTCCGGCAATCCCGGATGCAGCCGTCGGGCATACGACTCGCTGCGGCCTCCCGTGGTCAGCACCACCTGCCGCACCTGCTGCGCCCGGGCCACCCGCAGGGCCGCGGCGATGGTGGCCCGGTAGGCCGCGTGGGAGAAGGGCTTCACCAGCCCGGTGGTCCCCAGAATGGAAATGCCCCCCACGATCCCCAGCCGGGGATTCAGGGTCCGGCGGGCCAGTTCCTCCCCCCGGGGCACGAAGATCTCCACCGCCAATGCCGGGGGCGCGCCGGGCCGCCATTGATTCCAGACCTTGTGGACGCCTGCCAGGATCATCCGCCGGGGCACGGGGTTGATGGCCGCCTCGCCCACCGCCACCGGCAACCCCGGTTTGGTGACCCGCCCTACGCCTTCCCCCCCCCGCAGCACGATACCCTCTGCGCCACCCTCCGGATACCAGACCCGCGCCCCGATCTCGGCTCCATGGGTCACGTCGGGATCGTCTCCGGCGTCCTTGATCACCCGGCACTCCGCCACGGCCCCCGCCCGGCGGCAGGCCGCCAGGGGGATGGTCAGGGCGCCCCCTCCCGGAAGCTCCACTTCCACCGCGGCCGGGGCCGGTTGCCCCAGCAACACCTGCAGGGCCCCCTGGGACGCCGCCGTCGCTGCCGTGCCGGTGGAAAACCCGGTGCGTAAACTGCGCCGCCGGGGCTCGCGCCCGCTGCTCCGCATCAGCCCCGGTCGCCGTCTGCCCGGTGCTCAGTCACACCCCTTCCCCTTCTTCTTGACGATGATCAGGGACAGGTAGGGCATCTTCTTGCCCTTCAGGGACCGCAGGTCATGCACCACCGTCTCTCCGTCCAGACCGCAGAGGCTGACGCACAGGGACTGATCCAACAGGCTCATCTCCTCCAGGGTCTGATAGATGTCATCGAAGTGTCGGTAGGTCTTGAGCATGACCATGTTGTCGCTGGAGGTGACGGTCTCCCGGAACCGGTCGCCCCCCTGGGCCCCGGAGACCAGGCAGAAGGACTCCTCCCCCTCCGTCAGGGGCAGGTTGGCCAGGGCCGCGGCGGCATTATAGGAGGTGATCCCGGGAATGGTGATCACCTTGATCTCGGGAGCCAGCGCCTTGATGGTCCTGAGCAGGTAGCCGTAGGTGGAATAGGTAAGCGGGTCCCCCAACGTGATGAAGGCCGCGTCCTGTCCCGCCCGCAGCACCTCGATCACCCGGCGGGCGTTCTGTTTCCAGGCGTCCTGCAAGACCTCCGGGTTGCTGGTCATGGGGAAGGGCAGGTGCTCGATGGCCGAGCCGTTCAGGTGCTGGCGCACGATGTTCAGGGCCAGGCTGTAGTCGTTCTTGGTGGAGCAGGATGCAAAGATATGAGGGACCTTCTCCAGCACCTTCAGAGCCTTCATGGTGATCAGTTCCGGGTCTCCCGGTCCGACCCCGATTCCGTACAACGTTCCAGGCGTGGTTTCCATCAGGGGCCTTCCTCTAACGCCAGAATGGCCAGGGCGTTGATCACGCTGGCCGCCACCGCCGAACCCCCTTTGGGGCCCAGGGCCGTAATAAACGGATAAGGACAGTGCGTCAGGGCCTCCTTGGCCTCCGCCGCGTCCACGAAACCCACCGGAATGCCGACGATGAGCGCCGGTGGGCTCCAGCCCTGGCTCAGCCGCAGCAGCACCCGCCGCAGGGCCGTGGGGGCGTTGCCGATGGCCATGATGCCCCCCGCCGCCCGGGGCAGGGCCAGGTCCACCGCCGCCGCCGCCCGGGTGATCCCCTGGGCCGTCGCCGCCTGATGCACCTCCGGAAGGTCGATCAGGCAGGCGGCCTCCACCCCCAGCCGGGCCAGCCTGCCGGTGGAGATCCCCGCCAACAGCATCCGGGTATCGGTGAACACCGGCCGGCCGTCCTTGAGGGCATGTAGGCCGGCCGCCACCGCCTGGGGATGCAACCGTACCAGCTTCAGGTACTCCACGTCCGCGGTGGTATGGATCATCCGGCGGACCACGGCCCATTCGGGGGGCGGCAGATCCACCCGTCCCACCGCCGCCTCGATGCGGCGGAAGCTCTCCGTCTCGATCTCTCGGGGGGCTACAATTGCTGGGTTCATTGTCTTTCCTTATAACCGCGGCAGGCCGCCACCAGATGGCGGGCCGCCTCGGGGTTGCTGCCGAAATGCAGATGGACATAGCTGGCCAGCACCTGGCCGCGGCTGTAACCTTCCCGCCGCTCCCCGTCCCGGCCCCGGGCCGCCAGTTTATAGAGCCGGGTCACCGTTTCCAGGGGCTCTGCCTGCAGCTCCGAATAGTGAAATTCGTGGCCCCGTATCTTCGCTCCGGCCTCTCCCAGGAGACAATCCGCGGTCAGGGTGACTTCCCGGTAGCCCAGGGACTTGAGCCGCGGCAGCATCCGCACCGACAGGGGCAGCACCCCGGCCATGGGGTGACTCCGGCCCTCCAGGTCAACGATCTCTTCCCCCACATACATCAAACCGCCGCATTCGGCATACACCGGCAGACCGGCGGCGGCCGCCGCCTTGATCCCGCGCCGCATCCCGGCGTTCGCCGCCAACCGCTCGGCAAAAACCTCGGGATAGCCTCCCCCCAGATAGAGGCCATGAATATCCGGGGGCAATTCCGGGTCCCGCAGGGGCGAAAAAAAGGCCAACTCCGCTCCGCAGCGCTCCAGCCACTCCCAGTTCTCGGGGTAATAGAAGCAGAAGGCCGCGTCCCGGGCCACCCCCAGGCGCACGCGGGGCGCCGGTAGGGGAGGGCCGTCGGCCGCCCTGATCTGGAAGGCCGGCAGCGCCGCCCACAGCCCTTCCACATCGACGGCCTGCTCCACCACATCTGCCAGCCGCCCCAAAAAATCGGCGTCCAACGGATGTTCCTCGGTGGTCAGCAACCCCAAATGCCGCTCCGGGATGGTGAGTTCCGCCTCCCGGGGGATGCCCCCGAAGAGCCGGGCTTGGCCCCTTTGGTCCATGACCTGGCGCAGATAGTCCAGGTGACGCTCCCCCGCCACCCGGTTGAAAATCACCCCCGACAAAGGCAGTTCCGGGTCAAAGGTCGCATAGCCGTGCACCAGGGCCCCGGCGCTGCGGGCCAGCGAGCGGGCGTCCACCACCAATACCACCGGCAGCCCCAGCCACTTGGCCATCTGCGCGGTGGAACCGGCCTCACTCAAACCGTCGTAGCCGTCGAACAGGCCCATGACCCCTTCCACCACCCCCACGTCGGCCGGGATCATGGCCCTCTGAAAAATTGTCTGGTTTTCCTCCCGGCTGAGCATCCAGCCATCGACGTTGCGGCTGGGCCGCCCCGTCACCTGCCGGTGATGGCCCGGGTCGATGAAATCCGGTCCCACCTTGAACCCCTGGATGGTATAGCCCCGTCTTTTCAGAGCCGCCATCAGTCCCAGGGTGACCGTGGTCTTCCCCACCCCGCTGTGCGTCCCGGCGATGACCAGGGCCCGTTTACCGGCCGTCACCGGCTCGTCTCCGTCATGGCCCCGGGGTGCAGGAAGGCGGCCAATTCCTCCACCGCGGCCACCGCCCGCGGACTGGGCCGGGAATAGACCCGTTCGTCCACCATCAGCACCCGGCCCTGCTTGACGGCCGTCAGCATCCCGAAGTGGGGCCGGGAGGCCGGCTCCGAGGGATTCTTGTTCATGGGCCCCTGCTGCACCAGGTAGACCTCGGGGTCCAGCTTGATCAGGGCCTCCATGTCCAGCCGCACCATCTTCTTGTCGCCGGTCACGACGTTAACCCCGCCCGCCTCCGCGATGATATCGTTGACGATGGAGCCCTTTCCCGCCCCCAGGAGGTTGGGATGCCTGACCTCGAAGAAGACCCGGGGCCGCGGCCCCGCCGGCGCCAGCCTCTGACGCACCGCCGCCAGCCGGCCCTGCAGGGACTCGATCAGGGCCCGGGCCTTGGACTCTTCCCCCGTCAGGACGCCCAGCCGCTCCACCACCGAAAACAGGTCGGCGAAACCCCGGGGGTGAAAGACCGCCACCGTCAATCCCCGGTCCTCGATCTGCTGCACCGGCCCCAGGGATTCCCGCCGTCCCGCGTCCTGGATGATGAGCTGGGGCGCCAGGCCCACCACCATCTCTACGTTGGGCCGCATGTGCGTGCCGATGCTGGGCTTGGCCTGCATCTCCGCCGGTTCGACGTCGGCCTTGGTGCGCCCCACCAACAGATCCGTCAGCCCCATGGCCGCAAAGATCTCATTGTAGGCTCCGTACAGGGCGATGACCCGCCGGGCCGGCGTCGTGAGACGCACCTTCCGGCCCAGATCGTCGGTGATCTCGATGTCAGCAGCCCCGCTGCGGTTGGGCCAACTCCCCGCTAACAGCAGCAGGAGGCAAATCCCCAGCCGGTATAAAGTGCGCCTGCGGACTGCCGGTGACCGGGTGGCGGGAGACCTGGATGTCGGTGTCATAAACCTCTGAGAGATTCCGGGCCGTAAAGGTGGCGGACGTGGGTCCGTCCAGCACGATGCGGCCCTCCTTGAGAAATATCAGCCGGCGGCAGTACAGGGCCGCCAGATTGAGATCATGCATCACGCACAGAAGCGTGGTTCCCTGGCGGTTCTTGGCCGTGAGCAGATCGAAGATGCTGATCTTGTGGGCCACGTCCAGGGACGCGGTGGCCTCGTCCAACAACAGGACGTCCGTCTGCTGGGCCAGGGCCCGGGCGATCATCACCATCTGGGCCTCGCCTCCGGAGACCGCGTTGATCATACGGCGGGCCAGGTGCACGGTGCCGGTCTCTTCCATGGCCGTGAGGGCCACCTCCAGGTCACCGGCGCTATAGTCGCTCCACCCCTGCACGTGGGTATACCGCCCCATGAGCACCACGGACAGGCACTTGAAGGGAAACGCAACCTCCACCCGCTGGGGAACCGCCGCCAGCCGCCGGGCCCGCCAGCGGGCGGTGGCGTGGGAGACCTCCCGGCCGGCCAACCGCACTGATCCCGACCACGGCGGCAGCACCCCGGAGATCGACAGCAGTAACGTGGATTTGCCGCTGCCGTTGGGTCCCAGCACGCCGACCATCTCCCCGGCCTGCACCCGGAGGTTGACCCCCCGGAGCACCTCCCGGGCCCCGAAGCCGCAGCTGAGAGCGTCAATCTCGATCACCAGATTTCACCTTCCTTGCGTCTCTTCAGCAGCAGGCAGAAAAAGGGGCCGCCCAGGAGGGCCGTGACCACCCCCACCGGCAGCTCCTCGCCCCCCGGCAGGATGATCCGGGCCAGCACGTCGCTCCACAACAGGGCCAGACCGCCCGCCAACCCCGCCAGGACCAGCAGGGGACGGTGCTCTCCGCCGATGAGCAGGCGCATCAGGTGAGGCACCACCAGCCCCACGAAACCGATGACCCCGGAGACCGACACCGCCGCCGCCGTCAGCAGACTCGCTCCCAGCAGCAGGCGCAGACGCACCGCATCCACCTCCACGCCCATCTGCCGGGCGGCGGCGTCCCCCAGGGACAGCAAATCCAGGTCCCGGGCGTGCCGGCCCACCAGGGCCAGTCCCAGCAGTCCGTAGGGCAGGGAAAAGATCACGTGGTTCCACCCGCGGCCCTGAAAGCTCCCCATCACCCAGAAGACGATACTGGTCACCGACTCCTCGTCCAGGGATTTAATGAGGGAGATCAGGGCGGAAAGAAAAGTGGCCACCACGATGCCGGCCAGCACCATGGTGTCCCGCCGCAGCCGTCCGTCCACCCTGCCGAGCCAGATGACCGCCGCCAGGGCGGTAGCCGCTCCACCCAGGGCCGCCAGGGGCAACAATCCCAAACCCCAGAAGGCGGCGCTTCCCAACCCCATGAAGATGGCCAGCGAGGCCCCCACCGCGGCGCCGGTGGACACCCCCAGGGTGAAGGGGTCGGCCAGGGGATTCCGCAGGATGCCCTGGAAGGCCACCCCGGCCACCGCCAGCTCCAGGCCCACCAGAAGGGCCAGCACGATGCGGCTCAGACGCAGATGGACGACGACTTCCTGCCAACTGGCGTTGGCGGGGCCCGCGCCCAGACCCAGCCCCGCCAGAAGCGACCGCAGGGCCTCCCCCGCCGGGATGGACAGACGTCCGATCAGGCAAGCCAGCACCGTCGACGCCGCCGCCGCCACCATCAGCGCCGCTAACAACAGGGCAAAACGCCGGGCGGCCCGGCGCTCGCCGCGGATGATCTCTTCCCGGCCCGGAGCCCGGTCGCGGGTGGCAGTGTGGGGCAGAGTGGCAACTCCTTCGGTCATGGCGGGGCGGTCCCTAAAAACAAAAAATCCTTAAGTCCTCAGTGGACTTAAGGATAGTCCCGGTTTTGCTTTCCTTAAGTGCGGCGCCGATTCCCTCGGCGCCCTGCCGGCGGCTTTGCCTTCACCGTGGGGGGCAGTATGCGGTGGGCAGGTCTTCTGGCTCCCGGATCATTCTACTTCCCGCGCCTTCCCATTCCGTTTGCTCGGAACAGTGGCCCGATGCAGGTTTCGTCCCCGGTCACAGCGGCGGGTCCGCGACGGCTCGGCCGTCTTCCCTTTTAAACCCCAATAGGGTGCCCATAAACAGCTTATCCCCTCACCCGGCCGCTGTCAACCGCTTTTTCTGCCGCTCTTCCCCCCACCGGGAGGGGCGGCTCAATATGGGCCGGGATCAGCCCGACGTCCCCCTTCTCTTGGTAAGGCGTGCGTTGCGCCGAACAAAACTTTTTTGACCCCTGAACCTGCCGCGGTGAGCATTTTTTTCCTTGCGTTTTTTCTCGGCTGGGAGTATGAAGGGCATATCCAGGTGCTCCCAACGGAGCGAAGAGGGAACCCCGTGGAACTCGGGGACGGGCCCGCCGCTGTAATCGGGGACGAACGCAGCTTGCAAGCCACTGGTCCATATTGGTGGACTGGGAAGGCGCTGCCAGTAGGGTGAACCGAGAGTCAGAAGACCTGCCTGGATAATGAGCCCATCGTTCTCGTGGACAGAGACGGGCTCGCAGATCCTGTTGGATAAAAAAGGGACATCCCGGATCGTTCTGAGACGATTCGGGATTTTTTTTTGGGGAGGGGGCTTTGAGCCTGGGGAGTGCACCGCTATGAAGATGGAACTGCACAGCCTGGTGCTGGGCCTCGGTTTTTCCACGGGCGTCTACGCCCTGAAAACCGGGGTGGGACTGCATCATTACCTGAACCGTGAAAACCGGCGCAGCCGCCGGTTTGCCGTTTTTATGGGCTTTCTGGTCGCCTACGGCTTGCTGTTTGCCGCTTTGGCCGCGGTGGTGCATCACTGGCCGGCCGGGGCTCTTTTTCACTACCTCCGGACCTTGTTGCCCAGCGGTATGCTCATCCATTTCATTATGGCCGCCTTGATGCTGGTATGGGGCCTTGCCCTCCTGAAAAACCAGCGCCCCGGCAAGACAAGGACCCTGGGCTGGCTTGCCCTGGTCTTACCCTGCCCGGTCTGTTGCACGATGATCTTCCTTTCTGTGGCGTTTTTGGTCTCCTATGTCCCGGAGGTCTGGGGCAGGGCGGTGGCCATCCTCTACGCAGTTTTTCTGGCCCTGGCCTTCCTGGCGATGGGGCTTCTGCACCGGTGGCGGCAAGGCGCCACCGGCTCGCCGGAGGCCTCGTTGGGGGCGTGTATGCTGGCTATCGCCGCGTATTTCCTTCTGTCGGTGATCATTATGCCCCAATTTTCGGGACTGGACGAGGCCTTCCGGCTCTCAGCCTACTCGCATAAGGAAACTCACGCGCGCTCCTTGGCCCCCTGGGTGACTGGTGGCGTGCTCGGGGGCCTGTTCATCATTGGATTCATATACATGCGCGCCACTACAAGGAGGTCGTGATGATCGACGTGGGGGCTCTTTTGCAAACCGCCGTTATTCTCATTTCCGGTTCCCTGTTATACCCCACCCTGGTGCTCCTCCTGGTGTGTTTCGCCTGGATCGTGCTATACGCCGGCGTATTCTGCGCCGAATGGCTGGAAAGAGCCCGGTTGGCGAAGTGCTCCCCCGAGGAACTCCCCGATATTATTCTCGGCGGCGAGACTCGGGCGCTGCCGCATCGGGTGCGGAGTTATCTGCAGAAGTTGACCGGGCTGCTCGCCCGGGATGGCGCCAACGAGCTGCAGGTCGAGAACCTGCTCCGGGAGGCCACCCTGAATATGTGGAAAAGCGTTGACCGGCTGCGCATTATTGTGCGCCTCGGCCCCGCCCTGGGTCTCATGGGTACCCTGATACCCATGGGCACGGGCCTGGCCGCCTTGGGACAGGGTGATATGGTCAAATTGTCCGCCGACCTGGTGATCGCCTTCACCACCACCGTCGTGGGCCTGGCCTCCGGGATGCTGGCCTTCTTCTTCTTCACCGTCAAGCGCCGGTGGATTGAAGAAGACCTCAAAAACCTGGAACTCGGCACCGAACTTCTGGCCAACTACAAGGGGAACAGCCAGCCATGAAATATTTCCAGCCCCGGCGCCGCACCGGCCTCCATAAGGATTACGGCGCCCAAGCCTTCAGCGACAACGATCCCTTAAGCGGCGTCGCCAATCTCCTGGACCTCGGTCTGGTGCTGGTCGTGGGCATGTTCCTCATCCTGTTCTCCGTTTACCACCTGCAGGACCTGTTCAGCGAGACCAGCAACCTCACCATCATGAAAAAGGGGGCCGACGGGCGCATGGAGATCATTACCAAGGAAGGCCGCAAAATCAAGGCGGTGAAGGTAAGCCGGGACACGGCCAAGGGTCGGGGGACGCGGTTGGGAACCGCCTATCGCCTGGAAGATGGGGCGATGGTGTACGTGCCCGAGGAGTAACCGGGTGATACGTCTTGAACATGACCTTTATCCAGCGGCAGCCGACTTCATGAACTCCCTCGACCTGCATCCTGCCAGCCGTATTTGCCGCCGGCGGGGACGGCCGCGATCCCCGGGGACGGCGGCGACGGGCCGCCTCCCCTGGCTGGTGACGGCCCTCATCCTGTTCCTGGCCGCGCCCGCCTGGGCGGCCAACGTCTCTTTGCTGGTCATCGACCTGAACAGTTACATGGCCCAGCAGGCCGTGAGCCGGCTGGCCCTGCCGCAACACATCCGGGTGCGCGCCTTCACTCACCAGGACCTGCTCTCCGACCCCGCCGCCCGGGACTTTGTCGCCTCCTCCCGGGTGGTGATCGTTGACGTCATGATGCGGGAACTGACCCGTTACGTACTGGAGCACCGCTCCCCGGCCAATAAGGACGTCTACGCCCTGCGCGGCTCGGGCAACGATGAGGATCTGCAGAAACAGGGATTCATCTTCCATCCTCAACTCCGGGAGTATTTCGGCCACCTGTCGGCAGCCAATCTGCAGAATCTCCTGCGTCTGGCCGTCCACCTGAGCATCGACCGGGCCGTCTCCTATGAACCGGTGGTGCAGCAGCCGAACCTGGGGATATATCATCCCGAGGCCCCGGCGGTCTTTTCAAACTATGCCGATTACCGCCGCTGGTATGAGGGGCGCCCGGGTTATCGCGCCGACGCCCCCCGGTTGGGGTTGATGTTCTTTTCCACCTCCCTCATCAAAGGTCAGGTGGAGTTCATCAATCACATCATGGCCGAGCTGGAGAAGGCGGGTTTCACTGTGTTGCCCTGCTTCGGCCGGGATGAGGACGTCCTGGGGCGGTTCTTCCTGGACGAACGTCGGCAGGCCCGGGTGGATGTGGTGTTGTCGTTCTCCCTGAAGTTTTCCTCCGCCCTGAATGACCGGGTGAAAACGGCTCTGACCGGGCTGAATGTCCCGGTGATCAACGCCATCAATCTCTTGGGCATCGACATTGACCACTGGCGTGCGGACCCCGTCGGTATTCCGCCGTTAGCCGTTGCCCATAATATCGCGGTCCCCGAAACCTCCGGCGTCATCGAACCGACGCCCCTGTCCGGCCGGGTGGAGGCCTCTGACCCGGAAATTCCGGGGCGCTTTTATCTCTTCCGCAGCATCGCCGACAACCTGGACCACCTCATCCCCCGGCTGCAGCGCTGGATAACCCTGCAGCGCAAACCCAACGCAGAGAAAAAGGTGGCGGTGCTCTACTATCACCATAGCCAGGGGAAACAGAACATCGGCGCCAGCTATCTCAATGTCTTCCG
Source organism: uncultured Desulfobacterales bacterium (assembly GCA_964428565.1). Classification (GTDB taxonomy): domain Bacteria; phylum Desulfobacterota; class Desulfobaccia; order Desulfobaccales; family Desulfobaccaceae; genus CAYRYV01. Next base: position 24,909 of record CAYRYV010000034.1, on the reverse strand, counting down.
GAGCCTGGAACACATCCTGGCCCGCCTCAGGCAGGAAGGCTACCGGGTGCCGGCAGCTCAACGGCTCACCGAAGAAGGCATCAAGCAGATGATTCTGACCACCGGCCTCAACATCGGCTCCTGGGCGCCGGGGGAGTTTGACAGACTGCTGGCCGCCGGCTCCGTGGTGCGGGTGCCGATGGCCGAATACAAGCAATGGTTCAGCCAATTACCCTCGGCCTTCCGGGAGGGCGTGGTCAAACAGTGGGGGCCCCCGGAAGCGGCGGAGATCATGGTCAAAGACGGCCGGTTCATCATCCCCGCGGTCACCGTGGGCAATCTCGTCCTCCTGCCGGAGCCCGCCCGGGGCTGGAGCGATTCCCCCCTAAAGCTCTACCATGATGTCACCGTCTTTCCCCATCACCAGTATATTGCGGCCTATCTCTGGTTGGCACGGGGGTTCCGGGCCGACGCCATGATCCACCTGGGGACCCACGCCACGCATGAATGGCTCCCCGGCAAGCAGGTGGGTCTGAGCTCCTCCTGCCCCCCGGAGGTGCTGATCACCGACATCCCCAATATCTATCCCTACATCGTTGACGATGTCGGCGAGGGCCTCCAGGCCAAGCGCCGGGGCCGGGGGGTGATCATCGACCATCTGACGCCGCCGCTGCAATCCGCCGGTTTGTATAAGGAATATGACGACCTCCAGACTCTGATCGAAAACTATGAAAAAGGCCGTTCCCTGGGTTCCCAGACCACCGCGGTGTATCTGGAGCAGATCCGCGACCTGGTGCGCCGCACCGGCTTGGCTAAGGACCTGCGGTTGCCGGAACTCAATGATGAGGCCTTGCAGCAGATTCAGCTGTATCTCCATGAAATCAAAGACGACCTGCTCCCCTACGGGATGCATACCTTTGGCCGCTCTCCGGCCGGCGCCGCCCTGGAGGATACCGTCAAGGCCATCGTTGACAAGAACCCGGAAGCCCGGAGCCAGGACGTCCGCGAGGCACTCACGGTCTCCGGCCCCCGGGAGATGGATCATCTGGTCAAGGCCCTGAACGGCGGCTACGTCCCGCCCGGGGAGGGCAACGATCCCCTCCGCAATCTTGCGGCTCTGCCCACGGGGAACAATTTTTACGGCTTCTCCCCGGACAAGGTCCCCACTGCGGCCGCCTGGCAGCTCGGCAAGCAGGCCGCCGACGACATCATCGCCAGGAGCCTCAAGGAGCACCAACGCTACCCGGAAAAGGTGGCCATCGTCCTCTGGGCCGTGGAGACCCTGCGCAATGAAGGGGTCAACGAATGCACCGCCTTGTATCTCATGGGCATGGCCCCGGTATGGGATAAAAACGGTCGGGTAACCGGCACCCGGGTGATCCCCGCCAGGGAGCTGCAACGACCCCGGATCGACATCGTCCTCAACCCCTCGGGGCTCTACCGCGACCTCTATCCCGACAAACTCCTCTTCCTGGACCGGGCGGTGCAACAGGCCGCCGCCCAGACCGATATCGACAACTACCTCAGCCGGAACAACCGCCGCCTGCAGGAGCAGTTGCAGCAATCCGGCTTGTCGCCCCAACAGGCCGACAAACTGTCTCGCCTGCGGATCTTCACCACCGCGCCCGGCACCTACGGCAACCGGGTGTCGGAGTTGGCCGGCGCCTCGGGCTTCTGGAAAAGCGACGCCGAGATCGCCGATGTCTACCAGCAGCACACGGGTTTCGCCTACGGCGCCGACCATTGGGGCGTCCCGGCGCCACAGCTTTTCAAGGAAAACCTCAAAAGGGTCGACACGGTGCTTCACTCCCGATCCTCCAATGTCTACGGCGTGTTGGACAATGACGACATGTTTTCTTATCTTGGCGGGCTGGCCCTGGCAGTGCGGCAGGAGAGCGGCAAGAATCCCGATACCATGCTCACCATGCAGTTGCAGCCCCACAAGCTGCGCGTCGAGGACCTCGCCAAAACCATCGGCCAGGAAATGCGCGCCCGGTACCTCAACCCCAAATGGATCACCGGGATGAAAGCCGACAACTACGCCGGGGCCCGGGAGATGTCTCATTTTGTGGAATACCTCTGGGGTTGGCAGGTGACCGTGCCCTCGGCGGTGGATGGCAGCCGCTGGGATCAGGTCTACGAGGTCTACGTGGAGGACAAATACGGCCAGGACCTGAAGGAGTTTTTCAACCGGGTCAATCCCTGGGCCTATCAATCCATCACCGCGCGGATGCTGGAGGCCTCCCGCAAGGGCTACTGGCAGGCGGATGACCAGGTCATCCAAAAGCTGGCGGCGGAATACGCCCTGAACGTGGTGGAGAAGGGGGTGGCCTGTTGCGATCACACCTGCAACAATCCGGTGCTGAACCAGATGGTGGTCAATATTGTCTCCCTGCCCGGAGTGCTGTCGCCCCGGATCGTGGAACAGTTCAAAATCGCCGTGGACAAGGCCGCCGGACGGCGTTTGGAGGAGCAGGTCCAGGATCGCACCCGCGTGCAGGACGCCCTGTCGGCAGGATTCTCTCAAAAAGATGCCGTCCCCCAACCCCACGATCCGGCCAGGCCGGCCGCCCAGAGCGACTCTCCGGCGCCCGGGCCGGAAGCCCGCATGGTGGAGGGCTTTAAAATGGAAACAGTGCCCAAGGAAGATGACCGCACGGAAGTCAGCGCCTCCGGGGTCCAATGGTTCGCCTCCCTGTTCATCCTGCTGCTGATTGGCTTGTTTGCGTTCGGCACCCGTATGCACGGAGAGAACCGTTTCTTGTAGAGCCTTTCCACGGTGGCGATCTGCCGGCCGGGGAGCAACCCGGCCCCGCATAATCCCGGGGCGCAGGGGGGCGCGTGGAAGCTGCGAAAAGCCGTCACGTGAGGCGGATGCCCGTATTGCCGCCGCAAGAGCAGCTTCCGGTCGCCGCCAGAAGTGCAGGTAATCTATCTCGTTATTGAACAAAGCTAGATGGAGGTGCTGGACAAGGATAATCACGTCTTGCGAAATGGTGACAGGCGCCCCCTGAGGGGCTGAAAAGGGAAGCCGGTGAGAAACCGGCGCGGTCCCGCCGCTGTGACCGGGGACAAAACCTGCTCGATGCCACTGTCTTTTATAAAAAAGATGGGAAGGCGCAGGGATGAGGAAGATCCGGGAGCCAGAAGACCTGCCTGCACCTTGTGGGCCGTCACCCGACGCCGGATTGGGGGCGGCCCGGCTGTGAGGGGTATGGCAACTCTCTCCGGCCGTCCCGAGGAATAAGTCAAGCTGGGTGCAATCCTTGGGTCCCACAGGACCCGAGGATTTTTTTTGCGGCCCCCGATTCCTATCCGGCGCCAGGGGACGGCCGCTATTCACATTGCCCACAGGAGGCGGGGTATGAAAAACGGTGTGATCGTCTACCTCATCGGCGCTCGGGACATTCCCAAGTCCGTCGATCTGCGGACCAGTTGCCGGCAATGGGGGCTGTCTGTCGACCAGGTCGAAGTGGTGGGCGTCCGCCAGGGTTTTTTTGACGTGGATGACGCCTTGCACTTGCTCAGAACCAAAGGCTGTGGCCGGGTCAGCCTGCTGGTGGCTCGCTGGGAGCATTGCCAGCTCACCCCCATGTTTCCCCCGGTGCGGTTATGTGGCTGAACAATAGTGAAAACATAGTCAAAACTAAGGAGAAAGCCGGATGAAACGTTTCCTGTCGTTGTTACTCGTATGGTTCATGTTGTCGGGAAGCGGGGCGGGTCAGGATACGACCCCGGAGGAATTTATGGGGGAAAAGCAGGTAACACAATCGGATTCCCTCCGGGAAGAAGAGAACTCTTCCTCGGACCGGGGAGAGGCGGCATCGCGGGCGGAAGCGGCTAAGACGGGGGAGATTCATGCCCTCGATCAAATCGTGGTGACGGCCACCAAGACGCCCCGCAATCCCGATGACGTCCCGGCCAGCATAACCTTGGTGACTTCCCGGGACATCGAAAATCAGAATATTCAAACCGCGGATCAAGCCTTGCAGCAGGTGCCGGGGGTCTACAACAGCCGGGGCAAAGGCTGGGCCGACACCATGACCAGTGTGACCCTGCGGGGGTTTCCCAGCCAGTCCCGGACCCTGACCCTCTATGACGGCCAAAATCTGGCCACGGGCTACAGCCAGTCCTTCACCTGGACCGCCATCCCGGTGCACGAAATCGACCGCATCGAAGTCGTGCGGGGGCCTTTTTCGGCCCTCTACGGGGGCTCCGCCATGGGCGGGGTGATCAATATCATCACCAAAACGCCCCAGAAACTTGAGATGACCGGTCAGGTGGGTTACGGCCGGTATGACTCCTGGAGCACCTACTTTGCCGTCGGCAACCGCTTTTGGGATAAACTGAGCCTCAAGGCCAGTTACACGTATCAGGACACCGCCGGGTATCCTGCCAATCTGGTGAGCCGGACGGCCAGCCGGGGGACGGCGGCCACCCGGGTGGTGGGCTGGCGTCCCTCCACCACCACCACTAACACTCCCACTTATATCATCGGCGACAAGGGGGACAACTCCTATTGGAATTCCAGCCTCAACACCAAGTTGAGCTGGGACATCGCCCCCGGCCACAAACTCGACTTCGGCGTGCTGCTCAACTGGAACTACTATGATTACGCCCAATACCACACCTATCTGGTAAACCCGGCCACCGGCATGCCCGTGGCCAGCGGTACGGTGGGACTGGGCATCAGCAACCTCCGCTTCAGCGGTCTGACCGAAGGCGCTTTCCTGTCGGGTGCCGGCTGGGAACACAAGGCCCTGTATAACCTCGCTTCGGAGCATGCCCTCACCGAGACCACCACCGTGAAGCTGCGCGGCGGTTTCCTCAATCAGCCGCTCAATGATTACTCAACCCCCGGGACCACCGCCGCCACCAATTTTTCCAGCGGCCCCGGCACCTATACCAACAACAAAAGCCGCAGCTGGACGGCAGAGGTGCAAGCGGTGCAGGCCGTCGGGACCCGCCACACCCTCACCGGCGGGGTCACCCTGCAGGCCGACAGCTCCATCAACAAGACCTTCGATCTGGCCAACTGGCGCGAGCCGGCCTCCATTGTGCGGCTGACCACTCAGGCCGCCGGCAAGACCAAAACCTGGGGCTTCTACGCCCAGGATGAAATCGCCTGGCACCCCATGTTCAGCACCGTGGTGGGCGCTCGCCTGGATTGGTGGCAAACCTACGACGGCATGTATCAGGAAACGGTAAACGCCCCGGAAACGCGTCTTTCTTCCCGGGAGGAGCTGTCATTCAATCCCAAGTTGGCGTTTCTGTTCCGGCCCTGGGAGTGGATGTCGTGGCGGGCTTCCGCCGGCACGACCTTTCGGCCGCCCAATATCTACGAGCTCTATCGCACCTGGCGCTCCAGCAGCGGCATTACCTATAAAGGCAATCCCGGGCTCCAGCCGGAGAAGGCTGTCTCCTGGGAGGTGGGGGGGACCTTCAAACCCTTCCCGGGCAACGTCATCACCGCCACCTTTTTCGACAACCACGTCAGCGACCTCATCTACCGGGTTACCGACAGTACCGATCCCAACGTCCGCTTGGCAAAAAATGCCGCCCAGGCCCGGATCATGGGAGTTGAAGTGGAAATCACCCAGAAGCTGTGCTCCTGGCTGGACATCTTCGGCAATATGACCCTGGTGGACGCCCGCCTTTTAAAAAGTGAGTACAATCCGGAATTGCGGGGCAAAAAACTGACCTCCGTCCCCCGGCAGCAACTCAACTGCGGCTTCAACGCCCATTACGGGATGTTTAACGCCAACCTGACCGGGCGTTACGTCAGCAAAGTAAATTCTTCAGATGATAACAGCGACTGGGTGAACGGCGTGCCGGGCTCTTATGATCCCTATTTCACCCTGGACTCCAAATTGACGGTCACCCCGGTGACATGGGCCGCGGTGTCCTTCTCCGTGGATAACATGCTCAACCGGAGATACTTCCTCAACAACCTGACTCCCGGTCGGACCTTCTGGATCGAAGCTACCCTGAAATACTGAGAGTACTGGCGCGGACAGGCGATGGTGGCATTACCTCTGGTTAACCCGACCCTGAAAGAGGCGCCTGGTTAGCGGGGCTGCCGGTGGCCGGCTGGCGCCCCGCGGCGCCACCGGCAAGGCCCCTGGCCACTCATTCGCCGTTCTGCCGCGTTCCGATAAAGCTGAAATATGACCACAGCCCCCGATAAGTCGGTGTTACCGTGACGGCTCGCGGTTGAAAGTGCGCTTCCAGGGAAGGCAGCAGATGCTCCTCCAGCCTCACATGGTTGAGGGCCATCCATTTCTTGAACCTGGCGGAGGCGGAGGCATGAAAATCCACCACCGCAATCCAGCCATCCGCCCCCAGGTCCCGACTGGCCGCCTGCAATGCCTGTTCCCAGCCCGGGTTGATCATCGACAGGCAATAGGAGAAGACGATGAGATCAAAGGGATTCCGGGGGGAGAGGGGATGGCGGTAAGGTTGCCTCAGAAGCTCCGGACTGACATTGCGGCTCCTCAGTTTTCTCCCGGCAACCCGGAGCATGTGCGGTGAGATGTCAACCCCGCAGAGAGAAGCCCGGGGGAATAACTTATGAAGCTTGACGAGATTTCCGCCGGTGCCGCAGCCGACTTCCAGGATCCGTCGGGGTTGGCAAAAAGCCGCCATGTCCCGCACCAAAGCTTGCCGGCCGAACAGAAAGCTCCACCGGGTGGCGTCATAGAGACGGGCATGCCAGCGGTAGTAACGCACCACCGGATCGACTTCTCCCGCCCGCGGTATGCTTCCCGACGTGTTCATGCCACCTCCGCCAGATGCAGGCTGCCGTAAGTCCCCACGCGGTCCCGGGCGTGCAGCGGCTCCGTGAGTTCCGGGAAGAAGTTCAGACGCGTCTGCACCCAGGCCGGCAGGAAGGAGAGCTCAAGCCCGGCGGAACGCATCAATATCTTTGCTCGGGGAGCGCTGCTCTCCAGGATAAGCCGCCATTCCCTCTCCAGTTCCGCGTGATCATGTCCGGCCAGCCAATCCTGATGATCCAGCAGGACGAAATGGGTGTAGCTTCCGGGATGGCGTTCCAGAAAGTCGGCCACCGAGCCGGCGTACGGGTGTATCGCCGCCAAATGGTCCCTGATGGGCGCATGGTGACGCCTCTTCAGATAGTTGGGGCAGCACCGCGGGGTATAGGAGCCGGTCAGGTAGACCCTCCAGAAGTAATTATCGGCAATGGGCACCTCCGTAAACACCCGCCGTATCCGATCCTGAATGAATCCCTCCAACCCCCGGGGATATTTCTGGTCAATCAGCCCGATCTGGGCCGCGGGGACTCCCATGAGGCTCATCACCGCTGGGCGGCTCATCAGCCAGGAAGTCAGGCGGCCCCATAATTCCGGTTCAATCCGGGCAAACAGCTCGGACTGCTCCTGGACATCGGCGGCCTCCAGCAGCTCCAGGATCGTCCTGCGGATGCGGGGCCGGGCGTTGATGAGGAGGTGCCGGAAGAACCAGGCGCAGAAACCGGCGCCTCCTCGCCAATAAAACGACCACCGGAGGCCGTGGCGGTTGAAATAATGGATGTGGCGGTCCCAGAAGCCCCGGGACGGCCTGGACAGACAGGGCCTCACGGACTGATACAGTTTTCGGTATTCCGCACATCCGCCCACGCCGAAGAGGGCGAAGAGCTCCTCCGGTCCGCAGACGGCCATAACGGCCATCTTCAACTCCAGCAGGGCATTTTGCCGGAAATTGAGGTCCACCGCATAAATGGCCGCCGGTTCGTCCAGAAGGTAATCCAGGATATTGCACCCGGCGCTGGTGATCACCACCATCCGGCTCCTGCTGTCCAACCCCAGGAGTTCCCGGTCGATCCGGGGGTCCTCCCAGCAGGTGTTGTAAATCAGATAATTACCGTGCACCAGATTGAAAAACTTCTGGTCTGCAGAATAAGCCATAGGTCCGCCTTTGTAGAAATCTCGCGCTCGGAAGAACAGGATTTTCCCTGTGGTGACAGATAGCAACCAATTGTTAGGAGAACATGGGCGCGGTGTTAATTATGCAAGAAAACGGCGGGGCTTATATCTGCCCACTGCCAGAGAGGTGCCCGGTGGGTGGTGAACCCGGGCTGGTGCATGGAAAACTAATCCCGCCCTTATCGACATCTAATATCCCAATTATATTATCAAGTTAACAAAACGTTGGTTTCTCCCCGGATTACTGCGGGTAACGCAGACTTGAGACAGAGGGTGTTCCCTATGATTGATCCCCAACAAATCGCGGGTATGATTATGAAGGGCGGGGGTAACGGTTTCCACCCCGGCCGCTCCGCGCCCATGCAAAAGATCCTGGCGGGAGTGATGGGCAAGCTTCTCGGACTTCAGCAGATCAAGTCGATCTATCAACAGGTTCCCCCGGTGGCGGATAAACGGGACTTCCTGCGCCACGCCTTGGCGGGTTTGGGGGTAAGTTATGAAGTCCGGGGTGGCGACCTGGGGGTGATTCCCGCCGCGGGGCCGCTTGTTGTTGTGGCCAACCACCCGTTTGGCGCCGTCGAAGGTCTGATTCTGGCGGACCTGCTCCATACCGTCCGGGCGGACGTCAAGCTCATTGCCAACTATCTGCTGCATTGTTTCCCGGAAATCCGGGAACTGTTCATCTTCGTGGACCCCTTCGGCAGCAAGCAGTCGGTGCCGGGGAACGCCGTCGCTTTGAAACGGGCGGCCACGTGGCTGAGGAACGGCGGCCTGCTGGGAGTCTTTCCGGGAGGGGAGGTTTCTCATCTCCGCTGGGACCGGCAGGGGATCGCCGATCCCATCTGGAGTGCCGCGCTGGCAGGTTTGGTGCGACGCACTCAGGCCCAGGTGCTGCCGGTCTTTTTCCACGGACTCAACGGCCCCCTGTTTCAGGTCCTGGGTCTCATCCACCCCAAGCTGCGCACCGCGCTGTTGCCTCGGGAATTATTGAACAAAAAAGGGAAGGTTATCGGGGTGACCGTGGGAAAACTCCTCCCGGCCAAAAAGCTCCGGGCCTTCCGGAACGATCAGGCCCTGGCCGCTTATCTGAAGTGGCGGACCTATCTCCTGGGGGAGGATCGTTGTCCACAGCCCGCTCCGGGGGGGGGCAGTAAAACCGTTGGCGGTCCACCCCGAAGAGAGCCCCTGGCGCTGCCCGTACCCCCTGAAAAATTGCAGGCGGAGGTTGAACGTCTGCCGGACCGGCAACTCCTGTTGAGAACTGGGAAGTTAGCGGTCTTTTATGCGCGCGCCTCTCAAATTCCGTTTCTCCTCCGAGAAATCGGCAGGTTGCGTGAACTGACCTTCCGCCTGGTGGGTGAAGGCACCGGGATGTCTATGGACCTGGATCGTTTTGATGTTCATTACCTGCACTTATTCATCTGGAGCCCGGAAACCCGGGAAGTGGTCGGCGCCTATCGCCTGGGTCCCACCGACGATATTCTCGCCCGGGCGGGCAAAGGGGGGCTCTACACCCACACCCTCTTCTCTTATGGAATGCCCCTGTTGACCCGCATAACCCCTGCTCTGGAGTTGGGTCGTTCATTTGTGCGGCCCGAGTATCAAAAAAATTATGCCGCACTTCTCCTTTTATGGAAGGGCATCGGCCATTTTGTGGTCAATTACCCCCGCTATCGCATCCTGTTCGGGCCGGTGTCCATCTCCAATGATTATCGCTACACCTCGCAGAGGGTGATTGCGTCATCATTGATGTCCCACCGGCATTGGCCGGATTTGGGCCGGCTGGTGCGACCCCGCCATCCCCTGGCCGCCAAACCCCTGATGGTCTGGGAGGAGGTTAAAAACCAGGAAATTTTTATGGATATCGGCGAAATGTCCGACCTGGTGGCCGAGTTGGAAGACAACCAGCGGGGCCTGCCCATCCTTTTGAAGCACTATCTGAAGTTGGGCGGGAGGATGTTGGGGTTTTCCCAGGACCCGCATTTCGGCAATGTCCTGGATGGCTTATTGGTGGTGGATCTGGAGAAGACGCCCGGCAAAGTGCTCCAGCGCTATATGGGCGCGGCCGGGGCGGAGTCGTTCTTACACTATCACCGGCGTCAACCGGATGCCGTCGGGCCGGGGCCGGGCGCCCCCCTGGGGGTCATGGCAGGGCCGGGTGCCGAAAGTCATTGTCATTCTTGAGCCGCTACCTCGTTGTCCGCCGGGGGTATCAGGATGGCCGGGATGGGCGCCGCCTTCCCGGCTGTCTTTTTCCCCTGCCCCGGGGTTGCAGCCGTCGCCTTCAGGCGCAGGGCTTCAGGGCGTTAGGGCAGGGGATATGGCACGACCTCGCCGGGAGGTGCGCCATGGGCGCGGCATCCCGGAAGGCCCGCATACCTGTTTGCGACATCCGCTAGCGCCCGGTCTGGGTGACGGAATATCGCTGCCATGTCCTCACTGGGGAGATAGCCTTGCGAATTCGGGGAGTTATCCTCCGAGGGGTGGCCCGCCCCCAATTTTCGCACTCACCCCGGCGCTGGAATATGATAAAGTTAGGTGCGCGGAGCGCACCAAACCCGAAGTTCTTCCCGGATGGTCCCTGCTTCCCTCCGGGGCGCAGGTCAATAAGGAGGGGTGGATGCCAAAATCCTCGCGCCAACCGGTCCGGCCCCCCGGCGGCCGCAGAGAAGCCCGGCATGATTAAGGTGTCTGGTCCGACAGTGGGAGCAGAGGAGCTGGCGGCCTTGCGGGCCGCCCTGGATGAGGGCTACTTCGGCCACGGCGCCCTGGTGGTGGCCTTCGAGGCCGCCTTGCAGGCCTATCTCGGGGCGCCCCACGTGGTGGCCGTGAGCAACGGCAGCGCCGCCCTGCACCTGGCCCTGGCGTCCCTGGGTCTCGGCCCCGGCGACGAAGTCATCGTGCCCTCCCTCACCTTCGTGGCCTGCTTCCAGATGATCGCCGCCACCGGCGCGACGCCGGTGCCCTGCGAGGTGGACCCCGACACCCTGCGCATGGCCCCGGCCGACGTTGAGCGCCGCCTCACCCCCGCCACCCGGGCCCTCATGCCCGTTCATTACGCCGGCAACCCCTGCGACTTGGAGGCTATTTATGCCCTGGCCCAGCGTCACGGCCTGCGCGTCGTCGAGGACGCCGCCCATGCCCTGGGCTCCACCTATCAGGGGCGGCTGATCGGCAGTTTCGGGGACGTGGTCTGCTTCAGCTTCGATTCTCTGAAGAACATGACCTGCGGGGAGGGCGGGGCGGTGGTCTGTCAGGACGCGGAGCTGGCCGACCGCCTCCGCCGGATGCGGCTGCTGGGCATCGCCCGGCCTCCCGTGGCCGACCCCGCCCTGATGAAACGCTGGCTCTACGAGGTCCGGGAGCCCGGCTTCCGCTATCACCTGAGCAATCTCAACGCCGCCCTGGGACTGGCCCAACTGCTCAAGCTCCCCGGCTTCATCGCCCGGCGGCGGCAGCTCGCCCGCCGCTACGATGCCGCCTTGGCCGACCTGCCCGGCCTGCGGACCCTGCCCCTGGATTACACCGCGGTCGCCCCCCAGATCTACGTCGTGCGCGTCATCGACGGCCGCCGGGACGAACTCCTGGAATACCTCCGCCAATGCGACATCGAAGCCAGCATCAACTATATCCCCAACCACCACTTCGAGCGCTTCCGGTTCCGCGGCGAGCCCCCCGGCGGCGGGCTGCCGGTCACCGACCGGGTCTTCACCGAAATCCTCACCATTCCCCTGCACTGCAACCTCACCGACGCCCAGGCCGCCTATGTAATCGACTGCCTCACCCGGTTCTTCCGGCCCGGCGCCGGCGTCGCGCCTTAGCCCGCCTGCCGCTGCCGGCGGGCCTGGGGCGTCGGGTAGACCCGCTCCAGCTCCGCCTTCAGTTCCAGGGCCGCGGCATTGTCCGGCTCGAACACCAGTATGCGTTCCAGGGCGTCTTCGGCCTCGGCGTATTTCCCCTGTTGAAAGCACACCCCGGCCAGGCAGTACAAAATCTTCAGGTCGGCCACGTGCAGCTCCAGGTAGCGGCGCAGGTAGGTCTCCGACACCTCCGGCCGGCCGCTGCTGCTGGCCGCCTGCAGCAACCCGCTGAGTGCCGTCAGGTTCTCCGGGTTGACCTCCAGGGCCTCCCGGAACCGGGCCAGGGCCGTCGGCAGGCTGCCGTTGCCGCTGGCGCTCAGGATCATGCCCAGCCCGCACAGGGCCCGGTCGCTCTGGGGGTTGATCGACAGGGCGCGCTCAAAGGCCGCCTGCGCCCGGCCGCAGTCGCTATCCTGCAGGGCCGCCACCCCCAGCCCCACGTACGGCCGGTCGCTGCCGGGGTTGAGTTGCGCCGCCTGCTCGAAGTGGGCGATGGCTTCGGCGACTCTGCCCACCTGGGTGTAGCATTCCCCCAGTTCCTGATAGATTTCGAACTTCAGATCCTTGTCCTTTAACTTCTCCGTCATCTCTGTCTCTCCCCGCCGGCCCTCCGGCTCAGCGCAATCCCAATTTGACCTTGGCGGTCTCCAGGTCCTCGATGGCCTTGGCAAAAGCCTTGTGCTCCTTGAAGCCTTTGGCAGACTTCATCAGACGCCAGACCTCCAGGTCCACCACCTCCCCGCTCAACAGGTCCTTGGCCTTCTCCAGGCTGGCGATGGCGTCGTCGTAGTGTTGTCGCCGGCGTTGCTCCCGGGCGATCTCCAGGTGTCGGGCGGCCTCCGAACCGGCCCCGGCGTCTGTCTGTAAACCCTCCGCCTCCCCGCCGGCGCCCGCCGCCGGCAACGGTGTCGCGGTCGGCCGCCTCCGCCCCAGTGCGGCGTAGTAATGGCCCTCGATCTCCGCGGCCTCCTCCTGGCAGGTCCGCACCGGTTCGATCCCCCGCTGCAGTTCCGCCACCCGGGCCGGGTCTGCGGCCAGGGCCTCCATCTTGGCCGCCAGGTCCACATGGTCGTCTCCCCGGAACAGCCGGCCGTTGACCCCGTCTGCAATAACCTCCGGAATGGCCCAGACGTCCGCCCCGATCACCGGCACCCCGGCCTGGAGGCATTCCCGGGTGACCAGCGAATAGCTCTCCCACCGGGAGGGGACCACGGCCACGTCTGTCCTGCTGAGGATGCCGGGCAGGTCGGCGGGCGTGTAGGGCCCGTGATAGGTGATCCGCCGGTCCGTCGCGATCTCCGCCATAACCCGTTGCCCATAGTCCTTGTCCGTCACCCCCCCGTACAGGTCCAGCCGCGCCCGCGGGGACGCCACCAGCTTGAAGGCCCTGACGGCCAGGTCCGCCCCCTTCCGGTGGGTGATGTGTCCCAAAAAGGTGAACCTGATGACCTCGGGATCCGTCGCCCGCGGCCGGCTCTCCTGGGGCTGCAGCCCCAACGGCGTCACCGTCATCCGGGGATGGCGGCAGCCGTAGCGTTCCAGGCAGGCCCGCATGCACTCCGACGGGAAGATCAGCCCTTCCAGGCACGCCAGGCTCTTCTGCAGGTACTGCCGGCGCCAGGCCATCAGGTAGAACAGTTGCGGTATCTGCTCCTCCAGGTCCATGGTGCTGTTCCGGGCCCTCAGGCAGGCCACGCAGCCGTCCACCGTCTCCGGACCGGGGCACAACGAGCCGTCCACGCGCATGAAGTGCCACTGGTCGCACACCAGCCAGCCGTCGTGGACCGTCATCAGGGCGGGTATCCCCAGCTTCCGGCAGGCGTGCAGGGCGCTCGCCGAAAACCCGATGAGATGCTGGAAGTGCACCAGGTCCACCTTCAGGGTGGCCAGATAGTCCGCGAACCGCCCCCCCCGGGCGTCGTTCTGGAACAGCCCCAGGAAGTCCTGGGCCGGATGGATGTTCATCCGGGTGACCGGCAGCCCCTCATACCGGTCCTCTGTGATCTCCCCTTCCGGGCGCTCCCGGTCGACTCGGGGGTAAAGGACCCGCACCTCGTGGCCCCGCCGGGCGAGTTCCCGGGCCAGGTTGTACGTGTAGAGCTCCGTGCCCGCCAGCGACTGGGGCGGAAAGCCGTGCACCACCAGGAGAAGGCGCAGTCCCTCCGGGGCCGGCGGCCCTCCCGGAACATCCCCGGCGGCCGCGGCCTTCCGGGCGGCCCTCCGCTTCTCGTCCGGTTCCGGCAACTGCGCCCTCCGGCTGCGGAAATGCCTGTCCACCAACGACTGCGTCGCCTCGAAGGTCAGCGCCCCGGGGGGCGCGTTCAGCACTTCATGGATAAAGGGGTAGTAGCGCTCCTGATAGGGCCGGTCCACCCCGTTGAACAGGTTCATGTTGTAGTCCGAATAGGGCCCCGCGGTCTTCCAGGCGACGGGGTGGCTGATGTGGAAGCACAGCCCCTCTTGAAAGAACGCGTGGAAACGGGAATGACTGGCCATGACGGCCACAAAGGCATGATCCCAGACCCGTTCGCCCAGGATGTAGGGCTGAAACCGTTGCCGGTTCGCGAGCCACCAGGCGGTCTGACAACAGAAGACGTCGTTGCCCCCCATCTCCACCTTACCGGGAACTAACCCGTGGTCCCCGTTGCCCCTGGCCGCCTCGGTGCGGGACACCGCCGCCGTTTCGAACCCCGCCCGCATCAACCGGCGCAGTTCCTCGATGAACGCGGCAGTGAAGATAATGTCGCTGTTGGTCACCACGAACCACTCCCAACCGTGTTCCCGGGCATAGTCCGCCGCCAGGTCGAACAGGTCAAGCACGATGGGCTTGCGCTTGCCGTTCACCCCCAGTTCCCGGTCCGCGCTCCGCTGCAGCCGGGACAGCGTCCGCCAGCCCTCCGGCTCCAGCAGTTCATCGGCATAACAGATGTTCAGGGGCGCCACTCCCCTGCCGGTCAGGCGGGCCAGGCTCTTGATGCACTCTTCCTGGCGCTGGCGTTGCCCGGGGTCCTGGAAGGGCACCAGGTTGGCGGCGATGAGAATCGTGTCGGGCGCTTCGCGCTCCCCCCGGGGCTCCGGCAGCTCATCAGGCGCGCCCCCGGACGTGGCCGGGGCGACCGGCTGCCCCGCCCGCCGCTGGTAGAGCGACCGATACCGCTCTGCCTGCCTCTGGGGGGCATATTCCTGTTCCGCCTGCTGCCGGCCGCGACGCCGGAGTTGCCCGCCGTCGGCCTGCGTCAGGCACCAGTGGATGGCCTCGGTCAGCCCCTCGACATCTCCCGGCGGGGCCAGGAATCCGGTTTGCTGATGGGCGACGATCTCGGGGATGCCGCCCGCCGCGAAGCCCGCCACCGGCACGCCGCACGCCAGGGCCTCCACCGCGGTGTTGGGCAGGTTGTCCTCCAGGGAGGGTAGGACGAACACGTCCGCCAGGTTATACAGCAGGGCCAGTTGTTGTTCGTCCGTTATATATTGGAAGTCTAAGACCTTACACCCCAACAGGGTGTCCCTCGGCGGCGAGTGGCCGAAGGTGGCCAGCACCACTTCGGGGTGCGTCTGGGTATACCGGCGCAAGGCTTCCAGCAGGTAGGCGAAGCCCTTGCGGCGGTTGTTGAGGCCGTCGGCCCCGAAGAGCACGACCCGGGCGTCTGCGGCAACCCCGAGCGCCTCCCGGATCTCCTGCCGGGCATACGTCTTGAAAACCTCCAGGGGCGCGCTGTTGGGGATCACCTCCACCGGGAACCCGCCCAACAGGGCGCTCTCCCGGACCCGCGCCGCCAGCCAGCGGCTGGGCGTGACGAGCTGCATCTCGAGCTGCGCGTAGACCTCTTTCTTGCTTTCCCAGATGCGCGCCGCCAGGTCACGGGTTTGTTGAGACCCCAGCTGCGGGCAGGCCGCGCACTGCCGCTCATATTTGCGGCAGTCCCCGGCATAGTGGCAGCCCCCCGTGAAGGGATTCATATCGTGGAGCGTCCAGATCAGGCGCTTTCCTTTAAAGACCTGGGGCGCCCGGGCGTAATCCAACATCCCGGCCACCCAATGCCAGTGAATGATATCGGCCTCGGCGATCTCCCGGCAGTCCTCCAGGCGCATCTCCGACACCGTGTCGGTAAAGATTTCCAGTCCCGGCGGTCTGTCGGGGTAGTCCCGCAGCAGCTCTTCCCAGGCCGCCCGCCGGCCGGCCATGGCGCTTCGGGCGCCGGCCTCCCCCGGCGCAACCCGTCGGCCCACCTCCACCACCCCGGCGTCGCCGGTCAGCTTCTCGGCCACCACCACCGTGGAGTCCACTCCCAGCCCCCGTAATCCCCGATGCAGCCGTAGGGCGGCTTTCCCCGCGCCGCCGTAATCCTGGGAACACAGATGGGCGACCTTCAGGCGTCCCCCGGCCGCACAGGATGGCGCAGTCAACGGCGATCCTGGCGATGGTCCCCAAATGTCTGTCAGTTCTATCTCTTCCGTCAACAACTGCTGCAGTCGCGGGCTTTTGCCGCCAAACTCCGTCATGCCTCAGCCTCCCTGGGTTTCACGTAAGCCCGCAGGGTGGAAAACACCCCCGGAATGATGGGTAAATGCGCCTGGGTTTGCGTGGGATCGCTGGGATGCAACAAGGGCAGTGCCACTGCCTGCGCTCCGCAATGCCTCTCCATGAATAGCTGGCAGGCCCGCCGCACCCCCGGTTCTTTCCCGCCATGGTGGCCGTGAATGGCCTCCCTGTTGGCCTCATCCACCGCCGGCAGATAGTCGTGGAAGATCATGATGCCCCCCGGGGCCAACAGCGGATAATAATCCAGGATGTCCTGCCGCACTCCCTGGTAGGTGTGGTCCCCGTCCACAAAAATAAGTTCCGGGTAATTGGCGTCCGCCGCGAACGTGCGCCCCAACTGCTGGGCGGCTTCCCGGGAGAATTGGGGCACGTGCTCCACCCGGGGGTGCAGCCTCCGGATCACCTCGAAGAATTGGGGGCGTCCCGCCGGCTCGATGGCATACCCCTGGTACGGGATGTTCCGGCGCTGCAGCGCCGCGTCCATCAGGGCCAGCGACGCGCCGGCATACGACCCGATTTCCACGAAGCGCACCGTCGGGGCCCGCCCCGGCAGCAGGTGCCGGCTGGCATAGTATAATTGGAAGCGCTCATTGCGCGACATCTGGCTCTCCAGCCCCCGGGACGCGGGATCGTCCCCGGCGAACTCCGCCGCCAGCTCCGCTGGTATCTCCGGATTTATCGGCCACCCCTCGGTCTTTTCCACCCAGACGCCGGTGCCGTCAATGTCTTTGAGGTGCCAGGACAGCTGCCGGGCCTCCGCGAATTCCCCCACGGCCTGCCGACAGCCTTCCCAATAGCCGTAGTCGTCGATCTGGAGAAAGCCCCCGCTTACCACACGGTCATAAAGGTTCTCCAGCACCACCCGGGTGGAATCGTACCAATCGCCGTCGAGGTGCAGCAGCGCTATCATGCCGACCCGGTCGCGGTCGCGGGGCACGGTCTCTTCAAAATACCCCTTGACGATCCTGACCCGATCCCCCACTCCCAATCTCTCGCACAACCCCCTGACACTGGCCTCCGGCGCCGCGCAGGTGCCCGTCCCCCAGCCCGTGTCGTTGGCCGCCACGCCCGCATGGGTGTCCCGGGCCGTGGGCGCGGGCATGCCCTCAAAGGAGTCGAAGGCGAACACCAGCCGCGGTTGTCGGGAAAATCTCTGGGCGACGTAAGCCAACAGCGCGGTGGAGCCCCCCGCCGCCACCCCGCACTCCACGAAATTGCCCCCCACGTTCTCTGTACAGGCCCGCCTGGCCAGCGTGAACAGGGAATACAGGCGTTCCTCGCTCAGCATGGTATAGGGCCGGATCACCTGCAGCAGCTTCCTGAATTCCGGTTCGGGCCCCGTGGTCTCGGCCACCGGGGACGGCTCCGCCAGTTGCTCCAGGAGTTCCCGGGCCTGCTGATGATCCCCGAAATACCTCAGTTCTTCCCGCAGGGCCTCCCGGGCCGCCGCCGGTTGGTTCAGGTGCCGGAAACACAGTGCCCGGCAATAATCGAGGCCGCGCTGCGGTTGCCGGCCGGCCTTGGCCTGGGAGAACAGGCCCAGGGCCCGCTGCCAGTCCCCGGCCTGCAAGGCTTCCTCCCCTCGGGCCCTCAGCCCCGGGACCGTGTCGGCCGCTTCCGCCCCGCCCCGGTCGCCGGCGTCCCCCGCGGCGCCCCTCCCGGGCGGCTCCTCGTCGCCCAGCGCCGCCAGCAGGCGGCGTCCCTTGTCATGGTCCGGCTGGCTTGCCAACAGGGTTGCCAGGGCATCCCTGGCCGCCGGCACCCGCTCCAGGCGGGCCAGGGCCACCGCCTTGCCGTAGAGCAGTCCGGTCGCCTGGGGCTGGAGCCGCAGGCATTGGTCCAGCGCCCACAGCGCCGGCTCGTTCTCATAGGCATTGAGCAGCTCCACGGCGCCTTCGGCCAGCACGGCGATATCCGGGTCGGGGGCCGCGGCGGCGCCCGGCCGGGTGTGCTTCTGCCCCAGATATCTCTTCAGAACGTCATCGAATTCCTGCGCCCTCGCCTCCATGGAGTGCTCCCGCCGGCAGCGCTCCTGGGCCCGCCGGGCCCTGGCCTCCCGTTCGTGGGGGTGGGCCAGGTAATAGGATATTTTTTCCAGCAATTCGTCAGTGTTGCTGAAAGTCTCGATCTCTGTGCCGCTCTCGAAGTAATTCTCCAGAAATTTTTGGGATTCGGTCAGCAGGAAAGCCCCCACCCCGGTCGCCTCGAACAGCCTCATATTCGGCGCTTCGAAATTGAAGCCGCTGATCCCGGCGTTCAGGACGATCCGTCCCCGCCTGAGCGTCCGGAACATCTCCAGCCCCCACCGCGGCCCCAGATTTTTCGCCTGAATGAATCCGGGCAGGCTTCCCGGGTCCGGCGTGGCGATGTACAGCCCCAGGGCATAATCCCGCCCCGGGGCCTGCCGGGCGACCTCCAGCACGTAGCCGTTCCGGTGGGCGTGTTCCTCGGTCCACTGCCCCGAAAACACCACGTCCCACTCCGGCGTCACCCCGGCGCATTGCTCGGCGATGCCCGCGGGAAACCCGGGGAAGAAGTGTTCCGTGTGCCGGGCGCCCAACTGCAAGGCCCGCTGCCGGCAGGTGGTGACGCTGGACAGCATCAGATCAAAACCGGACCAGTCGGTCTCCGCCGGAATGGACGCGGCCCGCCAGCCCGCCACCAGGGCCGGCCGCCAGTCCAGGGACCGCAAAAACCGGCTGTCGAAGGTAATGGGATCGCTCAGGTAAAGGATGTCCGGCTTGATGGTCTCCACCTGCCTTCTGACAATCTCCCCGAACCACTGTCCCCCGCCCGTCTCCCGCACGCCGTTTTCCCTCGCCCACTGCCTCTGCGCCGGCCCGCAATTGGCGATGACGAGGTGCGCCCGGTATCCCCGGGATTCCAGGTAGGGGGCGAACATATGGCCCCCGGCGAAGCCGTCTGCGATCAACGCCTGGATCTGATCCCGGAAACCGCATCCCGCCAGGGCGGGCTGGCGCCGGTAAAATTCGTCCAGGTAAGCCTGGTAAAACGTGTGTATCTGAAGAAACTTCATAATCTTAGCCCTGTGGGCGGGTATCCTCGCCGGCGCACCTCAGGCCCTCCCGGAAGGCAGCCCCCAAGACCCCGCCTGCGCCGCCTGCACGGCCCACAAATTGACATTGTCCATGACCAGGGTGGCGTTGTCGTAGATCATCTCGATGGCTTCGATGGTCTTGATCCCCTCGCCGCCCTCCACGATGTTACAGCGCTGCCCGCGTACCTCCCGCACCACGTCGGCGATCACCTTGTCGTGATTGGAACTCGTTCCCTGGTATTTGCCATACGCGTTCGGCTGGTCCGAGAAGGTGATGTTCGGCGGCAGCGGGTAATCCTTGACGTTCCAGAACTCGATCTGGTTGAGATACTGCCCGCCGATCTTGATGGTGCCGAACTCCCCCACGATGGTGATGCTGCCTTCGTAATTCTGCTGATACACGCAGGTCGTCCAGATCAGGTTCCCCATGACCCCGGACTCGAACAGTACATGCGCCAGGCCGCAATCTTCGATGTCAATGGCGTGGTTCTTGGTGCCGATGGTTGCCGCGGCCTTGACCACGTCTCCGAACCACCAGATCATCAGATCGATGAAATGGCTTACCTGGGTGAACAGCGCCCCCCCCTCCAGGGCCTTCCTGCCCCGCCAGGGGGAGTCCGTGTAGTAGCCTTCATGGCGATTCCACAACACGTTGCCCTCCACCATGAAGATCCGCCCCAGGCGGTTCTCGTCCAACGCCTTTTTCGTCAGCATAATAGGAATATTGTAGCGGTTCTGCTTCACCACCATCAGTTTGACCCCGTACTGGCGGGCCAGCTCGATCATCGAATGCGCGTCCCTGATGGTCAGCGCCATGGGTTTTTCCACCAATATGTGCTTGCCGGCCCGGGCCGCCTCCACCGCCATCTGGTGGTGCCAGCCGTGGGGGGTGCAAATGCTGATCACCTCCGCCGGAGTCTCCGCCAGCATCTCCCGGTAGTCGGCGTAACCCGGCGTCCCATACTGTTCGGCATAGCCCCGGCACACCGCCTCGTCGATATCGCACACCCCGGCGATGCCGGCGCCGGGTTCGGCCGCCAGCACTGCCAGATGCCGTTTCCCGATGTTGCCGCAACCCACCACGGCAAAGGTCACTTGTTCCATACCCTCTCCTTGTCCCTAGGTTTGGCGATTTCCAAAGCATAAGGCGTACCAATCCCAATAAAATAATTTCGCCATGATAATAGGATGTTAGGAACAGCAGGGGATTGCGGTGGCAATAATTGCCGTGGGCAGGAGCAAAATGTGCAGGCGAATTCAGAGAGTTTGCGCGGCCGCCGGTCGGGCCGTCAGGATCGGGGCCGGCGGCTCAAAGCCCAAAAGAGAGGCGTGGCGGCCGCGGGTCCGGCGTGGTGGGCTACGGTGAAGCCGTGTTTCCGGTAGAAGGGCACCGCCCGGGGGTTGGTGGTTTCCAGGTACACCGGCAGCCCCTGGGCGTCGGCCCGGGCCAGGACCGGTTCCAGCAGGGCGCTCCCCAGCCCCTGGCCCTGGTGCGCCGGGTCCACGGTGAGGATGAAGAGGTACCAGTGGTCCCCCGTGATCAGGGCGCGGTGCCGGCGGTCGGCGAAGTTCACGAAGGCCAGGAAGCGGCGGCAGCACCCCCAGCCCACGGTCAGCGGCAGCCATCTGGCGGCCCACAACAGCGCCCCGGCGGTCATGTGAGGGCGGCCGGGCGCAAACCAGACGGCCGCCGCCCTCACCCCGGGGGTGGCGTAGACCTCGCCCTGACGCGCCCCGTGATCCAGGCCGGTGCGGGCGAACCACCGCAGCAGGCGCTCCTGGGCGGCGGGCCGCGGCGTCAGAAAGCTCAGCAGCGGGTCGCTCCGGAAGGCCCGGCAAATGACCTCCAGAGCCGCCTCATGCTGGGACGGCGCCAACGGGAGGATGGAAGCGGCGGTCGGGTCCATCATGCCGGCATCATATCATATCCGCCCGGCCTCCTCAAAATCGTGGCGGGGTCCACCAATGGCGGCGTCCGCCTCAAAACCGGTCCGCAGAGTCCCGGTACAGTTGTTCCCGGGAGATGTCCGGAGTCGGTTTGCCCGGGGGCACGGTGCCCGGCCCGGTAAACCGGTCGGAGGCGTCCTGGTAAATCTTTTCGTCGGCGGCCCCCGCCGCGGCCTTGCCGGGCGGGACGGTGCCTGTGCCGGTGAATTGGTCGGAGGCGTCCTGATAGATCTTCTGGTCTTCGGCGCTGGGCGGGGCCGCGGCCGTCGTTTGCGGCCCGGCGGCGCAGCCCGCAACCGTCAGGGCGGTCAGCAAGGCGAGGCTCAGGCTGGCAAAGAGCCGGATCAGGGGGAAACGTCTGCCGGTCGTCATGGTGGTGCGCTCCTTTGCGGGGAATGTGCAAACCAACTTAATTATCGGCAGGTGTTAACCGCAAGATGAGCCCGGACGGAGATTTTTCAATCCGGCGGCCTCAAATCCTCCGGCCGGGGCGGGGCTGTCAAAGCTGCACAATCTCCGCGGAGATGGGCTGGCCCATGAACAGCCCGGCCAGCTGCGCGAAACGCGGCGTGAGGTCGGTGGTCAGGTAGTGGCGGGAGCCTCCCCGGGAGAGCCGGCTGTCCATCTCCGGGTGGCGTCGCAGGTAGTCCGCCAGCTTGCCGGCGGAGACCTGCCCCGAGCAGATGATCTGCACCCCGGGGCCCATCAGGGCCTGGACCTGGGGCTTGAGGATGGAGTAGTGCGTGCATCCCAAAATCAGGGTGTCCACCTGCGCGGCCTGCAAGGGCGTCAGGTACTTGGCCAGGATGAGGCCGGTGCCCTCCCACTCCTGCTCCCCGGATTCGATGATGGGCACCAGCAGCGGGCAGGCCTGCTGAAAGACCTCCACGCCCGGGTTGATCTTCTGCAGCTCGATCTTGAAGGAGTTCGACACCACCGTGCCCTCCGTGGCCATGACCCCGATGCGCCCGCTGGCGGTGACCTCCAGGGCGGCCTCCACGGTGGGGATGACCACGCCCAAAACCCGGCGGTCGGGATAGTGCCGGGGCAGGTAGTCCTGCTGGATGCGCCGCAGCGCCTTGGCCGAGGCGGTGTGGCAGGCCAGGATGATGAGGTCGCAGCCCTGGCGGCAGAGGTAGTCCACCGCCTGGTGGGTGAAGCGCAGCACCACGTCGTCGGACCGGGTGCCGTAGGGGATGCGGGCGTTGTCCCCCAGATACAGGTAGTCGTAGTCGGGCAGGACCTGCAGAAACTCCCTCAGCACCGCCAGCCCCCCGAAACCGGAATCGAACACGCCGATCATTTCTTGTTTTCCCGTTTCCCTTATCAGTTCCCGGTGGCGGCCGGCCTTTTCTCGCCGCCCCCCCCGGCTCCCGGTTTACATATCCTATTCCGACAGCTTCAGCAAGATGCCCCGGCGTCGCGCTAGGTTCAGGCACAGGGCCAACAGGGCGTAGCCCGCGGCCAGATACCCGGCGCTGAGGGCCAGCCCCCAGAAGAGGGGGTGCGCGGTTGACGGCGCAAAGCCGTAGAAGCTGCGGAAATACTCCAGGAAATGGGTCAGCGGAATGGCCCGCGCCACCTGCTGGACCCCCGCGGGCAGGAGCGTCACCGGGTAATACATGCCGCTCAGCAGCAGGGCCAGATACGAGATGGCCCAGGCGGTGACTTCGGCCCGGTGGCCGAAGGTGAGCACCAGGGAGAGCACCAACGCCCCTTCGATGGCCGCCATCAGGAAGAGGCCGCCGAAGAAGACGGCCACCGGCCCCGGACCGGGGGCGGTGAGGTCCATGGCGAAGATCCACACCGCCAGCCCCGCCATGACCGCAAAGACGATGAGGCCCCGGGCCAGCCCCACCAGCCCGGACCCCAGAATGACGTGGCCCAGCCGGATGGGCGCAATGAATCCGTGCTTGAGGCACTTGCTCCAGACGTCGTAGAGCAGGCTGTACGAGATGTCCAGTTGCGCGATCTGGATGGTGTTCATGGCCAACGCCCCGGTGAGGATGAAGGAGATGGCGTCGGCCTCCAACTCCAGGAAGCGGGTCAGAAAACCCACGGAAAACAGGCCGATCAGGGGCCAGAAGAACATCTCGAAGACCGCGAAGACGTTCCGGCGGTTCATGATGGCGGCCCGCGCCGCAAAGGCCAGGCTCTTGGAGAACTCAACGGGTAAATTCACGGTAGAGGTCCTCCAGATCGGCTTCCCGGTACTGCACCCGGGCCGGCGGGGTGTCGGCGTCCACCAGCTCCCGCAGGATGGCGGGCAGCCGCAGCTCCCCGTGGTCCACGATCAGCTCCACCACCGGCGGCCGGAGATTGACGGCCAGCACCCCGGGAAAGCGCTCGTAGGCCAGCGCCGGCAAACCCTCCGGAAAGGTCAGCAGCAGCCGGTCGCCCAACGCCAGTTGCTCCTGCAGCGCCGGGATGGAGCCCTGCGCCTGGATGCGCCCGCCGTGGAGAAAGGCCACTTCGTCGCACAGGAACTCCGCCTCCCGCATGTTGTGGGTGGTGAGCAGGATGGTCAGCCCGGTGGTCTCGTTGAGGCGCCGGATCTCCTCCCGGGTGTGCCGGGCCATCACGGGGTCCAGCCCCGTGGTGGGCTCGTCCAGAAAGAGCAGCCGGGGCGAGTTGATCAGGCTCTTGGCCAACGCCAGCCGCTGCTTGAGCCCCGAGGAGAGCTTGTCGAAGGTGGTCCGGCGGTAGTCGCCCAGTTCGAACAGCTCGATGAGTTCGTCCACCCGGCCGGCGAGCGCCCGCCCCCGCAAACCGTAGAGGCGCCCGTAAAAGCGGAGGTTTTCGGTCACGGTCAGCGACCACAGGAAGTTGGCGGCCCCGGAGGCCAGGTTGATTTGCTGCCGCAGGCGCTGGGGCTGGGCCCGGACGTCCACCCCCAGGACGGTGACCCGGCCGGCCTCCGGCACCAGCAGGGTCGCCAGGATCGAGATGAGGGTGGTCTTGCCGGCGCCGTTGGGCCCCAGGATGCCGAAAATGGCCCCCGCGGGGACCTCCAGGTCCACCCCCGCCAGGACAACCTTGGGGGTGCGGCGGCAGAAACCGCTGTAATATGTCTTGCGCAGGCCGACGGCCCGGATGGCAGGGTCCATGGGCAGTAAATGTACCACGGGGAGCCCCCCGGGGCAAGGCCCGTGGTCAACACCCCGCCCCGGCGGTGCCGTTCCCTACTCCCCCGGCCCGCCGGCCCGCTTCCCCCGTATCGCCGCCGCCCGCGCCGCCAGCCGCGCCGCCTCCGCCCCCCGCCCCATCTTCTGCAGCAAAACCGCGTAATTCCCCAGCACCGTCGCCACGTGCGGATGCTCCGGCCCCAGGGCCTTCTCCCAAATCCCCAACGCCCGCTGATATAAGGGCTCCGCCTCCCCATACCTTCCCTGGGCCGCATACAGTGCCGCCAGGTTGTTGAGGCTGGCGGCGGTGTCGGGATGCTCCGGCCCCCGGGTCTTCTCGCAAATCTCCAAGGCCCGCTGATATCGGGGCTCCGCCTCCCCATACCTCCCCTGGGCCTCATAGAGTAACGCCAGGTTGTTGAGGCTGGCGGCGGTGTCGGGATGCTCCGGCCCC
>CAYRYV010000033.1:0-38194 GCA_964428565.1 uncultured Desulfobacterales bacterium | reverse complement strand
CCAGATTCCCGGAGTTTTCGGACTTTTTTTCACTCAGTTAACCGGACAGGAATGACTCAGTTTAATAATTTTAATACTTGAGGCTTCCTATGCGCCTGGCAGAAATTTGGATTGAGAATTTTCGTAACATTGGTTCTAAGGAAGATGACAAGCATTTTTATCTGGAATTTCAGCCTGGATTAAATGTGATAGTTGGAGAGAATGATTCTGGTAAATCAGCGATAGTTGATGCAATTAGATATTGTTTATGGACCACGGATTTTGAATATAATCGTTTGACTATAGATGATTTCCACGTGTCAGGGGAAAATAGAAAAAATGAATTAATAATTAAATGTGTCTTTCGCAACCTCTCTCAGCCAGAAGAAGCAAGATTCTTAGAATGGTTGAGCTTCGATAACGATCAATCTTCACTTTATGTAACTATGAAAGCTAATCTGATTGAAGGAGGTTCAAAGAATAAAAGTCAACGAATCATTACAACTTGCCGGGCAGGGAAAGATGCTACCGGACCAGCTATTGAGGGGGATATTCGAGAATTTCTCAAAATAACTTATCTTCGGCCTCTTCGTGATGCGGAAGCTGCGTTATCAGCAGGACGTGGATCACGATTGGCCCAGATTTTAGGAGCTCACCCAGATTGTGTATATCAAGGCGTATGTAATTTTGATGAAACAGATCCGGAACGGAAACCATCTACTCTTATTGAAATAATGCGTCAGGCAGAGTTACAGATTCAAAACAATCCTTTTATCCAACAATCTGAAGACTTCTTAAATCAGCAATACCTAAAAATATTTTCTATTGGAGAAGATATTCTCGAAGGTAAAATTAGCATAGCGAGACAAGCGGAGCTCCGCCATATTCTGGAAAAATTAGAGCTTTGGCTTAAACCGAAGGAAGGGGCTAACTTAAGAACCCCAAGAGGGCTTGGGGTGAACAATGTTTTATTTATAGCCGCAGAACTCCTTCTTCTAACTGAATCTGGAGAATCCCTGCCTTTATTAATTATTGAGGAACCCGAGGCTCATTTACATCCCCAAATGCAGCTTCGTTTAATGCATTTCTTAGAGGAAAGATCAAAAAATAGCGAAAATAATATACAGATTATAGTTACTACCCACAGTCCTAATTTAGCTTCCCAGGCTGACCTTGAACACGTAAGTTTGATATGCGATGCTCAAGCTTATCCTCTTGCACACCAATTTACCCGCCTTGAAAAATCTGACTATAATTTTTTAAGACGATTTCTTGACGTTACTAAAGCTAACCTATTTTTTGCCAAGGGGTTAGTGATTGTAGAAGGAGATGCCGAGAATTTACTTCTTCCTTCGATAGCTAAGTTAATTGACAGGCCATTTTCGGAAAATGGTATTTCCATAATAAATGTCGGGAGTCGTGGGCTATTCCGTTATTCCAGGATTTTTCAACGTGATTATGAAATCGATAACAGGACTATCCCCATAAGGGTTGCATGTATTACGGATAGAGATATTGTTCCTGAAGAGGTTGAATATTATACCGGAAAAGAAAAAGAAACAAATTTTTCTGAGGAAGAAATTACTAAAAAAATACAGCAATTAAAATCTCATGATGGAGACAACGTTAGGACATTTGTTTCTCCAAATTGGACACTGGAGTATGACTTAGCGTTTTGCGGCTTGTCGTTGGAAATGTATACAGCCATTCAACTGGCAAAGAAAACAAAAAATAAAACAAGTGGGGTTCTTTCTTCAGAAGAAATAGCTACGGTTACTGAATCCGCAATAAAAACTCATAATCAGTGGATAATTGACAAGTTAACACCTGGGCAAATTGCAACAAAAATCTATGAACCTCTTTATTTGAAGCAGGCATCCAAGGCTGAAACTGCTCAATTTTTGGCAGAAATACTCGAAGGCTTACCAATTACTCCAGATAAAATGATACCCCGTCTTCCTGCTTATCTCGTCGAGGCCATTAATTTTGTAACGAGTTCCGACTATCAAGAGGGTATCTGATTGCCTCTCAATATTGAGATTACAGACGCTGATATTGAAAGCATAGCATTATTAATGAGGCGCTGTTTCAATGAAGAAAACCGGCGCCGGGCATTAAAATGCAGGACATCAAGAGACATTCAGGCTTGCCCCGGAAGCGGAAAAACAACACTCTTGGTCGCCAAGATTGCTATCTTGGCGTCTAAGTGGAACTGGCGAGATCGTGGCATATGTGTGCTCTCACACACCAATGTGGCTCGTCAAGAAATCCAACAGCGATTAGCCCACCACCCAAGAGCACATAATCTCCTAAATTATCCGCATTTTATTGGAACCATCCAGGCTTTCGTCGATAAATTCTTAGCTCTGCCCTTTTTGAGAGATCAAGGCAAAGAAGTCCTGATAATCGATGACGATCTCTTTGCTGAACGTGCTTTAAAGCTCATCAACTTTCCCAGATTTGCAACTGCATTCGCCTACTTGCAGAAAAAATATAACTACAAAGATATCGTTGCATCTCTAACTTTCGACTTGAAAGATGAGATTACAAAAATATACAGCACCGCAGGAGACCTACCTAAGGAGACCACCAAGACATACCAAGACCTTTTGAACCTTAAAAAGACTCTCGCAGCCGATGGGCTTTATCGCTTCGATGACATGTATTGCTTCGCCCAAGCTCAACTTTTAGCCCATCCACATTTAATTGATGTTTTTCGTATCCGATTTCCATGGGTCTTTGTTGATGAAATGCAGGACACAGATTCAATACAGGATAGGCTTATTGAAAAAATTTTTGGCCAAGAATGCATACTCCAGAAATTTGGTGATAGCAACCAGGCAATATATGGTTCACGATCAGGCATTGATGATGAAACAACATTCCCCAAATCTGGGTTCATCAACCTGCCGCAAAGCCTGAGGTTTGGAGCTGAGATTGCGGCCTTTGCGACTCCTTTATCAGGCGTCAGTCCCCAAAAATTAGAGGGAATTGCAGTTTATGAAAAACGCCGCCATACAATTTTTCTTTTCGATGATGGGTCAGTCCTTGATGTTTTGCCAGCCTACGCACAGTTGCTCCTCAATGAATTTCAAGGAAATATCCCGGAAAATTTTGTCGCCAAGGCAGTTGGATTTCGCAAAGCAGGCATTGGCTCAAGTGATGGAAAGATACCGTATATTCTGGCGGACTATTGGCCAAGTTTCCGGGCTCATTTGCAATCACTAATCACTCATCCAAGCCACTTTATTCATTTTATCCGCAGGGCCAGGCATATTCGAGCAGACCGGGAAGAATGCAAAGAGGCCTATGATGTAACTGTTGATGGCATCCTTCAATTTCTTAATAGTCAAGGAGTAAGAGATACCTCAGGGAAAAGATTTCAAAAAACTAACTTGATAGCTGAGTTGCGGGAGCAAAATAGACTCATTCGCCTCAACACGTTTATTCTGGAGCTTTGCTTATCACGTCAGCCACTGTCTTCTGAAGTTTGGGACAGGGCAACTCAAGAATTTCTTGATATTTTTCATCCATGGACAGGTGCTGAACTGACAACAGAAGGAAACGTCTTTTTAGAATTTTGTGAAGTCCCATTTCAAGTAGCTGGAGAAGAAAATTCTCTGCCGACGAATGAGAGATTAAATCTTTATCGTCATATTGGAGAAAGCGGCACGGTAGAAATTGAAGTGGCAACTATTCACTCTGTCAAAGGAGAAACGCATACAGCTACTCTTGTATTGGATACATATTTATATCAAAAACATGATTTAGCTGAATTATTAATATTTTTGAAAAAAAATTGTGAACCAAAATCAGCTATCCAGAATAATCGCCTTAAAGAACGTATGAAGAGAGTTTATGTCGCCATGACACGCCCAAAGGAGCTATTGTGTTTAGCTATACATCGTCGTTACTTGAGAGAAGAAGATGCAGATACGTTGAAAAAATATGGATGGACAATTCAAGATTTAACTCTATAAACTCGTTGATCAAACGTCAAATTAATTATACTCAAATAAAGAGATATTCTTATATCTTTAATTAAGAGCAAAACATCGACGCCGCAGATAGCTACACAAAAATGAGGTTGTTCAAGAATTGATTTTTTCGAATTAATCAATCACCAGCAAGGTCTGCCGGTCAAAAAGCCAGCCCTCCACAGTAAACACAACCGGCCGTCCCTGAAAGACCCCCTCATAGCCCCATTTCCGTCGCCTATCCAGGCACTCGGGCCTAATGGGGGGGTCGCCGGCGAGCGCCTCCTTGGTCAAGGGGTCAAACTTCCTGCCCCGCTGCAGAAAGAACCCGGCTCGTTCAATGCAGGGGTAATGGGGGTCCAAGAAGACCCCCGGCTTCAGTTTAGCAGGAGGGGTAACACCCAGGACAACGAAGGTGAGCTTGTTCAACGCCCCTTTGGGCCGCCCTTTGGGGTTCCCGCTGACGCCCTTGGGCCAGGGTCTCCCTCGTGGCCTCTTGCCGGTTTGCTGTTTCTGGGCCGGAGGCACGAGAGAGAGCCTGGAGGACTCGGAGTCCCAGATGTCCTCCGAGACTTGGGCGTTGCTGTTTTTTTTCAAAGGCAGTCCGTTCATGATGGACCTGAGACCCTCCTTACGGTAGGGGAAAATATGAACATCAGGCCTGGCACTCACCTTTCTCCTGGTTCTCGGCGATCCTTTGGAGAAATGGATAGCGAGAATACCAGGAGGTGAGGTCGGCATATAGCTTCTCCGTATCGACGCCTTTTCCCTGCAGGTAGCGCCTGATGTCCGGCAGGAACCATCGAGCCGGAGAGAAACCAATAATTATTGCCATGAACGCCTCATTGAGCTTTCGGGGCGTATGTTGATGATAATGGGCGGCTACTTCTTCGGCTACCTCCGGATAAGTCATTTCCAAGGAGTCCAAGATAGCCCACATGGGGTTTGGGGTGACCCGCTTTTGCTGCCTGCGCTTTTTCATTCGGCTCACCCCTCCATATTATCCTGATCTCTATTGAACAATTGACAATCGGAATATGGCAGGTTTCGTCGCCAGGCACGTAAATCATCCTCCAATTGATAGACGTTGATCCCAATATCCATTAGGGCCGCTTCCAGTTCATGGGACAGAAATATGTCCGGGTCTCCACCGCCTTCCAAACACATCACTTCATAGGTCGCTCTGACCACAGGGTAGCCCTTCGTGCTCGCCAAGGTGGCAAACATTGTGTTGTTTAACCCCCGACTCCTGAGTGCTTTGGTCAGGGGCGATAGCTCGAAGATATTTATGTTATTATTTTTACTCATTGTTTACTCCTTTGGGAGGTAGTTAGTCAGTTAACCTGAGTTAAGCTGATTTGGCATTTTCCATAAGGGAAAGGAATTTATACCGAAAAGCCCACAACAGGATAACCCCCCTTAACTCCCCCTCTGTGATTAACTCTGCCGTAGGCCGATGCCTACACGCACGGCCACATTGCCAGTTCCCGTAACCGCCGCAAAGCCCCTCTCTGTGAGCTTCTTGGCAAAGTCATTTCTCCCCCGCGGGGTTTCGCCCATGTCGTCGCACCACCTCCTGTATTCCTCGTAGAGGGATTTAAAATTGGTCCGTGCCTCCGGCAGCAGCACGCAGCACTCGTCAAGGAAGTTACCCAGGCTGTCCATCTCTTGCCGGTACCCCTCGGTGGCTTCGATGACCTCCTCCGGTGGCCCTAACCCCTCCTGTTGCCACAGCAAACAGCCTTTTACAGCCCAGGCCAAGATACCGGGCAGCTCCGCCTCAAGCTTCTGTGTCAGGTCCTGGTCCCGCTCGTGCTCGGGAATTGCCACGATGAAGGGAATGAGCCGGATGCGCCGCCAGATCGCCGGGTCTGTGCCCTTGATCTGGGGCTTGTGGTTGGCGGCCAGGAAGATTTTGTACTCGGGGTCATACTCGAAGAAGTTCCCGTAGAGAAACCGGGCCTTCTGCCGGTCCCCACCGGTCGCCTGCTTCAAGAGAGACTCAGCAAAGCGCTTGCCATCCTCCACCTCAACGGCGGTGACAACCCTGGCCCCCTTCAAGTCCGCCAGATCAGCCGGGATGTGATCACCTCTTTTGAACATGAAGGTCTCCGCCGGAGTATGCTTGGCGTAATCCCCCAGCATCTTTCGCATGAGGTTAAGAAACGTGCTCTTACCGTTTGCCCCGAGGCCGTAGAGGAAGAAGAGGCACTGCTCTTTGACGCTGCCGGTCAAACCGTAGCCCACCATCTTATGGAGGTAGGCAATGAGCCGCTCATTCCCGGCCATGATGCGTTCAAAAAAGGCGAGCCAGGTGGGACAAGTGGCTTCGGGATCATACTCAACAGGGGCGAGCTTCATTATGAAGTCCTCCCGTTGGTGTGGCCGAAGCTCCCCGGTTCTGAGGTCGAGGGTGCCATTGGCGCAGTTGAGGAGCCAAGGGTCCCGGTCAAACTCTTCAGGCTGTATGGGAACCTCGCACTGAGCGCTCGACATCATGGCCTTGAGCCTAAGTTCGGACTGGCTTTTAAGGGCATGGCGGGCCAGCGCTTTGCTCTGGGTATCGTCTGCCAGGGCTGCGGCTTCGGCCCACATTGCTTTGGCCGTGTCTTTCGCCAGGCGATGAACATGCCCGGTTACATCATTTTTCCACCTCATGCCACCCCAGATCACCCACGTCTTCCAGGGGTAGCAATAACGGATGTCCTGGCCATGACGAAGCTTTAAGCGGCTGCCATTGCCCATGTCGGTTAACTGATTTTCGTCTAAAAGGAGATCCCGTCGGGGGCGGATTTCTCGTGAACCGGGTAGATGACCTCTGTCGGTGTAGGATTGTGAAACGAGGGATATGGCCTTGCTAATGGTTGTCGTCCGGTAATCGAGACGCTCCCACTTATCCCTATAAAGACCTGATTGCCGGAACATACGGTCTATACGTGTGGGGTCGTTCCCGCACCAGAAGGCCAAGTGACAACAAAGAGCCTGATCGGCTCGGGAGTCGTCGCCGTCGTGGTCACTGGTGTCACCGCTCCAGAGGCGATTAAACTTATCGGCATTCCCGGCTGATCGTGCCTTTTCAAGAATCTCTTGATCACCAGGAGCGCACTTTGTCACGCCCACAATATCCAGTCTCTCGGCTTCTGGTAGAAACACTTTCTTATAGAGAGCCTCAAGCTCCGCCTGTCGGTGTTCAATGCCTATGGACGATGACTCGTATTCTTGTGAAATCATATTGCACCCTCGGTCAAGTCAACCCCGGTGATGGTAAAGAAGCGACTCTGATCATACATCTCGATCTTACCCTTCCTCCGGCCTTGCTTGGGTAGTTTGCCTTTGATGATAATGTGGACCCCCCGCCCGGAAGGTGAGACCTCGGTGTAGCTATTGAAAGTGCAGATGATGTCAAGAGCCCACGACTCAACCTCCCCGGTTTGGGGGTCTCGGCACTTGTCCAGGTCGATGCCGCAGTAGGGGTCATCGGCAGAGAAGACGAAGCCGATGCCGGAGAATCCGTGGCCCCGGGCCAGTCCCATGGCCTGGTCAAAGGTCCCCCAAGTTGCCGGGTCCGTAGTGGAGGCCCTGAGTTTCGGCTTCTGGGGCTGGTACGGAACCTTGGTCTTGGTGCCACCCCGTTCCTCCAACTGCCAGAGAACCCATTGGGGGAGGTCTTTCAGCTCTTGCGGTATGCGAGTGTGATTGAGATCGATCATGTTACCCTCTGCCGGACAAACGCTATCTTGCGAGGAACTCGTCAATTATTAAATCCAGGTCGACAGGGTCTTGCCGGAATTGATGAAACCATTCGTCAATATCTCGACGCTTCAGCAGGATTTTCCCCCCAACTTTGTAATAAGGTGGGCCTCCGGGGTCCTTTATAATGTCCCGCCATTGACGAACAGATATTCCCCCGCCGGTATAGGCTTGCGCCCCCCTTAGATCGAAATACTCTGGGCTGATGGCGGGAGAAGATTTCGTCAATGCCGTCCCTGACTCTTTACCGACATCCAGTCGGCCAGGCTCTGACCCATGCTCAGGCGGTCTGTGTGTTACTAGCTTCTTGAGGGTCCTCTGCTACGGTTCGGCTACCTACTTAGGGTGTAGGGCTCCGTTTGTTTTGTGTCAACTTTTTCCAGAGGCAGCCCTCAGCAGCCGATATGGGTGCTTGCGCCTTTGCTCCGAGTCAACTCTCTATCGTGGGTGTAAGGCTCCGGATATTCCCTTGTCAAATTTCACGCATTGTTCTGTAGGCCGACAAAAGCGGTTGAAATAGTTCATGAAACAAAAAAGGCCCATCGCCAGTAAGTTCCTGGAGATGGGCCTTGCGAAAATACTTGTAGCGTTATCTGTTTGATTTAATTATTTATTATTGGTAGACGACTAAGAACTCCAAACACATCGACTAATCAACTTCACGATCCAAAAAAATTCCCGGGCAGGAAAGTTCGGGCGGCAAGTGCCACCAGGACCAAGACAACAGTTCCTCGGTCATCCCTGGCCAAGCGCAATTTCTCCTTGCCATGCCCTTTGCCACACCACCCAGCCCCCCTCTCTATCGGGTTTAAAAGACCGGCTATAACCCTTGGCTGTCCTCCATCGACCCGCAAGCGACTCTTGACACTGCTAAGAACGGGTATTTGACAGCCCCCCCTGGGGTTATGCGCACCATCCTTCACACTTTCACCGCTGCCTTTACACCATGCCTCCGGGCATCACACGGTCAGTTGACAGTTTCCCCGCTGTCTGGCCTTGGAGGACTTCATCTCCAAGTTGGTGCGCCCTACCGTCTGCACCAAAAGAAAAGCCCCGGACACATTCTTCCGGGGCTAATCCGCAACCTATCCGCAACCAGGAGGGTTGCTCATCGCCTTGGCTTGAGCCAAGTATTTGTTTTCTCTGGCGCGCCCAGAGAGATTCGAACTCCCGACACACGGATTCGTAGTCCGTTGCTCTGTCCAGCTGAGCTATGGGCGCAAATAGTGCTTTGTTTTTACCAACAAGGATTAACCTTGTCAATCCCTCCCGCCAATAATGTCAATAGCACGTACAGATGTCCGGTTTTCATAGCACATAAGTGGAGGTCGGGGGCCGCGCCCCCGCCTGCGTCTCTTGACAGCCGGTGCGAAACTCCCGCGGGGTAAGATACCCCAAACTACTGTGAGGTCTTTCCTCGTTATCATAACGACTCCATCGCCGGCGGATGACCCGGGTCCCGGTCTCGCTGCGATCCACCTCACTGAGTGTAAGCCATCCTGCCCGGCACAGCCACCCCGGAACCTTGCCTTCCGGGCGCCGTTGTTATAAAATTAGGCATTTTCCAAACCGGGAGGGATTATGCGCAGATTTGCGGTAATAGCTTTGACCCTGGTGGTCCTCTTGTCAGGGGCGCCCCTGGCCGCCGCCTTGGAGGTGACGTTCTACACGGACCGGGCGGCCTGGGAGAACGCCTGCGTCGGGCCGTTCTTTACGGAGGACTTCAGCGACGATCTGTTGAACCCGGGGGTGAGCTATACCTCCTCCTCCTCGGGTAATATCTCCAACGGATTCTACCATGACGTCCTGCAGTCCACCAACCCCAATGAACCCATGACCACCTGGTTTTTCACCCCGTCCATCGTCGGTTTCGGCGGCAACTGGGACCTGGGGGGCCCCGGGGGCTCCGGCCCCAGCCTGTTGGTCTTCGTCAACGATCTGTCCACCTATGTGGGAGCCATCCCCAACAGCTACGAGGGCGGCTTTTGGGGCTTCATCGCCGATACTCCCTTCAATGCGGTGCTCTTGCAGGGAGGACCGGGCGACCATCAGCAGCACTACAAGCTCGATAACATGTCCTACTGTCAGGTGCCGCTGCCCGGGGCCTTCTGGCTGGCAGCCGGGGGATTGCTGAGCCTCCTGGTCCGCCGCCGGCGCCTGTCCTGACGCCGCCTCTTTACCACCCTTCTACGGGGTGGGGGTTCGGGGAAGGGCCGTAGGCCCTTCCCACCCTCCCCCGACACTCCCCTCACTTCAACAGCCGGGCCGCCTCTTTGGCGAAATAGGTCAGGATCATGTCCGCTCCCGCCCGTTTGATGGCGGTCAGCGCCTCCAGCATCACCGTGGTCTCGTCCAGCCAGCCGTTGGCCGCCGCCGCCTTGATCATGCTGTACTCCCCGCTCACCTGGTAGGCCGCCAGGGGCAGCTCCAGTTCGCTGCGCAGACTGGCCAGGATGTCCAGATAAGGGAGGGCCGGTTTCACCATGACAATGTCGGCCCCTTCCTCCATATCCAGGGTGGCCTCCCGGATGGCCTCCAGGCTGTTCGCCGGGTCCATCTGATAGCTGCGGCGGTCGCCGAACTGCGGGGCCGACTCCGCCGCCTCCCGAAAAGGCCCGTAAAAGCCCGAGGCGTATTTCACCGCGTAGCTCATGATGGGCAGCATCTCGAAACCCCGTTCGTCCAGAGTCTCCCGGATGGCCAGCACCCGGCCGTCCATCATGTCGGAGGGGGCCACCATGTCGGCCCCGGCCTCGGCGTGGGACAGGGCCACCTCCGCCAGCATCTCCAGGCTGGCGTCGTTGTCGATCTCCCGGCCCGTCACCAGCCCGCAGTGGCCATGGCTGGTGTAGGCGCACAGGCAGACGTCGGTGATCACCAAAATGTCGGGGGCCTTCTTCTTGATGGCCTTCACCGCCCGCTGCACCGTCCCGGTGCGGCTGGCGGCCTCCCGCCCCACCTCGTCCTTGTTTTCGGGCACCCCGAAGAGCAGCACCGCCGGAATGCCCAGATCCGCCGCCGCCTGCACCTCCGGCACCAACAGGTCCACCGAGTAGCGCTGCACCCCCGGCATGGCGGCCACCGGCTCTTTCACACCTGTGCCCGGCACCGCGAACATGGGGTAGATGAGGTCGTCAACGTGCAGATGCGTTTCCCGCACCAGGCGGCGGCAGGCGGCGTGGCGCCGCAGTCTCCGGGGGCGATGCAGTAGGTCCATGGGGTCTGCTCCTTATAACAATATAATATAGGGAAAAAATTCTGAAAACGAAGGCCGGGGGGCCTGAACCCCTGCGGTCCGGACCTTCCCGGGTTTACAGCACCGGCAGGTAGGTCGTCAGCGGCCGGGCCTCCAGCCCCGGCAGGGCGTGGGTGGCGAAGCTGTCGCGGCTGAGGCGCAGCAGGCGCTCGGCCCACGGGTAGGCCATGACCAGGCGCGTCCCGGCGATGACCACCGCAGTCCGCCGCTGCCGCTGGAACCGGGACAGGATGGGCAACAGGATCCCATAGCCGGCGGCCGACAAATCCGGGGGGGCCAGGGCCCACAGGATCAGGCGCGGCCCTTTCAGGAGTTCCCGGGCCCACACCGCCAGATGATAGACCTCGAGGGGCAGTTCCCGGGGGTACCGGTCCAGGTAGGGGGAGACCCGCAGTTCCGCCTCCAGGTCCTCACGGTCCGGGGTCGCCGCCGCCGACCGGCCCTCGTGGTAAAGCTGCGCCAGACTCAGATTGTCCCGCACCGTCAGGCGCTCCAGCAGCACTGGGGAGGCCCCCACGAACCCGATGCGCCGCCGCCAGTGGAACAGCTCCTCCCGGGACAGGACGCCCAGGTCCAGCCCCCAGTGGCGCACCTGTCCCGCCGCCGGCGGCCGCAGGCTGGCAGCGCAGCTCAGCAGGGCGTCGGCCTCCACCGGACTCAGGCCCTCCAGCAGCACGAACTCCGACAGCCCCACCCGCAGGTCCCAGACCCCGGGCCCGATAGGCCCTTCCGACAGCTCCACCCGCCGCAGTTCCAGGCTCACCTCCAGGTCGTTCCCGGTGGCCGGTTCCTCCTGCTGTCCCCGCCGGTTCTTCATCTCGCCGTCCCCGCCTTCCCTCTTGTTTACGGCAAATTGCCTCCCCTGGCAAGGAGTTTCCTAAACAACAAGGCCGTCATTGACAACATATGCTCTTCTTTAGTAAAATTGCGGAAATTTTAGGATATGGAATCCTGCTCATGGCCTTGGCTCACCTGCCGGAATTTATCCGTCTCCACTATGAAATCCGTGAATGGAAGCATGCCACCGCCATCCTGGAAAACGATTTTTATGCCCAATGGCAGGACATCATTGCGGTCTTATCCGATTTTCGGCTGTTCAAAAGCGAAATCTTAGCGCCGGGAGGAGGAAAATCAGCCATTGCCAATAAGCTGGATGGGGCCCTCTTGGCGCGGGGCTGGACCGAAAAGGCCTTTGACACCAAAATGGTGGTGGACGAACATGAAATGCTCACCCCCACTCACAAAATAGATTGTTATAAAAACAGAATAGCCCTGGAAATCGAATGGAGTAACAAAGATCCTTTTTTTGACAGAGATTTAAATAACTTCCGCTTGCTATTCGATCTGCGCGCTATCAGTATAGGGATAATTATTACCAAAGCAGACGAGCTCAGTATCATATTTAAGGACCTCGGCAAGGAAATCTGGAATAAATATGGTTGGTCAACAACGTGGATGCGCAAACTACTGCCTCGTATCGAAGGGGGCGGGGGTGGCGGTTGCCCTCTTCTGGTCTTCGGGATTACAGGCAAATTGTATATTGAGGATATCTAAATGAAATCCCACGGCCTTACCGCCGCCGAAGATCTGCTTGCCCGGGAGTTCGGCAAATTCGGGACCATCCTGGCCGATCCCCCCTGGCAGTTCGCCAATCGCACCGGCAAAATGGCCCCGGAGCATAAAAGGCTGTTACGCTATGAAACCATGACCTTCCAGGAAATTATGGAACTTCCCGTCGCCCAGGTGGCTCTTCCCCAAAGCCATCTCTATTTGTGGGTGCCCAACGCCCTGGTCCTCGAAGGCTTGGAAGTCATGAAAAGATGGGGCTTTACCTATAAAACCAATATTATCTGGCATAAAATCAGAAAAGACGGCGGTCCCGACGGCCGGGGGGTGGGTTTTTACTTCCGCAACGTCACCGAAATGGTGTTGTTCGGCGTCCGGGGAGGACTGAGAACGCTGCCGCCGGGCCGCAAGCAGGTCAATATCATTATCTCCCGCAAACGGGAGCATTCCCGCAAGCCCGACGAGCTCTATGATATTATCGAAAGTTGCAGCCCCGGACCCTTTCTCGAGCTATTCGCCCGCTACTCGCGTCGGGGCTGGTCGCAATGGGGTAACGAAGTGCAAAAGTATAACCGCCAATTGGCCTTGGTAAATCAATCAGGCTAGCGCCTCAGTCAAACTCGCCCATGGACACCTGGCTCATCACCGGCGGCGCCGGCTTCATCGGCGCCAACTTCGTCCTGGCGGCCCGGGCCGCCCGCCGGGCCCGCATCGTCAACCTCGACAAGCTCACCTATGCCGGCAACCTGCAAAATCTGGCGAGCCTCCGGGACGATCCGGACCACCTCTTTATCCACGGCGACATCGGCGACCGGGAACTGGTCCGCCGCCTGCTGGCCGACCACCGCCCCCGGGCCGTCGTCCACTTCGCCGCCGAATCCCACGTGGATCGCTCCATCACCGGCCCCGCGGCCTTCATCGAGACCAACGTGGTGGGCACCTTCCGCCTCCTGGAAGAGACGCGGCATTACTGGCAGAGCCTGGCCCCGACCGCACAGCGGGACTTCCGCTTCCTCCATGTCTCCACCGACGAGGTCTTCGGCTCTCTGGGCCCCGACGACCCGCCCTTCACCGAAACCACCGCCTACGCCCCCAACAGCCCTTACGCCGCCTCCAAGGCGGCCAGCGACCACCTGGTGCGCAGCTACCGCCACACCTACGGCCTGCCCACCCTGATCACCAATTGCTCCAACAACTACGGGCCCTACCAGTTTCCGGAAAAGCTCATCCCTCTCATGATCCTCAATGCCCTCGCCGGCGCCCCGCTGCCCCTCTACGGCGACGGCCTCAATGTCCGCGACTGGCTCTACGTCGCCGATCACGTGGAAGCCGTCGATCTGGTGCTCTCCCGCGGCCGGGTGGGACAGACCTACAATATCGGCGGCAACTGCGAAAAGACCAACCGGGAGGTGCTTGCCGACCTCTGCCGTCTGTTGGACGGCCTCTTTCCCGACTCCCCCCACGTCCCCCACGCCTCCCTCATTACCTATATCCCCGACCGGCCCGGCCACGACCGCCGTTATGCCATGGACACCGGCAAGATCAATCGGGAGCTGGGCTGGCGGCCCCGCCATAATTTCGCCGACGGCCTGGCCGCCACCGTCCGCTGGTACGTGGAGCACGCGGACTGGGTGGCCGGGGTCCAGACCGGCGCTTATCGCCAGTGGCTGGCCGACCACTACGGGGTCTCCGGCCGATGACGGCTTTGCTCGGAGCTTTGGAAAGGATGCCGCCATGCGCGTGACCCGATTGCCCCTGGAGGGCGTGCTCCTCATCGAGCCCCAGGTCTTCGGCGACCCCCGGGGCCACTTCCTGGAAATCTTCCAGGCCCGGCGCTACGCCGACCACGGCGTCCGCGGCGACTTCGTCCAGGACAACCTCTCCTTCTCCACCAAGGACGTCGTGCGCGGCCTCCACTACCAGTTGCGCCAACCCCAGGGAAAGCTCATCATGGTCCTGGTGGGCTCCGTCCTCGACGCGGTGGTGGACATCCGCCGGGGCTCCCCCACCTTCGGGCGTTCCCTCACCCTCGACCTGGCCGCCGATTCCCCCCAGCAGCTCTACGTCCCGCCGGGCTATGCCCACGGTTTCTGGGTAACCTCCGACGCCGCCCTGGTCCTCTACAAATGCACCGATTTCTACAGCCCCGGCGACGAATACGGCCTCCTCTGGAGCGACCCCGCCCTGGGCATCGACTGGCCCCCCGGCGTGCCCCTCCTCTCCGACAAGGACGCCCGCTACCCGGCCCTGGCCGACGTGCCCCCGGACCACCTGCCCCGCTGGGCCCCGGCCGCCCCCTGAAGCTCCCCGCCGCTCTCTTCGTATTGACGGATGGGCCGGGGGTTGTTATCTTTAACCCAGCGCACGATGCTGCCTAATCCCTTTACGCCTTCGCCCCGGCCAGCCCGCGGCCGACCCGCCGCGGTGCCCGCCGGGCAGCGCGGCCGGACGCCGGAAGCCCTCCGGCGCCCCAGGATATCATATATGAGCAAAATCATCGACATCGAAGACCGGCTGAAACTGGAACAGAAAAAGAAACTGAAAGTCGACCGGGAAAAGAAGCTCGAGGTGGTCCGTAAGTTCATGCAGTGCAAACGGTGCATGGCTCGCTGCGCCATGTGCAACGTGCAGTTCGACACCCAGGAGCTCTACCGGCGGCAGCCGGGGCCCTACCGCCTCTGCAGCGCCTGCGAGGAAGACTACAAGGAATACCAGGACATCGTTGCCTCCGGTGGAGAAAGCCCGTTTTACTGGCACAATGACGCCTGGCTGGCCCTCTGGCGGGCCTGGCTGGACTACCAGCAGTCCATTAAGGACTATACTGAGTCGCCCGAATTCATCGAGCTCATGCGGGAGGTGGGCTGGCACTGAAGTCTGTCCCCTGCCCCGCTGCTGCCGGGGGACGCCTGCCCCTTGCACCCTTCGAGTTGCCTGCACGGTGATTTCTTACCCCCAAAAATTCGACCTCATCGTCGTCGGTGCCGGCCACGCCGGCTGTGAGGCCGCCCTGGCCGCGGCCCGCATGGGCCTCACTGTCCTGGTCTTCAACCTCAACCTCGACACCATCGCCCACATGGCCTGCAACCCCGCCGTCGGCGGCCTGGCCAAGGGCCACCTGGTCAAGGAAATCGACGCCCTGGGCGGCGCCATGGGGCGGCTGGCCGACCTCAGCGGCATCCAGTTCCGCACCCTCAATCTCTCCAAGGGCCCGGCGGTGCGGGGCACCCGCGTCCAGTGCGACAAGCAGGCCTATCGCCTGGCCATGAAGGCCCTGTTGGAAAAACAGCCCCGCATCCACCTCCGGGAAGCCATGGTCGACCGCCTGCTCCTCGAAGACGGTCGCGTCGCCGGCGTGGTGGAAACCTACGGTCTGGCCTATTACGCCCCCGCCGTGATCATCACCACCGGCACCTTCCTCAACGGCCTCATCCACATCGGCCCCCATCAGACCCCCGCCGGCCGCGCCGGCGAATTCGCCGCCGCCGCCCTGGCCCGGCATCTCGCCGACCTGGGCTTCCGGATGGGCCGCATGAAGACCGGCACCCCTCCCCGCCTGCGGGCCTCCAGCATCGACTTCGCCGCCATGGACCGCCTGGAGGGCTCCCCCTGCCCCCGGCCCTTCTCCTGGCGCACCACCCGTCTGGACCAACCGCAGGTGACCTGCTTCGTCACTCACACCACCGCCGCCACCCACCGCTGGGTCCGGGACCACATCCGCCATTCTCCCCTCTACAGCGGCGTCATCCGGGGAGTCTCCGCCCGCTACTGCCCCTCCCTGGAAGACAAGGTCATGCGCTTCGCCGACAAACCCTCCCATCAGGTCACCCTGGAGCCCGAAGGTCGCGACACCGAAGAAATCTACGCCAAGGGCCTGGGCAACTGCCTGCCCGTGGACATTCAGCTCGCCCTCTTCCGCAGCGTCCCCGGGTTGGAAGAGGCCCAGATCATGCGCCCGGCCTACGCCATCGAGTACGACTATGTCCAGCCTACCCAACTGCTCCCCACCCTGGAGACCAAACTGGTCCCGGGCCTCTTTTTGGCCGGGCAGATCAACGGCACGTCCGGGTACGAGGAGGCCGCCGCCCAGGGCCTCTGGGCCGGCATCAACGCCGCCTGCCAGGTCCAGGGGCGTCCCCCCTTCCTTCTGGACCGCTCCCAGGCCTATATGGCCGTCCTGGTGGACGACCTGGTCACCCGGGGCACCACCGAGCCCTACCGCATGTTCACCTCCCGGGCGGAATACCGCCTGCTGCTGCGGGAGGACAACGCCGACCTGCGCCTGGCCGCCTTGGGCTATGATCTGGGAGTGGTGGACAAAGAGGCCCTGGAGCGTCTCCGTGAGAAAACACGGCTGCTGGCTGCAGAGGAGGCCCGCCTGGAGACCCGCCGCCTCTACCCCGGAACGGCGCTCAACGCCGGACTGGCCCGGCGGGGCAGCGCCCCCCTCAGCGCCCCCACCCCCTTCCTGCAGTTGCTGAAGCGTCCGGAACTGGACCTGGAATTTCTCTACGGACTCGCCGGCGAGCGCCCCCCCGTGCCTCCGGCGGTGGTGGAGCAGTTGGAGATCAAATATAAGTACGACGGCTACATCCGCCGCCAGTTGGAATCTGTGCGGCAATTCGCCAGACTGGAGGCCAAACGGCTGCCCCCGGACTTCGACTACGACGCCGTCCCCGGCCTTTCCAACGAGGTGCGCCACAAACTCAAACTCATCCGCCCCTTGACCCTGGGGCAGGCCGCCCGGATTTCCGGCGTCACCCCCGCGGCCATCTCCATCCTGCTGGTCTACCTCAAACGCGGCCCCCACAGCCGTCCCCCGGACGCCGCCGGCAACCCCTGAATGCTGACCTGAGAAAGGGGGCCAGGGGGCTCAAGCCCCCCCCACCTCTTTAGGGCATAAAAATAGCAGCGGGCAGCTCAGGGCATTATGCCCTGAGCTGCCCGCTGCTATCACGGGTTGGGAGGGGGCTTGGGGGGAGGGCAGGGACCTTAGGGCCCTACCCTCCCCCCAAAACCCTCCCTACCCTTCGTGCATCTGCCGGTAGTGCTCCGGCTCGATGCCGTAGTGCTTCAGCCAGCGGTAGATGGTCTTGGTGCACACCTTCAGCCGCCGGGAAAGGGCGGAGATGTTCCCCTGTTCGCTGCGCAGGAGGCCTTCCAGCTCCTGCCGGTCCATCCGCGTGGGCAGGGCGGTTACCTCGGGGTGCCCGGCTGCCGTCTGCGGACAGACCGCCGGCAGCCCCTCCTCCTCATCCTCCAGCTCCACTTCCTTGATGGCCGTCTCCTGGCGCAGCAGCACCGCCCGGGTGATGACGTTCTTCAACTCCCGCACATTGCCCGGCCAGGGGTAGCCCGCCAGCTTCTTTTCCACCGCCGCCGACAGATAGACCGGCCCCAGCCCGTAATTCTGGGCCGTGATCCGGGCGAAATAATTGGCCAGGAGCACAATGTCCCCCGACCGCTCCCGCAACGGCGGCAGATGAATGAGCAGGGTGCTCAGCCGATCGTAGAGGTCCCGCCGGAACTGCCCCCGGGCCAGCGATTCCCGCAGGTTCTGGTTGGTGGCGGCGATCAGCCTGACCTCCACCGTCATCGGCATCTCCCCGCCCACCAGCTCGATCTCCCCCTGCTCCACGGCGCGCAGCAGCCGGGGCTGCACCGACAGGGGCAAGTCCCCGATCTCATCCAGGAACAGGGTCCCCCCGTGCGCCAGCCAGAATTTCCCTTTCTTGGCCCTATGGGCGTCGGTGAAGGCCCCCCGCACGTGCCCGAACAGCTCGCTGTTGGCCACCGACTCCACAATGGCGGCGCAATTGAACTTCACCAGGGGAATCTTCGCCTGGGGGCTACTCGCCCACAGGGCCTCCGCCACCAGCTCCTTGCCGGTGCCCGGCTCCCCGGTGATCAATACCGGCAGATCCGTCTTGGCATACAACGGTATGAGGCCCAGAATTTTTTGAAAACGGGGGTCCTGGGTGAGGATGGAATGTCGGGGAGCAGCCTGGGGCGATTCCGGTGCGCCCGTCGACCGGGATAGCTCCGGCGGCGGGGATGTCTCTACCCGGGTATTGCTGCCTCGGTGATCAATCCTGATCCGACTCATCGCGCCTCCCTGTGCAACCGATGGCATCTTGGTGTGGATAACTTGTGCTGATGAATGAACTTTTACATGTTCACATTAATCTTCTTGGATATATATTAAAATAAATATTATTTGTAAATACTTTTATTTAAATTATTATTAATAATTTATAATTTTTTTTATATTTTTTAGTAAGTTAAAATAACTAATATATATCATTACATATTTTCAGAGAAACCTCCGCCCTCCCGCCGGCCTTGCCGAAAACGTGGTTCATAACCTCTTTCTGTCACTCCCAGCCGCCGGCAGGGAATCCTTCGTTCCCGGCCGCCAGCCGTTTGCGGGGCTGTTGACGGCGTCGTCGGGGGGGGGCGCCATGAGTTCTAGCGCTCCACGCTGGTCAACCCCTCCCGGATGGCGTACTTGATCAACTCCGCCAGGCTGGTGAACCCCAACTTGTCCATCATCTGCTTGCGGTGCACCTCGATGGTCTTGACGGAGACGTGCAGGGCGTCGGCGATCCGCCGGGTGGAGCGCCCCTCCGCCAGCAGCTGCAATACCTCCCGCTCCCGGGGGGTCAGGGTGGTGAACACCGAGGGCTCCCCCGTCGCCAGCTTCTGGATGTAATCCTCCACCACGATCCCGGTGATGTCCGGGCTCAAATACACCCGGCCGGCCATCACCACGTGAATGGCGTTGATCAACTCCTCCGAAGCGCAGTACTTCAGCAGGTACCCCGAGGCCCCCGCCTTCAGCATCCCCTTGACGAAGCGTTTGTCCGAATGCATGGACAGGGCGATCACCCTCACCCCGGAGACCTCCGCCACGATCTGCCGGGTGGCTTCGATGCCGTTCAGGTCCGGCATGGCCACATCGATCACCACTACCTCGGGGTTCAATTCCCGGGCCAGCCGCACCGCCGCCCGGCCGTCCTCCGCTTCGCCCACCACCGCCATGTTGGCCTGTTTGCCCAGCAGCGCCCGCAGGCCCTCCCGCACGATCTGGTGGTCGTCA
This sequence comes from uncultured Desulfobacterales bacterium, assembly GCA_964428565.1. GTDB lineage: Bacteria > Desulfobacterota > Desulfobaccia > Desulfobaccales > Desulfobaccaceae > CAYRYV01. Next base: position 18,570 of record CAYRYV010000033.1, on the reverse strand, counting down.
GCCAATAGAATTTTTATGCCCATCGCCCTCTGCCATCTCAACTTGATGTGGCTGCCGGTGACGCCGCGCCCTCCCGCGCCGCCGCCCCGGGCTCTCTCCCGGCCACCGGCACCGTCATGATTACCTGGGTGCCCGACCCCGGGGTGGATTCCACCTCCAGGGTCCCCGCAAAAGGTTTCAGCCGTTCCCGGATGCTGAACAGCCCGAAGCCGCCGTTCCTTTTGCCTGTCCGGGCCCCGGACTCCGCCGCGTTGAAACCCAGCCCGTCGTCGTAGACCCCCACCTTCACCTGCTCCCCCTCCCGCCACAGACTGACCTGCACGTGCCGCGCCCGGGAATGCTTCACCACGTTGACCAGCAGTTCGTTCACCGCCTGGAACAACAGCACCCGCACGTCTTCCGCCAGCGGCTTGGGCTGATGGTCATCCTCGAAATACGCCGGAATGCCCTGCTGGCTCTGGAGTTCCTCCACCAGCCACTCCACCGCCGCCTCCAGCCCCAGTTCGTACAGAATCGGCGAACTGATCTTGAAGGTCAGGCTCTTGGCGTCCTGAATTGTTTGTTTGAGCAACTGGCGCACGTCCCCGATCCCCGTCTCCAGGGCCTCGTTGTCGCACGCCGCCGCCAGCTCCGTCAGTTGCCCCAGCTTGATGTTGGACAGCGCCAGCTTCTGACCGATATTGTCGTGCAGGTGCACCGCGATCCGCCGCCGCTCCCGCTCCTCCGCCAGGGTCAGCTGCGAGGCCAGGGACCGCAGCCGTTCCTGATATTTCTCCAGCTTCTCCTCGGCCCCCAGCCGTTCCCCGATCTCCTGGTTCAGAAAATACAGCACCAGGGCCAGGAGCATGAAGCTCAAGAAAGTGCCCACGGAAAAGGCCGTCACCCAGCGGCCGGCCCGGGCCTTGGCCCGGGCTCCCCGCTGCGCCAACAGCTCCCGTTCCTGCTGCTCCAGCTCCGCCAGGGCCTCCCGGATCACCCCCGGGGGCTGCTGCCCCCCGGCTCGCTTGTGCGGCTCGGCCTCCGGACGGCCGCTTCCCCGGCCCGCCGCCAGGGCGTGCAGCCGCGCCAGCCGCTGCGCCACGGCCTCCTCCAGCCGCCGGAGCGGCGCCTGCCCCGGCTCCTCCGTGATCCGGCGGACAAGCTCGGGCAGCAGCCTCTCCACCCCGGCCGCGGCCTCCTCATACGCCTCCCGCCAGTCGGTCTCCCCGGTGGCCGCGTACAACCGGGCCCCCGCCTCCGCCACCGCCAGCCTGTTCTGCAGGTCGTACAGCATGGCCAGGGTTTCCTGGGTCCGGGCCACCCGGGCTTCGCTCCGGCGCAGCTTTTCCTGATAGCTCAGCAGATAGCTCACGGTGATAATCGCCAGCCCGATGCACAACCAGGTGGCCACCATCTTCTTGTTTTTCACCACCGTGACCAGGGGCAGCTTCATCCGTCCTTTGCCGTCCGTTCTCCGAAAATAACTTAACGTATCATGGATCTTGCGCAAAAACCATATCTGGCCCCGCCTCTTGCCGGCCTCAGACGCACGGCCGCCTTTTTCCCGCCTTTCACTGAGGTGTTGACACCGCCCCCCGCATACTCTAAAATGTAACAAAAATCAATGGTTGTAAGTCTAAGGGCACGTTTTTCCGCCTCAATCGCCCTGAACAGGAGTTCTGTGACTTCCCTGAAACGCACCTGGCAACGTCTCACCAGCTCCGCCCCTTCCTCCCGGGCCCAGGCCGATCTCCAGGAGCGCTATAGCCACTTCCAGCAGTTGCTCTCCGCCAACAACCAGGTCCTGGCCCTGATGACCGACATGGGGGAGAAGCTCTCCGGAGATTATCTCTTCGATCTCCAGTACATCCGCTCCGCCGTCCACCAGCTGGGAGTCCAGACCCGCAGCCTCGCCGAGGCCCTCAACGGCCTGGGCGGCGGACGCTACCGCGACCTCCTCGACGCCGTGGACCGCGTCCTGGCCGAGGTCGAGAACGTCCTCAACCGCCGCCGGGAAATCCCCGTCGCCCCCCTGGTCATCTTTTTCGACGACCTCGACGCCACCCGGGCCGACAGCGTCGGCGGCAAGAATGCCAACCTGGCGGAGGTGCGCAACAAGCTGGGACTGCCCGTGCCCCCCGGTTTCGCCATCTCCAGCTACGCCTACAAGGCCTTCCTGGACCATAACCACCTCACCGCCCGCATCACCGAAATGTTGGGCCGCTGGCGCATGGACGACCTCGACAGCCTGGGCCGGGTCAGCGAGGCCCTCAAGGAGATGATCCACGCCGCCCAGGTCCCCCCGGAACTGAACGCCGCCATCACCGCCGCCTACGACCAACTCGCCGCCGGGGAAAGCTCCCCGCCCTTCCTGGCCATCCGCTCCAGCGCTGTGGGCGAGGACTTGGCCTTCACCTTCGCCGGCCAGTACGCCACCTATCTCAATGTCCCCCCCCAGGAAATGGTCAGCCGTTACAAGGACATCGTCGCCTCCCTGTTCACCGCCCGGGCCCTCTACTATTACAAGAACAAGGGCTTCCGGGAGGAGGAAATGGCCATGGGCGTGGCCGTCATGCCCCTCATCTGCGCCCGGGCCTCCGGCGTCCTCTTCACCCGCCACCCCGAAGCCCCCCGGCAGAACGCCGCCTTCGTCAACGCCGTCTGGGGCCTGGGCAAGTACGCCGTCGCCGGCCGGGTCGAGCCCGACTCCTACGTGGTGGCCTACGACCCCCCCGGCGCCCTCCTGGAAAGCCACATCCCGGTAAAGCCCGTCATGCTGGTCTGCCGCCCCGAAGGCTCCGTCCGGGAAGCCGACGTGCCCCCCGACCAGGCCGCCGCCCCCTGCCTTACCCCGGAGCACCTGGCCACCCTTATCTCCTGGGCCCGGCGGTTGGAAGCCCATTTCCAGCGCCCCCAGGACGTGGAGTGGGCCCTGGACCGGGACGGCCGCCTCTGGCTGCTGCAATCCCGCCTGTTGCGCCTGCCCCCCGTCCCCGCCGCCGCCCCCCGCCCCCGGGTGGTGAAGGACCACCCCCTGCTCCTGGACAAAGGCACGGTGGCCTGCCGCGGCTCCGGCGCCGGGCCGGTGGTCATCGTCCGCCGGGACGACGACCTGCGCGACTTCCCCGACGGCGGCGTCCTGGTGGCGAAACACACCTCCCCCAAATACGTCACCGTCATGCACCTGGCCTCCGCCATCATCACCGACGCCGGCAGCCCCACCGGCCACATGGCCCTGTTGGCCCGGGAATTCCGGATCCCCACCATCATCAACACCGGCAACGCCACCCAACTACTGGCCCCCGGCCAGGTCGTCACCGTGGACGCCGACTACGGCAACGTCTACGCCGGCCTGGTCCCCGAACTCCTGGAGGCGGCCGCCGCCCAAGCCGACGACCTCGCCGACACCCCCGTCTTTCAAACCCTCAAGGCCGTGGTGAAAAAAATCGTCCCCCTGAACCTGGTCAACCCCGCCGACCCCGAGACCTTTTCCCCCGCCCGCTGCCGGACCATCCACGATATCGTCCGCTTTGCCCACGAATACTCCATGCGGGAGATGTTCCGCCTGCGGGAGAGCGGCCTGCACCACGAAGGCGACGCCTTCGACCTGGAGTCCGATCTGCCCTTCAAGGTCAGCATCCTCGATCTGGGCGGCGGCCTCAAGGCCCGGCGGCGCCGCCGGGTCAAACCCGACCAGATCGCCAGCCTGCCCTTCAAGGCCTTCTGGGAGGGCCTGGCCGCCATGCGCTGGCCCCAGGCCAAACCCGCCGGCGTCGAAGGCCTCAGTTCCAAGTTCGTCAAGACCGCCGAACAGATCGCCGAGGGCGAAAACCCTTACCGCGACCAGAGCTACGCCCTCGTCTCCGCCAACTACATGAACTTCAGCATCCACCTGGGCTACCACTTCTCCAACGTCGAGGCCTACGTCAGCGACCAGATCAACGACAACTACCTCACCTTCCACTTCAACGGCGGCGGCTCCACCCCCGAACGCCGGGAGCGCCGCGCCCGCCTCATCGAGGCCATCATCGACCGCCTCGACCTCCAGCACCAGCGCCGGGGCGATATCATCGAGGCCCGCCTGGCCAAATACACCGCCCCGGAAATGCTCCGCCGCATCCGGGTCATGGGCAAACTCACCACCTACACCAAACAGCTCGACATGGTCCTGTTCTCCGAAGGCATCGTCGACTGGTACATCAAGGACTTCGTCCGGGAACACATCGACGGCCGCCTGTAGTCTTCCCTCCTGGCCACCTCTGCCGCCCCCGCCCCGCTCCCCCGTACCGCTCCCCGGTACACCCCCCGCGTTGCCGCCACTGCCCGTGTGTAGGGCGGGAAAGCGCCAGCGCCTCCCGCCTTCCATGTTCTTGTGCAGAGCGGGCAAGCGCCGCCCCTTCTCCCCGTTCCCCAACCCCCGCTCTTTCCCCTCGCTCCCCGGCTCCTGCTCTTCCTCCCCGCTCCCCCGCTCCCGCTGGGCAACGCCATTGCCCGCCCGGCTCCTGCCGGGCCTCCTCAACTGGAAACCGGAAACTGGAAACTGGAAACTATTTCGTACCGCTACCCGGGACACCCGCCCCGTGGTCCCCGCGTTGTCACGGTGGCCCTGGTGCAGGGCCGGAAAGCGCAACGCCTCCCGCCGGTTGTTCTGGATCCTTAACTATCGGTGATGGTGTCGGCCTGGTCGGTGGTCAAAGATAGGCGTGTCCAATTTCCGTAACAAATTGTTCAGAACTTTTTACATCGTCTCTGTCGCCGCCCCCTCTCTGCCGGCCTGGCATTATTTTGTCGCCTTCCCTCTCCGGATGTTCTCCGGCAATCATATTTCTCTGCTTGGCAGGTCTTGTGGTTTTAGCCCTGGAACGGACTGCGCCCGCCTCCCCCCGTCCCCTCCCCCCCGTCCCGCCCGACCCCCCCGCCCATGAACCATGAACCATGAACTATGAACCATGAACTGTTTTTGTGACATCTGTCTCATCTGTTCTGGAAACGCCCGCCCCTTTCCGTTACACTGATCTTCCAGGCCCGCCCGGAATCGGCGCTCCCGGCCCCCGGCTGACGGCCCGTACCGGTACCGCGGTACACCGGCGCCCACGGCCCCCGTACCCGGTACACCCCCGGTACAAACCGGTACATGTTCCGGCCTGTACCGGCCCCCGGCAGTCCGCCCCGGGTATTTGTCAGGAGGTGATCAGATTAAATACGGAAGAATAACGATGGGATAAAAACAAGAAGGCTTCGGCTGGAATGGATGTACCGGCTCCCCGCGATTTTTTCCCCGGTACCCGGTACAGCGACGCGCCCCGGGTCAACCCGGTACCGTGGCCCCGGCGACGGCCCTCACCCCACATCCCTCTACGGGATGGGGGGTGGGGGTCCGGGGGAGGGGGCAAGGGCCATCGGCCCTTGGCCCCCTCCCCCGGTCTCTCTCCTCCCGCGGCCTTGGCCCCCTCCCCGGTCTCCCCGGCCGCCCCGCTCAGGGCTCCCATTCGACCCGGTCGCCGGGTTTGATCCCCCGGCGGGCGCTGAACCCCGCGGGCACTTCCAGCACGTGGGTGGCCGGTCCCGGGGATGACAGGGTGCGCCGGTCGGTGGGCGTGATCTCCGGGGTGATGCCGATGACCCGGCCCTCGTCGATCCAGATGAAGTCCAGTCCCAGCCGCATCCCCCGCATGCAGAAGTGTTGGACCTCCCGCTGCGGCATGACGAAGAGCATGCCCGTGCCCGGCGGCAGCGTCTCCCTGCCGCTGAGGCCCCGGTAGATCGCGGCCCCCGTGGCCGCCACCTCCGCCCGCAGGCGCACCTGCCCGACCCTCACGTCCCGGACGGGGTTGGCCCCGGGGACTTCCGCCGCCGCCAAGGCGTCCGCCGCCGCCCCCAGCGCCAGGAGGCCCGCCAGGGCCAGCAGGGCCAGCCCTTTCCTGCCGAGCAGCCGGTTTGCGCGCACGGGGCGTCCTTCCCGGTCAGTTCGCGGTGGCCAGGACCGCGGCCTGCTCCGCCTTCTCCGGGGCCAGCAGGTTGTACAGCGCCAGGCTGATATCCGCTGCTTTATACGGCTTCTGCACCACTCCGGCAAAGCCGTAGTCCAGGTAATGGGTCATGGTGGCGTCTTCCGCATAGCCGCTGGACACCAGGGCCTTAACTCCGGGGTCCAGTTCCTGGAGCTTCCGGATGGTCTCCCGTCCTCCCATCCCCCCGGGGACGGTCAGGTCCAGAATGACCGCGTCAAAGGGCCGGCCCGTAGCCCGGGCCGTGCGGTAAAGCTCCACCGCCTCCGCGCCCTCGACGGCCACGGTGACTTCATAGCCCAGATAGGTCAGGATCCGGGCGGCCACGTCCCGCACCAGGTCCTCGTCATCCATCACCAGCACCCGGCCCGTGCCCCGCATGATCTCCGGCGGCGTGTCATGCGCCCCCAGCAGTTCCCGGGGCGTGGCCGGCAGCAGAATAGTGAAGGTGGTCCCCCTCCCCAGTTGGGAGGTGACGGCGATATGGCCTTCATGCTTCTGCATGATGGAATAGACGGTGGCCAGTCCCAGGCCGCTGCCTTGCTGCTTGGTGGAGAAGTAGGGGTCGAAGATGCGGGGCAGGTGTTCGGGGGGGATGCCGATGCCTTGATCCATAATGCTGAGCTCCACGTACGGGCCCTCCGGCAGGGGAACGCCGGCGGCCGCGGTCAGCAGGCGGTTGCGGGCCTCGATGGTGATGACCCCGCCCCCGGGCATGGCCTGGCTGGCATTGATCACCAGGTTCTGCACCACCTGGCTGATCTGCCCTTCATCCACCTCCACCGGCCAGAGATCCTCCGGCAGCTCGAACTCGCAACGCACCTGCGACCCCCGGAGGGCGAACTCCGCCGATTCCTCCACGATCTCCGGCATGGCGGCCAGCTTCTTCACCGGGGCGCCCCCCTTGGCAAAGGTGAGCAGTTGCTGCACCAGATCCCGGGCCCGGAATGACGCCTTTTCGGCCTCCTGCAGACGGGGTTTCAGTTCCTTGCGGTCCTGGTCGGCATACATCATGGCCAGGGAAATATTGCCCAGGATGCCGGTCAGAATGTTATTGAAATCATGAGCGATCCCCCCCGCCAGGATACCCAGGGAGCGGAGCTTCTCCATCTTCAACAACTCTTCTTCCGTCTTCTTTTTGAAGGTCACATCCCGGAAGACCAACACGACTCCGATGACCCGTTGGCGGGCGTCGATAATGGGCGCGCCGCTGTCGGCGATCAGCCGTTCCCGGCCATCCCTGGCCACCAGCACGGTGTTGTTGGCCAGGCTTTTGGGCTCCCCGGTCTTGATGATATGGGCCACCGGGCTGTCGCAGACCTCCCGGGTCTCTTCCCGAATGATATGAAAGACCTCTTCCACCGGACGGTCCAGGGCCTCCGCCTGACTCCACCCCGTCAGGTCCGCCGCCACGTGGTTCATCAGCTTGATGCGCCCTTCCATGTCCGTGGCGATCACCGCGTCGCCGATGGAACTCAGGGTCACCGCCAGTCTCTCTTTCTCCGCCGCCAGGTTCTCCTCCGCCTGCCGGCGTTGCACCAGCTTCCACATGCCGTCCATGAGCAGCGTCAACTGCCGCACATCAGCCTCGTCGTAGGGCTCTTCTTTGTTGCCCACCCCCACCACGGCCACGATGTGGCTGCCTTCAAAGATCGGCACGTTCAAATGACGCCGGATTGCCACATGGCCTTCGGGATAACCCTTCTTATACGGGCTGGGAGCCTCATAGTCATTGGTGATGATGGGCCGCCGCTGGCGCACCGCCTCCCCCCAGAGCCCGGTTTCGTCCACCTGGTAGGTGATGGCCTTGTGCGGCACCCGGCACTCCTTCATCGCCGCCGCGGACCAGGCGTACATGGTGAGCACGGTCTCTTCCGGGTTCAGGAGGGCCAGGTAGCCGATCTTGCTGCGGGTCAGCCTAACTCCCTCCTCCATGGCGAAATTGGCGATGTTGCGGATGGGGGAGTCCTGCATCTGCCCCAAAGACACCAGCGCCTCCAGACGGGCCTCGTCAAAATAGAGGGCTTCTTCCGTCCGCTGCCGCGCCAGGGCGTTCACCAGGATATCGCCCACCATCTTCACCAGGATAATGTTCTCTTCCGTCCAGGACTTTTCCTGGCGCACCGCATCAAATCCCAAAAATCCCACCAGCATCCCCTGATGCACCAACGGCACCACGATCAGGGACTGGATATCGTGCTGTTCAAACTCCCGTTTTTCGGCTGCCGCCTCCGGCGGTAACTCCTTAACCCGGGGAACATAAAAGACCTCCAGGTTGCGGATCTTGGCGGCAAACCAAGGTAGCTCCCGGTCCAGCGCCCGCCTTTGCAGGCTATCCTGCTGGGGCGCGATGCCCGGGGCGCACCATTCAAAGGTATTGCTCGCCAGCCGGCCTTCGTCGTGCATCTGAAAGACGTACGCCCGGTCCACCCCGACAAATTCTCCGATGCTGGCCAAGGCCCGATGAATGCCGGCGGCGATGTCCGCCGACCGTAAGTTGATGAAATCCGTCGATACCTTGGTGATCAGGGCCTCGAACGCCAGGCGGTATTGCAGGTCGGCCTCCGCCCGCTTTCTCTCGGTGATATCGGTGGCGATCCCTACGATGCGGCGCACGCTCTGATCGGCTTCCATGATGGGATTCAGGATGACCTGACAGATCATCTGGTGCCCGTCCGGACGGCAATATTGCGCTTCAAAGACCGCCGCCTGCCCCTGTGAGGCCCGCCCCATCGCCTGGACCACCTGCTCCTGAACCGGTGGCGGCCAGATGCCGGCGAAGTCCCGTCCCACCAGGTCCTCTTCCGGCTGTCCCCAGTACGTCAGTCCTTTGGCGTTGATGGCCAGCAACTGTCGCTGAGCGTCAAACAGGCAGATGCAATCGGGCGCCCCCTCCACCACCGTGCGATATACTCTCTCTGCGGCTCCCAGCCGCCCGGCGGCTTCCAGGGTGGTGTCCCAGACCATGAATAACCCCAGGGAGGTCAGACACAAAAAGAGCGCCGCTCCCATGCCGATCACCCGGTGGACGACCACATTGTGAAAGGAACCCAGAACCACCACCGACCACCCCTCCAGGGCGACGGGTTGACGCAGGATAAACCACTCCTTGCCCCTAAACCTGATCTGTCCCGCTTCTCCCAGTTCCCGGTCCAAAACCGGGGGAAAGGGTCCGGCGCCGAACTGCCGGCTGTTGGTCAACTCCTTCCGGGCCTCCGCCGACAACGGCCACAGACCCTTCAGCACCATCTCGGAGCGGCTGCTCAGAAAGATAATCCCCTGGGGATCGATCAAAAAGGCCATGGCGTCTCTATACAACATCGATTCGATGCCGCCGATGGACCTCTTGATAACGGCCACCCCCACGATCGTCCCCCCGGCATCCCGCACCGGCGAACTGGCATACACCCCCCGTTCGCCCGACGTCGCCCCCAGGGCCAGGTAGCGGCCGAATTTGCCGGCCCTGGCCTCCTGGAAATAGGGTCGGAAGACATAGGACTTGCCCACAAAGCTGTCAGGTTCCTGTCGGTTGGAGGACGCCAGGGTGACGCCCTCCATATTCATCAGGTAACAGACTGCCTGGGAGAACGCCCGGCTGAAACGGTCCAGCACCAGATTGGCCCGCGCTATGGATTGCTGGTTGCCTTCGAGAAACACCAGCGGCACCCGCGCCGATCCGGCCAGGGCCTCGGCGATGCTCCGGGTCATTTCCATCTCCGCCGATATCAGCTGATGGAACTGTCTTAAGTAATGCTCCGCCAGGGTGCGCTCTTCCCGGGCCGCCTGCTGGCCGAGCCATTGGGTGATGAACCAACCGGCGGCCAGCATGAAAAACAGGGTGGCGGCCATGGCCCAGGTGAGCCGTCGCCTGACGATCAGGGGGTAGAGGTCCATGTTCTCCGGACAGAACTGGCGGATATACAGCCACAAAGACCCCAGGGTATACATGATCAGCCCGGCCTGCCCGGTCTGGAAAAGCAGCCCGAGTATCTCCGGACGTGCCTCGGCCGGCAGCCAGGGGACTACCACCCCCAGGGCCGCCGCCAGACCGTAGCCCCCCAGACCGTAGCCGGCTCCCTTGCCCCAGAAGGCCCCTGGACCTGTAGCCGCCGTTTTCCAGATAATCCAGGCGGCTCCCATGGTGCTGGGAAGGCCGAGAATCCACGTCAGGGATGTCTCCAGGCCAATCCTGCCGCCCCCCGCCAGGCCCACGCCCGCCAACGCCAGCCCCACGAGCAGGACCCCTCGCCCCGGCCCCCAGCCCTGGCGGGCCACCCAACTCAGTCGGGCGAATTCCCCCAGAAAGACATACGAGACCGCCAACAACCCCAACCGGATGTCACCCGGCCAGAAACTATCGCCAATAATGAAGGTGAGCAGACTGGCCCATTCCCCCAGGCCCCGAAGCACGGCAAAGGCCCCCAACAGGCCCCAGGGCAAGGGGGTGCGGCCGGAGCGTCGCAAGAGTTGGCAGACCACCGCCAACAGGATAAGAGCGAGCCCGTAACAAAAAATCACGTAATCTCGGTTTTGACCGAAAAAGGCAAGAATCATGGTCGTCCTTGGTTTATCTTCCCGGACGAGGCGAGAGCAGTTGGCATGTTGATGGTATTCCTTGTTATATCATCTTGAGATGGAATGCGTTTTGAAAACATATCATGTATCCTTGTCAATAAAAACTTCCCTGCCCGGCACCTTCCTTGATCGTGGTAACCATGCCAGACTCATATATATATCGGTTCCCAACCCCAATATAATAAGTGCTTGCACTTTACGGACACTCCCGATATAGTGTCGCCATCACTGAGTATAAGGGTGGAAGATGGGAGGAGCGCACGACAGCCGTCCAATCGGGGTTCTGGGAACGGGAATCTACCTGCCGGAGAATGTGCTTTCCAATGTCGATTTGCAGAAAATCGTCGATACCAGCGACACCTGGATTCTGGAACGCACCGGCATCCGGGAACGGCGCATCGCCGGCCCGGACGAAGACGTCGCCACCATGGGCGCCGCCGCCGCCCAGCAAGCCCTGAAGGCCAGCGGCATTGCCCCCGCCGATCTCCAGTATATCATCGTTGGCACCAATTCTCCCAATTACCTCTTCCCGGCCACCGCTATCCGCGTCCAACAGCTACTGGGGCTCGACAGCCGGATTGCCGCCTTCGATATCCAGGCCGGGTGTTCAGGTTTCAACTTTGCCCTCCATGTTGCCGAAAACCTCATCAAACCCACCGGCGGTTATGCCTTGGTCATCGGCAGTGACACCAATTCCCGCATTGTCGACTGGACGGATCGGAGCACCTGCATACTCTTCGGAGATGGCGCCGGGGCCCTGGTCATCGGGCCCACGGACAGAAGTCGCCTGTTGGCCTCCTTCATCGCCTCTGAATATTTTTCCAAACTCTACCTGAAGACCGATCACAACCATCTGATCAGCCCCTTTTTACCTCACTCCCCACAACCCAATCATTTCCTTATCATGGATGGTCCCGAAGTTTTCAAATTCGCCGTCAATGCTGTCAAGGAAAGTATCCGCCGCATCCTGGAAGTCGCCCAGATGACCCGGGATGACATCGATTATCTCATCATCCATCAGGGAAACTACCGCATTTTGGAGGCCGGGGCGCGCTTTGCCCGGGTACCCATGGATAAGGTCTATGTCAACATCGACCGCTATGGCAACACATCGGCCGCCTCAGTGCCCATCGCCCTCCACGAGGCCCTCCACGAAGGGCAGATCAAAACCGGCGACCGGGTGGTAATGATTGGCTTCGGTGCCGGCACCACTTGGGGCGCCAACGTCGTACACTGGCTGTCTTAAAGCAACGGGGCGCCTGATGGCGCCCCGTTCTGAGCGATATCCACGACTTCTCCTAACTTCCCCTTCTTTCCCCTACATAATCCGGATGCGTTTGGGTTGCTGCTCCTCCGGGGCAGGAGGGGGCGCCGGCGCCGGCGTTGGTTCCGGTGCCCGGCTGGGGGCAGGTTCCGCCAACGGCGTCACCGGTTCACTGGGAGGCGGCGCCGGACTACGGGCGGGAGCTATCGGAGCTGCCGGAGTCTGACTTTCCGCGGCTTCCGCAGTGCCCGGTCTCCGGGGCTTCGGTGTCTCCTTTTTCTCCTCGGCCTTCTTCACCGGGGGAGGGGCCGCCGGCTTCTCCGGGGCCCGGGCCGCCGGGGGCTTGGGCGCCTCCGGTTCCGGACTCGCCAGGGGCGGCGGGGCCGCCTCTTCCGGTTTGGGGGCCGTCACCGGCGCGCTGGCCAGGTAACGGGCATTAACCCAACCCACGGTGCCGTCCTTCTTGGAACGCACCTGGAACCAGTCCTCGAATTCCCCCAGCTTTTCTACTTCGTTGTTTCGGTCCAAGGACCCGACTTTGGGGCAATCCATTCCCGGGCAGGCCCGCAGATTCAGTTTCGAAGCGGCCACATACATCAGGGGAGCCGGTGGTTGCGCCTGCACCGCCGGCGGGGGGGGCGGTGCCGGTTTCGGTTCGGGAGGCTCCCACACATAGCGGGTCATACAGCCGCTCAACCCGGCCAGGAAAACTATGGTCAACAATATGGGGATCAATCTGTGGCGCACGCCGTCGTCGCCATTTTCCGGTTTGCGTCTCATCACGAATAACCTATTTCCTTGCTTTCCCGGATCTTCCAGGCGCCACCGGAACCTTCCAGAATTACCTGAAAAGCGGCTCGATGCAGCTCATAGGCCTTGGTTTGGTTGTTGAAGAGTTGAAAGTTCCAGATCACCTCTGCACTAGCCAGATTCGGACCGATAAGGTGCACGTTGCTGATATTGTAGGAGACATTTTTAAAATCGTACATCTTCCAGTTCGCGTAGGTGGCCCTCTCCAACTGGCCCAAATCCGGGTAGGAGGAGGAATAGCAACCCAGGAACTGATTCATGTCCTTGTTCATATGAGCGGCCCGAATCTTTTCCGCCACCCGTTCCACCTCCCGTTGGAGGCTGTCAGTGCGGGGCACCGGCGTATATGAAGGCGCTTTCTCGATGGGAGGGGTAGTCGGTTTCCGGGTCGGTTCCCTAAGCCAGACATAGGTCAACCCTATAACTACCACGGCTGTAGTCAAAATTCCGATCCAGGCCCGGGAACGTCGACGCGGCGCCGGCCCTGTCCCCCTCTCCGGTGGCGGCGGGTAAAACACCCCCTTTCCGGAGGACTTTCGGGAACTGCGCGTCGGGACGGGCACGCGGACCCGCTGTCCGCATTCCGTACAAAAGTTCTGCCCCGGAAAGACCGGCTCCTGACAGTTGGAACACGAGTTCTGAGGGGCATTTTCCTCCGGCGCCAAAGGGTTGCCGCACCGTTGACAAAATTGGTGACGGTCGCCGTGCAGGGTGTGGCATTGCGGGCAAATGGCCATAACCGGTGAATTCCATTCCCTATGTGGTTTATTCATACACTCCGACGTGACCTCAACGGTGCCGTCAGAGAGTCTTGTCCGTGTGATTTTGTTTTGTTAACAGAGTATTACATTTTCCCGCAAAAGACAAGAGCTTTGTGGTTTAAGGGCCGTTCCCCCCCTGCTGTCGGTCCCCTCTTTCCCCTGCCCATAATCATTACGGGTTATAAATGGTTGACACTGCACCCTCCGCGGGTTTACATTCTTTCAAATAAGGCGCGGGGGGCGTATGGCAGGAAAACTATCATCTAAGAAGCTAAAACAACCCGATGAATTCATCTCTGTCTCCAGCCGTCTGCTTACCTGGGCCACCAAGCATTACAAGGTGGGGCTTGCCGTCTTGTTGTTCCTATGTTTGGCGGTGGCAGGATGGGGGGTTTACCAACAAAAACGCTCTCAAAACCTGGAAGCCGCCGCGGAGCAATTGAACCGACTGCAACTCGACCCCTTCCGCCTCGAGCCTGCCAGCGTTCCCGCCCTGGAAAGAATCGCCCGGGAATACCCCAACTCTGGCTCAGCCCTGGTAGCCGAAATTTACCTGGCCCACCTTCTCTTCCAGGAACAGAAATACGACGCCGCCGCCACCCGTTATCAAGCGCTGAAGGGCCGCGATCCTGGCCTGGACGTCATGCTGGCGGAGAATCTCAGCTATTGTTACGAGGCCCAGAAACAGTATCTGGCGGCTGCCGAGGCCCTGGCACCCCTGGTGCAGGATCCGCAGTTGCCACTCCGATCAGATTTTCTGCGCCGTCAGGCCATGCTCTATGAGTTGGCCGGGGAAAAGCCCAAGGCCCTGTCCATCTATCGACAGCTCCTGACGCAGCACCCCAATTCTCCTTTGACCTCTTTCATCCAGGAAAAGATCGCCCGCCTCGGCACCCAATAAAGCTACGGCTCATCATTGCTGCCCGCAGCTTCCCTGCGCCGCCGGAGCTTCCCGGGCTTTCTCCGGGGTGCCGGGTTGTCTGGTGATTGTCCCGCTTCCCGACAGGCGGGGTGGCAAGCAAACGAGGGGGCAGAAATCACCCCGCTCTTTGAACTTCTCTGAAGCCCTTGAGGAAAGAATATGATGGCCAGGTTGCACTGCCGGGAGAGCTGATGGGGATGTGGCGGCGGGAGAGCTCGTCGAATGCTCTTGTTTGGTGCTTGTAATTCCCATAGATAAGGCTTTATGATCATATCGTTACGGCTGCGGCATGAATCCTCGGCAACCGGCTCTCACTCGGCGAACACTCCTGCACCGGGTCGTGACTGCCCGGCAACAGCAAACGCTTCCTCCGCCTCAGATCACCTTGGCCAGCTTTCCGTTCGATTTCAATGGTCGCTCCATTTCCGGCCTTTTGCCTTGGAGCACCTCAGCGATCTTCTCGCTCAGCGCCGCCATCCGGTAGGGTTTTTGAATAAAGCCCAAGGCCCCTTCCTCCAGCACCAGATGCACATCCTCGTCCATGGCGTGGCCGCTGTAGAGCAGCACCCGGACCCCCTGATCGATTTTCTTGAGCCGCCTATACGTCTCGCGCCCACTCATCCCCGGTAACACCATGTCCAACAGCACTAGGTCGATCTTGTCCTTCTGGGCCTGGTAGATGGAAATCGCCTGTTTGCCATCTTCCGCCCGAATGACCCGGTAACCCAGGCGCTCCAGGATCTTAGCCCCCATATGGCGCACCGTCTCATCATCATCTACCAGGAGCAATGTCCCTGAACCTCGAATAAAACGATAGAGTTTGCTTTCGGAGGCCTCCAGCCGCCTCCCGCTGACCGGGAGATATATATGAAAAATTGTGATCCCCGCCGGGTCACGATCCACCTCCACAATGCCTCTGTGGTTTTTAATGATGGCATATACAGAGGTTAAACCCATGCCACCCTCCCGCTCCAGGGCTGCCGAAATTCCGTCGGCCAAGAAAGGTTCGAAGATCACGCTGGGGGAGGTGGCGTCGGGTGTTGCCGGATATGTCAGGGAAATGTAGATGTAACGACCCGGAGTCCTGCCATACGGCCGGCAGAACTCCTCGTGCAGCATTACTTCTTCTGTGGTCACGGCCACTTCACCCTCCGCTACCCGGTTATCCCGGGCATGGATCACCAGGTTCGTCAACACCTGTTCCAATTGTTCCTGGTCAGCTTCCACGGGAGGCAGTTCCGGAGCTAAGCTTTTATGGAACGTCAGGTCTTGATGGGAAATAGCCAACAGATTCATCGTCTTATCGATGAGTACGTTGATATCCAAGGGACGTGGGGAGAACATATGCCCACGGCCAAATGATAAAAGCCGACGAGTCAATTCCGCCCCTTTGCCCAGTTCCTGTTCTATCTGTTTCAATTCCTCATAGTTGGGATCGGTCGGGCCCCTGGTGTCCATCGCCAACCCTGTTAGAATCATGATATTGGCCAACAGGTCATTGAAGTTGTGACCAATACCCTCCGCCATGGCCCCGAGGGCTTCCATTTTTTGCTGATGCAGCAAGCGTTTTTCCATCTTTTTAATATCGCTGATGTCATTAAACATGGCAAAGGCACCCATGAAATGCTCGTTTTCCAAGAAGGGCACCGAACTGACGATGACCGGTATCGGTCCCCGGTCCCGGGAGATTATCTCCAATTCCTGCTGCACCGCCCGTCCTTTGCGATTTTCGGCAATCATGCCGCTCAAGGTTTTTCTACTATCGCCGTCGAAGAAAATATCCGCCTTTTGCCCTTCCAAGTCCTCCTGTCCGGTGATTGCCCGCATGCGACGGTTGACAAACTTGATGATGCCCTGCTCGTCCAGCATCCAGATACCTTCGAATGCATTTTCCACCAGTTCCCGATATCGCCGCTCCGATATCTCCAGTTTTTTATGTAAAATGGCGTTGTCTAAGGCGATAGCGATCTGATTGGCGAAATTCATCACGAATTCTTTATCAACCTCGGTAATGGTGGAATCCTTCCGCACTCGATCCGCCAGAATGACTCCGATCACCTTGCCTCGCACGCTAATGGGCGCCAAAATAAATGATTGGGGTTGAAATAATTGAATCAGCGGGTTTTCCTTGTTCAAACGGCTGTGGATTACATCCGGAACCACCACCGGCGCTCCTTGGATCGCCACCCGAGCCACAATATTATCCACTTTGGCAATGGGGATCTTGTAGCCTCTTACCTTCTCTTCCAGGGCCGGGTCGATTCCCACGCCGGAGTGCAACTCCAACACCTGGGAGTCCTCATCCAGGATGAAAATACCCGCCCGGTCCATCTTGGCAAAATTGACCAGGATACGCAGGGTCACTTGCAGCAGGCCCTGCAAGTCAACCGCCGCCAAGGCTGCCACGCACGTTTCGGGGAGGGCCAACAACTGATCGATCCTCTCCCGCAATTGCAGATTGAGATAGTGCACTTCGTCGAATTTCTGTTTCAATAACTCCTTGTCCCGTTCGACTTCTTCCACCGTCTCCCGGAGCAATCTCCAGGGCATAAAAAGCTTTACCAGCCGTCTTTTCAGCTGCGCCTGTTCCTGCCAGGAGCCCTCGAACTCGCAGCAGTCGGCGCCTTCGAAATAACAACGCGTTTCCTTCATCTGCCCCGGGGGCAAATTCCAGATCGTCGGGATGGCGCTAAAGACTCCCTGATTGAAGAGGCAGCAATCTTTGGAGGAAGGAATATGACTGAGCCAGTGAAAACGAATGGTGGCCTGATTCCCTTTGAGATAAGGAATCTCTACCACCTTGGTGCGCCCAAACTTGTTATTAAGGACTTGGGCCTTTCGCAAGGCTCGCCGGGGACTTCCAAAAATATGAAGAAATATCCGGTGAATATACCCTAATTTTTTACGAGTTACCGCTTCAAAGCCAATTTTGAAAGCGGTCTGTTCGTCGCCGCTCAGCCGGCGGGCGGTTTCGAACATTCGGATGACCACCGAACTGGAGACCCAATTATTCGTTTCGACGAGGAAATCCAAAGGTGCTGGCAGGCCGTTAATTTCCGGCCCTAGGCCTTCGAGCAGGGCAGGGACATTATCAGGTGCATGGACTTGAAAATATTCGATAATCGCCTTGGTAATCAGGCAATTGTGGTGCTTTTCCATGGATAGGAATACCTGTTGCCTGTCTTTGCCAGGCCCACTCTTACCTACGCACAAGACCTGTAAAGATTTTGCAGGGAAGGAGAATATAATTCGCCAATTGGATATTTAAATTATATTTTTTTCAAATTATCTTGTCCAGTTGAATTATGGGCCGCTTGCGGAAATTCAATCCTTGTACCGCACCCGGTTTTCTGGACACAAGTTTTTCTTAAGCCGCCCTGGCGAGTGAGGCTTGGGCGAGCCATTGCGCCCTGGCCTGCCGGGGGCTTTGGTAGCCGTTCTTTTCCAGCAGCCACTCCTGGTTGTAAGTGTCTACGAAGCGCCTGACCGCGTCCCGCACCTCCTGGAGATTCTGAAACACCCGGCCGTAAATGACCTGCTCCTTGGGGTCCGGATGAAGCGTTCGGCCACGCCATTGGTCTGAGGTTGCTCGATAAAGGCGAAGCTGGGGCTGATCCCCCAGTGTTTCAGCTGGTTTTGAAAATGGTCGGACAGGTATTGGGTGCCGTGATCCATCCGCAGGGCCAGACCCCGGCCGGCGTCCGCCGCCACCGAGCCGACAGTGGTCATCAAGCCTTGAGAAATGGGCTCCAGGGCCGCAAACCGGGTTCCCTGTTTGCAAACGTGCCACCCCATGCACTCGGCGTTCCAGTGCTCCACGGCCACAAAGAGCCAACCCCAGCCGTCCTCCACGGTGAAGACCTTGGCGCCGTCGGTGCCCCACATGAGATTGGGCGCCGGGGTGACGATCTCTCCTTGGTGGGGGTTGGGATGGCCTCGCCGGCCTCGATGGGGGGAGAGCAGGTAGTTCTCCCGCATGAGCCGCAGGACCCGGCGGCGGCCTACTTTGACCCCGTCCCGCATCCGGAGCCGGGCCCACACCTTGCGGTGCCCCTCCCCCTGAAACGGCGACGCCTAACCCCGCCCCCCCGCCGGGAGCGCAGCATAAACCTGGCAGGCTACCAGCCTCTTCAAATCAATCGGGCGTCAGGGAAAGGGGATAGAGAGGGATTTTGCTCGTGGGCCAGTCGACTCATTAACTCAACTTTCGCACCAAGTAACGGCAAATCATTACTTACTGTTACTATAAAA
>CAYRYV010000032.1:0-38621 GCA_964428565.1 uncultured Desulfobacterales bacterium | reverse complement strand
TGGAAGGGCCATCGCTCATCGGATAAAAGGTACGCCGGGGATAACAGGCTGATCTCCCCCAAGAGTTCATATCGACGGGGAGGTTTGGCACCTCGATGTCGGCTCATCGCATCCTGGGGCTGAAGCAGGTCCCAAGGGTTCGGCTGTTCGCCGATTAAAGCGGTACGTGAGCTGGGTTTAAAACGTCGTGAGACAGTTTGGTCCCTATCTGTCGCGGGCGTTGGAGATTTGAGGGGAGCTGTCCTTAGTACGAGAGGACCAGGATGGACGGACCACTGGTGTTCCGGTTGTGCCGCCAGGCGCAGCGCCGGGTAGCTATGTCCGGTTCGGATAACCGCTGAAAGCATCTAAGCGGGAAGCCGACCCCAAGATAAGATCTCCCGGACTTCGGTCCCTAAAGGCCCCTCGGAGAACACGAGGTTGATAGGCCGGAGGTGGAAGCGCAGTAATGTGTGGAGCTTACCGGTACTAATAGGCCGTGCGGCTTGACCATATTTATTCCTTTGTCATAGGGAATATCCCGTAACATCTCTCCATCTTTCACTTTTCAAGACTATTTAGAGGTTTTCGGTGGCTATAGCGCCGGGGAAACACCCGATCCCATCCCGAACTCGGAAGTTAAGCCCGGCAGCGCCGATGATACTACGTGGGCAGCTGCGTGGGAAAGTAGGACGCCGCCGAATTTAATTGCCCAAGCCCGCCTCTTGACAGAGGCGGGCTTTTTTTATTACATTTGTGATAGATGAAGAGAAAAACCTTGATCAGGCATTTGGCCCAGCATGGGGCTTTCCTGCTCAGAGAAGGCGGCCGCCATTCCATATATCAAAGGGGAAACCTGAAGACATTGGTTCCTCGGCATATCGAAATAGTGGACGAACTGGCCAGAAAGATTTGCAAAGACCTTGATATTCCATGGGTGAAACAATGAAATTCAGGGCCATGATTAAGAAGAGCGGTGATTGGTGGATTGGCTGGCTGATCGATCTGCCTGGTGTTAATGCCCAAGAGAAATCGCGAGAAGAATTGCTGGGGTCCTTGAAAATCGGGGCTGAAGATATGCTGAGCACCGCGGTTCCTTTTGAAGCTGAGGCCCAGATGACCACCATTGAAATTCCGGAACCACTTTGGACTTTGGAAGGCGGACAATAAAATACGCATAGATAGGGTAGTTTTCCGCAGTTGAGCCATGTGAGCTAAGGAGGAGTAACGATGCCTCATCCCGATGGAGGCCAGGGAAATCGATTTCAGACAAATCATTATTTTCATGAGGCACATGATTTTATTGCAAATCAGGGGCAAATTGTTTTTCAATCGACGACCGGAGGAACAATAATAGCCAAAGTAAGCTACGCTCGGGATACCATCACACCTGCGATCGTTTTTCCGGGGCATGGAAATGTTTGTCCGGTATGTTGGGGATATAGGGAAAATTGCTCAGGAACACGGATTGGTCATTGTACCGAAGCATTGGATAGGATCATTCCTTAATTCGGCCAAGTCGATATGGCTCTCAAGGGCGCGGCGCGGGAAAGTAGGACGCCGCCGAATTTAATTGCGTAAGCCCGCCTCTTGACAGAGGCGGGCTTTTTTATTATTTGGTTTATAAAGGCTGATGGAGGCGAATATGCCGATTCAATACATCACTGATGCCGGGGGCAAAAAAGTGGCGGTAGTCGTGCCCTTGGAGGAATGGCAGGCACTCCAAGAGAAGCTTGACAAAATTACCCAAGCGGAGGCAGCGGCTTCTGACGTAGCCTGGGAGGATTATCTTGGCGGCAAAACCAAACCCTTAGCTCAGGTCATAAAAGAGCAGTTACATGACCGAGAAGACTGAGGCTGTTTGGCGTCTTGAAATCCACAGCAGTTTTTATAAAAAGCTCGTTAAGTTACCGCGACCGGAGCGAGAGGCCGTTTTGATTGCGTTAAGCAGGTTGCAGAAAGATCCGTTTTCCATGGACTTCCGACCCTTGCGGGCCAGGATAGATTGGCGGCTCAGGGTGGGAAGCTGGCGCATTCTCATAAGGATGGAAGAGAACCAAAGGGTTATGATCGCTTATGACCTGGGCCCGCGGGGGGATATTTATAAGTGAGGCTGACCGCTCCTAAACCGCAATCGGCGTGTTTTGCCCGGCAGCGCCGATGATACTACGTGGGCGCGGCGTGGGAAAGTAGGATGCCGCCGAATTTGATTGCCCAAGCCCGGTCTGGAAACAGACCGGTTTTTTTTTCTGCTTCTGGGGTCAGGGAGGTTACAGGATCTTCCGGGCGATTTGGTGTAAGGTGGTGGCCAGCGGCCCCCGGGGGTGCCGGGAGACCACCGGGACCAGGGTTCTGGCGCTGTCCCGGATATCCTCCGAGTAGGGGATGGCCCCCACGTAGCGCACGTTGACCCGCAGCATCCGGTCGGCCACCTGCTGAATGCGGCTGACCACCTGGGCATCCAGGATGTCATCGGTGGACATGTTGATGACGAGATACGGCTGGAAGGCATTGATCTGGCGGTTGAGGAAGGGGACATAGTCGGGGAACAACCGGCGCACCCGGGCCAGGAGTTCCTGGGTGTTGGCCATTTGCTGGTCACTGCTGCCCAGGGTGGCCTGAAAAATCAACTTCCGCAGCTCGTGATTTTTGGGGATGGCAGATCCCCCGGAATCGTCGAAGAGGCGATTGAGGCGCCGGTAGAGGGCCACTTTGATGAAGTTATAGGCCTGTAAATACGAAGCCGGATCGGCGGTGGTGAGCACCAGGGGAACATCCGCGGCCAAAAAAAAGTCGAGGATATTAAAAGAGGTATCCCCGCCGAGATCGAGGATGATGACATCGGCCGCCAAGCCTTTGACCATCTTGATAAGCTTGCGCTTGAGGTTAAAGGAGAGGTTGGCGGTCCCCAAAAGGGAACTGTCCCCGCCGATCAAGGTGGGGCCGAATTTGGTGGGGATCATGATGTCCTCCAGGGTGGGGACGGCACCCTGCAGGACATCATTAAGGTTGTGGTCCAGAGAGATAGCGCCGCAATAGAGGTGAAGATTGGCGCCGCCCAGGTCCAGATCGACCAGGGTGGTCTTCAACCCCAAAGACTGCAGCAAAACGCTCAAGTTGGCCGAGAAGAGGCTTTTGCCGATGCCGCCCTTGGCCCCTCCCACCGCGATGATGCGTTTTTTTCCCAGGGACGGTAAGGGGACCGGACGCTCCCGGGCTTCCAAGTAGTCTTTCAGGATATCGTAAGAGTGCTTGAGGCGGATGAATTCATCCGGCCGGGGCTGGGGCAGCGCCGACCCCCGGTGGGGAGCACGGTCGGGATGGACATGGAAAGCCTTGTTCCGGTAGGCGTGTTTGACCTGGTCGAGATTCAAGCGGGCGAAAAAGCCAGCCTTGCCCACCGCCTGAGAGCCAAAGAGATGAGTCGCAGCCGCACGGAGGTGGACGGCGGTACTTCGGGAGACCGTCGATGACATGGGAGTTGGGCACCCTCAGAAGATATCTAATATTTTCATCGACATTTTTTTCAATAACTTCACTTTTCATACGAAAAAATACGGCACCATCGAATTTACGTCACCGCCCGGTCTGGAAACGGGCCGG
This sequence comes from uncultured Desulfobacterales bacterium, assembly GCA_964428565.1. Classification (GTDB taxonomy): domain Bacteria; phylum Desulfobacterota; class Desulfobaccia; order Desulfobaccales; family Desulfobaccaceae; genus CAYRYV01. The sequence goes on along the minus strand of CAYRYV010000032.1, from coordinate 35,039 downwards.
GGTTTTTTATTGCAGGGACGCTATTAGAGATATACATTACTTATATACATTGTCTAAGGAATGATAATCATGGTCAGAACCCAGATTTATTTAAATGAACAGGAGCGGGACGCCCTGCGCCTCATCGCCCGGCAGACGGGGAAGACCCAGAGCGAGCTCATCAGGCAGGCCATCGACGCCTTCATCGCCAACTTCAGTTCCCGGGACAGGCTTGACTTGCTCCGGGAAGGGCGGGGGTTGTGGCGGGAGAGGGACGACCTCCCCGACTTCCGGGCCGTGCGGGAGGAGCTGGACAGGGACGTCAGGGATATGCGTCCATGAAGCAGAGGGGCTGGCTCATTGACACCGATGTGTTGGTGGACTACCTGCGGGGCCGGGAGGAGGCGGCGGTCTGGCTGGAGAATCTTTCCGAACCGGTCTATATTTCGGCCATGAGTGTGGCGGAGCTGTGCAGCGGGGCGCGCCCCGGGAGGGAGCACCAGAAACTGCAGCAATTCATCGGCGCGTTTGAGGTCGTTCCGGTGAGCGCTGAGGTTGCCCAACGGGGCGGGTTGTTCCGGAGGGATTACGGGCCCAGCCATGGCACCGGGTTGGGCGATGCCCTCATCGCGGCCACGGCGGAGGTGGTGGGGGCGCAGTTGGTGAGCCTGAATGAACGGCATTTTCCCATGGTGAAGGTGGAGGTGCCTTACAGAAAGTTATCTAGGTAAGTCATAGGGAAGGCTCACTACTTACCGCTATGCCCGGTAAAGCCGATGATACTACGTGGGCGGGGTGTGGGGAAACAGGAGGCCGCCGAATGTAATTGCGGAAGCTTGGTCTCGTAAGAGGCCGGGCTTTTATGCTGATGCACCTGGCAGGGCACAGAAAAAAGCAGGGTCACGCGGCGGCCCTGCTTTTTATTGGCCATGCCGGAAACGTTACTCTGTTCGTCTCCAGGCCGATAGGCCAACGCGAGCGGGCCCCAGGAGGGGGGCGGGCCGGCGGCTGAACGTGTATCGGGGGGCAGGTCAACATGAATCCCCGGGGAGGTTTATAACGTGGCGTGGTATTCCTGCAGGCTGCGGACTTCCAGGGCGCCGGATTTGAGGGTCTTGATGGCTTCCAAGGTGGCCCGGGCGGCGGCGATGGTGGTGGTGTAGGGGACGTTGTATTCCAGGGCGGCCCGGCGGATGGAGTAGGAGTCGTCGGTGGTGTGGATACCCTGGGGGGTGTTGATGATGAGGGAGATGTCCTGGCTCTTGATGGCGTCGATGATGTGGGGGCGGCCGGCCCGGACCTTGTTCACCGCGGCGGTCTCGAGGCCCTGGGTCGCAAGGTATTGGGCCGTGCCCGGGGTGGCCAGGAGGGAGAACCCCACTTCCCGGAAGCACTGGGCCAGGGGCACGATGAGGGGTTTGTCGGAGTCCTTGACGGAGAACAGCACCCCGCCGGTGAGGGGCAGTTGTTGGCCGGCGGCGAGCTGGCTCTTGGCGAAGCTGACGGCGTAGTTGCCGTCCAGACCCATGACTTCGCCGGTGGAGCGCATCTCCGGGCCCAGGAGGGGGTCCACGCCGGGGAAGCGCCGGAAGGGAAAGACGGCCTCTTTGACGGAGAAGTAGGCCGGGATGATTTCCTGAGTGAAGCCCAGTTCCGCCAGGGTATGGCCCAGCATGACCTTGGTGGCGAGTTTGGCCAGGGGCCGGCCGATGGCCTTGCTGACAAAGGGGATGGTGCGGGAGGCCCGGGGGTTGACCTCCAGGACGAAGATGCCCCGGCCGCGCACGGCGAACTGGATGTTGAGGAGGCCCACCACGCCGAGTTCGGCGGCCAGGGCCCGGGTCTGCTCCTTGATGGCGGCGACGGTGGCGGCGTCCAGGGAGTAGGGGGGGAGCACGCAGGCGGAGTCGCCGGAGTGGATGCCGGCCTCCTCGATGTGCTCCATGACCCCGGCGACGACGGTGGTGCGGCCGTCGCTGATGGCGTCGACGTCCACTTCGATGGCGTCCTCCAGGAACTTGTCGATGAGGATGGGGTGGCCGGGGGAGACCTCCAGGGCCCAACTCATGAAGTTGGCCAGGGCCTGGTTATCGGCGACGATCTGCATGGCCCGGCCGCCCAGGACGTAGGAGGGACGCACCACCACGGGGTAGCCGATCTGGGGGGCGATCTTGAGGGCCTCGGCGGTGGTGAGGGCGGTGTCGTTGGCCGGCTGCTTGAGGTTGAGCTTGGCCAGCAGCTCCTTGAAGCGCTGGCGGTCTTCGGCCCGGTCGATGGCGTCCGGGGAGGTGCCCAGGATGGGGACCCCGGCCTTGGCCAGGGGGACCGCCAGGTTCAGGGGGGTCTGGCCGCCGAACTGCAGGATGACGCCCCGGGGCTGCTCGGAGTCGATGATGTTGAGGACGTCCTCCCGGGTGAGGGGCTCGAAGAAGAGCTTGTCGGAGGTGTCGTAGTCGGTGGAGACGGTCTCGGGGTTGGAGTTCACCATAATGGACTCGATCCCCATCTCCTTGAGGGCAAAGGAGGCGTGGCAGCAGCAGTAGTCGAATTCGATGCCCTGGCCGATGCGGTTGGGGCCGCCCCCCAGGATGACGACCTTGTCCCGGTCGTCGGGGCGGGACTCGTCCTCGACTTCGTAGGTGGAGTAGTAATAAGGAGTATAGGCCTCGAACTCGGCGGCGCAGGTGTCCACCAGCTTGTAGACCGGGCGGATGCCGTACTCCTGACGCAGGTGGCGGATTTTGTCTTCGGTGGAGCCCCACAGGTGGGCCAATTGGACGTCGGCGAAGCCCCACTCCTTGGCCCGGCGCAGCATGTCCTCCAGATGCTCCCCCTCCCGGCCCTGGCGCATGAGGATGCCGTAAGCGGCCAGCTCTTCGCTGGACTGCACCAGGTCGCGGATCTGGGTGAGGAACCAGGGGTCGATCATGGTGGCGGCGTAAACCTCCTCCACCGACATATTTTGGCGGAAGGCCTGGCGCAGGTAGAAGAGGCGCTGGGAGTTGGGGGTGCGGAGTTTGGCCAGGAGGATCTCCGCGGGGGTTTCGGGGATCTCCTTGCCGTCGGCGCCAAGGCCGAAGCGGGCGATCTCCAGGGAGCGCAGGCCTTTTTGCAGGGACTCCTTGAAGGTGCGACCGATGGCCATGACTTCGCCCACGGATTTCATGGAGGTAGTGAGGACGTCTTCGGCCCCGGGGAATTTTTCGAAGGTCCAGCGGGGGATTTTGGTGACGCAGTAGTCGATGGTGGGCTCGAAGGAGGCGTAGGTCTCCCGGGTGATGTCGTTGGGGATTTCGTCCAGGGTAAAGCCCACGGCCAGCTTGGCGGCGATTTTGGCGATGGGGAAGCCGGTGGCCTTGGAGGCCAGGGCGGAGGAGCGGGAGACCCGGGGATTCATCTCGATGACCACCATCTCGCCGGTTCGGGGGTGAATGGCGAACTGGATGTTGGAGCCGCCGGTCTCCACCCCGATCTCCCGGATGATGGCGAGGGCCGCGTCCCGCATCATCTGGTATTCCCGGTCGCTGAGGGTCTGGGCCGGGGCCACGGTGATGGAGTCGCCGGTGTGCACCCCCATGGGGTCGAAGTTCTCGATGGAGCAGATGATGACGACGTTGTCGGCGAAGTCCCGCATGACCTCGAGTTCGAACTCCTTCCAGCCCAGGACCGACTCTTCCAGCATGACCTCGGTGATCATGGAGGCCTCGAGGCCCTGCTGGGAGAGTTCCTCCAGGTCTTCCAGGTTGTAGGCGATGCCGCCGCCGGTGCCCCCCAGGGTGAAGCTGGGGCGGACGATGATGGGATAACCCAGGTCGTGCACGGCGGCCCGGGCCTCGGCCAAGGTGCGGATGATGACGCTCTTGGGGACCCGCAGGTTGATATTGGCCATGGCGTCCCGGAAGAGCTCGCGGTTTTCGGCCTTCTTGATGACGTCGGGCCTGGCCCCGATCATCTCCACCCCCAGGCGCTCGAGGATGCCGGTGTCGGCTACGGCGATGGCGCAGTTGAGGCCGGTCTGCCCCCCCAGGGTGGGAAGAATGGCGTCGGGCCGCTCCCGCTCGATGATCTTGCAGACCACCTCGGGGGTGATGGGCTCGATGTAGGTGCGGTCGGCGGTCTCCGGGTCGGTCATGATGGTAGCGGGGTTGGAGTTGATGAGGACGACTTCGTAGCCCTCCTCCCGCAGCGCCTTGCAGGCCTGGGTGCCGGAGTAATCGAACTCGCAGGCCTGGGAAATGATGATGGGGCCGGAGCCGATGATGAGGATCTTGTTGATGTCGGTGCGCTTGGGCATGGTCAGCTTTCTTTGATGTGGCGGGGGAAGGGGCCCAGGGCTTCCACAGGCAAGATGCCTGTGCCACCGGGTTCTGGCCCCCCACCCCGCACCCCCTCCCCAATCCCGGTATGGGGATAAGAAGGGTTAAGTCTAATCTAATATGTTTTCTTCTAAAGGAGGTCCAGAAACTCCTCAATCGTCAGATCAGCCTGCTTGATAATCACAATGATTCACGAGCGTATGTAATCTGGCGTTTCAGCTTCCCGACATCCTGCTGCACCAGCCGCCAGACCCGTTTCAAATTCACCCCGAAATATTCATGGATCAGTACGTCACGCAAGCCCGCCATCTTTTTCCAGGGAATCTCAGGATACTTACGGCGAAAGTCTTCGGGAATATGCTTGGCGGCTTCCCCGATAACTTCCAATCTTCGTAACACTGCGTCCTGGATTTGGGAATTGACGGAGAAATCCTCCTCGCTGATCCCGCCGGTATACTCCTCAATCTTCCCCAGACTCGTGAAAATGTCCTCCACATAGACGGTGATATCTCTGGTCATAAAATGGCGATCTGCTCGCTCAGGATTCTATCTTTTAGACCCGGCTTAATGGTATCGTATTCCACCACGTCCACTTTGCCTTGCAGGGCTTCTTCCAAGTCCTGCTTTAAGCCGACAAAGTCCAGGAGGCTCACCTCGTCGGCAAGCTGCACCAGGATATCCACGTCACTTCCAGCAGACGTATCCCCCCGAACTTGTGAACCGAACAAACCGGCCCTGGTCACGCCGTAGCGCCTCAGAATGGGGAGAATTTTCTCTTTGAGGTGCTCAAGTTCACCCATTGCTGCCCCCCTCACTCACACATTAAACCGAATCTCCACAATGTCTCCGGCCTGGATGTGGTAATTCCGGTCCACCAGGTGCACGAGTTTTTTGGTGCGGGCCTCCTGCATATTATACACGTTGATGAAGTCGTCGTAATGGACGACGTCGGCCTTGATGAAGCCCCGGGCCAGGTCCGTGTGAATCTCACCGGCGCAGGTGACGATGTCGGCCTCCCGGGTCACCGGCCAGGCATGGACTTCCTTCTTGCCCACGGTATAGAAGAAGACGACGCCGGCCCGGGCCAGTATCCGGGAAATGATGTCATCGACATCCGGAGATTCTTCTGCGATGATGAGGGTCGGCTTCAGGCTCAAGGGGGCCAGGCCGCGCAACAGGGCTAAATCCTCCGGGGAAAAGTCATGGTCGCACAGGGGCTGTTCGCTTTCCAGGATTTCCAGGCAGCGGTCCAGGAGCTGTTGTTCCGCGAGATCCGTGGCCCGCTCCCGGCGGTTCTCCAGCTTTTCCAGGTCCGGGATGAGCAGGTCGAGGAGGCGGTCCCGGGCCGTCACAAAGGCGTCGGCATGGACAAGGTCAGCCTGCATAAATTCCAGGTAATAGGGGGAGACTTTCAGGGGGTCGCATTTATGGACCAGCTCCAGGAACTTGTCGTCGTGGTACTTGACTTTGCCCAGGGGCAAGTCAAGGCCGAGGGTGCATACTTTCATTGACTTTAACCTCTCTTGCATAGCGTTAAGTGCGCCAGTGATTTATTTCTTCCGGCTGCGGGCCCGAATCTTGAAATAGATGAGGCTGCCGGAGACGGCCATGCCGGTGAGCCCCAGACCCAACAAGACCCGGTAGAGCCGCGGCAGGTCGCCACCGCCCCGGTGGAGGAGCGCCAGAAACTCCATAAACTCCACGGCCGGCCCTTCCATTCCCAGGGACAAGAACTTCTCCAGGCTGAGGAGCAGGCCGGTGCCCGCCTGGATGATAATAAACAGCGCCAGAATGATCCCCAGGCGGCGGTGCCGGCGGCGTAAGTCGGGTTCCTGCAATTTTATTTCCTCATCCTCCAATAGTTATTTTTATAAGTGAATCACACTTTATAACTATTGTATAACGTGCATAAATTGTATAAATAAATAAAAAAAGCCATAATATCATTAAAATAATTGGTATTAAAAAATCATAAGTAAATTTATTTGATCTAATTTTATTAAATTTATCTCTTTCAATTTTATCTGATATAAAATTACAAAATTTTTCAACACAACCTCCTCGACCAAAATTCCAATATTCTATTCTCTCTTTTTTGCTGTACTTCTCGAAGCTATATCTAAAATTTATTATTTTATTTTGATTAAATGCTTTTCTATTAAGATTAAATTTTTGAAAATTAATTTCTTTATAAAGAGTATTTAATTGATTTTCTGCATCCCTAAGCTCCATTTCATTTAGTAGGGCAGATTCTCTGTCCCTTCTAATAACAAAGAACAATAATAAACTAATTATAAGTCCAGATAAGGAAAATATAAAAGCTATGAAATTATATTTACATAATAGATTATACCAAGCAAGAAAAAGGGAGCTATGAAAAATCCAATGAAAATTTCTTCTTTTTTCCATGCCTTCATTATGTAATTTGTACTGGTTCCATAGTAGCTCCCATTTCTTGAATAAAAATTCTATTTTTGCTTTTTCATCCAAGTTATCAGGTGAATTTTTCCCCATGACTGATTCTCCTGAACACAAAAACGAACAACTATAGTTACTTTATTAACTATCTCAACTTCACTTCCAGGGTGCCGTCCTCACCCATGGCCTCATCCAGGCCGCCGGTGGCCAGCCACTTTTTCGCGGCGGCGTCGCCTTTCAGGTAGGCGTCCCAGAAGGCCTGGGTGCTGACCCGGATGATCCGGTGGAAGCGCTTGTCGCCCTTGCGGCCCCAGGGCAGCCAACGCCGCCCGGAAAAAACCATGTGGTCGCCCCCCTGCAGGATGAGCAGGTACTGGTCGGCGCCATCGATATGGTTATAGGGCTCCCGGCGCTCCTCGGGCCGGGTGCTGGTCACCACCGACTTGTCCCGGGTGCCGGTGAGGTGCAAGACCGGAATGTGGACCCCCTGGTAGGCCCGCTCCCGCCAGGCCCGGTCGGGGGGCGCCGGTGGGCTGAGGGCCACGGCCGCTTTGATGCGGGAGTCGGCCAGGGAGATCTCCCGGCCGTCCCGGCCCCGGAAGATTTGGCCGGCCAGGGCCAGGGAGGTGAAGGCCCCATAGGAATGACCCGCCACGCCCACCCGGTTCAGGTCGAGCCGGCCCTGCCACAACTCGTCCTCCCGGTTCAACCGGGACAACTCGTGCAGGGCGAATTTGACGTCCAGGACGCGATGAGCGCTGTTCTCCGGATTGACGGCGCTTTTGAGGCCGGGGCCGGGAACGAGCCCCCGGCTCCAGACCTCGGTATCGCTGCCGGGGTGCTGCACATACACCACCACGTAACCGTGGGCGGCCCAATGATCCCCCAGGAAGGCCGAGCTTTCCCGGGAGCCTCCCAGGCCGTGGGAGAAGATCACCACCGGGAAGGGACCTGCAGACTCCCGGGGGTGATAGATCTTCACCGGGAGCGGCCGCTGCCGGGAGGCGTCGTACCAGTCGTCGTAGTAGACGGCGACGGAGTGGCTGCCGGGGGGCGGAGTGTATCGGCGGCCAGCCTCGGCCGTCCCGGCCACGGCCACCTGCCGGGGGGCCAGGGATACTATCCCCAGCAGCATTAAGACCAGGGGGAAAGATCTGCTCCCGCTTCTCATGGCATCTTGGGCCCAAAATTGGAACAATACGCAAACAGGGGCGCGCTGCTGTCCCTGTCACTCCCCTACTTGCCGTGCTCCGGTTGCGGCTCGCCCTTCCAGGTCACCCGGTAGATGACCCCCGCCTTGTCATCCGAAATATATAACACGCCCCCCGGCAGGGCCATGAGGTCCACGGGGCGGCCCAGGGCCCGGTTTTCCGGGGTAAGCCAGCCAGTGATGAAGTCCTGGGGCGGGCCGTAGCCCCCCTGGCCGTCGGGTTTGAGGCGCACGATCTTGTAGCCCGTGGGCACGCGGCGGTTCCAGGAACCGTGGTAGGCCACCAGGAGATTTTTTTGGTACTCCGGCGGCCAGCCCTCCTCAGGGATGAAGGCCAGCCCCAGGGGGGCGCTGTGGGCCGGCAGATCGATAAACGAGGGCTCGGTGGTCTGACAGAATTCCTTTTTGGCTCCCCGGGGGTCGAACTGGGCGTCGTGCACCCGTTGGCCGTAGCACCAGGGCCAGCCGTAGTCTTTGCCCTCCGTAACAATGTTGATCTCATCGGGCGGCAGCTCATCGCCCAGGTGGTCCCGGCCCATCTCGGTGGCGAAGAGGCGCCCGGTGCCCGGCTCCGTGGCCAGGAAGACGGCGTTGCGGAGCCCGGAGGCAAAGGTCTTGAGGTCACCCCCCTCGGGGCTCACCGCCAGGATTTTGGCGTAGCGCCAGTCCGGCTCCTCGCAGACGTCGCAGGAGGAGCCCACGGAGATGAGCAGGCGCTCCGGCGGCCCCGGGAGGAAAAGGAGCGAGCGGGTGAAGTGCCGCCCTCCCGGGGGCAGGATGGCGATCTTTTTTTCGTTGCCCGCGGCCAGGTGCTGTGCGTCATAGTCGAAGGCCGTCACCCCGGAGGTTTCGGCGACGTAGAGCTGCCGCCCACCGGGGCGGAAGGCCAGGCCATGGGGTTTGATGAGGCCGGCCAGCACCGTCACCGTGTCATCGGCGACGCCGTTGTGATCCCGGTCGGGGAGGGCCACGACCTTGCCGGCGGCGGTGAGACTCACCAGCAGGACTTTACTGCCGTTCATGGCCAGCACCCGGGGGCCGTCCAGGTCCCGGGCGAAGACGCTGATGGTGAAGCCCGGGGGCAGGGCAAGCCGCAGGGGAGCCGCCTCCTGGTCGGCGCCCGCCTTGGTCGCCGCCGGCGTCTGCTCCAGAACGGTGACGATGTTGGCGGGCGGGGGCAGGAGCGCCGGGGCCGCCCCCCGGAGCAGCCGCATCGCCCCCCAACCGGCCCAGGCCAGGCCCACCAGGAGACTTAACAACAGAACAAGCCGGACGAGACGCCGCGCCGGGCTCTTCCTACGATTTTTCCACGAGTTGGAGGAATTCCTCAAAGAGGTAGTCAGCGTCGTGCGGCCCGGGGCTGGCCTCCGGGTGGTATTGTACTGAGAACGCCTGGTATTTCGGATGGCGCAAACCCTCCAGGGTATTATCGTTAAGATTTATGTGCGTCAGTTCCACCGCGGGGTCGGGAATGGATTCGATATCCACCGCAAAGCCGTGGTTTTGGGAGGTGATCTCCACCCGCCCGGAGAGGTGGTTCTTCACCGGCTGGTTGCCGCCCCGGTGTCCGAACTTGAGTTTAAAGGTGCGGCCGCCCAGGGCCAGTCCCATGAGCTGGTGCCCCAGGCAGATGCCGAAGAGGGGCTTGGCCCCCAGGCAGGCCCGGACGTTGTCGATGGCGTAGGTCACCGCGGCGGGGTCGCCGGGGCCGTTGGACAGGACGATGCCGTCGGGGTTGAGGTCGAGGAGCTCCCGGGCCGGGGTGGCCGCCGGCACCACCAGGACGTTCAAGCCCCGGGCTGCCAGGCTGCGGATGATGTTGAATTTGACCCCGAAGTCGTAGAGAATCACTTTTTTACCGGAGCGCTGGGCCCAGAGGGCCTGCCAGTCCGGGGGCGCCTCCCTCTCGGCGAAGCCGGTTTCCACCTCCGGCCACCAGTAAGGCCGGCGGCAGGTGACCAGGGGCACCAGGTCCCGGCCCTCCATGCCGGGGAGGTCCCGGGCCCGGCGCACCAGGGAGTCGGGGTCGAGGTCCACGGTGGAGATGATGCCCCGCATGGCCCCTGCCTCCCGCAGGCGCTTGGTGAGGGCCCGGGTGTCGAGGCCCTCCACCCCCAGCCGGCCGCTGGCTTTCAGGTAGGCGGCCAGATCGCCCGTGGCCCGCCAGTTGGAAGGGTAGGGGTGATATTCCTTGACCAGAAAGCCCTCCGCCTGTACGCCCCGGGATTCGATGTCGTCAAGATTGACACCGTAATTGCCGATGAGGGGATAGGTCATGGTGACGATCTGCCCCTTGTAGGAGGGGTCGGTGAGGATTTCCTGGTAGCCGGTCATGGAGGTGTTGAAGACCACCTCCCCGGCCGCTTCCCCCGGCCCCGTAAAGGAGCGCCCCTTGAGGACCAGGCCGTCTTCCAAGGCTAAAAGCGCTTTCATAGAGCAACCATAGAGTCTTTCCGAGAAAAAATGCTTGCCGCCAGGCGGCGGACAACAGATAATCAAATTATATTATCAAAAATTGCGCGGTTCGCCAAAGATTTCCCCGTCTCAGAGGAAAATCCACGCGTGTGAATGCGGCATCAGAGTGAAGTTAATACCAGGAATCTCCCATATCCATGGCACTCAAAGTTGTAGCTTTTGACTGCGACGGCGTCCTGTTCGACTCCCGGGCCGCCAACATCGCCTTCTACAATCACATTCTGGCGCACTTCCGGCGTCCCCTGATGACGGAGGAGCAGGTGGACTACGTGCACGCCCACACCGTGTACGAATCCATCGCCCACCTCTTTCCGGACCAGAGCGACCTGGAGGAGGTGACGGCCTTCTACCGGGGTATGGACGCCATGCAGTTCATTCCCATGATGGTGCGGGAACCGCACCTGGTGGAGTTTTTGGCCTGGCTCAAGCCCCAATTCGGGACGGCGGTGGCCACCAACCGGACCACCACGACTAAAAGGGTGTTCGCATATCATGAACTCACCCAATGGTTCGATGTGGTGATCTGCGCTCTGGATGTGGCCCATCCCAAGCCCCACCCCGAGTCCTTCTGGAAGATCCGGGACCATTTCCGCATCACTCCGGAAGAGGTCATCTTTTTCGGGGACTCCAGCGTGGACCAGGAGTTCGCCCAGAACGCCGGCATCCGCCTGGTGGCCTATAGGAACCCCCAGCTCCAGGCCGACTATCACCTGGAGTCCTTCGCCCAGGGGCCGGAGTTGATTAGGGCTTTAACTTAATGGTTTTTTTTTAAAGTTATTATCCTGCTGATGAGAAAGGCTGAATATCTGGAGAGCAGACCGGCTGCATTTGCTTACCATGGTAACTTTGCTTACCAATAGTCGACAATAAATATATATTAATAACAATTTGTTATGGTATTAATTGCTTGACAAATTGCTGATCATGGAGATTAACATAATTTTTCAAGCAATTCTAATCCTGCGCCTGACCGGGGAACCAAAGGGCAGCGCGAGTCGCACCACGATGATGAACCATACCCTGCCGTTCCAGTGTCCTCAGCAGGCTCTGGATTTGATTGCGGGAATAGGCGGGAAGCACCTGTTTTAACTCCTGCAATTTACTTCCTTCTTTGCGATTATCTTGAATATGCTTCAATAACAGCGCCTTGCTGGTCTCGCGATCCAATCCTCGCTTTCTAGTGTATGTACCTTTTTCCCCTAAGAAATGATAGAATCCTCGAGCTATAATATAGCGAATTCCCCTGCCTCTCCCCACTTTCTCCAAAATTCCGTGCTCCAGCAAATGGGGCAATCTGGATTTGTAGTGATCAGGAATCTTTTCCTCCCGATTGATCAAATCCAAAACCATAAAATCTTCTGTTGTGAAGGATGAATATTTCTGTTTCCCCACCTTCTCGAGAAATCGGAGGAAATTAGGATTCTGCACCTCTCCCTTAAAAATTACAGCCACTTGATAGTCGTCCGAACCCGAGAAATCTGGTAATGGTTTGCTTTCTTTTATACACTCTTCAAACATCCGGTTTATCCCTTGACCGGACCTCTCCACCAATCCGCATTTTGCCAAGGCTTCGGCTATGCGGCGGTTACGTGGCACCTGTCTCCATAAAATATTTTCGGGGGTTATTCCCGGTAAGAAACCACCTGGACTGACGATTTCCAGTTTACGAGGATATTGTCGGATAAAAACCGAGCCTTGTAGACGGTAATCCCGGTGGGCCACGGCATTAAGTATTGCTTCTCGAATCGCCAGTTCATTGAAGGTTGAAATATCCTCAATAAACAGCCCTACCTCAAAATGTTGTTTTTCGTTTCGGAGGTTGATGGTGTCCCAGATTTCATCCATGGACCGAAAGAAACCTTGGCGGTATTCCACCCGCTGTTGACTGGGAAGAGAGGCTTCACTGGATCGGTATTCAAATATTATCTCCGCTTGACCAAGGTGCTTTCCCAAAGCCTTATGCGTGCCTAACAAGATCAACGCGGCATAGGTGACGCCCTCATCCGTGACCAATTCCGCATCGTTGAGAAGCTGTTCAACACTGAGACGCTCCAAAGCCGGGTTATTGGATTTTCTCAACCATCTCCGACGAAAAATTTCAATAGCTTGAGGATCAAGATCAGCAATTGTGACTTTTGGACATACTTCTGCGGAAAAGTCCGGACCGGTTTCCGCGAAAATTCTTCTCAGGTGGTCTCCGGTCATGGGGACCAAGTCCTCACCGGCTCTCATCAGATATGTGCCTTTATACTCTATTGGCATTCCTAACGGGCGTGAAGGTATACGGAATATCAATACCCTCCCTTCAGAATGGGCAATTTCGTCTATGTCAACGCGAAGATGCAAACGTGCGATCAATGCAGCTTTGGTGCGCTCCAAATGGGGGAAGGCTTGGGTCCCCACTATTCTGCGAGGCTTTCTATCGCTGATTCCCAGAATAATTTTTCCCCCGCCTTCATTGGCAATAGCTACACAGTATTTCGTCAGCTTGTCAAAATCATACCGGTTCTTGGCCTCCTTAAATTCAAGGTGTTCGTTTTCCTCACCTCTCATCCAGGCCTGGAGCTGCTTAAGAATTTCGTCCATGCGCCCAAGGTATCACCATGAAGATTTTCAGTCAATATCTCTTTTATTTTAAAAAGTTATAACGTAAACTCCCGGTTATAAAGTACTGACGTAGCATTTGCTTATCTGCCAATAAATTGATATAAATTAAGTTTATCCGGTTCTACCCAGAAAATGCGCCAAGACAGGTGATCAAAAGCCGTTATGGACCCCCGTTATATCCGCAATTTTGCCATCATCGCCCATATCGACCACGGCAAATCGACCCTGGCCGACCGTCTGCTGGACCACACCGGGGCTCTCAGCGACCGGGAGAAGCGGGCCCAGTTCCTGGATTCCATGGACCTGGAGCGGGAACGGGGCATCACCATCAAGGCCGCGGCGGTGCGGCTGCGCTACCAGGCGGCCGACGGCCAGGAGTATCTGCTGAACCTGATCGACACCCCGGGGCACGTGGACTTCAGCTATGAGGTCTCCCGCAGCCTGGCCGCCAGCGAGGGCGTGCTGCTCCTGGTGGACGCCTCCCAGGGGGTGGAGGCCCAGACCCTGGCCAATGCGTACCTGGCCCTGGAAAACAACCTGGAGATCATCCCGGTCCTGAACAAGTGCGACCTGGCCAACGCCGACCCGGAGCGGGTGCGCCAGGAGATCAAGGACATCCTGGGGCTGGACCCGGAAAGCTGCATCCTGGCCAGCGCCAAGACCGGCACGGGCATCACCGACATCCTGGAAGCCATCGTACACCGCCTGCCGGCCCCTGCCGGCAGTCGGGACGAGCCCCTGAAGCTGCTCATTTTCGACTCCTGGTTCGATCCCTATCATGGGGCGGTGATCATGGTGCGGGTCATGGCCGGGGAGGTGCACGTGGGCCAGCGCATCACGCTCATGTCCACCGGCAAGACCTATGAGGTCTCCCGCCTGGGAGTCTTCGCCCCCCACCCCACCAGTGTGCCGACCCTGGGCGTGGGGGAGGTGGGCTTCCTCACCGCCACCATCAAGACTCTGGCCGACGCCATGATCGGCGACACGATCACCGACGCGGCCCGGCCCACCGCCGACCCCTTCCCCGGCTTCAAGAAGATCAAGCCCATGGTGTTTTCGGGCATCTACCCGGTGGAGGCCGGGGATTATCCCCGCCTGAAAGAGGCCCTGGAGAAGCTCCGCCTCAACGACTCCTCCTTTACCTATGAACCGGAGACCTCGGCGGCCTTGGGATTCGGCTTTCGATTGGGTTTTTTGGGGCTGCTCCACCTGGAGATCATCAAGGAGCGGCTGGAGCGGGAGTACGGGCTGTCGCTGTTGGCCACCGCGCCCACCGTGGTCTACAAGGTGGTCACCACCAAGGGTGAAGAGCTGTGGGTGGACAATCCCCTGAAACTGCCGCCCTGGACCCAGATCAGCTACCTGGAGGAGCCCATGGTGCGGGTGGAGATCCACACGCCGGCGGAATTTCTGGGGAACATCCTCAATCTGTGCGAGGACAAGCGGGGCAAGCAGGTCGAAGTGCGCTTCTTCCCCAATCAGAAGGCCCTGCTCATTTATGAGATGCCCCTCAACGAAATCGTCATGGACTTTTACGACGCCCTGAAGTCGCTGTCCAAGGGGTACGCCTCCATGGACTATGAATGGGTGGGCTACCGCCGCAGCAATCTGATCCAGATGGATCTGTTGGTCAACGGCGAGGCGGTGGACGCCCTGAGCGTCATCGTCCACAAGGACAAGGCCTACCGCTGGGGTCGGGAGCTGACGGAACGCCTGCGCAATATCATCCCCCGGCAGATGTTCGAAGTGATCATTCAGGCCGCCATCGGCTCCCGGGTCATCGCCCGGGAACGCATTCCGGCGATCCGCAAGGCGGTGACGGCCAAGTGCTACGGCGGCGACATCACCCGGAAGCGCAAGCTTTTGGAGCGCCAGAAAGAAGGGAAGAAACGCATGAAGCAGATCGGCAAGGTTCACATTCCCCAGGAGGCCTTCCTGGCGGTCTTCGGCATCAAGGGGTGACGGGGGTGGCGGCGCGCAAAGGCGATTACAGTTCCATTGCCTCCGGCCCGGAGGTGAAGAAGAAATCCCTGGTCCGGGAGTATGCCGAAGCCATCGTCATTGCGGTGGTGCTGGCCCTGGTGATTCGGGCCTTCCTGTTCCAGGCCTTCTCCATTCCCTCCGGCTCCATGGAGCCCACCCTACTCATCGGCGACTATCTGTTGGTCAACAAATTCATCTACGGCATCCGCAACCCCTTCACCAACAAGGTGATGATCCCGGTGGACAATCCCCGGCGGGGGGACATCGTGGTCTTTATTTATCCCGTGGATCCGGACAAAGATTACATCAAGCGGGTCGTGGGGCTAGCGGGCGACAAGGTGCAAGTCATAGATAAGAAGCTCCACGTGAATGACGAGCTGGTGGAGACCCCGCAGGCGGAGAACACCGACCCCAATCTGTTCAACAATCCCGGCGACCCGCCCCGGGACAATTTCGGGCCCGCCACGGTGCCGGAGGGGGCTATCTTCGTGCTGGGAGACAACCGGGACCACAGTTACGACAGCCGGTTCTGGGGATTTGTGCCCCTGACGGAGTTGCGGGGCAAGGCCTTCATTATTTATTGGTCCTGGGACAAGAAAAAGATGCGGGTGCGCTGGGACCGCCTGGGGAGCCTGATCCACTGAGAGTTGGGGGACCGCCGCAGAGCCGCATCCGGCGATGGCTGGCCGCAGCAGTCGCCGCCGTCATCCTGGTTGCCTGCCAAGGTCCGGATAATCCCCGCGTCAAAGTTTTTTCCCTGGCCCTTACCCCCCAGGTGACCCAGGTGCTGGAGGGACTGAGAGCGACGCTGGGCTTTCCGGCCGTGCAGGTGAGGGACGCCGGCGGCGACTGGCAAAGAGGCCAGGAAGTGGTGAATGAGCTGGCCCGGGAGCACTGGGACCTGCTGGTGGTGTTGGGCACCCCGGCCCTGGAGCTGGTGGCCCGCCGGATCAAAGACCGGCCGGTGGTCTTTGCGATGGTGGCCAACCCTTATTTTACCGGCGCAGCCTACGATCCCCACCGGCCGGAGATCCACCAGAGGAACATCACGGGCGTCGCCAGCCCGCCGCCGCTGGCGGAGGCCCTGGCGCGGGGCAAGAAGTTTTTTCCGGGGCTCACTCGGTGGGGGCTGCTCTTCGACCCCCTCTCCGGCAGCTCTCTGGAACTGCGGCACCTGTTTGAAGAGGCGGCCCGGGAGGCCGACCTTACTCCCCTGACGCAGCCCCTGGCGGCCGGCGATGAGGGCCAGCAGGCCTTGGAAGCGCTGTGGCAGCGGGGCGCCCGGGTCATCTATCTGCCCCCGGACCCCGGTGGCGGCCGTCCGGCGGAAACGGTGCTGGCATACGGCCGGACCGGTCGGGTCCTGGTGGTGAATGGCAATCCCTGGGCGACGAGCCCCGGCGCAGTCCTGACCGTCACGTTGGACTATGCCGCCCTGGGCCGCCGGGCCGCGGCTCTGGCACAGCGGGTGCTCTCCGGGGAGCACCCCCACGCCATCCCCATCCAACAGGAAACGCCCATCCACCTGGCGGTGGATGAAAAACTGCTGGAGGCCTGGAGCGGTTACCCTCCCGGCCCGGGTGCGCCGCCCCGTTCCGGGGGCCGGCCTCCCACGTAAAGACTGCTTATCCGGCGCAACCTGAACCCCCTGACCTCAGGAAAGGAACGTATGACACCCAGCCTCGACCCCTCCACCTGGCAACCCACCATAGACATCCAGGAATATCACTTTCCCAACGGCCTGACGCTCCTGGTCGTGCCTGAGCGGCGCCTGCCCATCGTCAGCTTTCAGGTGCACTATGGCGTGGGGGCCCGCCATGAGCGCCAGGGCATCACCGGCATCAGCCATCTCTTCGAGCATATGATGTTCCGCGGTTCCAAGGAACTGGGGCCGGAGGAGTTTTCCCGGATTATCCAGGCCAAGGGCGGGGAAGTCAACGCCTTCACCTCCACAGACAACACCTCCTATTTCGAGAACCTGCCCGCCGAGCACCTGGAGTTGGCCGTCCGCCTGGAAGCGGAGCGCCTCCAGAATCTGAGGCTCACCGAGGAGAATTTTTCGGCGGAACGGGAGGTGGTGCGCAGCGAACGCAAGTTGCGGACGGTGGACAGCCCCTTCGGCCTGCCCCTGGAACAGCTCTACTCCCTGGCTTATACCCAGCACCCCTACAAGTGGATGGTCATCGGCCGGGACAGCGACCTGCGGCGCCTGACCCTGGCGGACTGCCAGGAATACTACCGCTGGCACTACACCCCGGGCAATATCGTCGTCACCGTGGCCGGCGACGTGGACCCGGAAGCGGCCCGGACCCTGGTGGACAAGTATTTTGGTGGTATTCCCAGTGCGCCCCGGGAGCCCTATGCCGCCACTCCGGAGCTGCCGCAGCGGGGGGAGCGCCGGGCGATCTATAAAAAGGTCTCGCAGGTGGAAGCCTTCCTGGCGGGATTCCATATCCCGGCCCTGGCCGACCCGGAGATCTATTCCGTGCTGACGCTGACCGCAGTGTTGGGGCTGGGCAAGGCCTCCCGCTTCTACCAGCGCTTCGTGCGGCCGGGGAAGGCCATCGAGATGGATGTGGAAGCCTCGCCGCCGCCCTTCACCGCCCAGGACCCGGGGCTGTTGCTCATCCTGGGGGTGGCCACCCCCGGCCAGCCGCTGGCCGAGCTAGAAGCGGAAACCTGGGAGGAAATCGATCAGATCAAGACCCAAGGGGTAGAGCCGGCGGAACTGGCCAGGGTGAAAAAACTCCTCAAGTCCCAGTTTGTCCGGGTGATGGCCAACAATTTCTACCGGGGGCTGCTGGCCGGACTGTTTCGGGTGAAGACCGGGGAGACTGCGGCGGTCAACCGCATTCTGGAAAGCTACGCCGCGGTGACGCCGGAGGCCGTGCAGCAGGCGGCCCGGCGCTACCTGAGTGAAGACAACCGTTCCGTGGTCATTGTGCAGCCGGTGTCCCAGGAAGAGAACGCGGCCCTGGGCGAGGTCTGCTGAGAGAAGAAGGAGAGACCCCGTGGTGAACCGTTCCGCCGACAATTTTATACCTGAGATCTATCACCGCCAGCTACCTCGAGGGATGCGGGTCGTGGGCATGGAATACGACCGGGTTCCCTGGATCAGCCTGACGTTCATGGTGAAACGGGGCGCCGAGGCTGATCCCCCGGACCGGGCCGGGGCCGCCGATCTCACCGCCGAGCTGTTGACCCAGGGCACCGCCCGCCGGGATCAACTGGAGCTGGCTCTGGAGGTGGAATCCCGGGGAGCCTCCCTGACGGCCCAGGCCCATTGGGACCACACCACCGTCACCGTGCAGGGGTTGGCGGAGGACTTCGAGGACCTGCTGGCGCTATTGGCCGAGATCGTCCTAACCCCCGGCTTTCCGGCCGAGGAGTTCGAGCTGCTGAGGGAACGCCGGCAGGCGGAGCTTGTCCATCTGCGGGACGACCCCCGGGAGATGGCCAACCGGCATTATTATCGCCTGTTTTTCGGGGACAGCCCCTACGGTCACCCGGTCAACGGCGATCTGGAGTCGGTGGGCGCCGTTACCCTGGCCGACCTTCAGGGTTTTTACCGCAGCCAGTTCCACCCGGCCGCCAGCTCCCTGGTGGTGGTGGGCATGGTGCCGCAAAACCGGGTATTGGAGGCCGCCGGCCGGCATTTCGATTCGTGGTCTCGTGATCTGCCGGCCAGCCCCGTCTATCAGGAGGCCCCGGCGAACCCCGGCGCGCCAGGCATTTATCTGGTGGACCGCCCCGAGTTGACCCAAAGCGAGATCCGCTGCGGCCACTTGGGGCTGCCCCGCCGGCACCCCGATTTTTTGGCGTTGCGGCTGGTGAACTACGTGCTGGGGGGCGGCGGCTTCTCCTCCCGGCTGATGGGACGCATCCGCTCCGATTTGGGGCTCACCTACGGCGTCAACAGCCATTTTCACTTCCGCCGGGCTCCCGGCCCCTTCGTTATCTCCACCTTCACCCCGGCCACCCACACCGCCCAGGTGGTGGGGGAAATCCGGACGGTCATGGGGGAGTTGCGTCAAAAAGGCCCTAGCGCCCAGGAACTGGCCGACGCCCAAAGCTACTACGTGGGCCACTTCCCCATGGGGCTGGAGACCCCGGGCGGGCTGGCCCGGCAGGTGGTGAATATCGACCTGCATGACCTGTCCTGGGACTACCTGCAGACCTTTCGCGGCCGGATGCAGGCGGTCACCCTGACCGAGGCTCAGGAGGCGGCCCGGGCTCATCTGCGCGCCGACGATCTGGTCATGGTAGTCTACGGCCCAGCCGCGGCTTGCCGGGAGGCGTTGGAGAAGCTGGGGCCGGTTACTCTGACGGCTGCCTAATGGTCTGCAGTCGTCGGTTTGCGGTCGCGGCAGCTCTCCCATACCCTACCCGAGGGGGGTATTTCCCTTGATTCTGTGAACGCTTCCGGCCAATTTTCTTTAATTTTTTTTGTTGACAAAATTCCCGACAACAATGATATAATGGCACTGTTTGTGAAAAAAAGGATAAAACGGAATGGAGTAAATATTTAAAGGGAGGAACGTTTCATGCACAAAACCCCGTTGTTGGACCAACTGGAGTCCGGCCCATACCCCAGCTTCGTGAAGGACTTGAAGCGGCTGGCCGCCACCAAGCCCCAGGTGGATGACCTGTTGGGGCAGTTGGAAAGGTCGTACAAGGAAAAAATTACCCACTGGAAACACGGCGGCATCGTGGGCGTGCTGGGCTACGGCTCCGGCATCATCGGTCGCTACTCCGACCTGCCGGACGAGTTCCCGGGGCTGGAACATTTCCACACCATGCGGATCAACCAGCCCTCCGGCTGGTTTTACACTACCGCGGCGATCCGGGAGGTTTGTGACATTTGGGACCAATACGGCAGCGGCGTCCTCAACATGCACGGCGCCACGGGCGACCTCATTTTTTTGGGCACCACCACCGATAACCTGGAACCCTGCTTCCAGGCGATGGCCCAGAAGGGCTGGGACATCGGGGGATCGGGCTCCGCAATGCGCAGCCCCTCCTGCTGCGTCGGTCCGGCCCGTTGCGAATGGTCCTGCTACGACACCCTGGAAGCCTGCTATCAGTTGACCCAGGAGTTCCAGTTCGACCTGCACCGGCCTTCCTACCCCTATAAATATAAACTGAAATTCTCCGGCTGCCCCAACGACTGCGTCGCCTCCGTGGCCCGCTCCGACATGTCCATGATCGGCGTGTGGAAAGATGACATCCGCATCGATGCCGCCGCGGTCAAAGCCTATGCGGGCGGAGAACTGAAACCCCGGGGCGGGGGCGCTCCCTATGCCAAGCTGGATATTCAGGAAGACGTCGTGGCCCAGTGCCCCACCCAGTGCATGAGCTACGAGGGTGGCGTCCTGAAGATCAACAACAAAGAATGCAACCACTGCATGCACTGCATCAACCTGATGCCCCAGGCCCTGCGCCCGGGCACCGATGTGGGCTGCACCATTCTGCTGGGCTCCCATGCCCCCATTCTGGAAGGCGCCCAGATGAGTTGGGTTATCGTGCCCTTCATGCGGATGGAAGACCCCTTTGATGAACTGAAAGAACTCACTGCCAATATCACCGAGTGGTGGGCCGAACACGGCAAGAACCGGGAGCGCGTGGGCGAACTCATCATGCGCATGGGCATGCGGGCCTTACTGGAGGCCGTGGGCCTGCCGCCGGTACCTCAGACTGTGCGGGTGCCCCGGGCCAATCCCTTCTTCTTCTGGCAGCAGGCAGACTTTGAAGCGGAAGCCGCCGGCAGGAAGTACTACACAACCAAGTAATGCTGTTGGTTGTCGTCATTTCGCATGAGCAGATTTTTATATAGGTTAAGGAGGAATTAAGAACATGTCCGAACGGATTACCGATATTGGCCCCCCGCATTACAGCAAATTCCTGCCGCCGGTCATCAAAGACAACTACGGCAAGTGGGTCTCCCATGAAATTATCGAACCCGGGATTTTGAAGCATGTCTCCGAAAGCGGGGCCGCAATTTATTCGGTGCGGGTGGCCTCCCCCCGGATTTTGACCACCCTGCAGGCCCGGGACATCTGCGACGTCGCCGACAAATACTGCGGCGGCCATCTGCGCTTCACCAGCCGCCACAATTTTGAGCTGCTGGTTTCCGACAAGGCCCAGTTGGAGCCTTTAAAGGCCGAGTTGGAGAAGCGGGGCATGCCCAAGGGCGGCACCGGCCACTCGGTCACCAACATCGTCCACACCCAGGGCTGGATTCACTGCCACACCCCGGCCATTGACGCCTCCGGCGTCGTCAAGGCCGTGATGGACGACCTGTTCGAGTACTTCGGCTCCCATCAGCTGCCGGCCCAGGTGCGCATCTCCCTGGCCTGCTGCCTGAACATGTGCGGCGCGGTGCACTGCTCCGACATCGCCATCTGCGGCGTGCACCGGACTCCGCCCAAGGTGAGGCACGAGGTCCTGCGGCACCTGTGCGAAATCCCCACCACCATCGCCTCTTGTCCCACCGGCGCCATCCGGCCCCATCCGGACAAGTCCATCAAGAGCGTTGTCGTCAACGAGGAGCGGTGCATGTACTGCGGCAACTGCTACACCATGTGCCCGGCCATGCCCTGCTTTGACGAAGAAAAGGGCGGCGTGGCCCTGCTGGTGGGCGGTAAGGTTTCCAACGCCAAGAGCCCGCCGATGTTTTCCCGACTGGCCGTGCCCTACATTCCCAACGATCCGCCGCGTTGGCCGGACACCGTGGCCACGATCCGCAAGATCCTCATCAAGTACGCCGAAGGCGCCATGAAATACGAACGCGTGGCCGAATGGGTCGAGCGCATCGGGTGGGAAAAGTTCTTTGAGATCTGTGAGATCCCGTTCACCTTCCAACATATTGACGATTACAAGTTCCAGGCGTATGATACGTATAGGACGTCAATGCACTTTAAATTCTAAGAAGGTGGGATAAATGGCACTAAGCAAAGAAGAGTTAGAGGAATATATTTACCAAATGGTCCTCAAGGCCCAAGGTAAAAAACAGCTCAAGGCCATGGACGTGCAGAAGGCCGTGCTCAAAGAGCATCCTGATCAGTCCAAGAATGATATCAAGTTCGCCATTAAGGACCTGATCGACGGCGGCCGTTGCGTCTATACTTACTTCGGCGGGAGTTTTATCGAAATCCCCCACGTGGAAGGCGCTGCCAAGCACTAATGGCCCTCTCCTGTCCCCGTCTGGTGCTCACCGCCTTGCGCGGTGGCTCCGGCAAGACCACCATGACTTTGGGATTGCTGGCGGCCTGGCGGCAGCGGGGACGGGACATCGTGCCGTTTAAAAAAGGCCCGGATTATATCGATCCGGCCTGGCATTCCCTGGCCGCGGGACGGCCGTGTTACAATCTGGACCCGTTCCTGATGGAGCGGGACCGGATGGTAGCATCCCTCGCGCTCCATACGGCTGCCGCCGACGGAGCGCTCGTCGAGGGCAATCGGGGCCTGTACGACGGGCTGGATGCCGAAGGCACCTTTAGCACTGCAGAATTAGCCAAACTCCTCCGAGCTCCGGTGGTGCTGGTGGTGGATTGCACTATGACCACCCGCACCGCCGCCGCTTTGGTCCTCGGGTGTCAGACGTTCGACCCCGAGGTCAATCTGGTGGGGGTCATCCTCAACCAGATCGCCCGCCCCCGGCATGAAGCCGTGCTGCGCGCCTCCATCGAAAAATACTGCGGCATTCCGGTATTGGGGGCTCTGCCCCGGCTGAAATGCGCCGTCTTTCCCGAGCGCCACATGGGTCTGGTGCCGCCCCAGGAGCACCGGGCCGCGGTCGCCGCGCTGACGGCCGCCCAAGATTTGGTCCAGAAGTATCTGGATGCCGAAAGTCTCTGGGCGTTGGCCCAAGCCGCCCCGCCCTTACCTGGGGCTCAGGACATCTGCTCGGACGCGGCCTGTCCAGCGAACTTGGTCATCGGCATCATCCGGGACGCCGCCTTCCAGTTCTATTATCCCGAGAATCTGGAAGCCCTGGTTCAGGCGGGAGCGCGTCTGGTGGAACTCAACGCCCTGGAGGATACCGCGCTGCCGCACCTGGACGCCCTCTATATCGGCGGGGGCTTTCCGGAGACCAACGCCGCGGCCCTGGCTGCCAACCAGGCCTTCCGCAACTCCCTGAAACAGGCCATCGCCCAAGGGCTGCCGGTTTATGCCGAGTGCGGCGGGCTCATGTATCTGGGGGAGAGCCTGGTGGTGGCAGAGCAGCACTTTCCCATGGTGGGGGCCCTGCCGCTGACCTTTCTGCTGGAAAAGCGGCCCCAGGGTCACGGCTACACCGTCATTCAGGTGGACCGGGAGAACCCCTTTTTCCCGGTGGGAGTGCAGATGCGGGGCCATGAATTCCATTATTCCCGGGTCATCGAATCGGGGATCTCCCCGAACTCCTTCGCTTTCCAGGTGGAGCGGGGCCACGGTGTCCTGGAGGGTCGTGACGGCGTCTGCTATCGGAACGTCCTGGCCACCTACACCCACCTGCATGCCTTGGGAACTCCCTTGTGGGCCGCGGGAATCATTCGCCGGGCCCAAACCTTCCGTGACTCTCGGCAAGCCACCGACTTGGGCGTGCCCGGTCTGTGTACGGCCACAACCTGCAGTCGCCTTTCCTGAAGTTCCCTTATTTCTGCGAGTTTTTCGGGCGCCGGGGCGGGAAACCGGCGGCATTGTCCTCAATATCCGGTGGAGGAAGACGCCACTGGCAGGAGGCGGAGAATAGTCTTATTATATATTGAACGGCCGCACGACCTTATTCAGAACTCGTCGCGATTTAGGAAAGGCTCATGAAAAGCAGGATCGCTGATTACCGGGAGCGCTCCCTGAAGCTGCATGGGATGATCTGCGCCAAGTGCGCCCGGGAATTCACGTGGAAGAACCGCCACCTGCTAACGGTGCACCACAAGGATGGCAACCCCCGTAATAACCCGGCGGACGGCTCCAACTGGGAGAACCTGTGCATTTATTGCCACGAGGACGAACACAGTCGGGGGATGCTGGGGGATTACCTCGGCGGGGAATGATGGCCGCACCTCTCCGGCCGGTCAGCAAGGCGCCCCTCCCGGGGTGGTAGGGAGCACTTCGCCATACGCAACCACTACTCTTGACATCAAGTCCATATTGATTTATAATAAAAACGTAGACAGCATGTCTGGCGGGGCAGGGGCCTTCGGGTCCTGGCAATAATCGGAAGGGTGTGCTTTTACCCCTTGCGATTTTTTTTTTGCCGGGCGGTTGTCACCTTCCTGCTTGTGCGAGCAGGAGTTATGTTCACAGTTTGAGGAGATTTTTTAATGAAGGAAACCGGTAAGGTGAAGTGGTTCAACGATGCCAAGGGGTTTGGGTTTATCTCGCGGGACAACGGCCCGGATGTATTTGTGCATCACAGCTCCATTCAGAGCCAGGGCTTTCGGTCTCTGGCGGAGAACGAAGAGGTGGAGTTTGAGGTGGTTCAGGGTCAGAAGGGCCCCCAGGCTCAGAATGTCGTAAAGATCGGCTAATCCGCCCGATCGCAAGAACTCCGGCGGGCCCGCCCCCCGGAGTTCTTTTCCTATTATTCCTTCAGCTTCAGGTTAGATGGACGAGGGCTGGGCCCCCCTGCTTTCAGACCAACTGACTAAGCACCGGGATAACATTATGACACACGATGATTCCGATCAACGCCGAGAAAGAGAAACAGGCGAAGCACAATCGCAGATCGCCATCGATCCCAAGGATTTTTTTGATTACGCCTCTGCCATGGAGCGCCGGTGGCAGGAACTCATCGGGCTCGATATCAGTCATTGCAAGTGGGGGGCGGGGACGATAAAGAAAGTAGAAGGCGGCTATATCTATGTGGACCTCCCGCAGCGTCTGGACAAGAAGAATCTGACGGAGTTCGGCCAGGCCGCTTTCCGGCTGGGATTCTTTCACGACCTGCTGGTCAGCACCACGCAGGAGGGGAAGATCAGATCAGTGCTGAAAGCTCTCAAAGAGCTCCAGGCAACCCCCCCGGCAGTAAAGGGGGAACCAGAGAAAAAGCCGTCCCCGGGAAAGAAGCCGCGGGCGAAAGCCACCAAGGCTACCAAGAAAGCGGTGGACTAAAAAACCTACGCCGGAAGCCGTTCCTCTTCCGCTTTTGCAGGGATATTCATTATTTCAAACTTCTTCCCCATCCGGACCAGAACCGGACAGAAAACCCGAAAGCGCCTCACCGCAACGCGGCAGTCCCGCTCCGCAGGCATTTCTGCCTAAGTTTTCTCGAAAAATCCGTTTGCTTCGGTAATAATCTCCCGGACGGCTAATTTTCCGTCGATGCCGGCGACTCGCTAACGAGAGGTGATCATACGTCATCTGGAGGGAACGGCGTTCCGGTGGGCGTGGGGGCGCGGTTTCTGAAAAAAGCCCGTAATCCCAGGCCAGCCAGGAGAGCAGCCAGACCCCAAAGAGCAATGAAGGGGCGGCTGATTAAGGAAAAGCCGATAATCCAGAGGTTCCCCAGGATGAACAGCACCGCGGGCACGGGATAGCCTAAGGTCTTATAGGGCGCCTCCGGAGCGTCAGGCCGCCGTCGGATGATGATGAGGCCCGCCACCGTTAAAAGCGAAAAGAGTGACAGCATGAAGCCGATGAACAGCAACAGATTTTCAAAGGAGGTGGTCAATACCATGACCACCGCCAGGCCGGCCTGCAAGCGGATGGCGTTGTCCGGTGTGCCATGCCGGCCACTGAGGCGGCTGATGCCGTCAAACAGCAGGCCATCCCGGGCCATGGCGAGATAGACCCGGGGTCCGGTCATCATCATGGCGCTGACCAAGGAGAGCAGACAAAAGGCCACCGCCAGGGACACTATCCGGCTGATGCGGGTGCCGAAGAGGACCAGGGCGGCCCGTTCCCCCACCTCCAGAACGCCGCTCATCTCCGGGGGCGCCAAGGCGTACAGGAACGTGACGTTCAGCAGGATGTAAAGCAGGGTGACGAACAGGGTGCCACCCACCAGGGCCAACGGGATATTCCGGGTGGGCCGGGCAATTTCACTGCCCATATAGGCCGCGGCGTTCCAGCCGCTATAGGCGAAGGTGATAAAGATCAGCGAAACTGCAAAAGGGCCGGAAAAAAAAAGCCGCAGGGGAGGGGCTTCCCCAAAATGGGATAACGACCCCTGACCCCACACCAAGCCCCCCACAAGGAAGACCATGATCAGGGAAACCTTGAACCAGGTCAACACATTCTGCACCTGGCTCCCCAAAGAGAGACTGTGGCGGTGCACCACGGCAAAGGTCAGGACAAGTCCGCAAGCCAGGATAGTGAGGGGTGACAGGGTCACCAGCGTGACGCCGCTCCAGGTCCAGGTCCAGGTCCAGGCCGGGGCGCCCCCCCAACCGGCCCAGACATAGGCGGCAAAAGCCATGGCGGCCGCGGCTATGGGGGCCGAAAACCCCACCAGCAGGGATATCCAGCCCGACAGGAACGCCACGCCTTCTCCCAGACTCTCGCGCAAGAAGACATATTCCCCGCCGGGATGGGGGAAGCGGGAGCCCAGTTCCCCGTAACACAGGGCCCCCGACAAGGCAAAAAGGCCGCCCAGGGTCCAGCACCCCAACATAGCCCAGGGATTTCCCAATTCCTTCATGATGAAACCCGAGGTGGTGAAGATGCCGGTGCCGATCATGTTGGCCACCACCAGAGTGAAGGCGGAGAACAACCCGATGGGGGGAGAGCCTTCCCTGGCCACGCCGTTCGGATGAGGACTGGAAGTGGAAGCCGGGGGCATTATTCAGCGCACGCTGAAGGTAAGACTGGCGGTGTAGAGATTCTCATCACACTCTTCCCGGTCATGATAAGGGGTTTTATGAGTGGCGACCACCAGCCATTTTCCCGGTTTACCCGCCTTGAGCCGGAATTCCCCGGCAGCGTCGGTTTTGTCCTTCAGGGCAAAGGGATTTTCGGGGTCGGCCCAGCCCTCGTAGGTGGCCTTGATTTCGACTCCCGGCGCCGGTTTGCCCTGAAACAGGACCCGGATGGGCAGCTCATCGCCGGCCTTCAGGGCCTGAGGGGCCTTGAGGGGCATGATCTCCAGGCTGCTCTTGGCGTTTTGCTCGAACCCCTGCGGTTGACCGCCCACATTGACCAGCGTCTTACCGGCCATATCAAAACGGAAGCACAGGTTGGCGTCGGGGACGCCCTTTTTACTCTGCAATTTCATGCCCTCCCGCGTCCGGGTGACAAAACCGGGGGCCAGTTGGGCGTTAATCAGATAATACCCGGCGGCCGGCGGGACAAATTCATACCTGGTGGTGGAGATCTTTTTCAGGGGAACCACCTGGCCGGTGGGCCCCAGGGCGGTGAGGGACCCCAGGCGTCCTTCTTTGAGCTCTTCGTCCTTGGGGAATTTGTGTCCGAAGCCGATCTCCACCTGAACGGGCGCGTTGACTTGCGGGCTGTCCTGATCGGCCAGCAGCCAGAAGATATGGGCCTGGGCACTGCCCGGCAAAGCCAGGGCGGCCGCCAAAATGAGAGCCATCCATATTTTTTTCATCTTGCCTTCCTTGTTCATGCCCGCCCTGAGAATGAGGGCGGGGTTTTCTCATGGTTATCAGGGCTCGAAAGACTTCTGCGGCCAGGGTTTGGGTTAATAAGACAAGGTAAAGTGCGGGCCCGTCAGGCAGCGCCCTACGATGATCATCCCCATCCATTTTTCCGATTCGGCAGAGATCTTGGCCATGATGTCCGCCAGAGTGCCCTGGACCACCTTTTCCTTGTCGGCGTAACCGGCATAATAGACCACCGCCACCGGCAGGTCGGGGGGATTGAATTTTTTCAAGGTATCGACGATCTTGCCCATCTCGCTCAGACCCATGTAAAAAATCAGGGTGCCGGGATACTTGGAAAGGTCGCTGGCCAAATCCTCCGGATGGGGTGGGGCGAAAAAGGAATAAGGAGCGGTCTGGGCTACATAACGGGCGCCGCCGCCGGTGCTCGCCTTTTTCAGGGCAGCCATGGAAGCGGTGGCGGCCCCCACTCCGGGGATGATTTCCCACTGCGCCTCATCCAGTCCTTCCACCAACCAGAAGGCCCGGCTGAAAATGGTGGGGTCCCCGCCGTCCAGGAGGGCCACCTTTTTCCCCTGGCCCAGGAGTCCTTTCATTTTGTGGACAAATTCATCCCGCTGCTTTTTTTTCAGGGCAATGATGGCCGGTCGTTCCTCCGCCGGGAAGGTGGCCAGATCCTTCATCCAAATCTTCCCCTGGTGGGTCCAGAGTTCCTTCCAGGGGTCCTCCACCTTTTTGCCCTGTAAATATTGTTGCAAGCGTTGGGCCGAGCGGTCGTCGCACAGCACCAAGTCCGCCTGCTTTATTGTTTCTATAGCCTTGACGGTGATATGTTGCGGGTCTCCCGGTCCAGTGCTGACGATGGAGAATTTTCCCGCCGCGGCCGCGGCTTCGCCGGGAGCCATCCAGGCCCCCAGGGCAAAGCAGACGAGCCCAACCAGACCGATCTGTTTAAACATCATCATATACCATCCTCCTCTGAAATAGGTCTTTCTTCCTCAAAGAGTAAAGGGCCGGGGCTAGGGCCCGGGCGTCTTCCCCGGCAATCCCGCCGGATGAGGGGAAGTCAGCGGGCGACACGTCTCGGCCCCGGGAAGGGTTCCTCAGAAATGCTTCGCCATGGCCAGACACAGATCCTGAACCCGGGGGAGAGCCAGTGTCAGCCGGGTGATGGTGAACTGCTCAGCCATCGGTACCCGGAGTTCCTCTTTGGCGATATTATGCCACTTCTCTTGAAGATGCAGGATGTCTGCCGGCTCACCCCGATTCTCAATAACAACCTGCTGGTAGAGCTTTTTGACTTCAGGATAGCGCGCAAACAGGTGATCGCAATAGTTGGCGCGCACCGCCAGGCGCACCGCTTGTCCATCCCGACGGCGGGCCATGGTCACGGCATTCTGGCCCAAATCCTTAAAGATCAAGGAGTTGTTGCCAAAGGTGCAGCCGGTCACCAATTGGACCCCCACGGCGAAGCAGTTATTGCATTCCACCACCGCCAGGAGGTCTTCCCCACCCCGTTTTCCGGACATGATCTTCCTGCTGTGATATCCAGCCTTCACCCCCAGACTGAGGTGAGGGCACAGATGGCCGTGAAGGCGTTCCACGTGCCGGAGCACCTCCTCGAGATCGTCGGAGCAGCGCATCGCGGCCAGAGCCCGGTGGACCTCCAAGGTTTCATGCATGTGAATTGCTTTCCAGAGCCGACAGGGGAGCCTGCATACAAGGATTGTCTCTATTCTTTATACTTGTCCGCCAAGGGGTCCTGGCCGTCCGGAAACATGGCCCCGAAGGGTTCGAACCGGCCGATTGCCGCCGCGGTGCAATACTTCATCCCCTGGTTGCTGCCAGTAATCATCAAAGGTTTGGCCTTTTCCAGGTCGAGGGAACCGTCCGGCAGGTATACCTCGTCGGCCACTTCCAGATGCACCACCTGGCCCATGATCAGGACGTACTGGGTCTCGACGTACTCCTTGAACAGTCGGCATTCCATCCAGGCGTAACACCCCTTTATGCCGGGTGGCTTGATCTGCACCGACGGCTTTTCTTCCAGGCCGGCCAAGAGGAATTCATCGGCTTCGGGAGGGCTGTAGCGGGCCGTGGGAATCACCTTGTCGGCCAAAGCGACTCCCGCCAGGTTGACGACGAACTCCCCAGTGGCCCGGATATTGTTCAGGGTGTCCCGTTTCAGGGCCGAAGCCAGACAGATCAGATCCAGGGGCCGCAGCACCGGCATGATGCAGGAGTAGGGTGCAATATTGCGAATGCCAGCCGGGCTGAGGGTGGACAGAAAGGTCACGGGTAGAGGCAAATAAGCCTCACGCTTAAAAGGCTTGACAATCATAATGTTCCCTTCGGAGGCGCAGGCGCTCAGTAGCGGAGTTGCAGCCCGCCGTAGACCGTGGCCGCGGGCATGGGATAGCCGGCGTCCTCCACGTAATACTGGCTGGTCACGTTCTCCATGCCGCCATAGATAAACCCCTTGAAGCCTTTATAATCCATGACCGGATAGCGGCCTTCCAGGTTGAAGGTGAAGAAGCCCTTCATGGGCCGCAGTTGGGAGCCGGTGATCCGGTTTTGGGCATTCACCGTCACCGTCAGCTGGCTGCGTTTCGATACCAGCCGCACGTAGGCCTTGCCCTCGGCGCCGTTGGGGGCTTTGTATTTCAAACCGATATGGGCTTTGTGCTCCGGCAATTCCGGGAACTTGCGCATGTCGGCGAACAAGGGGTCGGGGCTGGTGCTGATCTGCTGCCAGGTGTAATTGGCGTAGGCGGTGAGATGGTACGGCAGGCCGATTTCACCCTCCACCTCGATGCCCCGGAATTTGGCCAGGTCGATGTTGTAGATCACCCGGCTGGGGCGGTAGCCGAACACGGTGCGGATATAATCGTTGATATCATAATAGTAGCTCCTGACCTTCAGCCGGGAGCGCCAAGGCAGTTCCTGGGTGATGCCGGCTTCGTACTGCATACCGAACTCCGGAGAGATGTAACCGGCCCGGTTGGGCGGTTGATACCCGGCGCTGAACCAGTAGAATTCCGGTAGAGTGGGAAACCGGGTACTGTAGTTGACGGACACATAGGCTTCGGTGGTGTCGGTGGGGCGGATGGTCAGGGTGGACCGGGGGCCGACCGCGTCGGCGCGCAGTCCCCGGACGTTGTTCTGGGGCTGGGCGGCGGCATCATAATTGTCGTAGCGCAGGCCCAGGTAGAGCTCGAAGATATCCTTCCAGAAGGGGATGGCCGCATCCACGAAACCGCCGTGCAGCTTCTGGGCGTTCCAGATGGGCAGGCCGTTGGTGGGGAAAGGACGCTGGACATAAGCGGGGTCCAGGTAATTATAGGTGAGGGGGCCGTACCCGAAATAGTTGCCCTCCAGCCCGAAGCCGAAGCGTCCGAAGGAAGGACTCTGGCGGATTTTGAAGTTCCAGCCCCAGGTGTCCTCGTCCCAGCTGCCCCGTTTGGCGATGAGGCGGTTGGGGTTGTTGAGGGCGTAGAACTTTTCCTCACGTACGGCCTGGAAATAGAACAGATGCGCTTCCGCGGCCCCGTACCAGAACGGCTGCCGCGCCTCCAGGTCCAACTCGTAGCGTTGGGAGCGCACATAGCTACGGTTCCCGTAGGTCAAGCCCAACGGGCCGCCGTTGTTGCCTCCGAGAAAGGTGATGCCGGGGCCGTAAAGCACGTCGCCGTCGCTGTCCGGTTTGTCGGGATCGTAGAAGCGGGAATCGGGCTGGTTATAGACGATCATGCCGGTCTTCTGGGTATGGTAGCGGACGGCGCCGGTGAGGCTGAGTTCCCAGGGCATGGTATAGGTGAGGCTGCCCTCGAAATTGCCCCGGTCATCCACAAAGTTGTTGCGGAGATAGCCGTCGGTTTTGCCGACGTTGGCGCCCAGGGAATATTGCACCGGTCCCTGGCTGCCGGTATGCAGCAGGCGGTAGTTCTGGGTCCGCCAGTTACCCCAATAGGTGTCCAGGTAAAGCTTGGGTTCGACGCTGCCCCGTTGGGTCCTGATGGTGACCACCCCGCCCAGGGTGTTGCCATACTCCGCGGACAGCGGCCCCCGGATGAGCTCCAGGCGCTCCAGGTCGGCGGGGGTGATGGCGGTCCAATCGACGTAAAAGCCGCCTTTCACCCCGGCCCCCTTCCAGGTGCGGCCGTTCAGATAGATCTGGTAACGGGATTCATCGAAGCCGCGGATGACCATCTGACGGCCTTTCACCGACAGCAGGCTCCGCCGCGTCATGTCGACGCCGGTCTGCTCTTCCAGGTAGCCCGGCAGGTTCTGATACGGTGACAGGCTGACGTCCTCCTTGGTGATCACACTGCTGGTGGCGGCTTTTTCGGCATAGGACAGGACTTCGATCTCCGGCAGCTTTTCGGCCCTGGCGGCCGGCGCGGCTTCGGCTTCGATCTTGATGACGCCTTCTTCCGCCCCGGGATCGGATTTGACCGCCACCGGCTCTTCCCCCGGGTCGGCCGACGCCTGGAGGGCAATGCTAAAGGAGAGCAATGCCGTCAAGAGTATTACGGATTTCCCCCACATCCCCTTTTCTCCTTATCCTTGGGTGTTGTTAGTAGTGCGTTTTTGACAACCGGGCCCATCTCTGGTAGAAAAGGGATGGGATCCCGGTCATGTCAACCTACACGGCCCGGTCCTGGAGAAGGCGGCTTGTCCTTGGCGGGGGGCCGCCTTCCCGTTATTGTGAATTTATTCTTTAGTCTCCCCCAAAAAAAAGAAGGCCGCACCATGCTTGGTGCTGCGCCTTCGTGGCGTCCTGAATATTTGCTGGTGGTAGCGTCGGCGAGTTGCCGGGAAGGGGCTTCAGTCCCCTTAATTATTGCCTTTTATATCGGTAACCGTGAACTCCTGTCAAGTTTTTTTTAAAAATGTCCGGCAACCGGATAGTTACCTGGTAACAGCCTGTTGCACTTCGGAGTTCCCTGGGCGTTTGGGATTGTCGCCGTTTCCCTTGACATGAATAAATCAGCTGGTTATCTTTAATTTTATAATATCACTGGAAAGGAGGTGGAAACCATGTGTTGCCATAACAAGGACAAGCACGAACACGAGCACACCCACGAGGCAGTGTCCCATGTGCATGACGGGCATGAGCACATTCATGAGACCAAAACCCATACACATGAGCACGTCCACGATGACGGGCATCATCAGCACGGACACACCTGCTGCCATTAACGGAAAGCCACGATTCCGCCCAAGAACAAGCCACGAAGGCCTATTCCCGTCTGAAGACCGGAAGCAGCGCATTTGTGGCTTTCCTTTGTACTCCCGCCGCCCGCCGCACGAACCCTGACACCGCCCGCCGACCCCGACCACAGACCGCGATCAGCCTTTATGCAGCCGGAAAGACAGGGGCACTTCGATTTTCAACTGCGACCGTTGCAATTCCGCCGGGATGGGCGGGAATTTCCGGGTCCGGGAGACGGTCTCCTGGGCGGCCTGGTCCAACAGGGAGTGGCCGGAGGAGCGGGCGATGGAGACCCCCGCGATGGCTCCGTCCGCCGAGATGGTGAAGCTCACCACCACCACGCCTTCCTCGTGGCGACGCCGGGCCATGGGCGGATAGCTCTTGTTCCGTTCCAGGATGCTCTTTACCTGGTGCAGATAGCCCTGCAGGGCGGACCCGGAGCCCGCGCCGCGGCCGGTGCCGGTGCCGCCGCCGGCTCCCGCACCGGTGCCGGAGCCGGCGCCACTGCCGGAGCCCGGGGCGCTGCTGCCCGCGCCGCGGCCGGGTGGGGCGGTTTTGCCCGCGGCAAGGCCGGCGGTAGTTTTCACGGGGGCCGCGGGCGGCGCGGGCCGGGGCAGGGCCAGCGCGGGCGGCACCGGGACAGGCTCAGGAACGGGCGCGGGGGGCGGTTTGACCTGCTTTTTCGGTTTGGGCGGGGGCGCCGGTTTCGGGGGCGGGGGGGGCGGCGCGACCTCGGGGCGGACCTGCGGCCCGCCGGCGGGTTGACCACCGCCGGCGGGCTGGGGCGTCACCGTCCGCAGACAGACGGCGTCCACGTCCACCACCCGTTTGGGCGGGGCCGGCACCGGCGGCAGCCGCAGGATCAGGTAGAGGGCGAAGGCGTGCACCGCCAGGGAAATCAGGATTGCCGGTCCCCAGTGTTTCAGAGGCTGGGAATCATCAATGCGGTCCATGATGGGTGAAGGTGCGTTCAGGGCTGATCCACTTCGATACCGATGCGCTGCACCTGCAGGCGCTTGAGCCGGTCGATGACCTCGATGAGCCGCCCGTGCCGGGTTTCCTTGTCGGCGGCGATGACCGCCTGGGGTTCCCTGCCCTGGAGCTGGGAAGTGAAGATCGGCTCGAAATCACTGTCCTGGCAGACCCGGGTGCCGTTGATGGCGATGTTGCCCTCCCGATCGATGCTGATGATCATGACGGCCTTCTCCAACTGCTCGGCCTGGGTGGCCTGGGGCAGCGAGATGGAGAAGGTGCGGGGCATCATCACGGTGGCGGTGAGCAGAAAGATGATGAGAATGACCAGCACGATATCCACAAAGGGGATCATGTTGATGTCGGTGATGGGCCCGTGCCGGTGCAGCTTCATCGCCGGCCTCCGGCCTGATAGCGGGCGCCCTGGTCGGCGGCGGCGGCCTCCCGGGAGCTGAGGCTGGCCAGCAGGAGCCGGCCCAGGCGCGAGGAGCGCTCCAGGATGATGTGCAGGCGGCGGTGGAAGAAGTTGTACATCACCACCGCCGGGATGGCCACCAGCAGGCCCACGGCGGTGGCCACCAGGGCTTCGGCGATCCCCGCCATGACCGCGGGGCCGCCCCCGCCCTCCGTCAGGGCCAGGTCCTTGAAGGCGTGGATGATGCCCAGGACGGTGCCGAACAGGCCGATGAAGGGGGCGTTGGCCCCCAGGGTGCCCAGGAAACTCAAACCCTTCTCCAACTGCAGGCTCACCCGGATACGCTCCGCCTCCATGGCCTCGGAGGCCGCCTCCCTGCCACCCTCGGCCTCACGCAAGCCGGCCAGGAGGACCTGGGCCTCCAGGGCCGGGGAGGCTTCGCATCTGCTCATGGCCGGCCGCCACTCGGCGTTGCGGAAGAACGGGGTCAGCGCGGTGATGAACTGCTCCACAGGGAAACGGATGCGATAGAACAAGACAGCCCGCTCCACCATGACGCCCAGGGAGATGACGCTCAACGCCAGCAGCAGCCAGAGGACCCAGGTGCCGCCCCCGATGGCCATATTGAGCATGCTCTTGGTGATATCCATATAACCCCCAAAAAAAAGCCATGAAGGGACCACCCCGCCCGGAGGCCCGCCTTCATGGCTCGCAGTAAGTCAACCGAAGATATACCAGTACTGCCCGGGAGTTCATCCCCCGCTTGTATTTTCTAAATAACACATCCACCGGGGAGAATCAACGGGATTTTTCCGCCGGGGGGCTCGACGCCGCCCGGGGCCGGGGGCGGGGGCCGGCGACATTCCGGATAAATTCCGCTATTCAGCGGGATGGGGAAAAAATTTTT
>CAYRYV010000031.1:0-38762 GCA_964428565.1 uncultured Desulfobacterales bacterium | reverse complement strand
GGGTGGGGAGGGGGTGCGGGGGAGGGCAGGGAACTGGTTCCCTGGCCCTCCCCCGCAAGCTTTTACCAGGCACGCAGGCATTAACGGGGAAGGGGGGAGGGGCGGAGCCCGGCCACTGCCCCGGAAAGGCTACAGAGGCGGGGTGGCGGCCAGGCGGGGGAAGGCGGCGGTGAGGGAGGCGGGCAGGGGAGGGCAGGGCTGTCCCAGGAGGGTGAGCATTTCCAGGGCGTTGGCCACGGCCTGGCCCCGGGGGTGGTTGTTGAAGATGAGGAAGGTCCCGGCGGCCTGGGCGGCCAGGCGGCGGCCCCGGGCGGCCAGCTCCCGGAGTTCCCCGGGGGGGTAGAGGTAGTCGTAGCGGGCCGCGGAGCCGGAGTCGGAGTCGGAGCCGAACCAGCGGGCCTGGTTGCGGCCGTGGAGGCGCAGGTAGGCGAAGGGGCCGGTGACCCAGTCGGCGGCCCCGAAGGCGTAGGACACCGGGGGCTGGTCCAGGGCGCAGAAGGACAGCTGCAGGTCGGTGAAAAACTGTTTGACTTCGGGGCGCTGCCAGGAGCGGTGACGGACTTCGACGGTCAGGGGCCAGTCGGCGAAGCGGCGCCGGAGTGCAGCCAAGTGGGAGCGGTTTTCCTGGGTGTTGTGAAAGGAATAGGGGAACTGGGCCAGGAGGGCCCCCAGGCGGCCGGCGGCCAGGAGGGGGGCCAGGCCCTCCTTGACGGGAGCCTCGTCCTTCCAGGCGGCGGCGGTGCGGTCGTGGGTGAGGGAGCGCAGGAGTTTGGCGGTGAAGCGGAAGTCGGGGCGGCCGGCCACGGCCGCGAGCCAGTTTTGGGACAGGCGGGGGGTGACGGGGCGGTAGAAGGTGACGTTGATCTCCACCGCGGGGAGCAGAGCCGCCAGGAAGGCCAGGCGCTCGGCGCCCTTGACCCCGCGGGGGTAGACGACGCCCTGCCAGTCGGGGTAGTCCCAGCCGGCGATGCCGAGGCGGATCACGGGCGCGAAAGATGGTTGCCCCGGCGCGCCGGCGCGCCGGGCGAGGGGGTAGGGTTCGGGATGTTCCAGGGCCTCCGGTGCACTGTCGGTCACTTCACGGTGAAGGTATTGTACCCCGGTGTCGGGATATTCAGGAGAAAAATGTTGAGGACGAGGATTCCGCCAGGACCGCTCCAGAGCGTACTCATAACTATCATGGTCTGAGGCATAATCACGGCCGGGGTGTCCTGGCGAGTCGTGCTCCGAGCAGCCCGCATTCCCCAAAATCTCATACCGGAAGGTTCTCTGGCGGAAAAAATCGGGACCCGGACGGTCCGGCGGGGCGAAAAAACCTTGACAGCATCTGGTTGATATGCGAAATAATTTAACGATATGGATAAGGGCGAGCATTTCCCCGCGACGGCGGGGAGATAGCGGCTGATGACAGCGCAACATCACCATATGCAGGCAAAATAAGCAGGCATCTGGAGTAATTTGCCCAATTACGAGAGATGCTTTTTTTTATGACACGATAATGGCAGATATTCACGTCAGTGTAGCCGGAGGCGCCAGCGCCACGGTGGCCGCCGGCAGCACCATAAAAGAGGTGCTGACGCAGTTGGGAGTGGCCGGGAACCAGACGATCGTCGCCGCCCAGGTGGACGGCCGGTTGGTGGACCTGTCCGCCCCGCTGACCCGGGACGCCACGGTATCCCCCATTTCCCAGGAGACCCCTGCGGGTCTGGAGATCATGCGCCATTCCGCGTCGCATATCATGGCGGAGGCGGTGCGCGGTCTCTTTCCGGAGGTCAAGGTAACCATCGGTCCGGCCATCGAGTCCGGTTTCTACTACGACTTCGATTATACCCGGGCCTTCACGCCCGAGGATTTACCCCTCATCGAAGCCCGCATGGCGGAAATCATCCAGGCGGATCATCCCTTTGTGCGTACGGAGGTATCCCGGGAGGAGGCCATCCGGCTGTTTACGGAGATGGGGGAAACCTATAAGGTCGAACTGATCCGGGAGTTGGCGGAGCCCACGGTGAGCCTTTACCGGCAGGGGGACTTCACCGACCTGTGCCGGGGGCCGCATGTGCCCTCCTCGGGGTTCATCAAGGCCTTCAAGCTGACGAGTGTGGCCGGGGCCTACTGGCGGGGTGACGAACGGCTGCCCATGCTGCAGCGCATTTACGGCACGGCCTTCCCGTCCCGGGGAGAACTGGACCGGCACCTGCATCTGTTGGAGGAGGCCAAGCGTCGTGACCACCGCAAGTTGGGGCGGGAGCTGGGGTTGTTCTCCATCGAGGACGAAGCCGGGCCGGGGTTGGTGATCTACCATCCCAAGGGGGCGCGGCTGCGGTATCTGCTGGAGGAGTTTGAGCGGCGGGAGCACCTGCGCCGGGGCTACCAGATGGTCATCGGGCCCACCATCCTGAAGTTGGATCTGTGGAAGCGCTCCGGGCACTTCGAGAACTACCGGGAGCACATGTATTTCACCAAGATCGACGAGCAGGACTATGGCATCAAGCCCATGAACTGCGTGGCCCACATGCTGATCTACAAGTCCCGCATCCGCAGTTACCGGGAGTTGCCGCTGCGGTTTTTCGAGTTGGGCACGGTGCACCGCCACGAGAAGTCCGGGGTGCTGCACGGGCTGACCCGGGTGCGGCAGTTTACCCAGGACGATGCGCATATCCTGTGCACTCCGGAGCAGGCGGAAGGCGAGATTGCCGGGGTGATTGATTTCGTGGCCGACGTGATGGCCGTTTTCGGCTTCGAGTACGAAGTGGAGCTCTCCACCCGGCCGGAGAAATCCATAGGGACCGACGAGGATTGGGAGCGGGCCACCCGGGCGTTGGTAGGCGCGTTAAAGGCCCGGGGGTTGACGTATGAGGTGAATGAAGGTGAGGGGGCTTTCTATGGCCCCAAGATCGATATCAAGCTCAAGGACGCCCTCCAGCGTCGTTGGCAGTGCGCCACGGTGCAGTGCGATTTCACCCTGCCGGAACGTTTCGACCTGACCTACGTGGGTCCGGACGGCAACCCCCACCGGCCGGTCATGCTGCATCGGGTTATTCTGGGGTCGCTGGAAAGATTTTTGGGAGTGTTGATCGAGCACTACGCCGGGGCTTTTCCGGTGTGGCTGGCGCCGGTACAGGCTATTTTGCTGCCGGTGACCGACCGGGTGCACGGCTATGCGGCCGACCTGGCCGCGCGGTGCGCCGCCGAGGATCTCCGGGTGGAAAGCGATCTGCGCAATGAAAAATTAGGCTACAAGATCCGGGAAGCCCAGCTCCAAAAGATTCCTTATATGGCGATTCTGGGGGATCGGGAGGCAACCTCGGAGACTGTGTCGCTCCGGAAGTTGGATGGCAGTGAGGTCAAGGACCTTCCCCGGGAGGAATTTCTCCGCCAATTGCGGGAGGAAGGCCGCGTGCCCACCACCAGGCGTTAACCAGCCCAGGCGCTAGGAGGACTTATCATCCAGAAACAGCAGAGAGTCAACATCAATCGGGACATCCGGGCGCAAGAAGTGAGGCTCATCGGGGCCAACGGCGAGCAGGTCGGTATCATGCCGCTGAAGGAGGCCCTGGCCCGGGCGGAGGAAGAGCACCTCGATCTGGTGGAGGTGGCGCCGCAGGCCAATCCCCCGGTGTGCCGGATCATGGATTACGGCAAATTTAAGTACATGCAGAGCAAGAAGGTCCAGGAGGCCCGGAAGAAACAGTCCATCATCCAGATCAAGGAAGTCAAGTTCCGCATCAAGATCGAAGACCACGATTTTGCCTACAAGGTGCGAAACATTCGGCGCTTCCTGGGCCAGAGGGACAAGACCAAGATTTCCCTTATCTTTTACGGCCGGGAAATCACCCACCCGGAAAAGGGCCGCGAATTGATCGATCGCATCGTGGCGGCGGTGGAGGATGTGGGGACAGTGGAACAGCTCCCCAAGATGGAAGGCCGGCACATGACCATGATCATCGCTCCGAAGTAAGCGGGGGTGAAGGAGTCCTGACCGCCGGGCGCCGGCGCCCCACGCGGCGGGCCGGGGCCGCCGACCGCCGCCGGGGGGAAAACAGGGTTATCTCTTTATATATATAAGAATTTGATATTATTGGAAGGATATTGCCATGCCCAAAATAAAGACTCACAGGGGAGCCGCCAAACGGTTCAAAGCCACCGGCAGCGGCAAGCTCAAGATGAGCAAGTCGTTCCGCCGCCACATCCTGACGAGTAAGTCCAGCAAGCGCAAGCGTCAATTGCGGCAGAGCGAAATCGTGGATCACACCAATATGAAGAGCCTGGAGCGGCTGTTGCCGTATCTGTAAGAGAAGGAAAGAATCATGTCTCGAGTCAAACGCGGAGTGCGGGCCCGGGCCCGGCACAAAAAATATCTGAAGATGGCCAAGGGGTTTCGCGGCGGTCGGCGGCGGATGTATCGTTCGGCCCGGGAGGCCGTGGAACGGGGACTGAGTTTCGCCTACCGGGACCGGAAGGTCCGCAAGCGCGAGTTCCGCAACCTGTGGATCGTGCGGATCAACGCGGCGGTGCGGCCGTTGGGGTTGTCGTACAGCCGCTTCATGGGGGGAGCCAAGAAGGCGGGGCTGGGTCTGGACCGGAAGGTGCTGGCCGATCTGGCCGTCTATGATCCCGCGGGGTTCGCCCGGGTGGCCGAGTTGGTGCGGCAGAACGCCTGATCGCGAGGACGGTGTGCGGAGTTGGCGGTTACGCAGACAGCGGCCGGAGGAGATGCAGCCGCCGGGGCGGAGAAGGATGACGCCGTGAGTCGGGAGGCATTGCGCACGCTGGAGGAGCAGGCCCGGGGGGAGATCGCCCAAGCCGCCACGGAGGAGGACGTCCAGAGTCTGCGGGTGAAGTACCTGGGTCGCAAAGGGCCCATTACCAAGATCCTGCGAGGCCTGGGAAAGCTGACGGCGGAGGAGCGGCCGGTCATCGGCCAGGAAGCCAATCGCCTGAAACAGGAACTGGAAGCGGCGCTGGCGGACGCGGCGGCGAGATTCCAGGAGGAACGCCGGCGGGCCGAAGCGGCCCGGCGGATCGACGTCACGCTGCCGGGCCGGCGGCCGGACCGCGGGCGGCTGCACCCCATCACCCGGATCACGAACGAGATCTGCGACATCTTTAGCCGGCTGGGCTTCGAGGTGGTGGAAGGTCCGGAAGTGGAGACCGACTACTACAATTTCGAGGCCCTGAACATTCCCAAGGACCATCCGGCCCGGGACATGCAGGACACCTTTTACATCTCCGAGAACGTCGTCCTGCGCACCCATACCTCCCCCATCCAGGTGCGGACCATGGAGCGGCAACCGCCGCCGGTGCGCATCATCGCGCCGGGCAAGACCTACCGGCGGGACTCCGATCTGACCCACACTCCCATGTTTCACCAGGTGGAGGGGCTGCTGGTGGACCGGGGGGTCACCTTTGCCGACCTCAAGGGCGTGCTGACGGTCTTTGTGCACGAGATGTTCGGCCCCGACGTGGGGCTGCGTTTCCGGCCCAGCTTTTTTCCCTTCACCGAGCCGTCGGCGGAGGTGGATATCGCCTGCGTGATATGCGCCGGGGAGGGCTGCCGGGTCTGCAAGCAGACCGGCTGGCTGGAGATCCTGGGCGCCGGCATGGTGGACCCGGAGGTCTTCAAGTTCGTGAACTACGATTCCGAGGAGTTCACCGGCTTCGCCTTCGGCATGGGGATCGAGCGCATCGCCATGCTGAAGTACGGGATTGACGATATCAGGCTGTTCTTCGAGAATGATTTGAGGTTTTTGAGGCAGTTTTGAACGATATTGCCAACATACTTCAATCAGGAATTAATAGGACAGAATGAAATCTGTCCTTTTTTTTCTGAGTGATTATGGCTGCAAATTAAAAAAAGTGCTTAGTGGAAGGGTAAAAACAACAGATACAGTGAAGTTATATTCTTCTCCGATTTTTGGTAAGTAGGTATCTGTATGAAAACAAAGACAATACCACATCCGATACCCTATCAAGGTAGTAAGCGCAATCTTGCACAAGATATTCTGAGATATTTTCCGTCTCAATTTGATACATTATATGAACCATTTGCTGGATCAGCTGCTATTACAATTGCTGCTGCTGTTAGTGGATTAGGAAAATATTATTATATTAACGATCTGAACAAAGAGTTGGTATGTCTTTGGAAAGAGATTATAGAACGCCCTGATAATATTGCAAAACAATATGAATTATTATGGAATAATCAACTATACAACCCTAAGGATTATTATAATAAGATAAGGGATGATTTTAACCGTACAGGAAGGCCTGATTTATTTCTTTACTTGTTAGCTAGATGTGTAAAAGGTTCTATTAGATATAACTCGCAAGGAGAGTTTAACCAAAGTCCAGATAATAGACGTAGAGGAATGGTTCCAAAAACTATGCGTCTTCATATATTGGGAGCATCATATTTTTTAAAAGGCAAGACAACACTTTCATCATTAAATTATATAGATGTTTTGGATTACGCGAAGAAGGAAGATCTCATTTATATGGATCCCCCTTACCAAGGTGTTTGTGGTAATAGGGATACAAGATATTTACAAAGCGTTCAGTATTGCGAATTTGTTGAGTCATTAAAAACTCTTAATAATAAAGATATTCGCTATGTAGTTAGTTATGACGGTCGAACAGGTTTAAAGACACATGGGAAGACTTTACCTGAAGAACTTCAGTTGACTCTCATTGAACTTTACGCCGGACGATCTACTCAGGCTACTCTTTTAGGCAGAAAAGAGGTTACTATCGAATCTCTTTATCTATCTCCGAGGTTGGCAAGCGAATTAACTAAATCCCCAACCATTTATAGATATACACGCGGAGAACAGCTTTGCCTCATGGAGGGCCGCTAATGACCAATAAAAAATTACCTACCGATTTTCTTGAAAAATGTAAATCGGTTACAGCAAAGCGTCCAAGGACCGTAATTGAACATATTCTCCAGCATGGGTATATAACCACACAGGAGTTAAAGGAGAAATATGGATACAATCATCCGCCACGAGCTGCGAGAGATGTAAGAGAGCAAGGGATACCTTTAGAAACTTTTCGTGTAGTAGGATCAGATGGTAGGAAAATAGGGGCTTATCGTTTTGGTGATCCTAAAAGGACAAGATTCTCTAAATTAAAAGGACGGACTGCTTTTAATAGAGAATTAAAAAATAAATTGTTACACATATCTGGTTCTCGCTGTGCAATTTATCTTGAGAAGTTCGCCGAACGCGACCTACAGATCGATCATCGAATACCTTATGAAGTTGCAGGGGATAATTCAGAAAATATCAATGATCCAAGTTATTATA
Organism: uncultured Desulfobacterales bacterium; assembly: GCA_964428565.1. Lineage (GTDB taxonomy): Bacteria > Desulfobacterota > Desulfobaccia > Desulfobaccales > Desulfobaccaceae > CAYRYV01. The sequence goes on along the minus strand of CAYRYV010000031.1, from coordinate 31,458 downwards.
TGCTGCTTTGCGGATCAGCCAATAGAGCAAAATCATGGTCATGTGAACACTGCGTGAACTGGAAAGAAATTAAAAAAGAGGAAATATGTCTTAAATGTTATTGGGCTTACCCTGAGGAGTATGAACATATAGCTATGCGACCGGTTAGGCGTGTAGATATTATGTGGTCTAACGATGAAGTAAGTATTTATGAGAAACTAAAGGAGAGAACGATTCAATTACAAAAAGATATTCCACATTATATCAAGGAGATAATCGAAAAACACCTATAAATTTACTCAATAGAATTTATTGCCCTCCATACATCCAGACCGCCTCCCGGGCCAGCCGCCGGAAGAAGGGCTCATCCCGGGCCTCCCGCCATTCCTTCTCCGTATAGACCAGGATATCGACGGGCACCGGGATCTCCCGGGGGTCGAAATCGACCGCGCGTTCCTCGAAGGGCCGGGGGCTGTGGGCGACGATGATCACCAGGTCCAGGTCGCTCCCCACGCCCCAGTCGCCCCGGGCATAGGAGCCGAAATAGCCCACGGCCGTCACCTCCGGGCGCGCCGCGGCCAGCCGGCGGGCCCAGCGGCGGACGGCCGGTTGGACGGTGGCGAGGTCAGGCCATTTGAGTACGGACGTATCCGATGATCTCACGGGCATAGGCGATGGCCGAGTCGCTCTGGAGGGCGCCGTAATGTTCGAAGGGGGCGCCGGCGGGGTGGCTATTGGGGTAGCGGGCCGGGATGTAAAAATTGTCCAGGACCTTGGCCCGGTCGATGAGGTCCGGCGGAACGGTGAGGTCGGGGGGCAAGTCCAGGAGCAGCCGGGCGATGACGTGGCCCCAGGCCTCCTGCCCCCGGGACAGGTGCAGGGCCGTAACCGCCTTTTCCGCGGCCTGCTGGGCCGCAAAGCAGGCCCACTCATGCCGCCCGGCGCGGCGGGAGTCCTCCGCCTGCTCCAGGTCCCGCAGCGCCTGTTTCAACCAGTCCGAGGCCCGGCTGACCATGGGGGCTCTCCCGAAAGCAATAAATCGTGGCAGACAACAGGATTAGATACCGTAGATTAACGTATACCAGAAATTATTTGCCAGGGTAATAAAAAATTCCGGAGACTTACAAGTCATGGCAAAACCTCCCCGATATTCCGACCGGGGAGCCTGGCAAAGAAGCTGATGCCTTAAAAAGAGAGATTCCTGGCTGGGTTCGGAATGACACACAAGGGTTTGGAAAGGGGTTCTGGTATCAGTATCTGTTGGCGCACAGCATTCAGCCGACAAAATAAACGTTCTTTGTGTAGGAAGGGGATAAGTAGGGAACTTCTTTCCCAATGAGCCGGGGAACGGAGATAAAATCTCCCGGATATGATACAATGGGCAGACTGACGGGTCTGCCTGTTTTATTCCGAAGCCGACCGAGGAGTATTCCGTATGACTGAATCCAGCAAGCATCCCCCCACGGTTTCGCCCCCGGCCGGTCTGCCGGCCTTGAAGATGTCATATGATTTCAGTTTACTCACCGCCGACGACCTGTTTCTGTTCAATGAAGGGAGCCATTACCGTTTGTATGAAAAGCTGGGCTCCCATGTCGTCAAGGTGGAGGGCACGGAGGGAACCTACTTCGCCATCTGGGCCCCGGATGCGGAGCGGGTTTACGTCATCGGGGACTTCAATTATTGGAACCGGGACAGCCACCCGCTGCGGCCCCGGGGCAGCTCGGGCATCTGGGAGGGGTTCATCCCCGGGGTGGGGCACGGTGCGCTCTATAAATATTTCATCCACTCCCGGTACCAGGGCTACCGGGTAGAGAAGGCGGACGTCTTTGCCCACTTTTTCGAGGCCCCGCCCCGGACCGCGGCGGTGGCCTGGGACCTGAGCTACGACTGGGGCGACCAGGAATGGATGAAGACCCGGCGGGGCAAGAACGCCGGGGACGCCCCCATGTCCATCTACGAGGTCCACCTGGGTTCCTGGCGGCGGCCGGGAGACGAGGGCCGCCGCTATCTCACCTACCGGGAACTGGCCCCGGTCCTGGCGGAGTACGTCACGTGGCTGGGCTACACCCACGTGGAGTTTCTGCCGGTGATGGAGCATCCCTTTTACGGCTCCTGGGGCTACCAGACCATCGGCTATTTCGCCCCCACCAGCCGCTACGGGACGCCTCAGGACTTCATGTATCTGGTGGATTATCTGCACCGGGAGGGCGTTGGGGTGATCCTGGACTGGGTACCCTCCCACTTTCCGGCGGACGAACACGGCCCCGGCTTTTTCGACGGCACCCATCTCTACGAACACGAAGACCCGCGGTTGGGCTTCCATCCGGACTGGAGCAGCTACATTTTCAACTACGGCCGCAACGAAGTCCGGAGCTTCCTGCTCTCCAGCGCCGTCTTCTGGCTGGACAAGTATCACATCGACGGACTGCGGGTGGACGCGGTGGCCTCCATGCTCTACCTGGACTATTCCCGCCAGGAGGGGGAGTGGATCCCCAATCAGTACGGCGGCCGGGAGAACATCGAGGCCATCTGGTTTTTACGCCGTTTCAACGAAGAGATCTACCGCAACTACCCGGCGGTGCAGACCGTGGCGGAGGAATCCACGGACTGGCCCATGGTCTCCCGGCCCACCTACATGGGGGGGCTGGGGTTCGGGATGAAGTGGGATATGGGCTGGATGCACGACACCCTGCTCTATATGGGCAAGGACCCGGTGCACCGCATGTACCACCATAACACCCTGACTTTCCGCATGCTCTACGCCTTTACGGAGAACTTCGTGTTGCCGCTGTCCCACGATGAGGTGGTGCACGGCAAGGGTTCGCTGTTACGGAAGATGCCGGGGGACGACTGGCAGAAGTTCGCCAACCTGCGGCTGCTCTACGGCTACATGTACGGCCAGCCGGGCAAGAAGCTGCTGTTCATGGGGGGGGAGTTCGCCCAGTGGGACGAATGGTACCACGAGAAGAGCCTGGACTGGCACCAGACCGTCTATCCCCCGCATTACGGCATGCAGTTGTGGGTGCGGGACCTGAACCGGCTGTACCGGACGCAGTCCGCCCTGCACGTCAGGGACTTCGATCCCCGGGGCTTTGAGTGGATCGATTGCAGCGACGTGGGGGGGAGCGTCATCGCCTTTCTGCGGCGGGGGAAGAACCCGGAGGACGTAGTGCTGGTGGTGTGCAATTTCACCCCGGTGCCGCGCTGGGATTACCGGGTGGGCGTTCCCGAGGGGGGCTTCTGGCAGGAGGCCCTCAACAGCGACGCCGAGGTTTATTGGGGGAGCGGCCTGGGCAACCAGGGGGGCCGCCAGGCCGACCCGTACCCCTTCCATGGCCGCAGCCACTCTCTGAATCTGTTGCTGCCGCCCCTGGCGGCGCTGTTCTTCACCCGGGAGGGGGAGTGAGTCTGTGGGGAGGGGACCGGGGGGCAGAGCCCCCCGGTCCCCTCCCCACAGACCCCAGACCCCACCCCCAACCCCATAATGTGCGCCGGGGCCGGGCGACGCTGCCGCCCAGCCCCGGGGTTTGCCCAGACAGGATGAGATAACGTAGAAAGATGCACGCCCTGCTGATCCACCCCGCCATTCCTGACACCTTCTGGGGCTTCCGCCACAGCATGAAGTTCGTGCCGGGCAAGGCCACCTTTCCGCCCCTGGGACTCCTGACCATTGCGGCGCTGCTGCCGGAGACCTGGACCCTGAAACTGGTGGATCTGAACGTGGAGCCGCTGACCGCGAGACACCTGCAAGGGGCTGATCTCGCTTTGGTGAGCGCCATGCAGATTCAGTCCGCCTCCGCCGCCGAGGTAATCCATCGTTGCCGGGAGGCGGGGGTGCGGGTGGGCGCCGGGGGGGTGTACTATACTGCCAGCCACGCCGCGGGAACGGAGACATTCCCCGAGGTGGATCACCTGTTTCTGGGGGAGGCGGAGGAGACCCTGCCCCGGTTTGTCGCCGATTTGGAGGAAGGCCGTCCCCAACGGGTCTATCAGGCCCCGCGCTTTCCTTCCCTGGCGCTATCCCCCGTCCCCCGCTGGGACCTGATCAACCCCTACGATTACAACGTCATGCCGGTACAGTTCAGCCGGGGGTGCCCGCACGATTGCGAGTTCTGCCACGTGATCATCCTCAACGGCCGGCGGCCCCGGCACAAGAGTCCGGAGCAGTTCCTGGCAGAGCTGACTGCGCTATATCAGACCGGCTATCGGGGCACGGCGATGATCGTGGACGACAACGTCATCGGCCACCGGGGCAAGGCCGGGGAGCTGTTCCGGGCCCTGGCGGAGTGGCAGCAGGCCCATGGCTATCCCTTCATTTTTTTGGCCCAGGCCACGGTGGACCTGGGCGATCACCCGGAACTACTGGAGTTGATGTCCGCGGCCGGTTTTTTCCGGCTATTTTTAGGCATTGAGACCCCGGACGCGGCCTCCCTGGCGGAGTGCGGCAAGGCGCAGAACCAGGGCCGCGACCTGGTGGCGGCCATCAAGACGATACAACGACACGGTATCGAAGTGGCCGGAGGGTTTATCCTGGGGTTCGATGCGGACCCGCCCACGATCTTTGCGGACCAGCTCAAGTTGATTGACGAGGCCGCCATTCCGGTGGCCATGGTGGGTCTGCTGGCCGCCCCGCCGGGGACCAGGCTTCATGCCCGGCTGGAGGCCGAAGGCCGCATCACCGGCCAGAGCGACGGCGATTCCACCATGAATCTGAAGGGGTTCAATATTGTTCCCAAGATGGGGCGGGAGGCGCTGATCGCCGGGTACCGGCGGCTGCTGGCGCAGCTGTATGAAACGGAGCCCTATTACCAACGGGTTCTCAGGTTATTGGCACACCTCGGGGCCAACCCCCACCTGCCAGCCCGGCCCCCGCGGTTCTGGGAACTGATGACCCTCGTGAAGATTCTCTGGGGATTGGGCTGCCGGGACAAGGGCCGGCGGCGCTTTTGGCGTTTTATCTTCCGGGTGCTGCGCAGATTTCCCCAACACTTCTCCAAGGCGGTGTCCCTGATCGTCGAAGGACACCATTTCCGCACCCTGAGCCGCCGGTTTATTGAACGGACGGCGGGGGAGGGCGCGTTGCCCTGACGGCTGCCCCCCTCATCGAGGAAGTCGGGAAGGAAGATGAGGGGCGGGCAGGGGAGGGCGGGGCCCCGCGCCGTCCCGCGGATTATTTGGAGATGGAGTTATTCCCAGATATTGGAGTATCGTTCAAAGGTGCCCCGGTATACCGGCGGGGGTTGAAAGATCCCCTTGATTTCCTGCAATTCCTGCCGGAGCAGGCCGGGCCAGCCGCCCCGGGCGAGGTGGTCCCGCAGGGCCCGGAGACGACGGTGGGGCAACAGATATTTGACCGTATTCTTCATGACGGAAAAGAGATACTTCCAGACAAGGTTGGCAGGGTCGGCCTCCGGGAAGTAGAGATACCGGGCCCGCAGGTTTTCCAGTTCGGCAGCGGAGAAGTTCTGCGTGAGATTGACCAGCAGGAAATTGGTATTTCCCTGGTGGGATAACTTTTTCAGATAGGCCAGGTCATCCGGGATGAGACCCTGGGCCTTGGCGTAATCATACAAGGGGCTGCCGGGCATGGGGGTCATGAAGTGGGGCTCGTACGTCAGGCCGTGTCGCCGGCAGAAGTCCCGGGACTTGCGCACGGCGTCCTCGGATTCATTGACGGCGCCGATCATGAAGGACGTGCCCCGGTAACTGAGACGATATTTCCGGCAGATGGCCACGGCCCGTTCCAGTTCCTCCACCTTGATCTTCTTGCCGATGGAGTCCAGGACCTCCTGATCCAGGGACTCGAATCCCATACCCACGCCGATACAGCCGGCCTCCTTCAGGGCGGCGGCGATATCCTCATCCAGCAGATTGGCCCGGGCGGAGATGGTCCACGTGGCCGAACGCAGGTCGCTGGCCATTTTCAGCCGGCAGAACTCCAGCATCCGCGGTTTATTGATGGTGGACAGGTCATCGAAGAAATAAAAGCTGTCGATCCGGTAACGGTCGTGGAAGGCCAGCAGTTCGGCCATGATGGAGGCGGCGGTGCGGTAGCGGACCTTATAATCCTTGAAGGTCTTGACGCAGTAGGTGCAGGCGTAGGGACACCCCCGCACCGTGGAAATGACGCAATAGCGGTGTCGGGCATTGCGGAAATAATTTTCCAGGGGCATGAGGTCCCAGGCCGGGAAGGGCAGGGCATCCAGATCCGGGAGGGGATCGCGGGCCGGAGTTTGCACGAGATCGCCGCCGTTTCCCCGGAAAAACAGCCCCGGCACCGGCTGCAGATCGGCCTGGCGTTCCCGGGCGCGCAGCAACTCCACGGCGGTGAGTTCGCCCTCACCCATGACCACGGCGTTCACGGCGCTGTGGCGGAGGATGATCTCCGGGATGGTGTAGGCCACGGTATTGCCGGCGAAGATAAAGGCCTCGGGTTGATATTCCCGGATATAACCGGCGATGTCCAGGACGCTGTTGAGGGCCGTGATGATGCCGCCGATCCCGAAGCAGCGCGCCCCGGTGGCCCGCAGACGGGCTTTGAAGTCCTGCCGGGAGAGGTTTTCGCCGATGAGGTCGATCAATTCCACGTCAAAGCCGGCGTTCTGCAACACCGCGGCGATGTAACCGATACCGATGGGATACCAGGAGCGGGAGGCGGTATCAATGGGTGGGTTAATCAGGACAACCTTCACACTGGACTCCTCAGGAGGTCGGCGCCGGGCAGCGGGTAACGGGGCCACGCGGGGGGCGGCACAGGTGGAATGCAGGCGCGGATCATCATGGGCGTGAGCGCGAGAACTGGCGAATGCTGTCGACGATGTGATCCAAATCCGCCGGCGTGAGGTTGCAGTGCAAGGGCAGGGTGAGAATTTCCTCAAAGACCTGCTCCGTCACCGGCAGGGACCAGGTTTTCCCCTGGTAAAGTTTCCGGAAGCGTTCATGCCGATGGTTGGGGATGTAATTGATGCTGGCCTCGATGCCGCGCTCCCGCAGGAATTCCATGAGTTCGTTACGCCGGCCGTTCGTGACGCGGATGACGTAAATATGGGGGGCCACGGTGTCGTAGTCGATGTGCAGCGTCCGGATATGGTCCATCCCGGCCAGGGAGCGATCGTAAAAGCGGGCCATTTCCCGGCGCCGGGCGACGAAACCCGGGAGTTTGGCCAGTTGCACCAGACCGATGGCCGCATTGATATTGCTCATGTGATAACGGAAGCCGGGTTCCTGGACGCCGTAGAACCAGCGGAGCATCTGGCTGGGGTCGGTGTGCGCCGGCCGGACGATGCCCAGGAGCCGCATGCGGCGCAAGCGCTCCGCCAACTCCGCGTCCCCGCAGATGACGGCGCCGCCTTCGCCGCAGGTGATGTTTTTGAGGGAGTCGAAGCTGAAACAGACGAGATCACCGAAGCCGCCGATCATTTTGCCGTTGTACGACGATCCCAGGCCGTGGGCGGCGTCTTCGATCACCCGCAGGCCGCGCCGGCCCGCCAGGGCGTAGAGGGCATCCAGATCGCCGGGATTGCCGCCATAATGCACCGGCATCAGGGCGCGGGTAGCGGAGGTGAGCTTCCGGCTGACATCCGCCAGATCCAGGAGCAGGGTGTCGGGATGGACATCGCAGGGCACCGGCAGAGCCCCGGTGGCGGCGATCATCTGAAAGCAGCCCACAAAGGTGAGGGAGGGCACGATCACTTCATCCCCGGGACCGATGCCCAGGGCCACCAGGGACAGGTGCAAGGCGGCGGTGCCGCTGCTCACCGCCACCACCTGGGAGGCCCCCAGGTAATCCCGGAGGGCCTGTTCGAAATCCAGAACCAGGGCGCCGTGGCCGTAATACCCCAAATCGAAGGCGGACCTGACGGCCGCCAGTTCTTCCTCGCCCAGGGCGGGTGCTGATACTCTGATCATGTCGGTGGCACTTCCTTTTATGGTTAGCGGGCCGAAAAACGTCGGCGGGCGGCCGGCAGCCCCCGGAGCGGCCGGGGTCAGTGCCGATAGCGCGGCAACCGCGCCCCGTAATGCTCCATGAGATAATCATAGAGATCATCGGCCAGGGCCATATTGCCGGCGATATCGGGATGGGGGTCATTGCGGGCCCGGGTGATTTCCCGCCGGTTCTCAATGAAGCCGATGTCCCGGCCCCGGGCGAAATTTTTTATATGATCGGTGGCCGAGAGGAAATTGCGGCGGGCCCGCTCAGTGTCAGCTAGCCGGCCCCAATAGACCTCCCACCGATATTGGCCCGCCTCTGCTTCGGAGACCACCGCGAAATCGGCCCGGACGGAACTCGCCAGATCGGCCATTTCCTGCAGGAGGGCAAAGTACAAGCGCCATTCGCAGCTATCGACGCCGGGGGTGGCGCCGGAAAAGCTCCGGGGGGACCAGCCCTGCATGAACCAGCGGTCCTCGAACATCCGCAAGGCTTTGCCTTGATCGTCCAGGCGCGGGCTGCCGGCGAGAATTTCCCGTAATGTGCCGGGAGGCACGGATTCGCCGACGTATGGGCGCAAGCGTTCCAGGGCGGCATCATTTGCGGGCAAAGCGAATACCGCTTGCAAGCGGGCCAGGTTGTCGGCGGTGATCACGTACCGGGGGGTGGCCGTCGCCGCCGCAACCCCCATGTTTTTGAGTTTCATCACCACTGCCAGGTAGTACATTCTTTTTAATAATTCCGAATGCGAGACCAACGCCTTCAGGCGATTCGTTAAACTGCGGCGGTAAATATCGAAATAATAGTCGTTGGTCATCCGTACCAGACGCCCGGCCTCGTCGAACCGGTAATAGAACGGTTTCGGTTTATCGGCGGCGGCCGCGGCCGCCGCGGGATCGGGCGCACAGGCGGGCCCTCCCAGATCATTGGCGCAGAACTGCAGGATGACGAGATCGGGTCGATACAGTATACCTTCATTCTTCAGGGCTTCCAACTCCTGTTCGGGATCCCAGCCGCCATAGGAGATGTTGATTACTTCGACATTGTAGCCTTCCCGCTGGAGCCGATCCTCCAACAGGCGCGTATAGATTTGGGCGGCGGGCACGATGGCCCCGAAGGTAACCGAATCACCGATGACGACGATGCGGAAGCTGCCCCGCGTATTTTCCAGGGTTCTCTCCCGATCGCGCCACCCCCGGCTATTGACCCGGTCCCAATAGACTTCGCCGGTATCCGGATTCATGATGCGCGCCAGTTCATGGGGATTATAACCCCAGCCATACAACCGGGCGTGGGGAGATTCGGTGTGGCCGATGGTGACATAGGTAAAGGGCAGAAACAGCCGCAGGAGAAGTTCGCAAACCAGGATGAGGACGCCGATGCCGATTGCGGCGGCGAGGAAAAGGGTAAGGCGGGGATGCCGGGCGAACCAAGGGGAACTCTTCTTCATAAGCAAATTAATACTGTCGGCCCCGGCCGGTGCCGGACGCCGTGACGGTGACCCCGGTCGTCCGGCAGGGGGGCGGCAGTCGATTACCCTTTCAGGGGGGCCACGATCCGTTCCTGGGTGGCGGGGGTGAGGTAAGGGTGCATGGGGAGGCTGAAGATCCGGGCGGCGGCCTCCTCGCTCACCGGGAAATCCCCGTGCTGATAACCCAGGTGGGCAAAGGCCTGTTGAAGATGCAGGGGCAGGGGGTAATACACGACGGAAGGAATGCCGGCGGCCTGCAGTTTTTGCTGCAGGTCGGCGCGGCGGTCGCTGAGGACGGAGTACTGGGCCCAGACCGACGTACACTCCGGGGCCACATAGGGAACCTCGACAACTTCCTTTAAGGAATCAGTATAGCGCGCCGCCACCTGTTGGCGGGCGGCCACTTCCTGGTCGAAGACCTCCAGCTTGGCCAGCACGATGGCCGCCTGTAACGTATCCATGCGGCCGTTGAGGCCCACCCGGATATTGTCATATTTATGGGCGCCTTTCCCATGGACGCGGATCGACCGCAGGATATCGGCCAGCCGGTCGTCATCGGTGAAAATGGCGCCGCCGTCACCATAGCAGCCCAGGGGTTTGGCCGGGAAAAAACTGGTACCGGCCACCTCCGCCAGGCTGCCGGCCCTTTTCCCCTTATAGGTGGCCCCCATGGATTGGGCGGCGTCCTCCAGGACGAAGAGGCCGTGTTCCCGGGCCAGGGCATTGATGGGGTCGTAAGCCGCGGGCTGGCCGAAGAGGTCCACCGGAATGACGCCCCGGGCCTTGAGGCCCCGGGTGCGGGGATGCTTTCCCAGAGAAGCGACGGCCTCCGCCAATAAGGCGGGGCTGAGGTTGAAGGTCTGGGGGTCAATATCGACGAAGACCGGGGTGGCCCCCAGCAGTTGGATAACCTCCGCGGTGGCGATAAAGGTGAAGGGGGTGGTGAAAATGGCGTCGCCCGGTCCGACGCCGTAGGCCATCAAGGGCATGAGGAGGGCGTCGGTGCCGGAAGCACAGCTCACCGCATGTTTGACCCCCACGTAGGCCGCCAGGCGGTCCTCCAGTTCCTTGATCTCCGGACCCATAATATACTGGCCGTGGGCCAGAACCTGCTGGATACGCTCCATGAGCTGCGGATAAATAACCTGCTGCTGGGCCTTCAAATCAATGAAGTCGATACGCCGGGCTGCTTCCATGAGATGATCCTTTATCTGATGAAAATTACGGTGACGGGTGGTCAAGCTCTCCCCGGGAGCGGGGGGTGAGGCTCCCTTCCGGGGAGACGGCATCCGGGGGCGGATTACGCCTGGGGCGTCAGACCGCCCGGAAAGGGTGTAAAACATTGGCCGCAGGCCGGGCAGGCCAACCGCTCATCCAGTTTGACGCCGCAGGCGCACATCCAGCCGGCCTGGCGAGCGGGGTTGCCCAGCACCAGGGCGTGGTCGGGAACGTCCCGGGTGACCACGGCGCCGGCCCCCACGAAGGCATAGCGCCCGATGGTAACGCCGCAGACAACGGTGGCATTGGCGCCGATGGTGGCGCCGGTTTTCACCAGGGTGGGGCGCACTTCATCCATGCGGCGGATGTGAGCCCGGGGGTTGAAGACGTTGGTGAAGACCATGGAGGGGCCGCAGAAGACATAATCCTCCAGGGTGACGCCGGGATAGACCGAGACGTTGTTCTGGACCTTGCAGCCCTGCCCCAGGGTGACGCCGGGACCGATGACCACGTTCTGGCCGATGTTGCAGTTTTCCCCGAGGCGGCAGTCTTTCAGAATGTGGGAGAAGTGCCAGATCTTGGTGCCGGCGCCGATGTCGCTGGGCTGATCCACCACGGCGGTGGGGTGGATAAAATACGGCGGCGGCGGGCCCCCGCCGGGCTCCCGGCCCAGGGGCATGGGCGTGCCTTTGCGGTCCAGGGATTGCTGGCAGGCCTCCAACACCTGGAGCACGCGCAAACCCTCGCGGCCGTCGGTGCGGGGCCGTTGGCGGCTCTGCACACAGGCGAGAAAATGGGAGCACTCTTCCTTCAGAGGTTCGGTGGCCGCCAGGGCCACTACCTCCCCTTCGGCCTTGCGGGCCACCGGGATCCTGTCGATCCAGTCGATGCGGTGCGGATAGAGGACCAATTTGCGGTCCCGGGAGACGTCGTCGAAGACGGCCATTTTTTTATCACCCACCACCACCAGCATCTGCTCCTTAAAGGGATGGAGCCAGCTGACAAAGATATGCCCCTTGACCTGGCTGGGGAAATCCAGGGAGGTCAGGGTGACGTCGGCAACGTTGTGCTGCAGGTAGGGGGCGCCGTGGGCGCTCACCTCCTGGGGCATCTCCCCCATCAGCAGCAGGATGACGGACAGGTCGTGGGGGGCGAAACTCCACAGGATATTCTCTTCGGCCCGAATTTTGCCGATATTCAACCGGTTGGAGTAGATATACTGGATTTTGCCCAACTCGCCGGCATCGATCAAGGTTTTTAAGGTCTGGATGGCGGGATGATAGTGGAGAATGTGCCCCACCATGAGAATCCGGCCGTTTTTTTCCGCCAGGTCCACCAGTTCCTGACCCTCGCTGACTTCCAGGGCCAGGGGTTTTTCCACGAAGACGTCTTTGCCGGCCAGCAAGGCTTCCTTGGCGATGAGATAGTGGGAGGCGGCGGGCGTGGCAATGGCGACCGCCTGGACTTCGGGATTTTGCAGGATGTCGCCTGTCTGGCTGCAGGTCTTGACGCCCTGCGAAGCCTGGACCACCGCCTGACAGACGGCGGGATCGGGATCGCAGACCATGCTCAAGGCGTTGAGGGCCAGGAAATTACGGACGATGTTTTTTCCCCAATAGCCGGCGCCGATTACTGCCACCCGCGGCATCTTATCCTGGTCGGATTGCATGCATCCCCCTTGTCTGCCGGATAATCACCGATTTGCTTTGATTATTCATGGCATGGCGGTCGTTCACCCCCCGCGGGGGGATAAACACAGAACCGCCCCGCTCCCGGCGGGGTGGTCTCCGGATGGTGTAAAGAGCATCCCCGGGGAGTTATCCCGGAGGCGCCCCTCCCGACGGCGGCGCCGCCCCGCAAACCGAAAAAGTGCAACGGACTGAATTTGGGAAAAAAACTTGCGAACGGCAAGACTCTTGGAAGAGTGCTTACCAAAATCCATAAAAAGTGTCAACGCTTCCCGGGGCGGCGGCCGCCATGGCATGACAAGGCCACCGCCCAGACAATTTCTTCATGATTTTATCAAATATTTCTAAGATAATAAATCTATTATCCTTTTCTTTGGTAAAATTTGATATAGTATTATCATTTATGAAATCCGTGGGGATACCTGTGAGAAGGAACTTGTGGACCACCATCGCCGTGCCCATCCTTGTCGGGGGGATGCTGTTGTTTTTCCCCGGAATGGCAATGTGTCAGTCGGATGCGGTGCGGGTGGCGACGGATGGTTCCCTCACCTTGCAGGGGCCGGCGCCGTCCCTGGAGGCCAGCCATCAGATTCAGGATATGTTGGCGTCCCAGGTGCAGGTCTATCTCTTCAAAAGTTCCTCCCGGGTGTGGCCGGCTCCCCTGATGGCGGGAGCCAAGTTCCCGGCCGCGGGTTTCCGGAGGCCGTCGTTGCCGCTGAGAGATCCGCAGATCGCCAGCATGATTGAAAAGCACTCCCGTCGCTACGGTGTCGACTCCAACCTGGTGAGAGCGGTCATGCGGCATGAATCGGGATACAATCCCGGGGCGGTGTCCCCCAAAGGGGCCATGGGATTGATGCAGTTGATGCCGGGGACCGCCTCCCTGATGGGAGTCGACGATCCCTTCGATCCGGAACAGAATATCGCCGGGGGCATCAAGTACCTGAAACAATGCCTGACCCGGTTCAATTATGACGTGCCGCTGGCCCTGGCGGCCTACAACGCCGGCCCCCTCAATGTGGTGAAGTATCAGGGGCTGCCACCTTTCGCCGAAACCCAGCAGTATGTCGCCTCGGTGCTGAATACCTATCAGGGGCAGGCCGCGGTTCCGGCCCGGACCCCGGCGCCAGTCTTGTCCCCACCGGAAAACAAGGCCGGGGCCGCTCCGGCGAAAGGCAAAAAGACCCGAAAGTCCACGGGTAAACCACCGCCGTATCTGACCTATGAGGCGCCCGGGGGCAAGGCGCGGGTGGCCGTGGTCCAGACCGGCAAGGCCAAGGTGATCAATATCCTGCGATAGCGGCCAGCCCGGCAGTCCTTCACGTTCTCCTGAATTCAAAAAGGATGCGGACGGCCGGCAACCGCCCGGAGCGAGAAAATCCCTTGACGCAGCCGTCGGGAAAGGCGATATTAACACAGTTATGCAGGCACGTAGCTCAGGGGGAGAGCGCTACCCTGACACGGTAGAGGTCCCGGGTTCAAATCCCGGCGTGCCTACCATCCCAGAAGACCAGACAGGGGTTATGAGTATTCATAGCCCCGATTTTTTTTTGTGCGCCCGGATAAGAGGCGTCCAGGCCGGGTGAGGAGGCCAATTGCTCTAAGGCCCGGCACCTGCCCGGACTGGGCATAGATGCGGCGAGCGTAAGCGTGAAGGCGGGGGCGCACTACCCGGGGAGATCTGTTGAGCGGCCTGGCGCCACCGGCATCGCGAGGCGCCGGGAAGGGTCGACAGAAGTCAGCCGCGGGCGATATTGCTTTGACGCGCAGAGGGACGAAGCAGCGGCGGCAGGAAAATTTTCGTGGGAGGATCAGCAGGGGCGATGACCGCGGGGCATCTTGGGGCATACGCAGGCATAGGGGCAGTGGGCGGCTTTCTGGTGGGCCTGATGGGGGTCAGTACCGGCCTGGTGCTGGTGCCGGCCCTGGTTTTCTTTTTGGGTTGGAGCCAGAGGTTGTCCCAGGGGACGGCGTTGGCCGTGTCGTTGCCGCCGGTGGGGATTCTGGCGGTGATGGACTACTACCACCGCGGCCACGTCCAGGTGGAGGCGGCCGCGGTGATGGCCGGGGGGATTTTCCTGGGGGGACACTACGGGGGTAAATTGGCAGGCGTAATCGCCCCCAAACAACTGCGGCGGTTGTTCGGGATCATGCTTTTCCTCATCGGGGTGAAAATGCTGTTGAACATCTGAAGCACGATCAGGACGCGCCGGTTAAACAACGGGTATAAGGCGGAAAAGGGATGCAGGAACTCGTCATCTTATTTGTAGTGGCCTTTGTCGTGGGCATCATGGGCGGCATGGTGGGCATCGGGGGGGCGGTATTTCTGCTGCCGGTGCTGATGTATGGGCTGGCCTGGCCGGAAAAACTGGCTCAGGGCACCACCCTGGCCATGCTGCTGCCCCCGGTGAGTCTACTGGCGGTATGGCAGTATTACCGGATGGGAGAAATCAGGATAAAGCCAGCCGTGGTGCTGGCTATTTGTTTTATTCCGGGAGCATATGCGGGCGGGATCCTGGGCAACGTTCTGTCTCCCGAGATATTGTCGAAAATATTCGGTGTGTTCGCCATGCTGGTGGCCCTCAAGTTTCTCTGGCCGGGGGCGGAGAAAGGGGAGGGGACCCCGCCGGCGGAGCCGGGAGAATCGGGAAAGGGGGACGGGTGAGATATTTCCGGGAAGGGAGATGAGGCTAAGGATAACATGGGGACACAGCGATAGGGGGAACCAGAGATACATAAATTAATAAAAATCATGTATTATTAGTTAATTATTAGTTTATCTTATTAGTTCAAGGAGGTAGCGGCGGGCAAAAAAGAGTGAGCTGAGGACAGCCCGATAGATGTTGGCGGCGAAGGGTGCGGGGGCAGTGTTTCTTAATCGGGAAGGAGAAGGAGTATGGCAGAGATAATGGACTATCAGGAAAGGATGCAGCGCCTGGAGGAATTGGCGGAGAAGCGCTTCCGGGCCCGGGCGCAGGAACGGGAGCAGGTAGCCAAAAGCCTGGAAGCGGAGGGCTCCCTGGAGGCCGATGCCCGGGAACGGGTGAATGTCCGGGTGGGGTTGATCAATCCCGCCGACGGGCTGGCCATTGAGCGGATTATCGGCACCAGCGACCTGATCGGGGTCAACTATCTGGAATTCGGCCTGACGAGCGCCAGGTCGGTGTGCCGGATCCAGGTGCGGAACAAGTCCGGCCGGGTCCTGGGATACGGCACCGGGTTTATGGTGTCCCCCAGTCTGATGCTCACCAACAATCACGTCCTGGACAGCGAGGACAACAGTCTGCGCAGCCTGGCCGACTTCAACTTTGAAGACGACGTGCAATTTTTGCCAAAAGATTTCAAGACCTTTCCCCTGAATCCGGAGCGGTTTTTCTATACCAACGCCGAGCTCGATTTCACCCTGGTGGCGGTGCAGCCGCGGGCCCTGGACGGGACCGAGTTGAGCGCCTTCGGCTGTCTGCGACTCCGGGACGAATCCGGCAAGGCGTTGCTGGGCGAATATGTGACTATCATTCAACACCCGGAGGGCGGCACCAAACAGATCACCATCCGGGAGAACCAGGTAGTGGACCTGCCGGACAATTTTATGCATTACCTCACCGACACCAAACCGGGATCTTCGGGGTCCCCGGTCTTCAATGACCAGTGGGACGTGGTGGCGTTGCACCACGCGGGGGTCAAGAAACGGGACGGCAAAGGCCGGGTGCTCGCCATAAACGGCAAGGTGTGGAAACCCGCCATGGGGGAAGAGAAAATCGCCTGGAAGGCCAATGAGGGGGTCCGCATCAGCAGCATCGCCAGACACCTTTATGGCAAGATGGCGGAGTTTACCTACGAGCAACAGGAGTTGCTCAAGGAGACGCTGGCCGGGGCGGCCGCAGCTGCGGCGGCGGGAGGAGCGGCGCAACCGGTCGTGACGGAGATGGATTTGGAGTGGTATAAAGGCAGCACCGGGTACGCCCCGGACTTTTTAGGGCCCAAGGTGCCGCTGCCCCAGATTCCGGCGGCATTGAAGAAGGACCTGGCGCCCTTGAAGACCGGGACCGGCCACGAATTGAAGTACACGAATTTTTCCGTAGTCGTCCGCAAAAGCCGGGGGCTGGCCCTGTACACGGCAGTGAATATCGACGGCGAGAGCCTGAAGGATATCAAGCGGGAGCAAGACAAATGGTATTTTGATCCGCGGTTGGACAGGCGCTATCAATATGGCCCGGAGTTGTATGAAAGAAACGATCTGGACCGGGGGCACCTGGTGCGGCGGCTGGATCCGGTTTGGGGCAAGAACGCCACGGAGGCCGGGGAGGACACCTTTCATTTCACCAACTGCGCGCCCCAGCACAAGGCCCTCAACCAAAAGACCTGGCAACAGTTGGAAGATTACATCCTGAAGAACGCCAAAAAACACGATCTGAAGGTGACGGTGTTCACCGGCCCGGTCTTTCGGGACGACGATATGCTGTACCGGGGGGCTTACCAGATACCGGCGGAGTTTTGGAAGGTCGTGGTGCTGGTGAAGGATGACGGCAAGCTGTCGGCGACGGCCTACCTGCAGACCCAGAAAAATCTGCTGGCCGAACTGGAAGTGGAGTTCGCCTACGGCAAGTACAAGACCTACCAGGTGGCGGTCACCAGGATCGAGGCCCTCACCGGCCTGGACTTCAGGAAACTGCGGGGTTTTGACCCCCTGGGAGAGAAGGAGGGGGTGCTGGCGCGCTTTATCGGCATGCCCGAAGACATTCGCATTTAGGAGAAGAGAGCCCGGTTACGGATGAGTGGGTCTAACCAAGGCGGCCAGCAGCTCCGCCTGCCGTCGGGCGGCGCCCTGATGTTGCTCCAGGGCCCGGCGGGCCCGTGCCCCGAGGCTGTGGCGCTCGTGCGGATGGGAGAGCAGGAAGCGGGCCCGGGAGAGTAAATCCTCGGGGCCGGAGACCAACCCCGCGGCCCGGGCCTCGGTCAACAGGGCCACGGCGGGGCGGAAATTGTGCATGTGAGGGCCATACAGAGGCGCCCGCCCCCAGGCGGCGGGTTCCAGGATGTTCTGGCCGCCGTGGGGGATGAGGCTGCCGCCCACAAAGACCAGGTCGGCCAGACCGTAGAGGGTGAAGAGCTCACCCACGACGTCCACCAGGATCACGGGCCGGGTGCGGTCCTCCTCCCCGGAGGCCAACCGACTCCAGAGATGGTAGGGCAACCTCGCCTGGTCCAGGAGACCGCCGACCTGCGAGGCGCGTTCGGGATGCCGGGGGACCAGGATCAGGAGGAGGGTAGGGGAGGCGGCCCGCAGGGATTGGAAGGCGGCGAGGATGATCTCCTCCTCCCCCGGGTGGGTGGAGCCCGCCAGGAATACCTGGGCGTCTTGCAGGTGCAAGCGCCGGCGTTGCCGCGGCAAGTCGGCCAGGGCGGGAGGGGCGGCGAAGCGGTCGAATTTGGTGCTGCCGGTGACCACCACCCGGGAGGGCGCGGCGCCCAGGGCCTGGAAGCGCCGGGCATCCTCCTCACTGGCGGCGGCGATCAGGGAAAAGCGGTGGATGAGGTCGGCAAACCAGGGCCTTACCATGCTATACCGGCGGTAGGAGCGATCGGAGAGCCGGGCGTTGACCAAGGCCAGGACAACGCCCTCACTATAAGCTATTTGTATGAAATTCGGCCATATTTCGGTTTCCAGGGCCACGAACAGGGTAGGGCGCAGACGCGCCAGAAAACGGCGGACGGCCCAAGGCAGGTCCAGGGGGAAATAGCAGACCCGGGCTTTATGGGAGTATAGACGCCGGGCCACGGCCTGGCCGGTTTCCGTGCCGGTGGAGAGGCAAAGATGGGCGGCCGGAGATAGGGCCTGCAGACGATCCACCAGGGGCGCGGCCGCACTGATTTCGCCCACGGAGACGCCATGCAGCCAGAGGCGGGGCCGACCGTCCGCGGGAGGGGCCTCCGGCAGGGCGAGCCCCAAACGGGGCGCGAAGCTCTCGCCCCGGCTCCGGCGGCGCAGGTGCCAATAAAAAAGAGGCCAGCCCACCAGCCCGGCCAAGGCGGAGAAACCGGTATAGAGGAAAAACGGGGGCCGGCTCACTGGAGGCTGGATGACCCACCCAATTGATGCGCCAGGGATTGGGCGATGGTGGGAAACTGGAAGTCAAAACCGGCCGCCAGCAGTTTGCCGGGGATGACCCGCTGCCCCCCCAGGATGACCTGGCCAAACTCCCCCATGAGGAGTTTCACCAGAAAGCCGGGGGCCGGCATGAAACTGGGACGGTGCAAGACCTTCCCCAGGGCCCGGGCGAGTTCCCGGTTGCGCACCGGGTTCGGAGCAGTGAAGTTTAGCGGGCCGGTAAGGTCCGGGTGTTCCAGGACAAAAAGAAAGGCCCGGAGCTGGTCGGTTTGATCGATCCAGGAGAACCACTGCTGGCCGGAGCCCACCGGACCCCCCAGACCGGCCTTGAAGACCGGCACAAGCTGATCCAGGATGCCCCCGCCCTTACCCAAAACGATGCCGAATCTGGTAATGACCACCCGGGCCCCCCGCTCCCGGGCCTTGAGGGCCTCGCCCTCCCAATCCTGGGCCAGCTTACCGAGGAAGTCCGTGCCGGGCGGAGCGTCTTCAGTCAATACTTCGTCCCCGCACAACCCGTAATAGCCGATGGCCGAAGTGGAAAACAGGGTCTGACCGCCCCCGGGCCGCAAGGCCTGCACCAGGTGCCGGGTGGTGAGGATGCGGCTGTCATACATGAGCTTTTTATGCGCTGCGGTCCAACGGGTAAAGACGGAGGCCCCGGCCAGATTGATGATCCAGTCGTGGTCCGGAACCACGCCCATCCAGTCCCCCGGCTGAGTGGGGTCGCCCTGGACGTAGCTTATACCGGCAGCGGGAGGCCGGGAAGGAACGCGACGGGTAAGGATAGTGATCTCATGGCCGCGTTGGATCAATTCGGTGGAAAGAAACTTGCCTACAAAGCCAGTGCCACCCGTCAGGAAGACCTTCATGGATACCTCGCTCTCGAATTCATCGAATGTTACCGGGAGAAAAATATCGTCAGGTGCGGGACGCACGCCGTCGCCGCGGCAGAGTGCTCGCCGGCACCGGAAAAACCAGCAGCCCGCGGTGACCCTCCAGGCTGTCACCCTATAGTAAGCACGGCGGCCGGGCGCGTCAATCGCAACCGGGGGATACGGGAAGTCACGTGTTCCCGGAAGAGTGTCCACCCGGAGAAACAAGGCCGCGCCACTATCTGTACACTTCTATCTGTACACTCCGTCCGTAAGGTTTTTCCCTCCAAAGGACAAATTCCTGGAAAGTGGAATATCCCTAGCCGCCAATAATTTTCCAAATTAACCCGGGGGGGCTAGACATTATTTCCCGTGTCTCTTAGTTTACATAATATATATTATCAGACGTGATATATTTAACGAAAAAGGGGGCTCCCCCGGCACAGAAAAATTCCTAAATTTATGGCCTCCGCGGGCAATTGGCATTCCCTGACAAGCATGCCGTAGTTGCGGTGCCGTCGGGTGCCGCCGCGCCTTTGGGGTGGCGTTGTCATGAGATTGTCGCGAGGCAACCTCGCCCCCCATGGTATCCTGTCGATATGCTCTTTCCTTGTTTTCCTGGCGCCCCGCAAGCGCCTGCCGGCGAAAAACGGCTCGGAGAGCGACGGCCATCCCATGAGCTTGCCGGTGTTCGGCGGGAGCTGATTCCTCATAGAGATCGGACGAATTTTGATCTCCCGGGAATCAGCAAGGAATTTCTTGGAAAACTGCGGTGAGATCTTTTCCAGCCGCGCCGATGGCATCCAGCCGGAAATGATTATTTATGCAATATTATTAATGTATTAATCTGTAAATTGTTTTAAATATCTTTTCAGGTCCTGGTAATTGATTTCGTTGACCCGCCAGATACCCGTCTGGGCATCCTGGGCCATACGAAAGGCAAATTGGCGCCCGGAGCCGGGATCACGCACCGTCACCGCGGCGACGCCGCCCTCTGGGGTGGCAATGTGGGCATGGGTCAAGAGTCCGGTGATGGCGACCTTTTCCCGGGCTCCCAGGTTGGCCAGAAAGACCCCCACCTGCTCCTTGATTTGGGGCTCCAGGGCCTCGATGACCTTGGGGACCAGATATTGGGCCAACTTCTTGCTCAGGGAGCGGCCCACGCGATTCCATTCGTCTTCGGGAGCGCCGGCAGCTGGCGGCTGGTCCCCGAAGATATTGAGATCCTCACTGCTTTTGGTGGCCAGATTGCCGATGATGGCTGGCAGGTCCAGATAACGAAAGAGTTTATCTTTGTCCTGAGTCTGGACGGCCACCACGATTTGCGCCAGGGCGTAACGGGGGGTGCCCTGCCAGTACCAGAAGATGCCCCCAGCGATCAAAACCGCCACAACAATCAAAAGGGAACCGAAGATGACGACGCGTCGCATAGCTTCCTCATTATATTTTGGGGTAAGGGGAACGGCCCGGCCACGTCTTGGCGGAGCCCGAAAAATATGATAAAAAATGGTCCGATATCTTTCCGGAACAGGCAACCCCAGGAATGCAAACAGAGAAATTACTCAGCCGGACGGACCTCGACAATAATCTGACCCTGGAGCTCTGGGACCATAGCCGGCCGGTGGCGGGAGACCGCTGGCTCGTCAAGGTGGAACTGCGCGTCGTTATCCCGGTAACAGCCGGTTGTATTCCCAAAGACCTGGTTGGCAGGGAGGCGGAAATCCGGGAAGCCCTGGGCCCCGAAGTGGTTTTCTCCCAGATGCAGGAAAGAAATTTCATTGTGGACCGGGAAGTGACGGCCATCCGTTCAGACATGAGCGCCAGTCTCGCGGCGTTGGGGCGCCGTTATTGCAGCCACCGGGATTTTCCCGGTAAGTTCATCGCCAAAAGATTCGCCGACCATCAGGAAAAGCAAGGCTGGTACGGCTTCTAACGCCTGCCGTCGCCGTGATCGGAGCCCAGCGGCTCCTGGTAGCATTAAATACGTTGTTTTTCCCCCAGGCGGTCCAGTTCCTCCTCCAGACGGTCCTTGAGGATAAGGCCCAGCACCGCCAGGCATTCCAGGTCCAGGAAAAAGGGGCTGTGGGCGTCGTAAAGCACCTTGGCGCTGGCCGGCAGCTCCTCGTCGGCGTCGTAGAAAACCAAGGCCAGGGGCACGTTGGGGAGGGCCGGATAGCGCCGGCAGAGATCACCGGTCCCCAGTTCCGGAATTTCCCGGTCATCCAGGCGGCGGGAACACACCTCCAGCGCCGCCAGGCGCCCGGTGAAGGCGGCGGCTAAAGGTTCCTCCACGGTCTGTTGAAAGCCGGCCATGAAGAAGGCGGCGTCCTTGAAGTCCCGGTAAGACACCCAGTGGCCGGACAGCCCGGCGGTCCCAGCCCTGAGAATGTAATGGACCAGGACGACGCGCTGGGTAAGGGGCGGGACCCGTCCCTCGCCGTCCACGATCCCCTGGGAGGAGCACTGGTACAGGCGGGCGAAGCTGGGGATTATGAGCTGACCGTCCGTGTAGTCGGCTCCCAGGGCGGCGGCGCGCCACCGGAGGTCCATCCCGTTGAGGCGGGCCAGGAGTTGGGTGTAGGCTTCTTCATAGTGAGCGGCGCGGTCGGCCTGGAACATGAATTATAGCCCCTAGTTTTGCGATAGAATGTAGCAAAAAGCGGCGCAATCGGCAACGGCAAAGTCCCCGGCAGGCGTAGACCGCGCCTGCCCTGCGATCCAGACGCGGCCGGAGACAGGCAGCGGCAGACGGGAGGCAAGATGACAGCAGAACGGGTGGTGCGGGTCACCGGCAAGGGGCGGCGATGGTGGCTGACAGGGCATCCCTGGATTTATCGGGACGATGTTGTTGCGGGGGAGGCGGCCGCGGCCGGAGACCTGGTGACGGTGTTAGACGGCCAGGACCGTTTCCTGGGGCGGGCCATGTACAGCGCGGCTTCCCGGATTACGCTGCGGTTCGTCACCCGGACGGAGCAGGCCGTGGGGATGCCCTTCTGGCAGACCCGGCTGCAGCAGGCCATCGCCTACCGACGCCGGGTGGCGCCCCGGGTCGACGCCCACCGGCTGATTTTCGCCGAAGCCGACGGTTTTCCCGGCCTCATTGCGGATAGTTATGTCGGCCATCTGGTCCTGCAGATCAATCATCCCTTTTGGGAAAGACGGCTGGCGGAACTGGTCGGGTTGCTCACCATGGAACTGGCCCCGCCATCCATCACCCTGCGCAATGACAGCGATGTGCGGCTGCTGGAGGGCCTCACCCAGGGAGTGGAGACCGTGGCGGGGGAACTCCCGGAGCGGTTGTGGGTGCAGGAAGGCAGCGTGAGATTCCGGGTTGATGTGCTTCGGGGGCAGAAGACCGGGATGTTCCTGGACCAGCGGGAGAATCGGCAGGAAGCGGCCCGGTGGGCGACGGGCCGGGTCCTGGATTGCTTCACCTATCAGGGCGGTTTCGCCCTGCACGCGGCCGCGGGGGCCGCAGAGGTGACCGCGGTGGACAGTTCGGCCGTTTCCCTGGAAATGGCCCAGGAGAATGCCCGGCTCAACGGCATTGACAATGTCACCTGGGTGCAGGCCAATTGTTTCGACTTCCTGAAGGAGGCGGCGGCGACAGGGCAACGCTATGATTTCATCATTCTGGACCCGCCCGCCTTTGCCAAGGGCAGGGCCGACCGTCCCGGGGCGACCAAGGGTTACCGGGAGATCAACCGCCGGGCGCTGCAACTGCTCAAACCCGGCGGCATCCTCATTTCGTGCTCCTGTTCGTATAACCTGGGCGAGGCTGATTTCGGGGGCATCATCCAGGAGGCCGCCCGGGAGGCCAGGCGGGAAATGCGTCTGATGGAACGCCGCAGCGCCGCCAAGGACCACCCGGCGCGGCTGCCATGGCCGGAGAGTCTGTATCTGAAATGTTTTTACTTTTTGGTTAATGAAAGTTAAGAAGTTCGAAAATTATTCCGATAAATATACAAAAAAAGGCAGGCAGGACCATGCCCCGCGAGCACACCCCGTCCATATCGCCCGACAAGAAAAAAGAGGCGCTGAAGGCGCTTTCCCCGGCCAGTCAGCTGGAAGTGCGGATAATCAATCAGCGGCAGGCGCGGAGATTTTCCACCCGCATACCCATACAGCAAATCAACGGGAGGCCGACCCCGGACTCTTATATCCTGGATTTGAGCTCCCTGGGGCTCAAGATCGAGTCGCCGGTGCCGTTGGCCGTGAACGAACCTGTCGAGCTCTCCTTCACCTTGCCCCATAAGGAACAATCCGTCAGGATGGCGGGTCTGGTGGTCTGGAACCGTCCGGCGCCACCGTACGGCACCCGCTTTTTTCTCGGGGTCAAACTCTTTGTCCCCCAGTGGGAGATAGACGTCCTGGCCCGGCAGTGGGAAGGTCTGGCTGCTCGGGAATAGTCGCGATCAATACTGTATAAGGCCGGAGAGACAAGAAAAAACCCGTTAAGGATTTGACGGCGGAAACAATACTGCTTATAATAAAAAAGGCAGAAAGATTTCCTGGGGGGAACTGCATGCCGGCCGTTCACCCCTTTTTTATTGCCCCCGGTGACTCAGAGCGAGGCCGGTTTCACCAGGCCGGCAGAAAAATCACCGTACAAGGAGAACAGGATGGTCAAAGCAGGACAATACGTGCAGGTGCATTACATCGGCACTTTGGATGACGGCACCGTTTTCGATAATAGCCAGGGCCGGGAACCGTTGGAGTTCCAGGTGGGGTCGCAGCATGTGATCGCCGGGTTTGACAGTGCCGTGATGGGCATGGCGATCAACGAAGAAAAGAAATTCCGGCTGACTGCGGAGGAGGCTTATGGACAGCCCCGGGATGAAATGAAGCGGGAATTTCCGCCTTCCGTCTTGGGGGAGCAGAAGGTTAGTGCGGGTGAAGAATTATGGTTCAGCAGCCCGCACGGTCCGGTGCCCGGGAAGGTGGTCTCGGTGGACGATGACAAGCTGGTCATGGACTTCAATCATCCGCTGGCAGGCAAGGATCTGACCTTCCAGATCAAAGTGGTGGGCATCAGCGACGAGCCCACGCAAACCAGCGGCTGTAGCTGCGGTTGCGATTGCAGCACTCCCCCGGCCGGCGGCTGCGGCTCCGGCTGCGGTTGATAACCACTGTCGTCGATGATCTACTTCAGGCCGGGTCCCGGGACCCGGCCTGAAGTATTTTGGCCGTCGGTGTCGCCGAGTTCTCCGCCTCCCAATTGCCGGCAAGCCAACGTCCCCCAAACCTAATATTTTCCCCTGCGGCCCAGGAGTCCTGCTCATCCCGGGGGCCGGCCCTCCCTGGGCTGCAGGCGGCTCATTTTGGCTGCGGCCTTGGCGTTGAATTTGGCGGCCTCGATGATGAACCGGTCATGGGTGCCCTCCGAGATGGTATCCAGGCCGTCGTGGGCCGTCAGGGCAAACGACAGCTTGCGACCCTCCACCTTTTCCAGGACGCCCCGCACCGTAACCGTCAAGCCCGGCGGCGTGGCGGCGGTGTGGTTGACCCGGACGTCGATGCCCACCGTCTGCTGACGGGGCCAATCCAGGCAGGGGTTAATCGCCCGGATGCAGGCCCATTCAAAGAGCCCCACCATAAAGCCAGTGGCCAGGACCCGGGGCATGACCTGGAATTCCGGCGACTCGGGATAGAGATGGGGCACGGTTTTGTTTTCGGGGACGGTGAACTGAAACTCAAACTCCAGTCCCGGTTCCAGGCAGGTAGTCATCGGAACGCCCTCCTTTTTTCCGATTTGCATATGTTGTTGTTATAATACGACAAAATACTACTCTACGGGGATTTTACCCCCCTCCCCTCCCCCGCCGGCCAGCGGCGCCTTCCCGGACTTATCCCGGTCCAGGGCCGGACAATCCGCCGGGTCTTTCGCCCCCGCCGCCACTTGGCTGGCGAATACCAGACAGGTGGGTTCTCCGCATTGGCGGCAATTGGTTTTCGGTAAAAGCTTGAGGATGGGCAGGAGATCGAGTTTCCGGGTGACGCCGGCCCCCGGTTGAATCCGGTCCCGCTGCTCCCAGGTGTCGTTGATCGCCTGCCGCAGCCAGGCCAGGATCAGCTCCGCGTCTTCGGGGTCCTGAACAATGTTGATGAGGATCTTCCGGGGATACAGGGTGATCAGCCGGTCGTGATAGCGTATGGTCAACGAGGGCGTTTCCGGAAAGTACTGGTGACCCCGCAGCGCGGTATGGAGGTAGGGCAGCGCCGCGCTGATATCGGCGTCCAGATGGGCGGTGCAGCGGAGATGGCGCGCCTGCGGGTGGGGTGGCCGCACAAATTCGGTTTGAAATTTTTTTACCAACATGGTTTTGTCCTCCTCCGCCCAGGCTCGGTTTTCCCGCCCTCCCCTTCCCTTTTCCTGACTTTTATGATAAGCAATAAAATAAATAAGACAAATTAATATATTTAATAAAAGTATTAAGATAATCTTATGGAATGGCAGCAGGTAGTCGGGTTTTACCATCTGGCCAAATTAGGCAGTTTTACCAAGGCGGCCCAGGCCACCTACCGCACCCAGTCGGCCCTCTCTCAGCAGATCAAGGCCCTGGAAGAAGAACTGGATTGCCGTCTGGTGGAGCGCATCGGCACCCGGAAGCTGCGACTGACCGCGGCTGGAGAACGTCTGTTGGCGTTTGCCCGGGACCTCCTGGAGAAGCAAGAACGATTAGCCGCGGATCTGGAAGCCCTCAAGGGCGTAGCCCGGGGCCGCCTCAAGCTGGCGGCGCCCTTCACTACCCTCTACCACCTTCTTCCCCAGCCGCTGCGGGAGTATCTGGAGGAATTCGACCAGGTCCAGGTGACGCTGTTAGACCGGCCGCAGGAAGTGGTCATCGATCTGGTCCGGGGCGGCGACGTGGATTTGGGGGTGGCCCTGGAATCCCGGACGCCTCCGGAGATGGTGCGACGCCGTTGGCACAAGGTGGAGACGATGCTCCTGGCCCCCCGGGGACATCCTTTAACCCGGGCCGGACGGCTCACCCTGTGGGAAATCGCCCGATATCCCCTGATTCTCCCCCCGGCCGACGGCCGCTCCCCGACCCGCCGTTTTCTGGAAGAGCGCTTTAGAGCATTGGGGATCGACTACCGTCTACTGATGGAGTCCGGCAACGTGGAATTGACCTCCCGGTACGTGGAGATGGGGCTCGGGGTTTCCTTCGCCTCGGTGATCCGCCAACTTCCCGGGCTGCAAGAGCGCCCTCTGGAGTTTCTTCCCCTGAACCACTATTTTCCGGACGACCATCTGGCGGTGATTCAGCGCAAGGACAAGGTGTTGACCGCCTTTCAGGAGGCTTTGGTGGTGCGGCTCCTGGATAAGGGCGAGGGGAGTGACGGGAGCGGTGGTCCCGAAAAAGACATTTCCCGAAAAATTTCTTAATGATATAATGAAAAAACAGATGTCGGCGTCCGGTCGTCAGCCGCACGGTCTTTTCCGGTACGAAGGCAACCGTCAGCTTGACAGTAACGCCTCAAGTCGATGGGTTACTCAGGCTTTGCCTTGTGTACCGGCAGCTGCTTGCCCTTCCATGGTGCTGAGAGCCGATTATTGATAGCTGAAAACGCAGTTTCCGAGAATGCCCGAAAGAGAAAGAAATCTGCGCCGCCGCTGAGGCGGTCCGCGCGGAATTTCCCGGTATTGCTGGCCACCCTCATGATCCTGGGGGCTTTTCTGGCCGGGGCGGGGTGGAGTCAGGACACGGTTCCGGAGCGGTTGCGGTTTATCCCCCAGTGGCTGCCCCAAGCCCAATTCGCCGGTTATTACGTGGCCCATGAGAAAGGCTTTTACCGTCGGCTGGGTCTGGAGGTGGACATCCTGCGGGGAGGGCCGGACCGACCGCCCTCGGAGTTGCTGGCCAGGGGGGAGGCGGAGTTCGGCACCATGTTCCTGGCCACCGCCATTGTCCGGCGGGCGGGGGGGGAACCCCTGGTTAACATCGCCCAGATCGTCCAACGGTCGGCTTTTATGCTGGTGGCCAAACAGGGCCGGGGTATAAATTCCCCAGCAGATCTGGAGGGCAAGAAGGTGGGTCTGTGGGGTCAGGAATTTCAGGCCCAGGCCCGGGCTTTTCTGCGCCAGTTCGGCCTGACCGTGCAGATCGTCCCCCAGAATGACACCATGACCATGTTTTTGCGAGGCGGCGTCGACGCCGCCAGCGCCATGTGGTACAACGAATACCATCTGCTGCTCAATGCCGGCCTGAATCCCGAGGAACTGACCACCTTCGCCCTGGCTGAATACGGTTTAAACTTTCCGGAAGACGGGCTGTATTGTTTGGCTCCGTTGATCGCCACCCGCCCCGATGTCTGCCGGCGGTTTGTCCAGGCCAGCCTGGACGGCTGGGAAGATGCCTTTGCCCACCCCGAGGAGGCTCTGGATATTGTCATGAAATACACCGAAGCGGCCAAATTGGCCACCAACCGGATGCACCAGCGCTGGATGCTGGCCCGCATGCAGGATATCATCGCCCCCCGGGGCGGCCAGCGGCCCACCGGCGTCCTGCTGGAAAGCGACTATCTCAGGGTAGCCCAGGAACTGAAGCAGACCGACCTCATTGAACGCATTCCATCATTTGGCGAATTCGCCCATCCATGCCTGGCCGTAAAGTGAAAAAGCGCTCCCTGGCCACCCAACTGATTTCATTTATCCTGCCAGCCACCACCCTGATCTTTTTGGCGTTCTTTCTCTATACCTACCGGACCTCCAAGGAGGCGGTGCTCCAGGAGGTGGTGGAAGACGCCCGCAACCTCACCCACGCCACCGTCAACCGCATCGTCAGGGTATTGCACGGCGTCGAGAAGGTTCCCCAAAACCTCCCCCACACCATCTCTCATTATCCGCAAACCTGCCCCAGTCTGGAGCACCTGATCCGCCAGAGCCTGGTCAACAATCCGGAGATCTACGGTATCGCCGTCGCCTTCGAACCCTACGCCCTGGATCACCGGGAATATTATTGTTGCCCTTATGGCTTCCGGGAAAACGGTGAGGTCAAAATTCAACCCTTGGGAAGTGACTCCTACCGCTATTTCACCATGGACTGGTACCAGGTCCCCAAGGAGCTGGGCCGTCCCGTGTGGAGCGAGCCCTATTATGACGAGGGCGGCGGCGATATCATTATGGCCACCTACTCCGTGCCGCTATATAGGGGAGACGGCCTGCAACGGCAGTTCTGGGGGGTGGTGACCGCCGATGTGTCCCTGGCCTGGCTGCGCGACATCGTGGCGTCGGTGAAGATCTACCAGACCGGGTTTGCTTTTCTGATCTCCCAGGGTGGTGTTTTCGTCACCTCCCCGAAACCGGAAATGATTATGCGGGAGAGCATTTTCAGTTTGGCCGAAGCGTCTCAGAATGTCCAACTGCGGCATCTCGGGAGGGACATGATAGCCGGCAAAGAGGGTTTCGTCCAACTCCAGGGGTTCATTACCGGCAAAAAGTCCTGGTTGTACTATGCTCCCCTGGGGGCTACGGGGTGGTCCCTGGGAGTGATCTTCCCGGAAGAGGAGCTCTTTGCCGGGGTGCGCGCCCTCAGCCAGAAGTTGACCCTCATTAGCCTGATCGGCTTTGGATTCCTGGTGGTGGTGATCATCGTCTTTTCCCGCTCCGTCACCAGGCCCTTACGGACGTTGGAGCAGAGCACGGCGGCCTTGGGGAAAGGAGATTTCACCATCACGGTGCCGGAAAAGGGGGCCCAGGAGATCGTCAACCTGGCCCAGTCCTTCAACCAATTGGGACGCCAACTGACGGAATACATTGAAAAGCGGGACTTTATAAGGGATACCTTCGGGCGCTACGTCACCCAGGAGGTGGTAAAGAAGCTGCTGGAGTCCCGGGAGGCTCTGGAGCTGGGAGGCGAGACCCGGGAAATCACCATCATGATGTCGGACCTGCGGGGCTTCACCGCCCTGACCGCTGAGATGCCCCCGGAGCGGGTGATAACCTTTCTGAACCGCTACCTGGGGAAGATGATCGAGATTTTGGTGGACCACCGGGCGGTCATCGATGAGATCATCGGGGACGGCATCCTGGCCTTTTTCGGGGCTCCCGAAAGCCTGGACAACCATCCGGAGCAGGCCCTGGCCTGCGCTTTGCGAATGCAGGCGGCCATGGACGACATCAACGCCGCCAACGGAGTCGAGGGCCTGCCCCATTTGGAGATGGGCATAGCGGTGAACACCGGCACCGTGGTGGTGGGCAATATCGGTTCGGAAAAACGGACCAAGTACAGCGCGGTGGGCTCCCCGGTGAACTACGCTGGCCGGATGGAGGCTTTCAGTGTGGGCGGGCAGGTGCTGATCAGCGCTTCCACCTACAGCCAGGTCAAAGACCTGGTCCATGTGCGCCGGCCCCTGGAGGTGGAAATGAAAGGGGTTCCGGGAAAAACCACCCTCTATGACGTTCGGGGGCTGGGCCCACCCTACAACATCATGCTGCCGGAGAGGCAGGCGTCCCTGACGGTGCTGCCCCAGCGGTGGCCGGCGCAACTAACCCGGGTGCAGGAAAAGATCGTCACCGGCAAGGCGCTGGCGGCCTGGATCACCAGGATTTCCGAAACCGCATCGCAAGTGATCTGCCAGGGGGAATTAGTGGCCTGGGAGAACGTGCAGCTGGAGATGCTGGGAGCTGACGGCGGGCTGCTACCCGGCAAGATATATGGAAAAGTGGTCTCCGTGAACTCCACGGACTCCGGGGAGTGGACTGCGGAGATCCGGTTCACCTCTCTGTCGCCGGAGATCTACCATTTTATCCGCCAGGCGACTGCGAAAGCATGAAGGCGAGGTGGCCTTCGGGATCAGGGGCAGGCTATCTGCGGCTCGCCGTCATGTAAGCAATGAGGAATACGTATGCCTACCGGCGCCTGCGGCGTTGATTGCGACACCTGCAGACTGCGACTGCTGGAAATCTGTTCCAGTTGCGGCCCCAGTCGCAGCGTTACGGCCATGCAAAAACTGGCGGCCCAGGAACGCTTGCTGGGGGCCCCCTGCCCTATCCTGGCCTGCGCCCGTCTGAACCAGGTGGACTATTGCCTGCGCGACTGCAGCAGTTTTCCCTGCGAGAATTTCAGCACCGGACCCTATCCCTTCAGCCCGGGATTCTTGGCCATGCAGACGCGGCGACGGGGGGAACGCCCCCCGGCTCTTACCCCCAACCGCACCCCCCTCATCGTGCCCGCCGAATACTGGGAGGGACTGGCAAAACGGGATATGACCAGTCTCTGCGGCCTTACCCTGGCGGAGCCACACCCGGAAGGGGGCCTGGTTTTCTCATTTTTAGGACAATATCTTTGGGTGGATATCAGGAACCGGCGATTAGCCGCCTTGCGGCGGGACCTCTGGGAGACCCTGGATGATCCCGTCCTGGAGTTACTGGCGCTCCTCTACTTTACGAAGGTGCAAACCATTTTTCCCCTGGGCCGGGACCTCATCGGGGTCAAAGACCTGAAAGAGGCCCACTATTTTCGGGCGCAACACGCCCTGGACCTGGGAGCCCTCTTGGAGCGGTACGGCGACGACCTTCCTGGTTTCCGTCGGGCCGCGGCATATTGGGGAGGACAACCCCTGGACATGGCGGAGGCGGCCTTCAGGCTGCTGCCCTTCCCCCGGATGCCCCTGTATTTTTTGCTGTGGCGGGGAGACCAGGAATTTCCGCCCCGGCTGTCTGTTCTTTTCGACCGGGCCATCGAAGAGTGTTTCCAGGCCTCCGCCATCTGGCTGCTGGTCAAACGGGTAAGCCAGGCCCTGCTCCAGGGGCCGGCGGCCGCCGCGACCCTGCCGGCCTGATCAGCCATGGTCGGGATCATCGTGGGCAACGACCGGCGTCCTCACCCATTTTTCCTGTGCGGGTTTAAGTTCAGCCGTACTCTTGCCGACCAGTAGATCAGTGTTATCAAGGTCTTTCCGCATTTCCGATGATGAATCGGAGTTCCCAAGGGCGACTACGGCCTCTTTAACAACATCTCATGAAAATCACTGCTTATTTTAACAATGTTGCAGTAGGCTTGCTGGTGCCGCCAGGTGGGGAGAAATGAACTCGTCCCGCTCCAAGATATTAAATATCCAATAAAAAATTACCCAGAGAAATTCCTCGTCGAACAGATACGATTCTGATAATATTAATATCGAATAACAGCTAGGCGAGGGGAGTACCGACGGGGTTTGTCAGCTATGGTCAAAACAAGTAA
>CAYRYV010000030.1:0-41910 GCA_964428565.1 uncultured Desulfobacterales bacterium | reverse complement strand
CCGGAAGAGATATTCATTTTTTATGAATCACGGAAATAATAAGGTTGTTGTCATATAGCCCAATTCCACTGATTGGTGCAATTGACCTATATTCTGTTGGTGTTTTATTCGCACCTATGACTGACTCTTTTTTAACGTAATGTACGTGTACTCTTTCCGTGGCATTGATAAAAATGATGATACCGGTAATCCTGTTTCATTGTTCTCTTTGCCCTGGTACTCGTGCGCGGCCCGCAGTACGCCTTGCCAGTGCGCCCGCTCACCGAGCTCCTTCATTCTCCCTGCTTTCACCAGGCCTCGGTGGTCATCCGCTGCATCGAGCTTTCCAGAATCCTCAAGCTGCCGCCGCTGAGCTTTACGCCCACAATTCTTCCCTCCCAAAACCACCGGTAAATGGTGGACCGGGAAACCGACAGGAAGTGCGCCACCTCACTAGGCCGTAAAAGTCGATCTTGCTGCATCCTTGGAAACCTCCGAGAATCTCTTTCCCTACCCCTAAATCAAAAACCGTTCCAACCGGCTTCGGAGGTCACTTTTTTGCCCCCCCGGATCGTTCTCCCTCCCTTTGCCTACTTGCATTCCGGTGCTTGGCAAACCGCCATATAAACGTATCTTATTAGATCGACTACCAATTTAACGACACCGGGAAAAGTCTGACCGGATGCGCTCAACCTCTCACCCCTGGCGGCCTGACCGCGGGATATGCGGATATGCCAGGGGAACCAACTCCCTTTCGCCCACCGAATAGCTCTAGAGTTTTTCCTTAGCCCTAGAAATGGGAGGCTGCTCACTCCCCAAGAATGAGGGGGGTATACTGCCGAGAGCCAGAATACTCTTAATTATTAATGATATTAATGCCTTGTCGTGCGGTCCAGAATGGCCGCACTTTTGCTATCTCTCAAGGCAAGCTTTTTTGGTGATGCGGTATCGCCAATCAGAAGAGCGGAAAGGAAGAATGAGGAGGTAAATATGACTATCCCATTGACCAAAAAATATTATCGTCCCGATGAAGTGGCCGCAATCCTCCGGGTGAATCGCCGCACTGTATATCGGATGATCCTCGACGGTCGGCTTCAGGGGGTCGAGCGGGATCGGCGGCCCCGTCGCATCCCCCGCCAGGCCGTGCTCAATATATCCTTCCGTCCGGATGAATTACAACGGTGATCTCCGGTTCACCATAATCTGGCATCAGCCTCCCCGTGCGGCTTCCGGCCGGCGGATTTTTTTATCTTTGGCGGGCCGTCTTTCTCCTTAATTTTTTCTCTGCATCTGCCGATAAGACAATATATTCCCCACAACCAGATGCCGGAAAGTCCGGCGACGACGCCGCCGCGGGATGATACCGTTATGCTCCAGGCCTTGAAAAATCCGAAAAATTCCCCGAACACCTCGGACACCCAGGATGATCTCTCCGATCTCCGCTTCCTCATCGTCGATGATATGCCCTCCATGCGGAAGATGATCCGGAACATGCTGACCAATCTGGGCGTCACGCGTTGGGTCGCCGAAGCCAATGACGGCTTGGAGGCCCTGGATAGGTTGTCCACCATTAAATACGATTTCATTGTCTGTGATGTGAACATGCCCCGTATGGATGGCCTGGAATTCCTGAAGATGATTCGCGCCTCCGATAACTTCAAGGATATCCCGGTCCTGATGATTACCGGAGAAGTCACCGAGGAAATCGTCGCTTCCGCCGCCGAGAGTGAAGTCGATCATTACCTCCTGAAACCCTTTCAGTTGGGTGCCCTGGAAGAACGCATCCGGGAAGTGATGCAGAAAAAGAAAAAACCTTCCCCGGGCGAGGCTCTCTTCCGTCAGGCTTTGGCTCACAAGGAAGCCAAAGAATTTCACCTAGCCCTGGAGAAAGGTCTCACCCTGTCTCAGCCCCCGTACGTGAGCCAGGCCAAGGTCCTGAACTTGATCGGCGAATGCTATCTGGAGTTGGGCGACCTCGAAAACGCCCACCAATATCTGTCCGCCGCCATAGAGCTCAATCCCCGCTACATCAAGGCCTATAAAAACTATGCCCTGGCTAAGGAACGTCTCGGACAACTCCCCGAAGCCATCAAGGTCCTCCAGACGGCCAATCAGTTAAACCCCCGCAATGGCGACCGACTGGTCCACATGGGCCGTCTCCTCCTCCAGACCGAAGCGCCCCAGGCCGCGCTGGAGTGTTTTAACCTCGCTCAAAAATTCAACCCCCATACCTCTGCCCAGTTAAAAAAAGAAGCCGCCGAAATTCTGTTGAACAGCGGGTATGCTGCCGAAGCCGAAACCATGTTCATCCAATCCATCGATCGGGAACCCCAAAATCTCCACCTCTACAATCGCCTCGGGGTGGCTTTGCGCCAGCAAAAAAAGCATCAGGAAGCCCTGAAATGGTACAAAAAAGCCCTCCAGATCGATCCCGACCATGAAATCACCCATTATAACCTCGGCATCCTTTACCTTGATCTCGGAAAAGTGGACAGTGCCCGGGCATCCCTGCAGACCGCCCTCCGCCTCCGCCCTGACTTCCCTGAGGCCCTGCAGCTTTACCAACACCTTGACACCTCCCGGATCCCTTGAACCTTTTACCCGGGCCCATCCCGACATTACCCTGCCCTTAATACCCGGCGATTCCTCCCTCCCCCCTGCCCCCGATATCTTCCCGAGGCGCCGGATTCGGCTTGCATTTATTGCATTGAAGCTTAAAATATGATAATAAAATAAGAAATTATCCTCTGAACATAGGTTCTTGAATGAATAATCGGCTGAACCCTTTCTATAAGAACATGGCCCTGTGGCTCCTTATCGGCTTGGTGGTCACTGTTCTGTTTAATTTCTTTAACCGCAACCAATACTCCCGGGAAAAAGCTCAGATCAGTTACAGTAAACTGCTGGAGGCCGTCCAGGAAGGGAAAGTCGCCCGGGTGGTGGTGCAGGGAGATGAAATCAGCGGTGAATATCTCGACGGGAAGCCCTTTCGGAGCTACACCCCCCATGACCCTGACCTGATCAAAATCCTGCGGGAAAAAGGCGTGGAAATCTCCGCCAAGCCCCCGGAAGATTCACCTTGGTATACCACCATGCTGGTCTCGTGGTTGCCCATGATCATCCTGGTGGGCATCTGGATCTTCTTTATGCGTCAGATGCAGGCCGGGGGCGGTAAGGCCATGTCCTTCGGGAAAAGCCGGGCCCGGTTGATGACCGAACATACCAAGAAGATCACCTTTGACGATGTCGCCGGTATCGAAGAAACCAAAGAGGAAGTCGCCGAAGTTATCGAATTCCTCAAAGATCCCAAGAAATTCACTCGCTTGGGCGGGCGCATCCCCAAGGGTGTCCTGCTGGTCGGCCCACCCGGCACCGGTAAGACGCTGCTGGCCCGGGCCATCGCCGGCGAGGCCGGGGTGCCTTTCTTCAGCATCAGCGGTTCCGATTTCGTGGAAATGTTTGTGGGCGTCGGCGCCGCTCGCGTCCGCGACCTCTTCCTGCAGGGCAAGAAGCAGGCCCCCTGCATAATCTTCATCGATGAAATCGACGCCGTCGGACGCCATCGCGGTGCCGGCCTGGGAGGCGGTCATGACGAACGGGAACAGACCCTGAACCAACTCCTGGTCGAAATGGACGGTTTTGAATCCAACGAAGGGGTCATCCTCATCGCCGCCACCAACCGCCCCGATGTCCTTGATCCGGCCCTCCTCCGGCCAGGCCGTTTCGACCGGCAGGTGGTGGTGCCCATCCCCGACCTCAAGGGCCGGGAAGGCATACTCAGCGTTCATACCCGCAAAACCCCCCTGGTGGAAGGGTTGGATCTTCATGTCCTGGCCCGGGGGACTCCGGGTTTTTCCGGCGCTGACCTGGAAAACCTGGTCAATGAAGCCGCTATCTTCGCCGCCCGGGAAAACAAGGACGCAGTCACCATGGAGGACTTCGAACGCGCCAAGGATAAGATCCTCATGGGTGCCGAACGCAAAAGCATGATCATCACCGAGGAGGAAAAGAAGAATACCGCCTATCACGAGGCTGGCCATACCTTGGTGGCCAAATGCCTCCCCGGCACCGACCCCATCCATAAAGTGACCATCATCCCCCGGGGACGGGCCTTGGGCCTCACCCAACAGCTGCCCTTGGATGAAAAGCATACCTATCCCCGGGAATATCTGCTCAATACCCTCACCGTGCTCCTGGGTGGGCGGGCCGCCGAGGAACTGGTGTTGCATCACTTCACCACCGGGGCCGGCAACGACATCGAACGCGCCACGGAGCTGGCCCGCAAGATGGTCTGCAATTGGGGTATGAGCGACACCCTGGGACCGCTGGCCTTCGGCAAACGGGAGGAACACGTCTTTCTGGGGCGTGAACTCGCCCAGACGAAAGATTACAGCGAAGAAACCGCCCGCCTCATCGATTCCGAAATCAGCAAGTTCGTGCGCCAGGGCTACGACAAAGCCAAAGAAATTTTACAACAGCATACCGCCGTGCTGCATGCCCTCGCCCAGGCCTTGCTGGAGAAAGAAACTCTCAACAGCTCGGAAATCGACGCCCTCATCAATCAGCCCCTGCAGGATCAGGTGGCCCCCCCGGGCGCCCCGGAAACTCCTCCGCTGACGGTCAATCTGGCACCCTCTCCGTCGTGACCATGATAGTTCCCTCCCCCCCGGCGGCCACTCCCGACAAGACGGTCGGCTGCCCTGCAGACTACACCCTCACCCTGGAAACGCGGACCTTCAATCCCTCCCGCCGCGCCCTGATCATGGGTATTCTCAATATCACCGCCGACTCTTTCTCTGACGGCGGCCAATTCCTCGATTTTTCCGCGGCTGTGACCCAAGGCCGCGCCATGGCCGCCGCCGGGGCCGATATTATTGACATCGGGGGTGAATCCACCCGGCCCTTCGCCACCCCGGTCTCCCTCCAGGAGGAGTTGGACCGGGTCGTCCCCGTCATCGCCGCCCTGCGCCGGGACCTAGACACTCCCATATCCATCGATACCTATAAGGCCCCTGTGGCCCGGGAAGCCCTGGCCGCCGGCGCCTCGCTGGTGAACGACATCAGCGCCCTGCGCTTCGACCCCGACATGGCCTCGGTGGTGGCCACCGCCGGCGTCCCCGTGGTCTTGATGCATATGCAGGGCACTCCCCAGGACATGCAGGTCGCTCCCCGCTACGACCATCTTCTGGAGGAAATCAAGGAATTCCTCCAAGGTCGAATCGCCTTCGCCGAAACCGCCGGTATCGACCGCCGCCGCATCATTATCGATCCGGGCATCGGCTTCGGCAAAACCCTCGACCATAATCTGGAGATTCTCCAGCGCCTGGAAGAATTTCAGGACCTGGGCTGCCCCCTCCTCCTGGGGGCCTCCCGCAAGGCCTTTATCGGCAAAATCCTGGATCTCCCGGCAGACCAACGGGATATCGGCTCCCTGGGCGTCATCGCCTTGGCTCGCTGCCGCCGCGCCCACATCATCCGCACCCATAACGTGCCGTGGGCCAGGCAGGTATTGACGGTGGTGGAGGCCATCCTTCATGGTTATCCCCGGTAACCCCTTTCAGCTTCTTTAACTGCGCCCCGATATGTTTGACTGGTATAATCTGCGTTGGCAGGACATCCTGGACATCCTGCTGGTGGCTGTCCTCATCTACCAGTTGCTGTTGCTCCTGCGCGGCACCCAGGGCATTCAGATCCTGGCCGGCATGTTTGTGCTCATTCTGGCTAATTGGGGGGCCCGCCACCTCGGCCTGTCCACCCTGGCCTGGCTGCTTGACACCTTCGTCAAAAGTTTCCTGCTCATCGTCATCATTCTCTTCCAAGCCGATATCCGCCGGGTATTGAGCCGGGTAGGGCGCCGGGCCATTCTCCGCCACGGGCTCTCCGCCCCCCAGGCCCTGGAAGAAATTGTCGCCGCCGCTGACTATCTGGCCAAACACCGCATCGGCGCCCTCATGGTCATCGAACGGCAGGCCAAGCTCACCAACTATTATGAGGGCGGCATCAAACTGGAGGCCATGGTGACGCGCGAGCTGTTGATCACCCTGTTCTGGCCCCATACCCCCACCCACGACGGTGCCGTCATCATCCAGGGGGATCAGGTGCTGGCGGCCGGATGCGTCCTCCCCTTGACGCGTCGCGGCGACGTCGGCAAGGCCCTGGGCACCAGGCACCGGGCTGCCCTGGGCATCAGCGAACAGACTGATGCCCTCGTCGTGGTGGTCTCTGAAGAAAAAGGCGAGTTTTCCTTGGCGCGGGATGGCAGATTGGTCCCCTACCGGGATCGGGTGACGCTCCATCTGGCGATAAACGAAATCTTTGAACAGGACGTGCCCGGAAAAGATGGCTGGCTGGAAAAAGTATCTCGGCTCTTTAGGTAGACACAGGGCCCTCAAGCTCCTCTCCCTGGCCCTGGCCCTGGCTGCCTGGCTCGCCCTGGGCGCCGAGGAACAGGTCGAAACTACCCTCGCCATCAACCTGGAGCTGGTCAATATCCCCAAAGACCTCATGGTCATCAGTGAGGTTCCGGCTCAAATCGAGGCCCGGGTCCAGGGCCGGCGGAGTCTTATCAGGGATCTCCATACTGCCCGCCTCAATAAACGGCTAGACTTGGCCGGATACCGGCAGGGCACCCATGTCTTTCCTTTAAGCCCGGGCGATCTCGGCCTGCCCCCCGGCCTTACGGTCAACCGCATCCGCCCTCAGACCGTTACCGTCAGCCTGGATTACGCTATGGTGCGGCGGATACCCGTCCAGGCCGTGGTCCAGGGGAAGCCGGCGACCGGCTATAAATTGGAACGTATTGATTTAAAACCGCAAGAAGTGGAAGTTCGGGGGCCGAAGAAAGACCTTGAGCAGATCAACATCCTGAAAACCATGCCCATCGATGTCACTGATCTGTCTGCCGCGGTCAGCAGGGAAGTGGAGCTCGATCTGCAAAAACTGCTCCTGACGTATGTGGAGAAAAAACCGGTGGTGGCCCGGATTACCATCCGCCCCCGGGAGGAAACCAAAGTTCTGAGTAATATCAGAGTCGTACCCACCGAAGCTGCGGGACCGGTGCGCCTCTCGCCTTCCCGGATCACCGCCACCATCCGCGGCCCGGCCCCTCAGATGCAGGATATCCTGGCCGACGACCTCGAGGCCGAAGTCTCCCTGAAAAACCTGAAGCCCGGCCGTCATCAACTCAAAATCAGCCTCAGCCTGCCTCCCGACCTGGAAGTGGTCAGCCTGAAACCGGATACGGTGCGGGTGCGCCTCTTGCAATCTCGGAATCCTTAACCTCAGGGCTGCCATGGGCGTTCAGATCTTCATCCCCTGTTACTGTGACCAGGCCGCTCCCACTCTCGCCCAAGCCCTCACCCGCCTCCTGGATTATTGGCAGGTCGCCTGGACCTACCCCCGACATCAAACCTGCTGCGGCCAGTTTGCCTTCAACGCCGGCGACCTTGCCGGCGCCCGGCGCTTAATGCATCATTTCCTCACGGTCTTTTCCGGGGACCAACTCATTATTTGCCCCAGCGCCTCCTGCGTGCTCACCGTCAGAAACCATTATCCCTCTCTGGCCTCCAATCCCGCTGCATCTCGCCAGGTGGCCCGGCTCCAAACCCGTCTGCGGGAACTCAGTGAATGGCTCTCCCTTTATCCGCCCCTCTCTCTGCCGTTGCCCGCCCCCCTGCGGTTGTTGGTCCATCACTCCTGCGCCGCCCGTCAACTGGAGATCCTCTCCCTTCCCCCACGTGTCTTG
The DNA here is from genome assembly GCA_964428565.1 of uncultured Desulfobacterales bacterium. Lineage (GTDB taxonomy): Bacteria > Desulfobacterota > Desulfobaccia > Desulfobaccales > Desulfobaccaceae > CAYRYV01. Next base: position 34,187 of record CAYRYV010000030.1, on the reverse strand, counting down.
TCCGGGCTCTCCAACCTGACCCTGCTGCCTCCACCTCCGCATTACTCCTGCTGCGGCTTCGGGGGTCTCTTCGCCTTCAGTCGGCCGGGCCTCTCCACCGCCATGGGCCTAGCTTACCTACAGGCCGTCCTGGAAACCGGAGCTCAAGGCGTGGTGTCCACCGATTACAGTTGCCTGATGCACCTCCAGGGCATCATCCGAAAACATAGCCTGCCTTTGCAGGGCTATCACCTAGTGGAACTCCTGGCCGCCGCCCTGCCCGCCTCCGGCACCCTCCCCCGGTCTTGAAACTTCCCCGGGGGGCCTTCTTACTTTTTAGTTACCGTTATTCTTATTGAATAACTGCCCTAACCGCAGCCGCACCCCCAACACCGTCAGGTGCTCTTTTTCCATCAGCTCGCGGATGGCCTTGATCTTCTCCACATCCGCCATCGTATATTCCCGGCGATTGGTCTGGGTTCTGGTGGGTTTCAGATACTCCTCGAAGGATTTTTCCCAATACCGCAAGGTTGATTTTCTCACGCCGGTCAATTTTGACACCTGGTCGATATTCAGCATGATATTCTGGTCCATTTCTTTCCAAGACATCTTCAACTACCCCCTTTCACCATGATACGACCCGGTTCATCAACCGCCTAAGAGCTTCAAGGCCAACTGCGGGAGCGAATTGGCCTGCGCCAGCATCGACACCGCCGACTGGGTCAGTATCATGTTGCGGGTGAACTCTGTCATTTCGCCGGCCACGTCCACATCGGAAATGCGGGATTCCGCCGCTTGCAGGTTTTCCGCCTGAATCGTCAGGTTGGAGATGGTGTTGGCCAAACGGTTGGAAATTCCGCCCAGGTTGGCTCGGATCGTGTCCTTGCTCAGTATCGCGCCGTTCAGGGCGTCCAGGGCCAGCTGCGCCGACTCCTGGGTGCTGATAGTATAGCCCGCCGTCCCCGGAGCGACGCTGTTGCCGACGCCCAAGGCCGAGGCGGTAGCGTTGTTGATCCGGATGTAGTAGTAATCCTCCGCCGAACTGTTCCCAGTGCCGAAATGGATCTTCATCTGGTTGCCGGCCGCTCCGTTCAACCCGGTGCCGGACAGGGAGCCGTTGAGCAGCTTCACCCCGTTGAAATCGGTGGCGTTGGCGATTCGGGTGATCTCCGAAGCCATCGCCTGGTATTCGCTGTCGATGATCAATCTCTGGTCGGCGGTGTAGGTGCCGGTGGCGGCCTGTTCCGCCAGCTCCTTCATCCGGGTGAGCTTCTCGTCAATAACCGATAACGCCCCGTCAGCCGTCTGAATCATCGAAATGGCGTCATTGGCGTTGCGCACCCCTTGATTCATGACCCGGATGTCGGCCCGCATCATTTCCCGAATGGCCAGCCCGGCGGCGTCATCCGCAGCCGAGTTGATGCGCAGGCCCGAGGACAACCGCTGCACCGATTGGGCCAGTCTCCCATAGGTGAAGCTCAGATTCCTGGCCGAGTTCATCGCCATGAGATTGTGATTGATAACGAGAGACATAACTTATACCTCCTTGTGAATTCAGTTGACTTCCCTGTCAACAAAAGTTTTCAATTTGAGTTCCTTATCGATTGTTAGCTTAATTAACTTGAATTTTTTTTTCTTGAAAATTTCCTGCCGTTAATCATTTCCTCCAAAATTTTTTCGTCTTTTTCTCTTCCGAGTAGCCTTTCCTTTCCTCCTTTTAGAAAAACTTTCTTGCTGCTGATCCAAAATTATTGCTTTTGAAATGCTTATCGATCGTTTTTATGAAAACTTTAATTTTTTTTAAGTTTTTTTCCCTTGGCCATCAACTTCTTGAAGGCAGCTACTGCCTGTTTAATTTGCTTGTTATTATAGCCGCTTGAAAATATCCCGGCCATCCCCCCGCACCTGGGCCCCCAGCCCTTCCCCCCTGACAACAGTCCTCATAATAACTCGCCATCAATCGGCGACTTTTCGTCATTCCGTGCGTACGCGCGAAATCTCTCTTTTCTCCCCGCTGCCCAAGGCCATGCCGCTCTGGTATGGCCAGCCTGCCCCCAACACATCATTGTCCTGGGACTGCACCTTGCTATTCCGCCCCCCCTAAAAAAAACTGGCCCCAACGTATGGAGCCAGTCTTCTTGACGCGGCTGCGGTCCAAATGTGTCGCGGCCCCTCCCCCTCCCGGGAAACGGCCGCCACCCCTTAGATACTGCGGGTGAACCCCCCGAAACGGTAGAGATCGGCCATCAGGGCTTCGTGCTCCCCCTTCAGCTTTTGATACATCCGGGCGTTGGCCAAAGCCAGGGCGGCCTGTTCCGCCAATGAGGAGATAAAGGTGATTTCGTCTTCCGAGAAATCCCGCTTCGTGCCGGTGTATATCCGCAACACCCCGATGACGTTGCCCTTGAGGCTGATGGGCACCGACAGGATGGAGCGGATCCCTTCCTGAGAGGATTCCTGCGGATACATCGCCCGCGGGTCGGAGAGTACGTCGTACATGGAGACCGCCTTGCCCGTCATGGCCTCCGCAATGGACTTGTCGGTCTCCACCGGCCCCTTATTGATATAACGGTCGCTCAGCCCGTAATGGGCCACCAGTTCCATCTTCTGGCGTTTTTCGTCCAGCAGGCGCACCGCCGCCCCCTTGATATCCAGGGCGGTGGTGGCGGTCTTCACCAGCAGAGTCAGCACCTGCTGGACTTCTAGGGTGGAGTTGATGGCCTTGACCACCTGCTGCAGGGCCTTGAGAAATTCCAACTCCTTGAGCCGGGTTTCGTACATCTGCGCATTGATGATCGCCTGCCCCCCCAATTCCGCGACGCCCATGGCGAAATCGATTTCGTCCATCAGGAATTCCCGCGGCTCCGCGGTCAACAGCCGCATGACCCCGATGACCTTGCCCTTCACCATAATGGGGATGGCCACCAGCGTGGCGATGCCCTCTTCCTTGGCTTCCTGGGGGTATTGCACGCGGGGGTCCGACGTGGCGTCGTATATGGCCACCGGGCGGCCGCTCAGGGCTTCGGCGATGCTTTTGTCCATGTCCACCGGACCCTTTTCGAGATATTTCTCGCTGATTCCCACCGACGCCATCAGTTTCAGGGTGTTCGTCCTGGGATCCACCATGCGGATGGTGCACCCCTTCAAGCCCATCACTTCGGTCATCTTCCGGACGATGAGTTCCATCACCTCTTTGACGGACAGAGTAGAGCTCACAGCCCTGCTGAGTTCCTGGAAACTTAATAGATAAAGCCTCTCTTTGCTGGTCATAACCCCCACTCCTTTGTAGGTGGTTCCCTCCCCATGGGATCGGGAAAAGTTTTCGGGGAAGCTGTTCTTTTCTCTTATTTATTCAGAAGGCCACGTTGAAAAGCAAGCAGAATTTTACCACCCCCGGAGAAAGTGCCGCCGGATGCGCTTCCCCCGCGGGAAAAACCCGGCGCCTACCTTACGGCACCTCCCCCTCCTCCCATTTCATTTCGGTTACCCCCTCCAACTGGAGAAAACTTTGCAGGATGCGTCCCCAAGGCAGGTTGGCGTAGCTCTCCAGGCGCAACCGGTAGATGACGGCGTCATTCGGGATATCCACCTGATAGCTGGTGAAATTCACGTGAATGCCCTCTTCGCTCAGAATGTTTTTGATATCGGGCAGCAACTTGGTGGCGGGAGCGAATTTGAGGGTGATGATGGTATGTTCCAGCCGCGGCAAAAAGGTCTTGAGCCGCCGCAGGCCGTACAGAATCACCGCGCTGATGGCGGTAGCCGACAACGCCGGCAGCAAATATCCGGCCCCGATGGCCAGACCGATACCCGTCACCAACCATAACCCGGCCGCCGTGGTCAGGCCCCGCACCGTGCCCTTGCCCGTGATGATGGCCCCCGCCCCCAGGAAACCCATACTGGCGATGGCGTACGAGGCGATGCGACCCGGGTCGAGGCGCACCACCGACTGGTCCACGGCCAAATCTTGAAACATTGCCTCCATGTGTAAGGACAAAAGCATCATCAGACAGGAGCCCATACACACCAGGATATAGGTGCGTAGGCCCGCGGCCTGGCCGTGCGCCTCCCGCTCGAAACCAATGAGGGCTCCCACCAGGGCCGCTATCACCAGCCTGGCCCAGTCAGTATAGATAGTTTGCCATTCCACCTCGGGCCTCCTGCTTCCTTACCGGGTCTGCTTACCCCTGGAAGATGATGGTCAATGTCCCCCTCGCGCCGTCCACTTCGGCCCACCCCCCCACCGGCAGGGTGTGATTCTCCGGCTGGTGGCCCACCGGCAGCCCCGCCAGGACCGGCAGCCCCAAACCGCCCAGGGCCGCCGCCGCGATCCCGGAAATCTTCTCCGCATCGCCGCCCCCGGTAAAACTCCCCAGGACTATCCCCCGCACCCCCGCCAGCGCTCCCGACAGCCGCAGATGATGCAGCATCCGGTCCACCCGGTACCCGGCCTCCCCATGGTCCTCCAGAAAGACGACATGCCCATCCAGCCGTGGCAGAAAAGGGGTGCCCACCAGATGGCACAAGGTGGTGAGGTTGCCCCCCGCCAGGGGCCCCGCCCCCTGCCCCGGATGCAGCACGTCCAACTTGTCAAAGCTCTGGACATGGGGCCGGGTGGCCGTCAGCGCCACCCACAGACTGGCCCGGGCCGCCGCGCTCGCCTCCCCCAGGTGAGCCACGTTGGGGCCATGAAAGGTGACCAAACCCAGGCGGCGATAAAAATGGCACAGCAGGTTGGTGATGTCGCTAAACCCTACCAGCACCTTGGCCTGCCGCCCCAGGGACTCCTCATCCAGATGCTCCAGCAGCTTCAGCGACCCGTAGCCTCCCCGGGCGCAGATCACCCCCCTCACCTCCGGCTCCGCCAGCACCCGGCACAACTGCCCCGCCAGTTCCCGGTCGGTGTCCCGGTCCCAGGGACGTCCAGAAAAAATCTCCTCCCCGTACCGTACCCGAAACCCCCACTCCTCCAGCCACTTCACCCCCGCCCGGAAGGCTTCCCGCTTCACCGGACTGGCCGGAGCCAACACCGCCAGCAGATCCCCGGAGCGGAGCGGCGGCGGCCACCGGACCCCGGATGCTGCCCTCACCGTTGCCTCACCCTACCGGTTTTCACGTCTGTCCCCTTGTCCCGCCTGGATATTTAACGTATGATAATCCCATAGAAATAATAACATGAAAATAACCGGAAACAAATATGCCGACTCCCCGCCCGGTAAAAACGCCGCCCGCCTCCCTCTCCTGATGATTGCCATCCTGGCCCTAGGCGTCTTTTTCCGCCTCTGGGGCCTCGGGGAACGCGACCTGTGGACCGATGAGGCCTGGGTGGCACTGGCGGTGGCCCAGGAGGACTTCACCGCCGTCTGCCTCCAGGGCAACGCCGAAATGGGCAACCACACCCCGCCCCTCTATCTCCTCACGGTCTGGACCCTGACGCGCCTCGCCGGCGACAGTGAAGCCGTCCTGCGACTCACCTCCCTCCTCTTCGGGCTGGGCACCTTGGGGCTGTCCGCCTGGGTGGCCTGGCGCCTGCTGCCCCCCGGTGCCGCAGTCACCGCCGCCCTGGCCGTGGCCGTCTCCACCCGCCTGGTCTACTTTTCCAAAGAACTGAAACCCTACGCCGCCGACGCCTTTTTCGCCGTGCTGGCCGTGGCCCTGACCGAGCGCCTGCTGCAGTCCGCCGGCCGCCGCGGCTGGTTGGCCTTTTTCCTGGCCCTGGCCGCCGGCCTAGGCTACTCCCATGCCGCAGTCTTCACCCTGCCGGTGGTGGCCGCGGTCCTCTGGTGGCGGCTGCCCGCCGCCCGGCGCGCTCTAGCCGGCGTCTGCGGCGGCCTGGCCGTGGTCTTTCTGGGCTACTACCTGCTCTTTTACCAGGGCCAGGCCCGGGCGGAGTTGGTGACCTACTGGCAGGGGGCCTTCCCCGACACCGGCAGTTTCTCCGGCTTCGTCCGCTGGCTGGCCGCCGCCTGGCAGCGCTACCTGGGCTATCTCATCGGAGATCGCTGGTGGTGGGTGGGACTGCTCTTTCTCCTGACCGGCGTCGTCAGCCTGCTGGCCGGTCCCCGCGCCCGCACCGTGGTCTATTTCCTGGGGCCCCTGGCCGTTGCCCTGGCCGCCGCCTTCCTGCACCGCTACCCCTTCATGGCCCACGCCGGCGGCGTCCGTCTGATGCTGTTCTCCGCCCCCCTCTTCTTCCTGGTGCTGGCCGCCGGCATCTGGGCCCTCTGGCCGGCCCAGGCCCTCTCCCGTTTCTCCTGGCTGCGACCCGTGCTCGTGGCCGCTCTGCTGGTCTGCCTCAACCCTCACAACATCTGGACCGAAAATCTCCACCCTCAGGCCAACCGCGAAGAGATTCAACCCCTGGTGCGCTACCTGGAAGCCCACCGCCGCCCCGGGGACTTGATCTACGTCTACTACTTCGCTGTCTATCCCTTCCGCTATTACTACCAGGGCCCCACGGAATCCCTTATCTGGGGCCAATCCTGCCACGAGCAGTGCCTCACCCTGCCACCGCCCCAAGACGGCCGCCAGGACCGCCTGTGGCTCATCTTCTCCCATTTTGAACACTTCCGGGACCTGGAAAAATTCAGCCGCCGCCTCTTGGGCGACGGCTGGCAGGAACAGGAAAGATTGGTACGTCCCGGCGCGGCCCTCTTCTGTTTCACCCGCCGGGGGCCGGCTGTATCTCCCCCCGCGACCGGGGCGCCCTCCCCAGGACCCTCTTGATCTCCTCTTCCAGGGCCCAGACTCGAAACGGTTTGTGAATCAAACCCGCGGCCCCGGCGTCCCGGAACTTCTCCATCTCCCCCTTGCCGAAAAAACCCGAAGCCATGATCACCTTGGCCTCCGGATTGAGTTGCCGCACGCGGCAGAGGATTTCATAGCCGTCCTGGCTGGGCAGCAGATAGTCCAGAATAACCACCCGGATGGCGTCGCCTTGCTGGCGGTAGAGCTCCAGGGCCCGGTCGCCGTCCGCCGCCGCCAGGACCTGGTACCCCAGGTGCTCCAGGATTTCCTGGCCCAGACTGAGGATCTTGGCGTCATCATCCACCAACAGAATCGTCGGCCTGTCCGTTGCCTGCTCCATCTGTCTTTCCCTCCGGCCGCGGCCTGGCAAACAAACCTCACCGCCTGCCAGAACGCCTCTCCGGCCTCCGCCCGGTTCCCGGAAAAACCCGGGGGCCCGGCCGGACTGGCGGCGCCTCGCACCTGTCTCCTTGATTATGAAAAATATTAGGAAAGTCTACTGAAAAATATACCCCCGCCGGATATTTTTTTCCAGTCTTATTTTTCCCCGGCCGCCCCGCGGTTAGACATACCCCTTACGGCCTCACTCCCCGTACTCTCCCCCCGCCCCCGCCTTCCCGCCCCGGGCCAGGGTAAAGCGCAGGTCCCGCAGCGCCTTCGGGGACAGGGCCGCCTGCAGGGACCTCAGCAGGGCCCCTTTCCGGAATTGCAGTTCCTGCATCCAGACGTTGGACGGCACTTCCACCCACAAAACCTTGCCTTTGTAATCCACCAGCCGCGTCATCTTGGCGACGGCCTCGCCCGCCGCCGCCTCCCAGGCCCCCCGGATGCGGCTGCGCAGCTCCAGCACCTGCAAATCGGCGGGTTTCAGTACCTTTTCCAGAACCTCTGCCACCGCCACCGGCCGGGGCAGTTTGATCCGGGGCCCCATCTCCCGCCTACCCTTGCCGGGCCCGGGCCAACCCGGCCGCCGCCCGTTCGATGACCGCTTCGGGAACACAGAAGGCCAACCGGAAGTACCCGGCCCGCCCGAACCCCCGCCCCGGCACGGCCAGGATGTTTTCCTGCTTCAATCTTTGCACAAAGGCCACGTCGTCCTCCTGGGGCGACCGCGGGAAAAAGTAAAAGGCCCCCCGGGGCTTCACCACTTCGTAGCCCGCCTCCCGCAAGATCCGGTAAAACAGTTCCCGCCGGCGGGCGTACGGCGTGATATCCACCGCCGTCCGGATCTGGTCCGCCACCACCCGCTGGAACAGAGCCGGGGCGTTGACGAACCCCAGGATGCGGTTGGCCAGGATCAGCGCCCCCATTAACTCCTGCCGGTACTGCGCCCGGGGGCTCACCGCCGCATACCCCACCCGCTCCCCCGGCAGGGACAAATCCTTGGAGAACGACGTCGCCAGGATGGTGTCCGGGTACAGGGCGAAGAGATTGGGCAGTCGCCGCCCGTCATAGACCAGCCGCCGGTAGGGCTCGTCGTTGATCAGATAGATGGGCCGCCCGTTTTTGGCGCTGGCCGCCGCCAGCACCGCCGCCACCGCTTCCAGACGGTCCTGGTCGTACACCTGACCCGTGGGATTATTGGGGGTGTTGATCAGCACCGCCTTGGTCTGCGGCGTCAGGGCCGCCTCCAGGGCCGCCGGGTCGATCTGAAACTCGGCGTCGGTCTCCACCACCCGGGCGGCCCCCCCGTGGTTTTCAATGTAGAACAGATACTCGGGGAAATAGGGGGCGAAGATGACCACTTCCTCCCAGGGGTCCAGTAGGGACTTCAGGATGATGTTGAGCGCCCCCGCCGCTCCGCAGGTCATCACCACCGTCTCCGGCGCGAACACCAGCCCGTGCTCCGCCGTCAGATAATCGGCCACCGCCCGCCGGGTCTGGGGCAGCCCCGCGTTGGGCATGTAGGCGTGCAGGCCCGTACCGGGGTCCCGGGACACGGCCGCCAGGGCCGCTTTGACCGCCTCCGGCGGCTCCAGATCGGGGTTCCCCAGGGTGAAATCGCAGACCGCCTCCTCCCCCAGACGCGCCTTCAGTTCCGCCCCTTCTTCAAACATCCGCCGAATCCATGAGGACGACTGCATGGCCGCGGCCATCTTGCTGGAAATAGTCATGATTGTTCTCCTCTGGCCCTCATCTGCGTCCCACCCTCAGGTCCTCGGCGGCCTTGGCGGGCAGTCCCCGCCTCAGGATCTCCCGGGCGGTCGCTTCGATATCATAGGGTACCCGCCGGATCTCCACCTGCAGCTCCTCCCCCGGAGTCAGGATGGCGTACGCCGCCCACGGGTTGCCGTCCTTGGGGAACCCCACGCTCCCCGGATTGAGCAGCCAGGTGCCGTTCACCCGGCGCACCAGGGGTATATGGGTGTGCCCCGTGATAATGACGTTTTCTGCCACCGCCGCCACGATCTCCCGCAGGGTCTCCTCCGGCGTCCAGGGCCGGATGTAGTCCCGGATGTGCCGCGGGCTCCCGTGGGTCAGCAGCATCTCCCAGGGGCCGGCCCGCAGCGTCAGCCGCTCCGGCAAGCTCGCCAGAAACTCCCGGCTCCCCCGGTCCACCTCCGCCGCCGTCCACCGGTAAATCTCCTTGCCCATGGACGTGATCTGGGGATTCAAAAAAGTAGCGACGGGGTTCGCCACCGTCCCTAGCACCGCCTGGTCGTAATTCCCCGTGATGCCCGCCAGCCCCCGCTCCCTCACCAACGCCACGCATTCATTGGGGAAGGGATTGTAGCCCACCAGATCGCCCAGATGGTAGATCACGCTGATCCCCCCGGCCTCGATGTCCGCCAACACCGCCTCCAGCGCCGGGAGGTTCCCGTGAATGTCCGAGATAATCGCCCACCGGTCCCCAAAACTCATGTCCGCCACCCCATCTTTACCTTACTCCCGCCCCCGGCCCGGGCGTTCCCGCCCCGGCCGCCATCACCGGCGACCCCATCATTATAATGCACCCCGCCCCGATCTCCAAGCCCTCCCCCCTTCCCTCACCGGCCCCCATACACCCCCTCGGCTCCCCCGAACACCTCCCGCCGCAGGCTGAAATCATGCTACCATCACATCATAGCCCCAAGATCCCCACTCCCTCACCAGCGGCCCCGGCCCTCCCCCGGCGGTCGCCCGGATGCGGAAAAATGGCGAAAAGTCCCTCTGAACCCCGATAGATGTTAAGTTATCCCGAAAAGTTGTCGATAAAGTAAGCGATATAAATGTGCCTCTATCCACCCCTGCCCGGGACGCCCCTGTCTGCTCCTGCCCGCAGGGCTGCCCGGCAAAATTGCATCTGCCTATGGTAAACGAATATTTCCAGTGCCCCGCAAGCAAATAACCATAACCGGCAAGGTCTTTCTCGTGGTGCTATTGGTATACGCCATGTGCGCCGGCATGATTTTTTTCAGTCTCCTCAGTTTGCAGCGGATCAAGCGGAACTTCGAGATTAATAACAAAGTCTATGCCCCCGCTCTGGCGCAGGCCGCCGGTCTGACCCTGGAGATTTCCGCCGTCCAGATGGAATTCTTCCGTTATCTCCAAGAACAGGAGTCTTCCCCGGCGCGCTTGGTGCAATTCCTCGACCGCATGGATGTCAGGATTGCGCATATCCTCAAACTGCGGGTGACGACCCTGATGTTGACGGAGGCCCAGGAGGTCCAAAGGAAACTGACGGTCCTGCGGGAGCAGCTGGCGGCTCTCCAGGCCAGCAAAGAGCAGCGCCACAGCCCGGAGGCCATGAAAACCGCCGGGGAATGGCTGGCCGGTATCACCCTCCTGGCCGAAACCGCCAATTCCTTGCGAGACAGCCTGTGGGATTATCTCTATGCCAGCGATTTTCGCTCGCGCACCAGCTTCATCCGTGAATCCATCATCTTTATAATTATTTCCAGTGTTATCTTCGTATTGGCTGCGATCTTCGTCTTCAAGGTTCAACAGGACGTCAAACAGGGCTTTCAGTTGCTCCAGGGCGGCATCGAGGCCATGGCCCGGGGAGAGCGGCAGGTCTTTGCCGAAATCACCCGCACAGATGAATTCGGTCAGCTGGCCCGGGCCTTCAACGATTTATCCCAGGGGCTGCAGGCCCGGGAACGAGAAGCCCAGCACCTTCAGGCCCAACTTCTTCAGGCTCAGAAGATGGAAGCGGTGGGCACCCTGGCCGGGGGCCTCGCCCACGACTTCAACAATATCCTGACGGCCATCCAGGGGCAGGCGGAAATCCTGCTTTGGGACAAGGCCCCGGAGGAGCCCGGTTACGAAGAACTCCAGGCCATCATGGAAGCCTGCCGCAAGGTGGGCGTCCTGGTGCGCCAGCTCCTCACCTTCAGCCGCAAACTGCCGGCCCATCCCCTGCCGGTTGATCTTAACAGGGAAATCAAAAACTTATCCATTCTGCTAGCCAGAACGCTTCCCAAGATGATCAAGATCGAACTGGACCTGGCGGAACAGCTTGCCCCCGTGGAGGCCGATTCGGTCCAGCTGGAACAGATGCTGGTTAATCTGGCGGTCAATGCCCGGGATGCCATGCCCGACGGCGGCAAACTGATTATCGCCACCTCCCGGGCGTCCGGCGCCGCAGACTCCTGCCCCGACGAAGTCCGCCTGTCCCCGGAAAAGTACGTGTTGCTCACCGTCACCGACACCGGTCAGGGCATGCCCGCAGAAGTCAGAAACCACATCTTCGAACCCTTCTTCACCACCAAGGACATCGGCAAAGGCACCGGCTTGGGACTGGCCATGGTCTACGGCATCGTGCAGAGCCACCACGGCTATATCTCGTGTTCCAGCCAGCCGGGGATGGGCACCACCTTCAGGATTTATCTGCCGGTATCCGCAGCCCCCGCCCGCACCCCGGAAGCCGCGGATATGGAAACCCCCGCCCTCCCCCGGGGAGCGGAAACGGTGCTGTTTGTCGACGACGAAGAGATGCTCCGCGACCTGGGAGCACGGATATTGGCCAACTTCGGTTATGCCGTACGGACGGCCGCCACTGGTGAGGAAGCCTTGAAGCTTTACCGGCAGCCGGAAAGCAAAATCGATCTGGTGATCGTCGATTTGATCATGCCGGGCATGGGTGGCTTGAAGTGCCTGAAACAGCTTATGGAATTCGATCCCGACGCCAGGGTGATCGTCGTCAGCGGCTTTGCCCCGGACGGCGACGCCGACGAAGCCCTCGCGGCCGGAGCCCGGGGATTTCTCCGGAAGCCCTTTGATGTGCAGGAAATGCTGCAGCTGATGCGCCGCATTCTGGCAGAACGCGGTGCCCCGGCCTCGCGGCCGGCCGCGGCTCTGCCCCCGGTCTGAACCGCCTCCGGCCGCCCCCCCTACTTCTTCTCCAAGTAAGCGAAGGCCAGTTGCTGGTTGCGCAGGCTGTACAGTTGTGACTGAATATAACGGCCCAGTGATAGGTCATACTCCTCCTGGGCCTCGCTCTGCAGCTTCCGGGCCTCCTGCTTCTTGCCCTTTTTGGTCAGTTCCTGGGCCTTGGCCATCTTCTCGTCGGCCGCTCTTTCGTAATATTCCCCTTGCTGAAAGCTGTCGTCCGCCAGCTTCTTGTTCCGGGCCTCCTGTTCCGCCTGGGCCGGACTCAGATGGTGTTGCTCCAGGACCCCGGCTTGCTGCTGCTGCAAGGTGGCGAACACCCCCCGGGCTTCCTTGACCAGTGCCAGGGCCTTTTCCAGCGAGTCCACGGCCAGTTCGGCCTCGGCGCTGTCCAGCAACCCCACCGCCTTCTGGTAGAGGACGGTGGCCTCCTGGGTGTCCGGAGCCTTCTGGCACCAGCCCGGCAAGGCCGGAGCGGCCAGCAGCCCCAAAGTGACGGTTACAATCGCCCATACACGGTAATTCACTGTAATCCCCCCTTGTAATAACCAAACTCCCCGCCATGCGAACCCGGGCCCGCCTACCCGACCTCCGCCGGGATGCGGTGTCCCTGGCCGTCGGCCGGGACCTTCCGGGCTCCCCGTAATTCTTGCATGGAAATTTCCCCCAAGCAAGTCGGAACTGCCGGTTCACAGGACCTGGGCCGCGGCTTGGACCGCCTCCGCCAGCGTGGGATGCGCGTGTAGAGTGTCCGCCAGCATCCGGCTGGGCAGGCGGGCCTGCATGGCCAGGGCGATCTCGGCGATCAGTTCGGTGGCGCCCGGCCCCAGGATGTGCCCCCCCAGAATCTCATCGCTGTGGGCATGGGCCACGATCTTGACCAGGCCCGCCGCCTCGCCCCGGGCCTGGGCCAGACCCAGGGACTGGAACCCGAACCGCCCCACCTTGACGGGATAGTGCACCTGCGCCTCTTCTTCCGTCAGACCCACGGCCCCGTATTCCGGCAGGGTGAACAATGCCCGGGGAATAACCCGGTAATCCATGGCCCGTCGCCCTCCCAGGGCATTCTCGGCGGCGGTTTCCCCTTCCACGAAGGCCACGTGCGCCAGCAGCCAGCCGCCGATGACGTCGCCCCCGGCATAGACCCCCGGCGCGGTGGTTTGCAGGTGCTCGTCCACCAGGATGCGGCCCTCCTCCAGGGACACCCCCGCCTCTTCCAAACCGAGCCCGTTGGTGTTATAACGCCGTCCGGCCGCCACCAGCACCGTGTCCGCAACGATTTCCCGCCCCTGAGTCAGCGTTGCCGTCACTTCCGCCTCGCCGGTCCAGGCCGCCTCGATGCCTGCCCCGCAGCAGACCTCGATGCCCTGGTCCCGCAAACTCTTCTCCAAATAACCGATCATCTCTGTATCTTCGCCCGGCAGCAGTCGTTCGGCGGCTTCCACCAAAGTCACCCGGGAGCCCAACTCCCGAAAGATGACCGCCATCTCCACCCCCACGGCCCCCCCGCCCACCACCAGGAGATGGCCGGGCAGATGGTCGACGGTGAGCATTTCATCCGCCAGGAAGATCCGGGGACTATAGGGTATGGCCTGCAGACAATTCGGGCGGGAACCAGTGGCGATGACGATCTTGTCTGCGCTTACCTGACTCAACCGGCCGTCCCGGTCCACCTCGATCCGGCCGGGCCCCGCCAGTCGACCTCTGCCTTCCACGATGGCGATGCGGCGCCCGTGTAAGAGACGCTCCAGGCTGGACCGCAATCCCGTGACGACCCTGTCTTTCCGGGCTATGATCCTCCTCAGATCGGGACGGCAGTCCACCGGCGCCAGCCCGAATTCCGCCGCCCGCCGGAAAGACCGGGCCACCTCCGCCGAGGCCCGCACCGTTTTGGTGGGAATGCAACCCCAGTTCAGGCACACCCCGCCCAGGAAGATTTCCTCGATTATGACCACCCGAGCCCCGAGCCCCGCCGCCCGCAGAGCCCCTCGGTATCCGGCCGGCCCTCCTCCCAAAACCGCCAAGTCATATTTCTCGCTCATTCCAGACCTTTTCCGACTGGCGGCAAAACCGCATTGTTCCCGGCAGGGGAGCCCCCGGCGGGCCAGGGGACCGCCCTCCCCGGCGGCTGGTGGGGGATATCCGGGCGAGGCGCCCGGGAACAAGGGGGGATCACTGACCGGCAACGCGCCATTCCAGGAGAATGCCTCCCAGGAACTTGAGCGTGGTGGTGGGGGCGCCGATGCTTAAATGCTTGACGCAATCCTGGTACATGGCGTATTTCCAGATCTCGGAGCCGTCGGTGTACTTCCGGGTCTCGGTGGGTTCTCCCAGGATGCCCCGCACTTCGTCGGTGCCCATGCCGATCTTGAGTTCGCTGAGGGCCAGATACGCCACGGGAGCCACCTGGGATTGGCGCACCTCGCAGAGTTGCTCGTAACGGCTGCACTGGCAGATGGCCAGCAGCAGGCACGCCAGAACCGTAATGATCTTCTTCATGCCACCACCTCCCCAAGTCACAGTATGTGATCCCGTCCCAAAAAAATCAAGCAAATTCGCTAAGAAAACCGTGGTCTCGACCGGAAGGTTTCCTGGAGGAATTCGCGGGGAACCCGCGGTCCCCCCGAAAACTCTTCCGGATCCCGGTTCGTCTCTTCCCTGACCTGACCAATACCCTTGACGCCGGAGCCGGGCTGGGGGAAACTATGGGCAACCAAGGAGAACGTCGTGGCTGTCGGCCCCGAGATTCTGCTCATCAACCCCTGGATATACGACTTTGCGGCCCACGATTTTTTCGCCCGGCCGCTGGGCCTGCTCTATCTGGCCGGTTTGTTGAGGTCGCAGGGATACGGAGTGCGTCTGATCGATTGCGCCAGCCGCCGGGCTGCGGCCGGGGCGTCGGTCACCGGGCGCTACGTCAAACAGGTGCTGCCGATCCCCCCGCCTTTACGGGACGTCCCCCGGCGCTACGGCCGCTACGGTATCCCGGAGGCCGAATTCGTGGCCCGGCTCACGGCCGCACCGCCGCCGGCCGCGGTGCTGGTCACCTCTTTGATGACCTATTGGTATCCGGGAGTGCAGGCCGTCATCCGCCTGGTGCGTCGGCATCTCCCCGGAGTCCCGGTCATCCTGGGAGGCATCTATGCCACCTTGTGCTCCGAACACGCCCGGGCCACAAGCGAGGCCGATGTGGTACTGCCGGGTCTGGGGGAGCAGGAAGTGCCGCCGGCCTTGGCGGCCCTCACCGGCGGACCGGGAGCCCCCGCGGTCTCCAACCCTCTGGATGACCTCCCCTTCCCGGCCCTGGACCTGTTACCGCCCTCGGGCCTGATACCGCTGCTCACCTCCCGGGGCTGTCCCTTCACCTGCGCCTACTGCGCCTCCCGGTTGCTGACCCCCCGTTGGGAACGCCGCACGCCGGACGCCGTGGTGGCGGAGCTGGCTCATTGGCGGACGCGCCTGGGGGCCGCCCACGTCGCCTTTTATGACGACGCCCTGCTCGTGGACGCCGACCATCACCTCCTGACCATATTGGCAGAGGTGCGCCGCCGGTGCCTGCCCCTGACCTTTCACACCCCCAATGGCCTGCATGTGGGGCTGATCACCCCGAATGTCGCCCGCTGGCTGAAACGGGCCGGCTTCGCCCACCTGCGCCTGGGGTTGGAAACCACTGCCCTGGAGAGCGCCCGCCATGATCGGAAAGTGCAGGCCGGGCAACTGGAAGAGGCCGTGGCGGCCCTGCGCCAGGCCGGGTTCAGCCCCCCTCAGATCGGGGTCTATCTGCTCCTGGGGCTGCCGGGCCAGGAGGACGCCGAGATGGAGGACGCCATCCACCGGGTGCGGGCCCTGGGGGCCACACCGGTGCTGGCGCAGTATTCCCCCATCCCGCACACCGCCCTCTGGACGGAGGCCTGCCGCACCTCCCGCTACGATCTGGCCGCCGAACCCTTAACCCACAATAATTCCCTCTTCCCCTGCTGGCCGGAATTCTCCTGGCCGCGCTACACCCGCCTGAAGAACCTGGCCGCGGGGACACCGCCTTGAAAGCCAACGCCAACGACCATCATAACCTGTTGCCGGCAACGGGACGCTGCCGGCAAGCCCCGCCGGGACATCTGCCATGCGTGCTGTCATGATCATCCTGTCGTTAATCTTGGCCTGTATGCTCACCGGAGCTTCAGGTTGCGGAGGAAAGGAGATGGGCGGATTTTTTTCCGAAAAGGGTATTGTGTTCTTCCCCGATCCGGTGCTCGTCGGCACCCCGGCGGATTATGGCCTGGAATATGAGGAGGTCTGGTTCACCGCCGCAGACGGCGTGCGGCTGCACGGCTGGTGGCTGCCCCGCCCCGGCGCCCCCACCCTGATCTGGTTCCACGGCAACGGCGGCAACATCAGCCACCGGATCGACGGACTCAAGCTCCTGCATGATGTGACCCAGGTGCAGGTGTTTATCTTCGACTACCGGGAGTACGGCAAATCCGAGGGCAGTATCAACCGGGAAGGCACTTATATGGACACCGCCGCCGCCTACCGCTACGTGACCCGGACGCGGCAGGTGCCGCCTTCCGAGGTGGTCCTCTTCGGACGTTCCCTGGGAAGCGCCCTGGCGGTGGACCTGGCGGTGCGGGAGCCTTCCCGCTGTCTGATCATCGGTAGCGCCTTCACCAGCTCCAACGACATGGCCAAGTTGCTGGTGCCCTTTCTGCCCTTCCTGCGGGACTGGCGGCCGTCCATCCCCTACGACAACCTGGGGAAAATCGGTCGCGTGCAGGTGCCGATCTTGATCGTCCACGGCGACCAGGATGAAATCATCCCGGTGTCCATGGGCCTGCGGCTGTTCGAGGCGGCCCCCGAGCCCAAGGAACTCTATATCATCCCCGGGGCCCACCATAACGACACCTTTTTCGTCGGCGGCCGCCCGTACCTGGAAAAGATGCGGGAATTTATCCGGAAATGGGAGTGACCTGCCCCCCCTGAACCTCATAGCAGGCCAGGGGAACGGGGGCGCCGGCTTCCCGCCCGGCCCTGACCAACAGGTCCCGGGTAAAGGGGTGGCAGGTAAAGAACAGCACCTGCTGCTCCCGGGCGAATTCCACGATGAGGCGGGCGGCTCCCCCTTGGCGGGTGGGGTCGAACTTCACCAGAACGTCGTCCAGGATCACCGGCAAGGGTTCTCCCTGGCGGCTGAATTGCCGGGCCAACCCCAGGCGCAGCGCCAGATAGATCTGGTCGGCCAACCCCGCGCTCCAGGCGGCTTCACGCCGGCGGTGGCGAGCCTCGTCCTCCACCGTAATCTCACCGGTGTCGGCCAGCGACACCAGCCGGTAGGGCCGCCGGGTCATAATAGCCAGGAACCGCTCGGCCTCCTGGATCACCTGGGGCTGGCGCTGGTCCTCGTAGATGGCCCGAGCTTGGTCCAGCAGCCCGCGGGTCAGTACCAGAGTGGCCCAACGCCGGCTGGCCGCGGCGATTTTTTGGACCAGGGCGCGTTCCTGAAAGAGCAGGCGGCCCAGCTCCGCATCCGCCGCCAGATCGGTTAACCGCCTGCTGAGATTGCCGATTTCCTGGTTCGTCTGCGTCAGGGCGGCCTCCAGATCCTCAATCCGCGCGGTCAACTCCTCGTGCTCCGCCGCCAGCGCCAGGTGGTCCAGCCCGGCCAACTCCTTTTCCAGCGCCGCCCGAACCTCGGGCCGGGGGGCGAGGATGGCCAGATCCGCCTCCGCCCGGTCAACGGCCTCCTGCCAGGTGCGCCACTGCCCGTAGTTTTGGGCCTTCTCCCGGAAAGCGGCCTCGTCGTTCACCCCGCTCTGCTCCAGCAGCCCCTTGCGATGAGCTTCCACCGCCCGGCGGCGTTCCTCCAGACGCTCTTCCTCCCTGCCGGCGATCAACCTCAATCTCTCCAGTTCCTGCCATCGCCGCTGGCTCTCCCGGGCCGCCGCCAGTTCCCGGCCCAGGGCGTCCAGTTCCGCCCCCCCCGGCTCCGCCTCCGGGAAGGGACGCCCGCCGCCCGCCAACACCGTGCCGAGGCGGCCCCGCACCGCCCGGAGATATTCCTTCAGTTTATCTAACCGCTCCCGGGTCTCCTCCCGCCCGCGCCGCGCCGCCCGGGCCTGCTCCACCAACCGGACAATCTCCTCGAAGTTCTCCGGGCGCACCCCTTCCCGCAGATTTTTGGCCTTAAGCCATGCCTGCCAGCCGCCCTGCTGGCGGTGAACCTCCGCTTCCGCCTCTTCCCGCTCCTGTTCAGCCTGTTCCCGCCGCCGCTCCGCCTGCCGCAGCCCCACGGCGGCCGCCACCCGACCCCGCTCGGCCTCCTCCCACCGGCGTCGGACGTTCGCCGCCTGTTCCAGGCGCCCCACTAGTTCCTCCACCTCCCGGAGGTTCTCCGGCACCGGCAACCCCGCGTCCCCGGCAAGGCGCTTCATATCCCGATTCAGCGCCTCCTCCTGGGCCGTTAGCTCTTCCATCTCCCTCGCCGCCTGGAGCATCGCCGCCTTCACCTGCTCCCGTTCTTCATGGAGCAGGGCCGCCCGCCGGCGATCAGCCTGCCGTTGCCGTCGCCGGGTCATAAGCATCAGGACGGCCAGCCCCACTCCCGTCAGGGCCGCGGCTCCGGCCAGGTAGTAGGACTTCTCCCATCCCAGGTACCCGGCCCCCCCCGCCCCGGCCAGCCCCGCCAGGACCGCCAGCCAGGGGGAGAGGGAGTGAGCGCGCACCTCGAGCTGCCGGGACAAAGCATCGCTCCGGGCAGCCAAATCCTGGACGGCCACCTGCCGGGCGGCCCGCCGTTCCCCCTGGAGTTCCCTCTGGGTAAGCAGGGTGCGCAGGGCGGCCGCCACTTGCCTGTGCTCCTGCAGGACCTCGGCTTCCAGGGGCGGGACCGCCAGCCTCTGCAACTGCTTTTCGGCCTCCCGCAAGACTTCCCGGGCCTCTTCGACGGCCTGGACCGCCAGCTTCACCCGGGTCTGGGCCTCATCCCGATGTCTTTCCGCCGCTCCCAGGTCCCGGGCCCGCTTTTGCACCTCCTGGCGCACCGGCAGGGAGGTATCCATCCGGGCCAGCCCTTCTTCGTCCCACCCGGGCCCCAATTCCCCCAGCCGGCGGCGAAACTCGGCCTCGGCCAGCCGCACCTGGCCCTGTACCTCGGGATAATCGGCCAACGCCGAGGCGAACTTCTGGCGTTCCCCGGCCAGCGCCTCGATCTCCAGCTCATGGGCCAGGATGTCGGCATTCTCCGGAAGCCGCCGGAGTTCTTCCTCCAGCTCCTCCCGGCGCGCCCGGGTCTCCCGGATTTCCTCATCCAACTCCGCCAGCCGGGCGGTCAGCTCTTCCCAGCGCTTCAGGCCGTCGGCGGGAAAGCCCCGGGCCTCGAGGTGCTGCTCCGCCCGTTCCCGGGCCTGCAGCAGCCGGGCGTAGGGCTCCCGGGCCTGCTCCCAATGCTCCACCTGCCGCCGGCGGCTCCGGAGGGCCGCCAGCTCTTGTTGCCGCTGGCCGGCCTGCTCCTCCAGCTCCTGCCGCCGGGCCGTCGCCCGGGCGTATTCCGGCGCCTGGAGTTGCAACTCTTGCCGGCGTCGCTGCAGGTCCCGGAGTTCCTTTTGCATCTGGACGAGAACGCCGCCCCGGCCCGTGGCGCTGAGCAGCCGGCTCGCTTCGGCGTCTATCTTGGGCAGGACGTCCGGCAGCGCCTTGGCTCCCAAACCGGCCCCCGCAGCGAACAGCCGGCTGCGCACCTGCTCCCGGGAAAGCACGTCCAATCCCTGCAGGTCCTTCAGGCCGATGGCGAAGATCTCCTGAAAGGCCTGCCGGTCCAACCCCCCGAAAAAACGCGTGGCCGGGTCTCCGGCCACGGGAGTCCCCTCCCCGGTGGTGAAGGTGGCCTTCTTGCCGTGGCGGGACACCAGCAGCGTCCCCCCGTCGGCCAAGGAAAGTTGGAGGCGGCCGCCGTGATTACCCCCCGCCAGAGGCCGGTAAGGATTCTCCGTCCGCCGGGGCGGCCCACCCAGCACCGTGCGGATAAACTCCATCAGGGTGGTCTTGCCGGATTCGTTGTCGCCGTAAAACAGCGCCAGGCCGGAGGGCAGCTCCGCCAGCGCCAGATCGCGGTAGAGGCCGAAACCGTCGATGAACAGGCCGCTTATATGCATGATCGTCAGTCTTCCGGTAGCAGCAGGTCCAGCCCCAGGGTCTCGGCGTCCTCCACGAGCCGGAGCAGTTCATCGTCACTCCACCGCTCCAGCTCGACGGCCGCCGAACGGTATTCCTTGCGGGCGGCCAGGATCTGCCGCACCGCCTCCCCCGGATCCTCTGCCTGGCGCAGGCCCTTGGCCGCCCGCAGAAAGTCCCCCACGAAATCCGGCACCCGGCTCCGCTCCTCCACATCCAGGGCCGGACGGCTGCTGTCGCTCAGGGATTCGACCCACACGAAATCCTCGCGCTCCCCTTCATGCTCCCGGAGGCTCGCCGCCAGGTCCTGCTCCAGGTTCCGGCGCCGGAGCTCACCGTGCAGTTCCCCCCGCCCGGTGAGGGTCAGGCGCCAAACCGCCCCCCGGCCCTCCGCCTGGCCGCGGACCTCCTCCTTCCGGCGGGCCAGTTCCTCGATGAGGCCGTCCAAAGTGTCCAGCCCGCCGATGGCCACTTCCTCCTGGAACCAGCGCACCGCGTCCGTGGGCCAGAACTCCAGGTGCGCCCTGCCGGCCGCGTCCACCCGCACCTCGTAGCAGCCCCGCGCCCCCCCTTCCCGCACGCTGCGCCCCTGGGTGTTGCCCGGATAGACCACCCAGGGCCGCTCCTCCCGGACCACCCGGCGGCTGTGCACGTGGCCCAGGGCCCAATAATCCATCCCCGCCGCCGTCAGGTCCGCCAGAGTGCAGGGGGCGTAGTTGTCGTATGCCGGGTCCGCCCCCACGTTGCAGTGCAGCACCCCGATGGCGAAAGGCCCGGGGTCGGGCCGGGGAAAGCGGGGCGTCAGGTTTTCCGCCACCTCCCGGACCGGATAGCTTATCCCGTAGATTCGGGCCAGGACCTCGCCCCCCCGCTGGAAGGACACGCAGTCCACCTGCCCCCCCCCGAAGCGATGCACATTGTCCGGAAGCGTCAGGCCCGCTTCCCAGCCGGACAGGGGATCATGGTTGCCGTGGGCCACCAGGACCCGGATACCGGCCTCCCGGGCCCGCAGCAGTCCGTCCCGGAAACGCAGTTGGGCCCGCAGACTGCGGTCGGCCCCGTCATACACGTCGCCGGCCACGATGATAAAATCGACCCGGTGCGCCACGGCCAGCTCGATGACCCGATTATACGCCTGGAAAGTGGCGTCCCACAGCACCCGGGCGATCTCCGGCGCCACCGCCTGGAATCCCTCGAAGGGGCTGTCCAGGTGCAGGTCGGCGCAATGAATAAAACTGAAAAGGGTGTCGCTATGCATAATTCCGTGTCTGTCGGCAGAGTCCCGGCCGCGCTGGCCCCCCTAACTCACCGGCGTCAGTTCCACCCGCCCCCAGGCCCCCAGTTGTTCCCCCACGATGACCACGCCCCCCCGAACCCCGGCTATCCCACCCAGCCATTCCAGGGCCGCAGCCATGTCCCCCGGGGCGCTGACCCGGTTCCCCAACGCCGTCGCCGCGGCGTCGGCCAGGGCGGCGTTGTCGGCCAGCACACAGGCGGCGTCAGCCTTGCCCAGGCTCAGGGAATGCCCCACGGTGGCCGACGAGGTGCAGATGCCCAACGGGCTGTCCCCGGGCGCCACGCTGATGCCCACCCGCAGGCTCAAAGGCGAGGCCCCCGCATACAGGGCCACAGTGGCCGGCTCCGTTACCGTCAAAAAGATGTCACCGCCGTTTTCCACGATGATCTCGGGGCTCTCGGGCATCAGCGCCCGCCCCACCCGCTCGGCGATGGTCCCGGCCACCGCCGCCATGGGGCCCACCCCCGCCGCGGCCGCCGCCGTGATCATGTCTTGCACCACCGGCGGGGCGAAGGGATCGTCCGGCCACGGCGCCAGGGTGGTCAAAAACTCCGGGGCCCGATCGATATAGCTCTCCAATTGCAGCCTCAGGCGGGCCGCCGCCTGCCACGCCGCCTCCTGCAGGTCCCGGCTCGCCAGGATCATCAGGTCCGTCTCCTTGAGGAGCACCCGGAATCCGGTCAGGGCGCCCCGCCCCATGCGCGTGCGGTAGGTGCGTTCCTCGTAAACCATGCCCCTCAGCCTTTCACCGCGATCAACCCCACCCCCACGGCCATGAGCCCGGCCCCCAACAGCCGTTGCCGAAACAGGCCCTCCCGGAACAACAACCCCCCGTACAGAACGCTGAAAAGCAGGCTCAGGCGTTTGGTGGCGATGAAATACGCCGCCGGGGCCGCCTGGATACCATGGAAATGGCACAAGGGGGTGGCGGCCATGCACAACCCCAACAGCAGCCCCGCTCCCGGCCGGGAAAACAGCCCCCGGCCCGGCCGCGGTGAACTCCACGGGTAACCCAGCAGCATTATACCGGCAAACGTGCACGGATAAAAGAGCCCGAAAAAGGTGGGGGCGGAATGCTGCACCGCCAGCTTGCCCAATACCGACGTGCAGGCGTACAGCGCCGCCACCCCCAGCATGAGGCGGGGACCGGACTGGCGCCAGAGCGCACTCAGGGGCGCCCACCACCCCCGGTCTCGCCAATCCAGGTTCAACAGGTAGCTCCCCAGCGTCACCGCGGCGATGCCTCCCAACCCCCACCCGGTGGGCAGTTCCCCCAACAGCAGATGGCCCGTGAGGATCAGAAAAACCGGGGTGAAGGCCAGCATGGGGGCGCACAGGGACAGCGGCGACACCTGCAACGCCCGCATATACATCAGGGCCGCCGCGGTTTCCAGGGGCAACGCCGCCGCCACTATCCCGAAAAAGGCCGCCGACAACGGCGGCGTCGGCGTGAACAGCCACACCGCCCCCAGGTAGGGGAGGGCGAACACCAGGCGGACCAGGCTCATGCCGTAGGGGGTCAGCCCGGTAAAGTAACGCTTGGTCAGGGCGTCGGCGCTGGCCAACCCCAGGGCCGCCCCCAGGCCGTAGAGGATCCAGAGGTAATCGCCCATCTCACCCGCTGCCGGGTTCTCTGACCAGGGCGTTGCTCACCTGCACAAAATCCGCCACGGTCAGGGTCTCGGCCCGGCGTTGGGGGTCGATATCCAGGGCCTTTAAGGTCGCCAGCACCTGCGCCGGGGTGGCCCCCACCTCCCCGGCCCGGGCCGCCAGGGTGTTTTTCAGGGTCTTGCGCCGCGTGGCGAAGGCCAGTTTCACCACCCGGGCCAGGTGGTCCGCCTCCAGTGCCGGGACCTCCGGCGTCCGGGGCGTCAATTTGATCACCAGGGAGTCCACCCGGGGGGGCGGATAGAAGTTGCCGGGGCCCAGGCTGAAAAGCCGCTCCAGGTGAAAATGGTACTGCAGGAGCACCGACAGGATGCCGTAATCCTTGCCGCCCGGCAGGGCCAGCAGACGCTCCCCCACCTCCCGCTGCACCATGAAGACCAGCCGGGACAAAACCGGTTTGACGGTCAGGAGTTTGAAAAACAGCGGAGAGGTGATCTGGTAGGGGAGATTGCCAGCCACCACCAGGCGCCCTTCCCCGCCCTCGCCGGCGGCCGTGAAATCAAAGGCCAGGGCGTCGGCCGCCACCACCTCCACGTTGGCCACTCCGGCCAGCACCTCGGCTCCTAAAACGGCCGCCGTGGCCAGGTCGATTTCCAGGGCGATGACCCGGCGGGCCTCCGCCGCCAGCAAAGTCGTCAGCGCCCCCAGACCGGCCCCGATCTCCACCACCGTTTCCGTCCCCGTCAGCGCCAACGCCGCCACGATCCGCCGGGCCGGCTCCGGGTGCGTCAGAAAGTGCTGCCCCAGGGATTTCTTAGGGCTCAGTCCCTGCCGGTGGCAGAGAATTTTGGGTGAGATGAAGGCCACGGTTGGGGTTTGCTTCCCTGCGGCGCTGGCGGTAACGCTGAATTACCCGCAGCGTGAGGAAATAGCCGGCCACGGTGAAGGGCAGGGCCAGAATGACGCCTCCCACCTGCAAGGCCAGATTCACCTTCCAGCCCAGCTTGAGAAGCTCCATCAGATTCAGGGTCTCCGGGAAAGACAGGGACTCTCCGTGGAAGAGCAGGAGCTGCCCGATCTTGAAACAGGCGTAGTACGTCGGCACCAACGTCAGGGGATTGCTCACCAGGGTGCCCAGGGCCGCAGCCAGCCGGGATAACCCCAGGAGGGTGGAGAGACTCAGGGCCAGGGCGAAATGAAAAGGAACCGTGGGGGTGATGCCGATAAAGACCCCCAGGGCCACCGCCAAAGCCAGTTTCCGGGGGTTGCCCGGGAGGCGCTGCAACTGCCGGTAATAATAACGGGCAGTTCGCTCCAGCTTCGCCCGCCACCACCGGCCGACCTGGGGCGCTGCCTGCCCGGAAGTCACTCTACCACCTCTTGCCGGCACGGTTGCAACGCGCCGGGTGATGATCCCAGATCACAACCATAACCAGGCGTCCTGGCCTGTCCCTGATCCGCATCCGGTCACTGCGGTCACTACGGTTGCCCCCGCTCCCATTCTTCTCAGGGATTGGCTATCTTCGTTCCCATGATGATCCGGTGCAGGTTCAGGAGATTGCACCGGCACACGTTTTCGATGACCATCCCGCTCTCCCGCATGACCTTCACCACATCCAGGTCCGTGGTGAAGCCGATACGCACGAAGAGAGGGGCCAGCAGGTCTTTGGCCCGTTCCATGAGATGGCCGTTTTCCCCCCGGGAGTGTTGCACGGCGATAATCTGGCCCCCGGGACGGACCACCCGGAGGATCTCCCGGCACACCCGATGCGGATCGGGGACCGTCGTCAGCACATAGGAAGCCATGACCGCATCAAAGCAATTATCGGGAAAATCCAGGTGTTGGGCGTCCATCACCTTCAGCTCGACCTGGTTGCCGTTTTTATACACGGCGGCCCGGTGTGAAGCCTTGGCGATCATGCCCTCACTGATGTCGATCCCCACGATGTGCGACTGATGCGGGTAAAGCTTGAGACTGGTGCCGGTGCCTATGCCGATTTCCAGAATCTTTTGCCGGGGACGGGGGGAAAGATACTTGAACGCCTTGCGACGCCCGGGTTCCAGCACCTTGCCGAATAGGTAATCATAAAACGGGGAATAAAAAGAATAAAGCCGCTTCATTTTATCAGCGCTGATTTTCGTCTTCATGCCCTCCCTCTCTTTGTGATCGTGAAGTTGGATCGCTATACCGTAAAGGGGCGAGGGATTGCCGTAGGCAGAAAAAAGCCCCCTTTGCCGGAGACTCTTATTTTCCCACCCTCTGGCCGTGGCCCCTTTCTTACGTGCACTCCGTGGGGATTGGGGCGGAGTGAACATTACTCCGATTTTCCCTAATCCATCCCAGTGTAACGCAAAAAATTGTCAAATGTAAACAATTCTTTCATCTTGAGAAAACTTTTCTGGTGGCCGGAGCCTCTCTCCTCCCCACGATCACCAGCCAGGAGACTTAACGCAGATAGCTCAACTCCGGCGGCAGGGGAATGCCCTTTCCCATGGTATCTTCCCCATAATTGATACTGGCCAGAATTTGGATGTCGGCCAACGCCCGGGAGTCGCCCCGGAAGTTGACCTGAGATCGGTTTTCCCGCTCCACTTTGCCGCCGGCCCACTGCAGGTCGAGAATGGAACTGGCGTCGAAACGATCCTCTCCCACCACCATCTCCACCTGACCCCCATAGTGCTGCACAATCTTGGCCACCAGCATACAAGGCCGGCTGTGAAACCCCAGCTTCACCGGAACTCCCGCTGTAATTTCGGAACGTTCGATGAACTGGTTGAGGAGTTCTTGCGCCAAGTGCTTGCCCTTGGCCAAATATTCGTTGCAATAGAAAAGTGCATAATTTACAATGGCATCCAACAGCAGTTCCGGATTAACCAATTCCCGCAACAATCCCAGAATTTGCAAATAAAAATTCTTGTGACCAACATCATAGATGTGGCGCTCATAATAGTGGGACAAACGCCCGGCCAGTTCCAGCAGATGCAGGGCAATGGAAATGTGATCCCGGAACCGCTTGAAACGGTGGCTCTCCGGCAGCCGGGTGTTGCGCCCGATGTAGGTGTCATACGACGACTGCAGATTGTGGATGGTCATCTCGAACTTGCGCAACGTCTCTTCGTTGGCCTTGATCGGGATGAGGGTCCACAACTCCTCCGGGGGGAATTTTTTGTGAAAACCCAGCAATTCAAATTCCCGAAAGATGTTTAGATAAGCGCTCGTTATCCGGACGATATGCTGTTTTTCCTCCAGAAAGTCTTGCTCGGCAATATCAAATTCCAAAAGACGGTTGGAGGACAGGTCGTGAAACCGCTCCGCCTTTAAGGTCGGCGACGGCAGATTGACCCCCAGACGGCGAGCCTCATTGAACAGCTCCTGACTAAGCCGGCCCAGTATGCCGATCAGAAAGCCGTGCACCTGATGCGAGCCTTCCCGGAAATCGTCATCCTGACCTACTTCATAGAAGGTCATGCGGCTCACAATGTGCTTCATCGTGAAAGCGGCCGAAGAAAAATTCAACACCGAGGCCACCAGCTCGCGGTACTTATACCAAGTCTGATTATTCTTGGCCCCGTGGTAATCTAACAGGTCCTCCACCAACTTCGAGGCATACACCAGTTGGGCGTAGAACCGCTCGGTATCAGGAAAGCTTGCCCCGGGATGGATAACAAAGAAATGGCATAACTCCAGCAAATCATCGGAAAAATGGTTCACCCGAACGACAAACTCGGCGGAAGAAATAATCTCGAAATCCGAACCCATAATCTCTTAGATCAATATAGTTGAAGATTTTTTCCTAAAAATATACATTACGTGTAAACTTTACCCTCGAAGGAACGGCCCGGTCCCCTAAGATACGCCGGTTCTTTGAGATTCCGGTGATAAATGTATCACGGCGGCCCTGAGGCCGCAAATTTCTTTATGCCCGGGTATGAAAATCCTTGCCCGCCTACAGGCGGTCGTGGACAGGGAACCCGACCAGGACATATTCCGGAGAATATTATATGCCCAGATGCAAACAGGTTGATCTCAAACGGGTGGTGGTAACTGGCCTGGGACTCATCTCCCCCCTGGGTAACGAGGTCGGCCTTGCTTGGAGACGGCTGCTGGCGGGTGAATCCGGCGTCACCCGGATCACCCGCTTTGGCAACAAGGTGGACGAATTCTGCAGGAAATACCGGGCGCCGGAGGACTTCCCGGTAATCGCCGGGGAGATTAAAAACTTCGACTTGAAAGAAATCATGTCGGCCCGTAAGAATACGGTCACCAAGGAAGACCTTAAGGTCCTGAAATACACCGATAAGTTCACCCAATACGCCATGGCCGCCTCTCTGGAAGCGGTCAACGACTCCGGCTTGGACCTGGAGGCCGAAGACCCCGAACGGGTGGGCATCATCATTGCCAGTGGCATGGGAGGGGTGGAAAGTTGGGAGGAGCAACACCTGAAACTCCTGGAGGACGGCATCCGCCGGGTGTCGCCCTTTCTGGTGCCCAAACTGCTTCCCAACCTGGCCGCCGGCAATGTCTCCATCAGCTTCCAGGCCAAAGGGCCCAATGCCGCAATGTCCACCGCCTGCGCGGCCGGCGCCCACGCCATCGGCGCCGCCTTCCGTTCCGTCCAACTGGGGGAGGCCGAATTGATGGCCACCGGTGGTGCCGAAGCCGCCATCACCCCCCTTACCATCACGGGTTTTTACCGCATGGGAGCCCTGGCCACCGGCTATAACGACAATCCCGCGGCCGCCAGCCGGCCCTTCGACCTCAAACGCAAAGGATTCGTGATGGCCGAGGGCTCCGGCGTGCTCATCCTGGAAGAACTGGAACACGCCCGGAAACGCCAGGCCAAAATCTATGCCGAAATCGTGGGCTTCGGCATGACCGGCGACGCCCGCCACATTACCGACCCCGATCTGGAAGGCGCCATGCGCTGCATGCGCGTCGCCATCCAAGACGCCGACATCACCCCGGAGCAACTCGATTACATCAATCCCCATGCCACCTCCACCCCCGTGGGCGACCGCAATGAAGCCCGGGCCTTGAAAAAGCTCCTGGGCGACGCCGCTTCCCGTCCCGTGATCAGCGCCACCAAGTCCATGACCGGCCATCTCCTGGGCGCCTCCGGAGCGGTGGAAGCCATCTTTACCATCCTGTCACTGCGGGAAGGTAAAGTGCCGCCCATCATCAATCTGGAGGACGTCGATCCGGACTGCGCCGGACTCAATTTCGTCCGCGGCCAGACGCTGGAAATCCCGCTGCGCTTCGCCTTGTCCAACTCCTTCGGATTCGGAGGAACCAACGCCAGTCTGATTTTTAAGCGCTACGAAGATTAACGCCCCCGATGCCGTCCGACCTGTCCGTCTACCCCCAGCGCACCCTGAGACTCGTCCTGGTCACCTCTCCGGAGACGGAACTGGCGCCCCTGCCGAAACTCATCTCTTTCGGAACCGGCTTCTGCGCCCGCCTGCACATCACCCACCTCCAGATGTCCGCAGCCATGACTCCCCTTGACCTCCCTCCGGAGTTGCAGCCACCGGTCAATTATGACTTGGTGATCGATTTGCGGCCGCCGCCGGCCCCCGCCCCCGACCTGGTCCAGTTCGTCGCCCCCGCCAGCCTGCTGGCCGGCGCCGGAGCCCGGGCGGTCTATGAACTCCTCACCCAACTCCAGGTCTTCTGCCAGGAGATGGAAATCCAGAGCGGCATCATCGACAGCGCCACCGACGCCATTATCACCATCAATGAAGACCACCGCATCGTCGCCTATAACCGGGGTGCCGAGAAGATCTTCGGCTTCACCCGGGAGGAGGCCCTGGGCCAGGATCTGACTATCCTGATCCCCCCGCCCCACAAGGATAAACACCGGGACTACGTGCGGCGCTACCTCGCCACCCGGACGGCCCACGTCATCGGTAAACACGTGCAGCTTTCGGCCCAACGGCAGGACGGCTCCGAATTTCCCATGAGCATCTCCTTTTCCGTGGCAGAAGTGGGCGACAATCTCTATTTCACCGGCATTGTGCGCGATATCTCCGAATACGTGGCCCTGGAGGACCAGTTGCGGGAGTCCGAGCGGTTGGCCACCGTGGGCAACATCGTCTCCCACATCGCCCACGAAATCAAAAATCCTCTGATGATCATCGGCGGCTTCGCCCGCCAACTTGCCAAGGCCGACAGGCTCGACGACAAAGGACGGCAAAAGCTGAACATCATCACCGAGGAAGTCGAACGCCTGGAATCCTTGATGTCCGACATGCGGGACTTCTCCCGCCCCCCCGATCTGAAAAAGCACCCGGGCCATATCGACCAATTACTGCGGGATGTGGAAGCCCTGTACACCGATACCCTCAAGGATCACCATATCGATCTGCGCCTGGAACTGCCTGACTCTTTGCCGCCCTGCGTCTTTGACCCCCAGCAACTCAAACAGGTTCTCGTCAATCTGATCAAAAACGCCTCTGAAGCCATGCCCCGGGGCGGCGCCATCACCCTGGCGGCGCGGCTGGCCAACCCTTTTTTCGAAATCGAAGTGACTGATACCGGCGAGGGCATTCCTCCG
Source organism: uncultured Desulfobacterales bacterium (assembly GCA_964428565.1). GTDB lineage: Bacteria > Desulfobacterota > Desulfobaccia > Desulfobaccales > Desulfobaccaceae > CAYRYV01. The sequence continues at coordinate 4,529 of CAYRYV010000030.1, read as the reverse complement.
GAATTGGTGGCCAATATCTTCACCCCCTACTTTACCACCAAATCCAAAGGCTCTGGCCTCGGCCTGGCCATCAGCCACAACATCATCAAGGCCCATAAGGGGGAAATCAAGGTGTCCTCCACCGTGGGGCAGGGCTCCACCTTTCTCATCCAAATACCCTTAGAGGAAATTGTCGCCGGGCAATGTCTCCTGTGACCTCCCCCCTCCTCTCGGTTTCCGGTTTGCAAACGTCTTTCTTGACTGCCGGCCGTCGGCTCCCGGCGGTCAACGGGGTCGATTTCACCCTGGATGCCGGCGAAACCCTGGGGTTGGTAGGGGAATCGGGCTGCGGCAAGACCGTCACGGCCCTCTCCATTCTCCGCTTGCTCCCCCCCGCCAGCCAGACCTCGGGCAGTATTCGCTTTGCCGGCCAGGAACTCCTCGATCTTCCCGAACCCCGGATGCGCCGTCTGCGGGGCAGCGCCTTGGCCATGGTCTTCCAGGAACCCATGACGGCCCTCAACCCCGTCCTTACCATCGGCGAGCAGATCACCGAGGTGCTGCGGGTGCACCGGCAACTGCCTCACCCTGAAGCCTGGCGGGAGGCTGCCCATATGCTGGTGCGCGTGGGGCTGTCGGAACCCGAGCGGCGCCTGGCCCAATACCCCCATCAGCTGTCCGGGGGCTTACGGCAACGCGCCCTCATTGCCATGGCCCTGGTCTGCCAGCCCCGGCTGCTCATCGCCGATGAACCCACCACCGCCCTGGACGTCACCATCCAGGCGCAGATTTTGGCCTTGCTGGCCCGGTTGCAGGGGGAGCTGGGCATGTCGGTCCTGCTCATTACCCATAATCTGGGCGTGGTGGCTCAGGTTACCCGCCGGGTGGCGGTGATGTACGCCGGCTTCCTTGTGGAGTCGGCCCCCACCGCCCGCCTCTTCGCCCAACCCTGCCACCCCTATACCGTCGGGCTGCTGGCGGCGGTCCCCAAGTTGCACTTCGACGCCGCCGCCACCCACAAACTCTATACCATCGCCGGGCAGGTTCCCGGCCTTGATCACCTTCCCCCCGGCTGCCCGTTTCAGCCGCGTTGCCACCGGGCCTTCGACCGCTGCTCCCAGCCGCCGCCCTGGGTACAGGTGGCCGACGGCCACGGCGTGCTCTGTTGGCTGTATGCCTAAGCCTGCCGGGAACAATGCCGGGAGCCGCACCCGCTCCCCTTGCTTTATGGAAACGGATGGCCATGCCCGATATCCTGGTTGAAACGCGCCAGCTCAGCAAACATTATATGGTGGCCGCCTCCGGCCTGCAGCGTCGGACCCTCCTGCGGGCCGTGGAGGAAGTCTCCCTCTCCGTCCGGGAAGGGGAAACCTTGGGGCTGGTGGGCGAGTCGGGCTGCGGCAAATCCACCCTGGGACGGCTGATCCTGGCCCTGGCTCCCCCCTCCCGGGGGACGGTCAGCTTCGCCGGTCAGGATTTGTGGCGGTTGGGGCGCCAGAGCCTGCGGCAACTCCGCCAGCAACTGCAGATCATCTTCCAGGACCCTTACTCCTCCCTCAACCCCCGCCTGACCATCCGCCAGATCCTGGAAGAACCTTACATTATCCACGGCTTGGGGCATCCCCGGGAGCGCCGGGAGTGGGTGGCGGGCCTCATGACCGAAGTGGGGCTCAGCGTCGATCAGCTCAACCGCTACCCCCACGAATTCAGCGGCGGCCAACGGCAACGTCTCGGCATCGCCCGGGCCCTGGCCTTGAAACCCCGGCTCATCGTGGCCGACGAGCCCGTCTCCGCCCTGGACGTCTCGGTACAGGCCCAAATCCTGAATCTGCTGGGCGACCTCCAGCAACGCTACGGCCTGACCTATCTTTTCATCTCGCACGACTTGAGCGTCATCAGTCACATCAGCGACCGCATCGCCGTCATGTACCTGGGACGGGTGGTGGAGCTGGCCCCCAAGGAGTTCTACGGCCGGGAGAGCATCCATCCCTATTCCGAGGCCCTGCTGAACGCCGTGCCGGTCGCCGATCCGCAACGGCGTCTGCCTCCTTCCCGGCTCCAGGGGGAGCCGCCCAGCCCCCTCCGGATCCCCCCCGGCTGCCCCTTCCACCCCCGCTGCCCTTACGCCGACTCCGTCTGTCACCAGGAATTTCCCCAGTTCCGGGAAACCTCCCCGGGACATTGGGTTTCCTGTCATTTCCGTTAGCTGCAGCTCCCCCCGGGCTCATAAAAAAAAAACCGAGGGGCACCGCCCCTCGGTTTTGCTGCCGACATCCACCGCCTCTGGACGGCGATCTCCTTAGAAGTCCTTGAACTCGCCTTCCTCCAGGGGAATCACCTGCTCCGGGGTGACCACCCGGGCTCCTCCTTTGGCGGGCGCCGTCGGCGCCGGGCGCCGCTTGACGACCGGCAGGGTTTGCCGGGCCCGGCTCCTGCCCTGCCCCGTGTCTAACCGCCGATGTTGGCTCTGGCCGTTCTGGGCTCGGCCTTCCACCAGGGCCACCAGATTCCCCACCACGCCCTTCATCTGCACCGCCTGGGCCGACAACTCCTCCGAGGCGCTGGCCGACTCTTCCGCATTGGCCGCGTTGGACTGTACCACCTTGTCCATCTCCGCCACCGCCCGGCTCACCTGTTCCGCCCCCTGGGCCTGCTCCCGGGAGGCCGCGGCAATCTCCGCCACCAGTTCCTGCACCTTGCCGGAACTGGTGGTGACCTGGCCAAAGGCCTCCGCGGTCCTGGCCACCAGTTCGGTGCCGCCCTTGACCTTGCCCACCGTGCCTTCGATCAGGTTGGCGGTGTTCTTGGCCGCCTCCGCCGCCCGCATGGCCAGATTGCGCACTTCGTCGGCCACCACCGCAAACCCGGCCCCCGCCTCTCCGGCCCGGGCCGCCTCCACCGCCGCGTTCAGGGCCAACAGATTCGTCTGGAAGGCGATCTCATCGATGGTCTTGATGATCTTGGCCGTCTCGTCCGAGGCCTGCGAAATCTCCTGCATGGAGGTGGTGAGGTCGTTCATGTAACGATCAGCTTCCTGCACCACCCGGCCGGTCTCCTGCATCAGGGCGTCGGCTTCGCTGGCATGGTCGGCGTTTTGCCGGGTCATGGAGGCCATCTCCTCCAGGGACGAGGACGTCTCTTCCAGGGAGGCGGCCTGCTCCGAAGACCCCTGGGCCAGAGACTGGCTCGCTGCCGATACCTCCGCCGAAGCCGCCTCCACCTGGTCGGCCCCTTCGTTCAACCCGGTGATCACCCGGTTGATGGGCCGGGTGATGGACATACTGAGAATAATCCCCAGGGCCAGCGCCAACCCGAAACCCACCACCATCCCCGTCCCGGAAAGGAATTTCGCCCTCTCTGCCGCAACTTGGGAGTCCTTGGTTAAAGCCGCCGTCTGGCCTTCCTTCATGCCGATGAGTCTATCCATCAGGGCCAGGGCCGCAACTTGTTGGGGCAGGCATTTCTGTATGAGCTGAGTGTTCATCTTGCTGAAGACTTCGGCCTTGGTCGTGACCTCCGCGGTCTTGTCCAATTCCTGGGTCAATTGGAAAAATACGTTGTTTTCCTGCCGCCAGAGATCGATGTTCTGTTTTAACTGCTCCGTTAACTTGGCCTCCTCGGCGTTTTTGGGAATCCCTTCATACGCCTGCCAGGCCTTTTGGTAGCCCTCCCGGGCCTTGGCCACCTGCTCCAGCAATTCCCTCCGTTTGGCCGCGTCAAAGGCCTGATTGAGCAGACCGTTCTGCGCCGCCCGCAGGGATTCCAGATTCTTCTGGATTACCAAAAGATTCTGGATGCTCGGTAAACTTTCCTGGGAAATCGCTTTTAAATCTTTATCCAGGCTGCCCACCCCGTTCCAGCCCACATAGCCCACCCCCAGGGTGATCAGGGCCACCACGATGAAACCGCCCACCAGTTTAACACTCAAAGACACGCTGCGCATACACATCCTCCCTGAAAATTTTCGGGTGCCTCCGGATAGTCGTCAGGGTCGGGATTCGTTTCCTTCATCGCTAACTACCAGCTTCATCTCATCTGTCTCCGCCCAACATCGCCGGATTTTGTCGCCTGTCATTACAAGTCCGCCTCCGGGGTCCACCGCCCCGCGCGATGACGGCTGCAATGACGGTTGCACTATCTAGTTCGGCATTAACGAAAACTTACATGAGAGAAAATCATGAAAATCCGTTGCCGGAATGATAATTATTTTAAAAAAAACTTGAATGCCTTGACGACCAACTTCTTCCCACCCCCTGCCGGGCCCCCCCACAAGGCGCCGGTATGCTGCCCCCCTTCTCCCCGGTAATACCAACTCCCCGTCCACCGCCTCTTTTTGCCATACCGCGCCCCGCGGGCCATCTCTCTTTTCTCCCTGCCCCCCAGAGCCCCTCCGCTAAGTTCCGACACCATGCCCCCAACAAATTCATGCCTTTTAATCGCACCCTGCCCCGAGAACACCAAAAGCCCCAATTCTGTCCGGCTAGGCCGGATCAAATGATAATTGTTTAGAATTCATGGTGTTATCCTTAATAGCGTCTGGTGGCTCAAAA
>CAYRYV010000029.1:0-42771 GCA_964428565.1 uncultured Desulfobacterales bacterium | reverse complement strand
CTGGACGGGGCGGTGGGGGTCTTTGACGGCGTCCACGGGGTGGAGCCCCAGTCGGAGACGGTCTGGCACCAGGCCGACAAGTACCGCGTCCCCAAGCTGGCCTTCATCAACAAGCTGGACCGGCTGGGGGCCAATTTTCAGGGGGCGGTGCAGTCCATGCGGGACAAGCTGGGGGCCCATCCCCTGGCGCTCACCATCCCCATGGGGCAGGAAGACCGGTTCGCCGGGATCATCGACCTGCTGAGGATGCAGGCCATCCGTTGGAAGGAGGAGACCCTGGGGGTGGAGTTCAGCGAGGGCGACATTCCGGCGGAGTTCGCCGAAGAGGCCGCGCTCGCCCGGGAGCAGCTTCTGGAGGACCTGGCCGAAGTGGACGACGACATTATGGAGCGCTACCTGGGGGGAGAGAGCCTGACCCTGGAGGACCTCCAGGCGGCCATCCACCGGGCCACCATCGCCCTGAAGGCGGTGCCCACCTTTTGCGGCGCGGCGCTGCGCAACAAGGGCGTGCAACCCCTGATCGACGGCATTGTGGCCTATCTGCCCAATCCCACGGAGGTCCCCGCCATCACCGGCGACCATCCCGACACCGGGGAGCAGTTGCAGCGGCCCGCCAAAGACGACGCCCCCCTGGCCGCCCTGGCCTTCAAGATCGCCATGGACCAGGGCCGCCGGCTGACCCTGGCCCGCATCTACTCCGGCGTGCTGAAGACCGGGCAGGAGGTCTACAACCCGGTAAAGAAGGTCAGCGAGAAGATCGCCCGCATCCTGCGCATGCACGCCAACCAGCGGGAGCGCCTGGACGAAGCCAAGGCGGGCAGCATCGTGGGGCTGGTGGGCCTGAAGGTGACCACCACGGGGGACACTTTGTGCAGCAAGGAGGCCCCCATCATCCTGGAGCCCATCAGCTCCTACGTGCCGGTGATCTCCCTGGCGGTGGAGCCCCAGACCCGGGACGACCAGGAAAAACTGGAGGTGGCCCTGCGCAAGCTGGCCGAAGAGGACCCCAGCCTGAAGGTGAGGGTGGACGAAGACACCGGCCAGACGATTCTGTCGGGCATGGGGGAGTTGCACCTGGAGGTGTTGATCCACCGGATGCAGCGGGACTTCAATGCCGGGGTGACCGCCGGGCGGCCCCAGGTGGTGCACCGGGAGACCATCGCGGCGACGGCGGCGGACGCGGCGGTTTTCGACCGGGAACTGGCCGGGAAACGCCACTACGCCCAGGTGCGGGTGCAGGTGGCCCCCCAACCCCGGGGCGCCGGCAACCGCGTCCGCGCCCAACTCCCGGAGGACCACCCGGCCGCGGCCTACGCCCCCCTGCTGCAGGAGGCGGCGCAGGAGGCCCTGGCCGCGGGGGCGGTTTACGGGCACCCGGTCATCGACGTGGCCGTGGACATCCTGGACGCGGACGTGCGGGAGGGCCTGGCCAGCGACCTGGCCTTCCGGGCGGCCACCATGCAGGCGGTGAAACAGGCCTGCCAGCAGGCCCGCCCCCTGGTTCTGGAACCCCTCATGAAGGTGGAGGTGATCGTGCCGGAGGAGTTCATGGGCGAGGTCATCGGCGACTTCAACTCCCGGCAGGGCAAGATCGACAACCTGATGCCCAAGGGCGCCATGCGCATCATTTCGGGCATCGCCCCCCTCTCCGAGATGTTCGGCTACTCCACGGCGCTGCGGTCCGCCACCCAGGGCCGGGGCACCTTCACCATGCAGTTCGACCACTTCGGGGCGCAGGAGAGATAGGGGCGTGGCGGGGAGGGGGCGGGGGCCCCCGGCCCCGGCCCCCCCTCCCCGCACCCCCCCCAACCCCGGAAAAGATATCGTGCGGGGTTATCTCGCCAGCAGGTCATTATTCATCGAAAGCTGAAAAATAACAATTCTCAGGAGGCACACTATATTATGTCTGTGGAACAGACCCTCTCCCTCATCAAGCCCGACGGCGTTTCCCGGGGGCTGATCGGCGAGGTCATCGGCCGGTTCGAGAAGGCCGGGTTGAAGATCCGGGCCCTGAAGATGCTGCACCTCACCAAGGAGCAGGCCCAGGGCTTTTACGCGGTGCATAAGGAACGGCCCTTTTTCGACAGCCTCACCACCTTCATGAGCTCCGGGCCCATCGTGGCCCTGATCCTGGAGGGGGAGGGGGCCATTGGCAAGAACCGGGACCTCATGGGGGCCACCAATTACAAAGAGGCCGCGCCGGGGACCATCCGGGCCGACTTCGCCTGCGACATCGAAGCCAACATCGTGCACGGCTCCGACGCGCCGGAGACCGCGGTGACGGAAATCGCCTATTTTTTCAACGCGCTGGAGAAGTGCTGAACGCCGTGAGCGGTAAACCGTGAGCCGCGAAAGCCGCACACCAGCCGCCGCCACAGCCGTTGCCGGGGAGTTCGAGCTTATCGAGCGGCTGGCGGCTTTGTTTGGGCCGGCGCCGCCGGGGGTGGTGCGGGCCATCGGGGACGACTGCGCGGTTTTGGAGGACGGCCCCGGGCACTATCTGGTGTGGACCATCGACACCCTGGCGGAGGGGGTGCATTTCGACTTGGGGTATATCAGTCTGCACCAACTGGGGGTCAAGACCGTGGCGGTGAACGTCAGCGACATCGCGGCCATGGGGGCGGAACCGCTGTACGGCCTGCTGGCGCTGGGGTGGCCGCCGGGGCGGGACCTGGCCGGGGCCCTGGAGCTGGGCGCGGGGCTGCGGGAGGGGGCCGCCCGCTACGGGGCCGCCCTTATCGGCGGCGACACGGTGCAGTCCCCCGGGGGCCTGAGCCTCAGCCTCACCCTGCTGGGCCGGGTGCGCCGGGAGGAGATACTGCTGCGGGAGGGGGCCCGGCCCGGCGACCTGGTGTGGGTCACCGGCCCGCTGGGGGAGGCTGCGGCGGGGCTGGAGGTGCTGCGGCGGGGGCTGGAGGTCGCCCCGGAGGTGCGGCACGCCCTGGTGCAGGCCCACCTGGACCCCCGGCCGCAGGTGGCCGCGGGCCGCGTCCTGGCGGCTTCCCGCCGGGCCACGGCCGCCATTGATCTGTCCGACGGGGTGGCCTCGGATCTGTACCGGCTCTGCCGGGCCGCCGGCGCGGGGGCGGAGGTGGCGGCGGAGCGGCTGCCCATTGCCCCCGGAGTCAAGCAGGTGGCGGCCCTGGCGGGCCGGGAGCCCTGGGAACTGGCCTTGGCCGGGGGTGAGGACTATCAGTTGCTGTTCACCGCGCCGCCGGAGGCCGCGGCGGCTCTGGAAGCGGAGTTTGGGGCGGCGGGACTGCCGCCCCCGACGGTCATCGGCCGGATTATCCCCGGTGGGGGGGTCTTTCTGGATACCGCCGGGGGCCGCCGCGAGATTTCCGGGGCCGGCTTCGATCACTTTCAGAAGCCCCGCCGGCAGGCCCCCGGAAGCCGGGAATGATGAGCCCGGGCGTCGGCGTCGGTGGGCGCATCCCTAAAAAAAGGCGCGTCCCGGAGGACGCGCCTTTTTGGGTTCACGTAGTCTGAAGGATACGGTTTAGCGCCCGGCGACCTTGAGGCGTTCGATGGAGCGGCGCAGGGCGGCTTCCGCCCGGACCCAGTCGAGGTCGGCGGTGCGGCCCTGAGCCAGGCGGCGTTCGGCCCGCTCCTTGGCGCGTTTGGCCCGTTCCACGTCGATCTCCCGGCCCCGTTCGGCGGAGTCGGCCAGGACGGTGACCTTCTCGCCGGTGACTTCGGCAAAGCCGCCGCCGAGGAAGATATATTCCGCCTGACCGCCCTTGCGGTAGTACATCTCGCCGATGTTGAGGGCCGACAGGAAGGGGATGTGGCTGGGCAGCACGCCGAACTGGCCTTCCACCCCGGGGCAGACGACGATGTCCACGTCCCCGGAATAGACCTGGCGGTCGGGGGTCACAACTTCCAGCAGTATGGTTTTTTCTGCCATGATTCCCTCCTAAGTGAGGGGCTTAGCCCATGGCCGCCAGGCGCTCGGCCTTGGCCACGGCTTCTTCGATCCCACCCACCATGTAGAAGGCCTGTTCCGGCAGGTCGTCGTGTTTGCCTTCGATGATTTCCTTGAAGCCCCGGACCGTATCCGGCACCGACACGAACTTGCCTTCCATACCGGTGAAGGTGGCGGCGACGAAGAAGGGCTGGGACAGGAAGCGCTGAATCTTCCGGGCCCGGGCCACGGTGATCTTGTCTTCGTCGGAGAGTTCGTCGATACCCAGGATGGCGATGATGTCCTGCAGTTCCTTGTACTTCTGCAGGATCATCTGCACCTGCCGGGAGACGCTGTAGTGCTCCTCGCCCAGGACGTAGGGGTCGAGGATGCGGGAGGTGGAGTCCAGCGGGTCCACGGCGGGGTAGATGCCCAGCTCGGCGATCTGGCGGGAGAGCACCACGGTGCCGTCGAGGTGGGCGAAGGTGGTGGCCGGGGCCGGGTCGGTCAAGTCGTCGGCGGGCACGTAGACGCACTGCACCGAAGTAATGGAGCCCTTCTTGGTGGAGGTGATGCGTTCCTGCAATTCACCAAGGTCCGTCCCCAGGGTGGGCTGGTAACCCACGGCGGAGGGCATGCGGCCCAACAGGGCGGAGACCTCGGAGCCGGCCTGGGTGAAACGGAAGATGTTGTCGATGAAGAGGAGCACGTCCTGGCCTTCCTCATCCCGGAAGTACTCGGCGGCGGTGAGACCGGTGAGGGCCACCCGGGCGCGGGCGCCGGGGGGCTCGGTCATCTGGCCGTAGATGAGGGCGCATTTGGGGAGCACGCCGGAGTGCTTCATTTCGAGGTAGAGGTCGTTCCCCTCACGGGTGCGCTCGCCCACGCCGGCGAACACGGAGATACCGCCGTGGTGCATGGCGATGTTGTGCACCATTTCCATCATGATAACGGTCTTGCCGACGCCGGCGCCGCCGAACATGCCCATCTTACCGCCCCGGGGGAAGGGCACCAGCAGGTCGATAACCTTGACGCCGGTTTCCAGCACCTTAACCGAGGTGTCCTGATCCACGAAGGCGGGGGCGGGACGGTGAATGGTGTAGTAGTGTTTGGCGTCCACGGGGCCCAGGCCGTCCACGGGTTTGCCCACCACGTTGAGCACCCGGCCCAGGGCTTCGTGGCCGACGGGCACGGCGATGGGCTTGCCGGTGGCCTTGGCGGGCATGCCCCGCACCAGACCGTCGGTGGTGTCCATGGAGATGGTGCGGACGACGTTGTTGCCCAGGTGTTGGGCGACCTCGACGACCAGGTTGTCTTCGGTGTCGTCGATGGCCGGGTTGGAGATCAAAAGGGCGTCAAGAATATGGGGAAGCTGGCCTTCCTCAAATTCCACGTCGACGACCGGGCCGATGACACGGGCGATTTTGCCGATTACGGTACTCATATTATTTAAACCCTCCTACGAGCGGGCTAGCCCTTCAGGGCCTCGGCCCCGCCGATGATGTCCATAAGTTCCTTGGTGATGGCGGCCTGGCGGGCCTTGTTCATCACCAGGGTGAGCTGGGTGATCATTTCCTTACAGTTGCTGGTGGCGTTGTCCATGGCGGTCATGCGGGCGGCATGCTCGCTGGCGGAGTTCTCCAGGAAGCCCTGATAGACCATGACGTTGATATAGCGGGGCAGCAGGTATTCCAGGAACTGCTCCGCGGGAGGCTCGGTGATGTACTCCTGGCGGGTCCCCTCCTCCTCGGCGGCCATTTCCGGTTTGACCGGCAGCAACTGCACCAGCCGGGGCCTTTGGGTGGCGATATTGACGAACTCGGAGTGGAGGAGGTAAACCTCCTGCACGTCCCCGGTGGTAAAGGGGGTCACGGCATCCCGGGCCACGGCCTGGGCGTTGGTGAAGTCGAACTTGTTCCAGATATCGGCGTAACCCTGCCGGATATCGGCCTTGCGGCGGCGGAAGAAATCCCGCCCCTTGCGGCCGACGCAGGTCAGTTCGACTTCGATGCCCTCGGCCTTTTTGGCTTTGATGAACCTTTCGGCGGCTATGATCAGGTTGGTATTGAAGCTGCCGCACAGTCCGCGGTCGGCGGTGAGGAGCACCAATTCCACCTTTTGCACTTCCGGCGCCTGCTGGAAGTAAGGATGGGCCTCGGGTTCGACCCGGGAGGCCATGCCCGTCAGCATGCCCCGGAAGGCCGCCGCATAGGGCCGGAACTGCTCCATGCGGGTTTGCGCGCCGCGCAGCTTGGCCGCCGAGACCATATTCATGGCCTTGGTGATCTGCTGCGTCTTCTTGACCGCCGCCACCTTCTGTCTGAGATCTCGTAGAGTTGCCATACGTTATCTTACCTCCTTGATTCCGGTGTCGCCGGCAATCAAGCGGCTAAGCTGGCGCGGAAGTTAGTGGCGAATTCGGTCAGGGCGGTTTTCATCTTGTTATCGAGATCGGCGTTGATTTCCATGGCCTCTTTGATGGTCTCAAAGATGTCAGGGTATTTGCTGCCGATGAACTCGTAGAGCTGCTTTTCATAGGCGCCGAGGCTGTCCACCGGGAACTCGTCCAGGTAACCCCGGGTGCCGGCATAGAGGATGGTGATCTCTTTTTCCATGGGCAGCGGCTCGTACTGGGGCTGCTTGAGGATTTCCACCAACCGGATGCCGCGATTGAGCTGGGCCTGGGTGGCCTTGTCGAGTTCGGAGCCGAACTGGGCGAAGGCGGCCAGTTCCCGGTACTGGGCCAGATCCAACCGGAGAGAACCGGCGACCTGCTTCATGGCCTTGCACTGGGCGGCGCCGCCGACCCGGGAGACCGACAGACCGACGTTGATGGCGGGGCGGACGCCGGCGAAGAAGAGACCGGGTTCCAGGTAGACCTGGCCGTCGGTGATGGAGATAACGTTGGTGGGAATGTAGGCCGACACGTCGCCCTGTTGGGTCTCGATGATGGGGAGCGCCGTCAAAGAACCGCCGCCCAGGGAATCATTCAATTTGGCGGCCCGCTCCAGCAACCGGGAGTGGTTGTAGAAGATGTCGCCGGGGAAGGCTTCACGCCCCGGAGGCCGGCGGAGCAGCAGGGAAATCTGCCGGTAGGCCACGGCCTGTTTGGAGAGATCGTCGTAGATGATCAGGGCGTGGCGGCCGTTGTCCCGGTAGTACTCGCCCATGGTGCAGCCGGCGAAGGCGCCGACGTACTGCAGGGGGGCGGGCTCGGAGGCGGTGGCGGAGATGACGATGGTGTGCTTGAGGGCGTCGTGGCGCTCCAGGGCGTCCACCACCTGGGCCACGGTGGATTTCTTCTGGCCGATGGCGACGTAGATACAGATGACGCCGGAGTCCTTCTGGTTGATGATGGAGTCGACGCACAGGGCGGTCTTGCCGATCTGGCGGTCGCCGATGACCAGTTCCCGCTGGCCGCGGCCGACGGGGGTCATGGCGTCGATGGCCTTGTAACCGGTGTACATGGGCTCGTTCACGGGCTGGCGCTCGATGACGCCGGGGGCCTTCAGTTCGATCCGCCGGAACTCCTTGGCGTCCACGGGGCCCTTACCGTCAATGGGGTTGCCCACGGGGTCGAGGACGCGGCCCAGGCAGGCCTCGCCGACGGGCACCTCAGCGATGCGGCCGGTCCGTTTGACGGTGTCGCCCTCTTTGATGTGGATGTCTTCCCCCAGGATGGCGCACCCGACGTTGTCCTCTTCCAGGTTCAGGGCGATGCCAAAGATGCCGCCGGGGAACTCCAGCAGCTCCATGGCCATGGCTTTTTCCACCCCGGAGACGCGGGCGATACCATCACCCACCGAGAGCACCGTGCCGGTCTCGGCAATCTCCACTTTGGTCTCGTAATCCTTGATCTGATTACGAATAATCTGGCTGATTTCTTCGGCTCTGATTTCCATTATCCAACCTCACCTCTTATCAAAGATTCTCTTAAACTCTGGAGCTGGGTCCGAACGCTCCCATCCAGGACCAAATCACCCACCTTGGCGACGATGCCGCCGATGATATCTGGATCTTGTGCGACGTCCACCACCACCGAAGTGCCGGTGATTTTTTCCAGGGCCTGGCGAACTTTGTTCACCATGTCCTCATCCAGGGGGGCAGCGGTCTTGACCTGGGCACGGCTGACTTTCTCCAGTTGGTCGACCAGTTGTTGGTACACCTCGCTGATTTGCAGCACGCCGTCGAGGCGCTGTTTGTCAAACAGGAGGTTCAGGAAATTGTTGGTGATGGGGGAAAAGTTCAGCTTGGCGAGGATTTCCCGGAGCACGGCCTGCCGGCTGTCGCCCGGATAAATAGGGTTGATGATGGCGTTTTTCAGTTCCTGCTCGCGCTCGAGCAGATAGGCGAAGGCACTTAATTCTTCGCCATATTCCTTGTACCGGCCGTCTTCCTTGCCGATGCTGAGCAAGGCTTTGGCATATCTGCGGGCAAGAGCTAGATTAATCAATGGGCTTCCACCACCTTTATCAAGTAGTCATCAACCAACCGCTGTTGGTCTTCGGGCACGATGTTTTCTTTGAGCATTTTTTCCGACAATTCCACGGCCGCTTCGACGATCTCCTGTTTCAGGATGGCGGCGGACTTCCTGACTTCCTGGGCGATGGTCAGGGCAGCCATTTCCTTGATGCGTTCCGCGGTCAGTTCGGCCTTCTGGATGATCTTGTCCTTTTCGGCCTCGCCCTCGGCGACGAACTGCTGAATGATGGCATCCCGCTGGGCCTCCACCGTAGCGAGTTCGGCCTTGGCAGCCCGCAGGGCTTTATTGGCGGCGGCCTTCTGTTGTTCCAGGTCTTCCAGGCTGCTGGCGATTTCTTCCTTGCGGGAGGCAAAGAATTGCTTGATGGGTTTGACCGCCAGCTTGGCCAGGATAGCGGCGAAGACGGCGAAATTCATTACCCGCCACACCAGGTCCATGATCTTGGCATGGTCGATGGCGCCGTGTTCGCCTCCGCCGGCAGCCCAGGCCAGGGACGCCCCCGTCAGACCAATTCCCAGGGTGAGTGCGGTTGAGGCAATCTTGGGGTTTATGGAACTCGTCCTCATGCGATCGCCCTCCCTAAGATCTTGGCAGCCAGGTCGGCGGCGAAGGACTGGACTTGCGGTTGCAAGTCCTGCCGGGCCGCGGCCAGGTCATCTTTGATTTTCTGCTCCATGGTCGTCCATTGGGCTTCGGCTTCTTTCTTGGCTGCCTCCACCAAGCTGGCTTCCACGGCGCCGCCCTCCGCCTTGAGCATGTCGCGCTTTCCCAGTCCGGTTTTGCGGGCCGCAGTGATTTCCGCGTCGATATCGCCGCGCAGTTCCTGCTCCTTTGCGGACAGTCCGGAGACATCGGTTGCCAAGCCTTCCAGCTGCTGGCGCCGGGCCTGAATCACTCCCCGGATGGGCTTGAAAAGCACCATGTTCAGGAGGAAGACCAGGACCAAGAAATTGCCAATCTGCATAAACAAAGTCCAATCAAGGTCAATCATCTCTCTGGCCACCTCATCTAAGTTTTTGTTTATACTACTAATATGACTATGTGAACTTTTGAGCAAAGTCAAGATGAATTATTACCTGATTTTACCCTCGCTGTCAAAGGTTTTTTTAGACAATCTGGCCCGAATCAATGACCGCCGGGTCTCGGCAGGAGAAAGGGACTGTGCAATTGGGAACATGGGCGCCGGCAAAAAAAATCGGGGGCGGTGCGGGGCCGGCACATGGGAAAAGGAGTGGAGGAGGCGGGGGGTCAGGGCGACGCGAAAGGGTAGGGTAACGCCGGGATCCGGTCAGGTCACGAGCGGGCGCCCGTCTCCGGGCACGGGCGCCCGCCGGGTGAAATCAACGCCCGGGGCTGCGGCCTCAGGCCAGTCGCGGGTCGATATTGCCGCCGCCGCCGCATTCGGGGAGATAACAGGTGACGTCCCGGAATTCGCATTTCTCCTTGCAGGCCGGGCAGGTGTCCGGGGCCTGGGCGGCCGTGAAGGTATAGCCGCACTTGCCGCACTTCCAATAGGTCATGTTGCATTGGGGGCAGATATCGCCGGAAAATCTCTGGGTGGCTGAGTAGCCGCAGTTGGCGCAGGTGTATTTCTGGGGTTCCGCCATGATGCCGATCTCCTTTATCTGTCAGATGGTACCTTAGGTAATGCGGCTGGAGGATGATTTCAAGTCCTGCCGGGGGACGCCGGCGCGAATTTCCCGCCATGTCGGGCGCGGCCCAGGCCGGCCGGGGGGCAGGCTGCTTCAGCATTGACAGGATGGCGTCCAGGGCTTATTGTTTGGCAGAGAGCAGCCGTCCCCCGCTTTTCCTTCCCGGGAAGACCGGAGGCCGTAATCCCCTGCTGAAAAAGACCGACCGGAGCCGCATAAACCCATGCCGAGAGACCTGCCCCTGGGCAATGGCCGCCTGCTCATCTGTTTTGATCAGGACTACCGGATTCGCGATCTCTACTATCCCCATGTGGGCCAGGAGAATCACGTGGGCGGCCGCGCCTGTCGCCTGGGCGTGGCGGTGGACGGGGCCTTTGCCTGGAGCGGACCCCACTGGCGCCGGGATTTGCGGTATCAAGCCGACACCCTGGTGACCGAGGTCACCCTGGCGCCCCCCGGGCTGGGCCTCATTCTGGAGTGCCGGGATGCGGTGGATTTCCATGAAGATATCCTGGTGCGGGTCATCACCGTGGAGAATCTGGAATTGCGGACCAGGGAGGTGAACCTGTTTTTCAGCCTGGACCTGTCCATTTCCGGCAACGACGTGGGAGACACCGCGGCCTACGACCCCAAGACGGGGGGAGTGGTGCATTATAAAGGGGCGCGCTATTTTCTGGCCAACGGCGCGGGCGACGGTAACGGCGGCGTGGACCAGTTCGCCGTGGGCCAGAAGGGGGTGGCCGGCAAGGAGGGCACCTACAAGGACGCCGAAGACGGGCGGCTCTCCGGAAACCCCATCGCCCAGGGGTCGGTGGATTCGGTGATGGCGGTCAAGCTGGTGCTGGCGGGCGGGTCCCGGGGCCAGGCCTGCTTTTGGGTGGCGGCGGGGCAGAGCTGGGAGGAGGTGCGGCGGCTGGATGGCCTGGTGAAGTACAAAGGCCCCCAGGTCCTCATCGACCGCACCGCCGATTACTGGCGGTTGTGGGTCCGGAAGGAGACCCTGCCCCTGGAGCGGCTTGCCCCCGCGGTGGGGGAGCTCTACCGGCGCAGCCTGCTCATCCTCACCACGCAGATCGACGGCCAGGGGGGCATCCTGGCGGCGACGGATTCCGACGTGCTGAATTTCAACCGGGACACCTACTCCTACATCTGGCCCCGGGACGGGGCCCTGGTGGCCCATGCCCTGGGGCTGGCGGGCTATCCGGAGATGGCCCGCGCCTTCTATCAGTTCATGGCGGCGCGCCTGGAGCCCGAGGGCTATCTGTTGCACAAGTACAATCCGGACGGCACCCTGGCGTCCTCCTGGCACGCCTGGTACGAGGGGGGGCAGGCGCAACTGCCCATCCAGGAGGACTCCACCGCCCTGGTGATCTGGGCCCTATGGCACCATTTCGTGCTGTACCGGGATGTGGAATTCATCAAGCCCCTGTATCGGCCGCTCATCAAGAAGGCGGCGGACTTCTTGTGCGCCTACCGGGACGCGGAAACGGGGCTGCCGGGAGAGTCCTTCGATCTGTGGGAGGAGCGTCGGGGCATCATGAGCTTCACCGTGGGGGCGGTGTTCGGGGGGCTGACGGCGGCCTCCCTGTTCTGCAAGGTCTTCGGGGAGGACGCCCCGGCCCGCCGCTGCCAGGAAGTCGCCTCGGAGATTCGGGATGCGGCCTCCACGCATCTGTGGCGGCAGGAATCGGGCCGCTTCTGCCGGCGGCTCTACCGGGACGGCGACGGCCGCCTGCAGGTGGACGACACCCTGGACGCCAGCCTGTGGGGGCTGTTCGCCTTCGGGCTCTACAGCGCCGCCGATCCCCGGCTGCAGCCCACCATGGAGGCGTTGCGCCGGCAACTGTGGGTGCAGAGCGAGGTGGGGGGGCTGGCCCGGTATCCCGGGGACGACTACTATCGGGTTGATCCCGGCGTGCCCGGCAATCCCTGGCTTATCTGCACCCTGTGGCTGGCGGACTATCTGCTGGAGCGGAGCGAGGGCGAGGAGGACCTGGCCGCCGCCCTGGAACTGGTGGAGTGGGCCGTTGCCCGGGCGCTGCCCTCGGGGGTGTTGGCGGAGCAGTTTCATCCCCACGGCGGGGAGCCCCTGTCGGTAGCCCCCCTGACGTGGAGCCACGGCACCTACGTGGCGACGGTGCACCGCATCCTGCGGCGGCTGTCCCAACAGCTGGCCTGCCCCACCTGCGGCGCCACCTTTATGCCCTACCTGCGGCGGGACGACTGGATCGAGAGGCTCTATGGCCAGACGTGCGAATCCATCCATGGAATTTGTAAGATCTGATGAGACATTTTCGCCAACAGTGGGCCATGGCAGGCATGCGCCCGGCAATAATCAGGGCTGCCAGGTGAAGTAGGGATGACCGGGATATCCGAGGCGCCAGCAACATCAGAGGAACTGCCGCCGGTCCCGGGAGGCAAATGGCGGCTGGCGGCCCTGGTGGCGGGCATCCTGGCGGTGGCCCTGGCGGCCCGCTATTTCGGCCTGGGGGAGCTGCTGGGCGATCTGCGGACCGGGCTCCGGCAGTGGGGATACCTGGGACCGCTGGTCTTTATCCTGATCTATGTGGCGGCCTCAGTGGCGGCGATCCCCGGCTCGACGGTCACCATTGCCGGGGGCGCCTTGTTCGGGTGGGCCTGGGGGATCGTGCTGGTGAGCGTTGGCTCCACCTTGGGGGCCTGCCTGAGCTTTCTCATCGCCCGTTACGTCGCCCGGCAGGCGGTGCAGAACTGGCTGGCCGGCAACGACACCTTCCGGAAGCTGGACCGCCTGACCGCCGAACAAGGGGCCGTCGTGGTGGCCTTCACCCGCCTGGTGCCCCTGTTTCCCTTCAACCTGTTGAACTACGGGTTCGGGCTGACCGCGGTGCCCTTTTGGACCTACGCCTTTTGGAGCTGGCTGTGCCTGCTCCCGGGGATCGCCCTGTACGTAACGGGGGCGGACGCGTTGAGCCGCGGCATCACGGAAGGCCGGGTGCCCTGGGAGCTGGCGGCCGGAATGCTGGGGCTGGCGAGCCTGCTGTTGATCCTGGCGCTGGCGGTCAGGCGGCGGCTGCGCCTCCCGCGCCCCGGCGACCGGACGGAGACCTCACCGGCGGAAAGGACCGATACGGCCGACTGAGAGGGCCGCTACCCCCTTCCCGGTTAACTCGACCGCATGTCAAGCACTCATCGGGACACCCTGATCATCTTCACCCGCTACCCCGCCCCCGGGCGCACCAAGACCCGGCTGATCCCGGCGCTGGGTCCGGCGGGGGCGGCGCGACTCCACGAAGTCCTCACCCGGCGGACCCTGCAGACCGCGGCGGAACTGGCGCGGGGTTTCCCGGTGCGGGTGGAGGTGCACGTCGCCGGGGGCGCGCCGGCGGAGATTGCGTCCTGGCTGGGCCCCGCCTGGACCTGGCGGCCCCAGACCGGCGGGGACCTGGGGGCCCGGATGCGGGCGGCCCTGGAGGGGGCGAGCGCCGGCGGGCGGCGGGCCGTGCTGATCGGCTGCGACTGCCCGGGGCTGACCACGGACATTCTGAGGCAGGCCTTTGCGGCCCTGCACACCCACGATCTGGTGGTGGGGCCGGCCCGGGACGGGGGCTACTACCTCATCGGCTGGTCCCGGCCGGAGCCGGAGCTGTTCACCGGCATCCCCTGGGGCACGGCCCGGGTGCTGGAGAAGACCCTGGCGCAGGCCCGGGAAAAAAGAGTGCGCGTCTCGCTGTTGGCGGAGCTGGCGGACGTGGACCGGCCGGAGGATCTGGCCGGGTGGTACGGGACGGACCAGGGCGATGGCAACGGCATCTGAGGAAACGAGCCTGTCGGTCATCATCCCCACCCTGAACGAGGCGGCCCACATCGCCGGGACCCTGGAGGGCCTGCGGGGGGAGACGGGGGTGGAGGTGATCGTGGTGGACGCCGCCAGCCCCGACGGGACGGCGAGCCGGGCCGTGGCCGCGGAGGCCCGGGTGATCCTGGCGTCACCGGGGCGGGCCCATCAGATGAACGCGGGGGCCCGTGAGGCCGTCGGGGAGATGCTGTTCTTCCTGCACGGCGACACCCGGGCCCCCCAGGGCTACGCCGGGTTGATCCGGGAAGCCCTGCAGCGGCCCGGGGTAGCGGCCGGGGCCTTCTCCCTGGCCATCCGGGGGGAGGGCCGGGGGCTGCGGCTGGTGGAGGCGTTGGCCAACGCCCGCTCCCGGCGTCTGCAACTCCCTTACGGCGATCAGGGGCTGTTTCTGCAACGCCGGACCTTTGAGGCGGCGGGGGGGTTCCCGGAGATTCCCATCATGGAGGACTACGCCCTGATCCGCCGGTTGGGGAGGCAGGGGCGGATCGTCACCCTGCCCCCGGCGGTGACCACTTCGGGGCGGCGCTGGCGGCGGCTGGGGGTCTGGCGCACCACCGGGGTGAACCAGATGATGGTGCTGGGCTATGGCCTGGGCCTGCCCCCGGGACGCCTGGCCCGCTGGTACCGGGGGGCCGGCCCGCGGCCCCGGCCGCAAGCCGGCGGAGGAGGGGGCTAAGGGCCACCGGCCAGTACGAAATTCCGCCGGCACGCGCACTAAGGACATCTTAATTATGACTTTTCCCATTCACGACTGGCGCCGTTGCGAAGCCGCCGGCACGCCCATCTATATCCAGGAGCAGCGGCCCGACTGGTTCGTGCCCAACGCCGCCGGGGACCTGATCTTGCAAAAGCTGGCCCGGGGAGAGCCGGTGGAGGATATCAGCGCCCAACGCTTCCTGACCCGCCTGCCCGCCGCCGCCGCCCCCCCGTATCCCGGCCGGGCGGCGCTGCTGGCGTTGACGGAGATCCGGGAGTTGTGGTTGCATGTGACCGACCGGTGCAATCAAACCTGCCGGCACTGCCTGTTCGCCTCCGGCCCCGGCCAGCGGCGGGAGCTGGCGGCGGCCAGGTTGCTTACCCTGGCCCATCAGGCCGCGGAATTGGGCTGCCGGGCCTTCGCCGTGACCGGGGGCGAACCTCTGGCGCACCGGGAGTTCACCGCCATCATGGACGGGCTGCTGGGGCTCCCCGGGGCCCGGGTGACGGTGCTCACCAACGGGGTGCGGCTGCCGGAGTTGACCCGGGAACTGGAACATTGGCCGCGGGAGCGCCTCCACTGGCAGATCAGCGTCGACGGGCTGCCGGCCCAGCATGACCGGCAACGGGGCGCGGGGGCTTGGGCGGCGCTGGAGTTTACCCTCGGGGAGCTGCGGGCCCGGGGGTGGGCCTTTACCCTGGCCATGGGGGTGAACGCCGCCAACGTGGCCGACATGGCCGGGGTGGCAGCGTGGGCCGCGGCCCGGGGGGCCGACAACCTTCATTTTATCTGGCACTTTCAGCGGGGCCGGGGTCGGGAGACCGGCGCGGCGGCCCCGGCGGACATCTTTACGGGTCTTAAGGCCGCGGTCCGGCAGGTGGCAGGGACGCCGACGGCCATCGACAACCTGGACACCTGGCGGTCATATCTCTTCACGGCCCCGGGAACGAAGCACGACGGCGCCACTGCCGGGTGGGAATCCCTGGCGGTGGGGCCGGACGGTCGGCTCTACCCCTCTCCGGCCCTGGTGGGGGTTAAGGCCCTGGCCACGGAGATCTCGCCGGGGCTGGCCGCGGCCTGGCGCAACAGCCCGGTGCTGGAGGAGTTGCGCCGGGCCACGGTGGCGCAGATGGAGTCGCCGCTGAAGTTCCTGCTGGGGGGCGGCGACCCGGACCACAGCTATCTGACGGCGGGGACCTGGGTGGGGGGCGACCCCTACTGGCCCTTGTATGAGCAGGCGGCCCTGTGGCTCATCGCCCGGGAGGCGCAGGAGCAGCCGGAGGGCGACCGGCCGGGGCTGCGCCTGAAGATGGGGGAGGTGCTGGAGAGCTGCGAGACCCACGGGGAGGTGGCCCTGACCCGGACCACCTGCCTGCTGGCCCCGGCCGCCGGCGACAGCCGCCGGCCGGTGGCCGACTTTTACCGGCACGCGGCGGCCACGGTACGGGAGGATATCCTCAACCCGGTGGGCTATCCGGAGGCGGTCAGCGCCCATATCCCGGCGGCGGCCCGGCGGCGGAGCTACGGCTGCGGCAGCCCGGTGCTGGCCGCGGCGCTGCAGGAGGGCGAGCGGGTGCTGGACCTGGGCTGCGGCCCCGGCCTGGAATGCTTCATCGCCGCCAGGCTGGTGGGGCCGGAGGGCCGGGTCCTGGGGGTGGACATGCTGCCCCCCATGTTGGCGGCGGCCCGGGAGGGAGCGGCGGCGGTGGCCCGCACTTTGGGGTACGACAACCTGGAGTTCCGTCAGGGCTTCCTGGAGGAACTGCCCCTGGAGGCGGACAGCGTGGACGTGGCGCTGTCCAACTGCGTCATCAATCTCTCAAGCCACAAGCGGCGGACCTTCCGGGAGATCGCCCGGGTGCTGAAACCCGGGGGGCGGCTGGTGATCGCCGACGTGGTGTGCGAACAGGAACCCCCGGCGGCCCTGCGCAACGACGAGGTGCTGCGGGGTCAATGCATCGCCGGGGCCCTGACCCAGCGGGACCTGTTCGGGCTGTTGGAGGAGTGCGGCTTTGTCGGTCTGCAGGTGCGGGGGCGTTTCCCGTATCGCACGGTGAACGGCCACCCCTTCTTCTCCCTGACCTTCACGGCCCGGAAACCGGGGGGCGAGCGGCGGCGGCGGGTGATCTACCGGGGGCCCTTCGCCGCCCTGGTGACCGGGCGGGGGGAGCTGCTGCCGGTGGGCCAGACCCGGGAAATCCCTCTGGATGAAGCCGCGCCGGACATGCAGGAGGTGTTCGTGCTGGGGGCGGCGGGGGAGGTGAACAACGTCGCCCTGGAAGCCTCGGGGTGCTGCCCGGCACCGGAGGGCGGCGGCTGTTGCGGGCCGCCGGTCCCCGGGGAGGTCGAGGGGCCGCCCGGCGCCGCGGCGAGCCCGCCCCTGCACCGCCGCGGCTGCGTGGTCTGCGGCGAACCCCTGGACTACGGCGCCACCGCCAGACTCCGCACCTGCCACTACTGCGGGATGACACTCCCCGCGGCGGTGGGGTGCCGGCAGGGCCACTTCGTCTGCGACGCCTGCCACAGCCCCGACGCCCTGGCGTACGTGCGGCGTCTGGCGACCCACACCCGGGAGACGGATCTCATCGCCCTGCTCGCCGAGGCCCGGCGCCACCCGGCTATTCCGGTGCACGGGCCGGAGCACCATTTCCTGGTGCCGGGGATCATCCTGGCGGCCTACCGCAACCGGGGGGGCCGGGTGACGCCGGAAATGCTGGAGACGGCCCTGAGCCGGGGCCGGGCGGTGCCCGGCGGCTCCTGCGCCTATCTGGGGGTGTGCGGGGCGGGCAGCGGCGTGGGCGCGGCCTTCGGGGTGCTGCTGGCGGCCAACCCGGTGACGCCCGGACCGCGGCAGGCGGTGCAAAGCATCGCCGCCCGGGTGCTGGCGCGCCTGTCCGGGCGGGAGGCGGCCCGCTGCTGCCAGCGGGAATGCTGGGAGGCCTTGAAAGTAGCGGCGGAGCTGTCCCGGGAGTACCTGGACCTCCCCCTGGCGGCCGCAGCGCGGTTGGTATGCACCCAGGCCGGGAGGAACCGGGAATGCATCAAACAGGAATGCCCGCTGTGGCCCGGGGAAGGGCGGCTGTCAAGCGGCTGAAGGCAGGGAACCCGGCTCCCTGCCCGCAGCCCGCAAAATTCAGACGAGGAAGGGGTTGGCCAGGACGATGGTCTGCTCCCGGTCGGGACCCACGGAGACGATCTGGATGGGCACCTCGGCCAGGACCGCCAGGCGGTGCAGGTAACTTTGGGCGGCGGCGGGCAGGTCGGTGAAGTTCCGGACGCCGCTGATATCCTCCGTCCAGCCGGGGAAGTCCTCGTACACCGGCCGGCAGCGCTCCAGGGCCGCCAGGGAGGCCGGCACGGTGTCCAGGCGGTGGCCGTCCAGTTCGTAGGCCACGCACATCCTGACGGGATTGAGGCCGGTGAGGACGTCCAGCTTGGTGATGGCCAGGCCGGTGAGACCGTTGAGGCGCACGGAATCCCGCAGGACCACCATATCGAGCCAGCCGCAGCGGCGCCGCCGGCCGGTGGTGGCGCCGAATTCCACGCCCTTGACCTGCATGTGTTCGCCGTCGGCATCCAGACACTCGACGGTGAAGGGACCGCCCCCCACCCGGGTGGTGTAGGCCTTGCAGATGCCCAGGACGCCGGTGAGGTGCCGGGGGCCGATGCCGGCGCCGGTGCAGGCGCCGCCGGCCACGGGATTGGAGGAAGTGACAAAGGGATAGGTGCCGTGGTCGATGTCCAGGTGGGTGCCCTGCGCCCCTTCGAAGAGGATGTTCTTCCCGGCGCGCACGGCCTGATCCAGCAGGATGGAGACGTTGGCCACCAGGGGCGCCAGACGCCGGCCGAAGGCGGTATATTTGTCAATGACGTCCTGAGGGTCCAGGGCTTCGTCTCCCAGGAGTTTGGTCAGGATGAAGTTCTTCTCCGCCAGATTACGCTGGACTTTGTCCTGCAGGCTGGCGGGATCGATGAGGTCGACCACCCGGACGCCGTTCCTGCCGATCTTGTCTTCATAACAGGGGCCGATGCCCCGCCCGGTGGTGCCGATCTTGCCGGCGCCCTTGGCCCGCTCCCGGGCCAGGTCCAGGCGCTGGTGGTACGGCATGATGATGTGGGCCTTGTCGCTGATCTGCAGGTTTTCCGGCCCCACGGCCAACCCCTGGGCCGCCAGGGAGTCGATCTCCTTGAGGAGCACCTCGGGATCCACCACCACCCCGTTGCCGATGAGGCACTTCTTCCCCGGATGCAGGATGCCGGAGGGGATGAGGTGAAAAATGAACTTTTTCCCCCCCACCACCAAGGTGTGGCCGGCGTTGTTGCCGCCCTGGTAGCGCACCACGCACTCGGCGTTCTCGGTGAGCAGATCAACAACCTTACCCTTGCCTTCATCACCCCACTGGGTGCCCACAACCACGACGTTCGCCACGATCTTGCCTCCTTTTTCACAAGCCTCCTCTAGTTAAATTATTTTCCCGGGGATGTCAACCACCCGGCGAAAGAAAGCCCCGGCGGGCAAGTCCCCGAAAGCCGGAATAAAGAAAGATTGTTACGTTCGGCACTATCGTGACAAAATTCCGTCTGGCCTCACCCGGTCATCAGCGGAGGAACGGGGTCCCCGCCACCCGCCGGCTCCCCGGAGCGCAGGAGCAGCCGCCGCACGGCAGCCGGGGCCAGCAGTGCCGCCAGCGTCGGCAGGCCCGGACCCCCGATCAGGTGTTCCCAGCCCCCCAGGTGCACCAGCCGCCCCCCGGCCAGGGCCAGCCGGGCCAGCCTCGCTGCCAGGACCCGCTCCCGCCGGACGGCCTCCGGCTCCCGGAGGCGCGGGCGCCGGGGCTGGCCTCCGCCCCGGGGATCGGCCAGCAGGCGTGCGGCCCGGAGGTATTCCTGCGCCACCAGTTCCCCCAGGTCGCCGTCGGCGTCTGCGGCCACGGCCCGGAGATTCTCCGGGGTCAGCAGTTCCCGGCGGTAGCGGGGCAGGTGCTCCCGGGCCGTCGCCCCCACGTCCACGGGGTGCCAGGCGATCCCGGCCTCCCGGGCGTGATCCGCGGCCGCCCGCACCTCAAAGGGCATCTCGATCTGCGCGGCGATGCGCCGGACGCCCTGGTGCCGCCGTTCCCGGGGCGTCAGCGCCGCCAGGGCCCGCGCCAGATACTGCCGCCATTGTCCCTGGTGCCGCTGCCGGTAGCGCAAAGAGAACCGGCTGATCTCCACCGTCAGGGTGTCCGGGGCCAACGCCCGCAGGAGTTCCCGGGCCCGGTCGTAGCCCTGGGGGTCGCCGTGCACCGTCCCCACCAGGACGATCTCTGCGGCTGCCGCCGCGTGGTGCGCCATCTCGTGTCTCTTCCCGGGGCCCGGGCCCGCCGCCTCAGCCTTCCCGCACCCCCCGGCCGGCCTCGTAAAACAGGGCGCCCGGATGGTCCCCGGCCAGCAGCCGGCGGGCCGCATCCACCATCAGGCCCCCCACGATCTGGTTGGCCATGATCACGCTGGGTTCGGGCTGGTACACGCAGGCGGCCCGCTCCCGCCAGTGGGTGGCCTGCTTCCGCCCCGCCACGATCTCCTTGAGTCCCAGCAGCTCCGCCGGCGTCGGCTCCCCCGGCCCGGCCCCGTAGACGATCACCTGTCCCGCCGCGGCACTGCTCCCCCCGCTGATCAGGGCCTTCCCCGCCGCCCGGCACCCGTCGCTCAGCACGATCCTGGTTTCGAAATTGTCCACGCAGTCGAATATCAGGTCATAGGGGGCGAGTTCCGTCTCCTGCCGGAAATACTCCGCCACCGCCTGCGTCTGCGCCCCGAACAGCCCGTTCAGGCGGGCCGCCAGGGTCAGCGCCTTGGACTGTCCCACCGCCCCGGAGAAGAACACCTGCCGGTTGAGGTTGGTCACTTCGATGACGTCCGGGTCCATGAAGGTCAGGTTGGTCAGTCCCGCCGCCAGGAGCCCCCACCCCACAAAGTTCCCCAGGGCCCCCGCCCCCACCACCAGGATGGCCGGGTCTACCCCCGGGAGCGCGGGTTGCGGCCGCCGGTAGGTGAGGATGTCCGCCGGCACTTCCCGCCCCATGGCCAGCTCCGTCAACTCCTCCAGCACCAGCCCGGCGGCGATGAGCTCCAGCACCGGGTCGCCCCCGGCCGGCCCCGGCAGATTCCGGACCGGCACCAGTTCCTCCAACTCCTGCCACTCCCGCCCCGGCAGGTAGGCGAACACCCGGAAGCCCTGTTGCCCATCCTCCGGTTGGCAGAAGGCCCGCAGGACCGCCCGGCCCTCCCGGCAGCCTTTATCCAGCAGGAGTTTGGTGGCCAAGCCATAGCGCCCTAGGTCCACCAGCAGCCGGGCGCCCCCCAGCCAGGCGTCCTGCGCCGGATGGGTATAATAGCCCTCCACCGCGGTGAGCGTCATCCCCGGATTGAGTTCCCGGGCCGCCGCCAGCAGGGGCGCATCCCACCAGGGCGCCAGCAGCACCAGGCGTTTCAGCCCCAAGGCCGCCGCCCCCAATACAAAGAGCGAGGCCAGCCGGTCCCGGTCGCCCACCACCGCCACCGTAGCGCGTTCCAGGGCCTCCTGATCCCAACCCGCGATGCGCAATTGCCGGTCAAGTCGCAAAGAAGTGTTTATCATCAGGGGAATGTTGATCCGGATGCCGCCGCGGCCTACATGGTTTCCAGTTTGGGAGGGAGATAACGCACGGGCTTGATCCGGTCCCGCACCGCGGCCGCCAGGGCCTCCGTTTCCGAGGCGGTCAGCAGCTGCCCCGTCTCCACGAGGACAACCTCGGCTGCCCGCCGGCCGACGCGGGCCTGCCCGGAGAGGATGGCGCGCTCCTTGTAGTGAATCTCCTGGTGATGCCAACCGGCGTCCCCGATCACCACCGCGTAGCAGAACCCCCCGTACACGGCCTCCAGGATCTGCACCTTCGCTACCGGCGCGTCCGTGATGACGGTGACGCTCCCCCCGGCCAGGTCCGCCTCCGTGCCGGCGTCGCCGACCAACAGCGCCAGGTCGTCGATCACCACCTCCCGTTTGGCCAGAGGCCGTCGCAGCTGCGTGAACACGAAGTCCAGCATGGTGGCGTGATTCTCCTCGTCCAGGCTCGAAAACGTCCGCAGCTCCAGGTCGCCGTGGGAATGAATCCAGCCGTTGATCAGCCACTGGGCCGACAGGTTTTCCTGATACGCGGCAATCTTCTCGGCGTCGATACTGACATATTGCTGTTGGTTGGCCTCGTTCACCGGCAAACCGATGTCCAGCACCACCTCCGGGCGGTCCCGGGCGGCCAGGGTATAGCCATACCACTCGAAGCTGTCCCCGTGGATCTCCCGCACCAGCTCGTTTATCTTAAAGGATTTTTCCTGGGCGTAGCGGCTCATGGCGATGGCCTCCGGCAGTCCGCCCAGTTTGATCTCCCGCGGCCGGCGCCGCTGCAAGCCGCCCAGACTCTTGAACCTCACGACAGCCGCCTCCGCACATAATGCTCGTCCACCACCAGCTCCCCGGTGGACTTCCCCGGCAGCCGGAACATGTCATCCAGGAGCACCCGGTGCAGGATGCTGGTCAGGCCCCGGGCCCCGGTCCGCTCCTGCTTGGCCCGTTTGGCCACCGCCCGCAGGGCCTCGTCCGTAAAGGTCAGATTGATCCCCCAAGCCTGCAGGTCCTCCTGGTAGGCCAACAAGGGGCCGTCGGCGCTCTTCACCATGATGTCCATCAGGTCCTGGGTGGACAGGGGATCATAGATCACCCGCACCGGGAACCGGCCCATGAGCTGCCGCTCCATCCCGAAGACCACCAGATCCTCGGTGAGCAGATGCTCCTGCCAGCTGCCCGTGAACCCGTGGGTGTCCATCCGCTTTTCCACCACCGCATCCAGCTTCTCGAAGACCCCGCCGGCGATGAAGAGCACGTGCTTGGTGGACAGCGTCACCCGTTCCCGCCCGATCTCCACGGTGTTCTGCATTCCCTCCACCAGCTTCAGGAGCCCCTTCTGCACGCCCTTGCCGGAGACGTCCCGGTAGGCCGCCGACTCCTTGGCGATCTTGTCCAACTCGTCCAGATAGACGATGCCCATCTGGGCCACGTGGGGATTGCCCCCGGCGGCGATGAGCAGATCCACCAGGATGTCGCTGGCGTTCTGGCCCACATAACCCGTCTCGCTGAATTTAGTCAGGTCCTCCACCACAAAGGGCACCCCCACCAAGTCCGAGGCCGTCTCCCCGGTGTAGGTCTTGCCGCACCCGGTGGGGCCGATCATCAGGATGTTGGCCTTGGGGGTCTTGGTTCCCTTGAGGGCCGTATCGATGTCCGCGCCTTCGGTGCCCAGCGCCTCTTTCAGGGCCTGGCTCAGCCGGCGGTAATGGAAGGCGATGGCGGTGGAGATGATCTTCTTGCCGGTTTCCTGCCCGATGACAAAACGATCCAGCTCGGCCTTGAGCTCCGAGGGCGTTTTGTTGAATTCCAGGATATGCTCCAGGGCGTCGGCCAGTTGCTTCTCCCGCTGCCTGGCCATCTTGTCTTCGATCCGCCGCTTCGTCTGATCCGAAATGTAATCGTACATCAGGTGTGATCCCTCGCGTGAACCTCCCGGGGCCGGCTAGGCCCCGGGAGGCCCGGGACTGTCAACCCGTCTCGGCCCGCCACAACAACTGAAACGGCGTGGCCGCCAACTGCTCCGGCGTCAGGTGGGGGTTGCGCCGGTATAACGGCCCGGCCAGCAAAATGTCCTCCGGAGTGGTGGCGAATTCCAGGTAGGCGGGGTCCACCAGCTCCATGATCCGCTGCCCCAGGCCGAACTGCTCCTCCCCGGTCAGCCCGAAAATGACGGGAGGTAACGGGGGCTTCTCCGCCACCGGCCAACCGGCGGCTGCTTCCGGCTCCCGGTGCTGCATCTGGGCCAGGCGCGCCAGAAAAGCCTCGTTCAACCGGTAGTGGCTGACAATGGCGCTGATCCGGGCAAAAAGACCGGGCCGCCAGGGCCGTCGCCCCTGCCGCCGCTGCCGCTCCTGCCCCAACGCCTCCTTCAACCCCATAGGTTCGGACCTTCTGCGGCCCTGCAGCCTCTCGCCCCCGCCCAGGGGGAACCGCAGGTGTTCCTTAAATAAAGTCGTTGGTGACCTCCACCTGGCCCGAGGCGATCAGGGGGTGGTCCTTCGGCACCCGGTAGTCGTCGAAATGGATGCCGCCCACATCCTGGCGCAACTGGTCCAGGCTGTTGTAGCCGTTGCGTTTCCGGTAGTTGTAGCCGTAATAGATGGCGTTGAGCCCCTGCTCCAGGGCCGCGATGACGCCGGCGACCGAAAATTGTTCCGGAGCCTGAAAGTCTTTGATGCAAATCCGCTGGCGTTTGGCGTCCCGCAAGAGCAGCGGGTGCTTGTACTTCTCCCACACCACGGGATGCAAGGGCCCTGCGGAGGAGACCGCCACCCGGCAATCCGGGAACAGATAGACCCGGCCGTAGAAATCCCGCAGGGCGTACGGACCGGTGCGTTTGTAAATCAGATAGTCATCCGTCCCACGGCGCTGCCAGCCGCACCCGTCGATCTCTCCGGATCCACTCTCGGCGAGGTGCTGCAGCATCTCCAGCCGGCCCCCGGCCGCGGCCAGGGTCGCCGCCTGGTCCCGACCCTCCTGCGTCAACCTTTGCAGTTCCCGGGCCGCCAATCCGGAGGTCAGCGCCTTCGCCAACCATTCCCGGAACCGCCCCGCCCCGATCCGGCCTTCCGGCAACCCCTCGCCCTCCTGGTTGGAGATTTCCCGGCGCAGCAGGTCCAGGGCGGCCGCCCCGGCCGCGGTCCGGTTGCCGACCGCCTTCCCCTCCGGCACTCCGCCCCACGTTTCCTGAAGCCGCTCCATGAGTTGCCCGGGACTGGCCCGGCCCGGCTGGCCGGCGATCTTGGTCTTGATGAAATGGGGCAGGATCTCGAAGATGATGGTTTTCAGCCTGGGTGATAAAACCAACCCCGTGGGCGGTTGCGGAAATCCCCGGCGACGCCAGAAGGCCTCCCGGAAACGCTCGTGGTCGGACTCAAACAACCGGGGGTAAGCGTCAATCAGCGATTGTAGGCGCACACTGCGGATGAAATGGCGTCCCTGGAGGACCAGCACCAGGGGCGGGGCGGCGTCGGTCGAGGGGTGGGAGGGCTCGGGGGCAACGTGTTCAGGCAAGCCGATTTCCTGAGCCACCGACGGATCGAACCACAGGGGCAGGTACATGAACCCGGCGGCGTGCACCAGGTCAAGGTCCGGATCCGGCGGCCACATACTCAGATTCCTTTACCCTCCTTCCTGGGGCTTGATGGCCCGCACCGGAACGTAAAAATACTGCTCCCCGGCCTCGGTCACCTCCAGGGTGGCGTAATCCCGGACCTCGCCTTCCGCGGCTTTGCCCCTACACAAGAGCTTGCCGCCCGCCAACTGCCGTTTGATGTCATCGACGATCTGTTGGTCCTCGATGCTCCACCGGGTTTTTTCCAGGGTCTGCTCGCACAGTTCCCTGAGGGACCGGCCGTCATAAGTTCCCGGCTCAAAGGTGTCGATCAGCCCTTCGCTGGCCTGTCCCGGCATGATTTCAATCACCATCGGCACTGCCGGTTTTTCCCGCGGCCGTTGCTCCCTGGCCTCCAAATCCAATTCCGTCATAGGCACCTCGTGGGGGTGTCTGTTACTTTACCTGTTTGTTCCCCGGCCGCCTCCTTACCGGCGGCCACGGCAGTGGTCCAATATATTATAACTATTTATTATAAGAGAAAAAGTTTCGCTGTCAAGGTGAGCCCGCAGCCTTGGGGGAAAATCACCGGATGTCAAGCTCTTGGACGCCGCCGGCGAATGGGGGCCGCGGCCGGGCGGGAAGGAAGGTGGTCAGCCTGAGCGCCCGGCATGGGGAAAATACCGGGACAGGGTTGCCGTCCGGAAAATACCGGAGGCGTCTGCGGAGCGGCCGCGCGGCTCTGCCCGGCTCCGGCGCCCACCGGCGCTTTCCCGGCGCACCGCGACAGACACGGGGTGAGGAAGGCTAAAGTCTAGGCATTTTTTCGCGTTGTCCTCTTGCCTGGCCGGACAACGATACGTGAATGGCAGTCCGCCGTCCCGGAGCCCGGTGGGGGGCGGAACAGCGGCTAACACCAGCCTCTTCCCAGTCGTTTTATCGGCCCCAGCAGGAAGGGGCCGAACCAATTGGGCGTCAGATAACCTTCCACCCGGGTGGCGGCCAGCATGGCCTCTGCCGGGGTGGGGCGCTCCCTTTCCGGGGATGGCCCCCAACTCGTGTCATCCAGCAGGTCGTCGGACAGCCAGGGCTGCGTCTCTTGGGATGGAAAATATTTGCTCATATCTTCACCTCTGCCCCAAGATATGCAATATATGTTCCACCCATATAGGACGGCCGGCGGCGCCCCCGCGTCCTTTATGCATCCGGCCCGATATCTTTCATCGATCATTGTTCAGGCCCACCGCCGGGCACGTCTCGCACCCCGGTCGGGGGCGGCAGTATTCTTTCCCCAGCCTCACCAGGAGGGCATGATATTCCTGATACAGGTCTACCTCCGGGGGCAGGGCGGACATAAATTCCTGTTGCAGTTCATCATAGGTGCAGGTTTCCGGGACCAGCTCATGCCGCCGAAGTATCCGGAAAGTATAGGCGTCCACCACAAATATGGGTTTATGCAGGGCGTAGAGGAGAATGCTGTCGGCCGTCTCCGGACCGATGCCTTTCACCGCCAACAGCGCCGGCCGCAACACTTCCAGCTCTGCTGCCGCCATGCGTTCCAGGGAGCCCCCGTGGGCGGCGTGCAGATAGGTTAAAAAATTCTTCAGCCGGCGGGCCTTGAGATTGTAATAGCCGGTGGGCCGCAGCCAGCCGGCCAGTTCCGCCTCCGGCATCGCCCCCAGGGCCGCAGGTGTGAGCTTGTCCGCCTGCTTCAGGCCCGCAATGGCCCGGGCGACGTTTCGCCAATTGGTGTTTTGGGTCAAAATGGCGCCCACCGCCACTTCAAAGGGGGTCTCCCCCGGCCACCAGCCCTGGGGCCCGAAGGCCTCCCATAATCGCCGGTAGAGCTGCAGTACGGGGTGGTCCGTCATGCGCGCGCCGTCCTTCCTGCTGATGGGATCGTTGCCGCCGCCCGAGGCGGTCCCTCATCTTAGCATTGGGCGTCGCCCGTGCCAACCCCTGTGCTGCAAGGCCCGGCATTAACCTCAGCCCCGGAGAAATCCCCTCGTGGCTGCAGGTGTTTCTGCTCTTGCCGATCCCGGCGCGCCCGGAGCTAACAAACCACCCCGGCCTCGTGGACCGCCTTCCGGAATTCCTCTCCGAAGCTCTTCAGACTTTTGTGGAAGTCCTCCCAGGCTTCTTTTTCCACCAACCCCATGAGTTCTTCGCGCACCACCTCCTGACCGATGCGCAAACTCCCGATCAATTCACTGTAGCGCTTTTTAGCCGCCGCGTCGGTCTTGGCGGCCTTGACGCTTAACTTGCCGATCTCTTCCTCAAACTCCTTCATCAGAGTCAATACCATGGTTCGGCAGGCCTCTTGGGTTGCCATGTCCTGTCCTCCCGCGCAATCTTATGGTTGCCCCGACACCTCGACCTGATCGACCTTTCCCCGGAAATCCTCCGCAACGATCTTCAAGGTGTGATGAAAGTCCGCCCAGGCCTCTTTTTTAACCAAAGATAGAAGTTTTCGCTGGATGACCTGCTGTTGACGCCGCAGGCTCCCGACCAGTTCCTGCATTTTTTTATGGGTGAGTTGATCGGCAAGCGTTGCCCGGCTTTCCAACCTGCCGAGGCTTTCCTGGAACTCGTGCATGAAACAGCCGATCATCGCCTGGTAGGCCTCCCGGGCCTCCCGCTGGCAATCTGTCGCTGACGGTCTTGTCGGCAATCGCTGAACCATATCTGGGCCTCGCTTTGCGGTGCGCATCTTCATCACGGGGGGTTGGTGCGTCTAGGCGTTCGGAGTTTTTTCACCCCCCGACGGCTGGACCTTATCGAGCACGGACTTCACCTGGTCGCGGATCGCCTGCACCAGCGCCTGCACATACCTGGCGCTCTCCGGAGTCATCTGGGCGGTCCGGGTGGTTTTTTCCAGGGTCCGGCCGAGGTCCTCCACAATGGCCATGATATCGCACCTGACCGCCTGCATCTTGTCCGCCGCCTCCTGGAAAAACGTGCTGGCGGGAGGTGCCTCCGGTTCCCCCCCGGGCGCAACGCCTACCGGTTCACCCGCACCGGCGGCGGCATGGTCGCTCGTCCTCCCGAGGGGTCTGGCGAGGCGGCGCCTGCCGCCCCCCGGTTTGTCATCCGCCTGCCACCGCCGGGCCACCGACCAGAACCTGTTGATATCCGTCTTCTGCCCCGGCGGCGGGGTTACACCCGGGAATTTCTCATCAAACTTGGACACACCGATTCTCCCTCCGGTTTACCCCATACCGGCGGGCACTCCCTCAGGTGATCACCCCCCGGTTCTGCGGAAGCTTCCCCGACCTGGGGCCGCGCCTCATCGTCCCTGTGGCTGCCCGGTATTTTCAGGGAACCGCAGGCGCCGCTGGCCAGATCCATTGCCCTGACGGTGAGCATCCCGTCGGCCTCCATGACGAACGTCACTTCGATCATCGGGGGCCCCTGGTGCTCAACATCACCGGGCGGCAACGCAATAGTTCCCAAACCCGTGGCCTTGCCCTCAGCGGTCCCCGGTTGCCGGGCCACGCAGATGGCTATCGCCCCCTGATGGTCCCGGGCCGGGGCAAACAGCCGGGAGGCCCTCACGGGATACGCCGACCCCTTGGTCAACACCGGGATGAATCTTCCCGCTGCGTCCATAATGCCCACATCATGGGCCAGGAGGCAGCCACCCGACGGATTTACTCCGGGGGCGGCCAGCATCGCCGTCAGGATGTCCGCCCCCAACAGCACGGCCTCTCCCCCCGGGAGCCTGCGGTCCATCTGGCCCTCGGTGCACTCATAGCCCTGCCAGCCGTCGCCGGGCGCCGCTTCCGCCAGTTGGGACGCCACCAGCTGCTGCACCAGCGCCTCCCACGCCGGGTTGCTCCCCCCGGCCCCGGCCCCGGGCCTAGTCAAGGTCGCCACCCATTCCTCCGGGAGGTCGGCCTGGGTCATCACCTGCCGGATATGCTGCCGGCTTTCGGTCTCGGTGGCCCTGGCCAGTTGATTTATATCGACTTTGGCCAGCGACACGGACAAACTGAAAAATCCCTGATCCCCCTCCTGGGTGCGGTAGGGGATCATGATCTGGGTCTCCGTCGTCTGAATCATCGGCGTCGGGCCGGTCGCCGGCAGCGCGCCCTCGCCGTTCCCCGCCGCCGCGACCTCCATGGAACGGGTCTTTTGCACCCAACGCCCCTCGGTCACCGGCGGGCTGCCAGCCGGCCTTTCTCCCGGGCGGTGGTTTTCCAGGGTCAGCGCCTCCGGAACCCAACGGTTATCCGGAATTATCCGGGCATCAGTCTGCAGCCGCTGGAATAGCTCTGTTACTCGGGCTTCCGCCTGTCGGCGCTGCATCTCCTGGCGGGAAGCGGGAGGCCGGGGCGGCCTCCCCAGCAGCTTCACAGAACTCCGGCACTGTGCTTCTCCGCGCCCCGCGAGCCGCGTCGTGCCGCTCCCGGACAGACCATTATGGGCGATATTCTTATTCATAGACACCTCCTGGCGCGGCCTAGGCGGTTTTTGCCCGCCTGACATTGTCGGCACCCCTCCGGAAAACAGCCCCCCCTCTCTCTTACCGCCCGCTCTCCCTGGCGCCGCCCCCCGCTGCCTTGGTCTACCGCCGGTGACCGCATAGTTTCCGGGAGCAATCCGGGCAGGACCACATGACCGGCTGCCGGCCCTTGCCATCCAGCCGCTTGAGCGCCTCCAGGAGTGCTTCCGGGGTTACCGGCTGCTGACAATATTCGTACTGGCGGTGAGACGTGGTCTGCCGCACTCCCGCCTCATCCCCAAAGCCGTAAATGATCACGGCCGGCAGGTCGGGATAGGTGCGGTGCAGCCAACGCAGGTGCTCCCGGCCGTCATCTCCCAGTTCGGCCAGCCCCATGACGATCAGACCAAAGCCATTCCCCCCTTGCCGGGCCTGCTCCAGGGTGGCCTCGGCCTCCCCCAGATTCGCCGCCGTCGCGGGGGCAAACCCTTCCCTTTTTAAATGCCGCGCCACCGATTGGGCATAGCAGCGTTCGGCACAAACTATGAGGATGGGTTTCATGACTTCCATATTGCTTCGCTCCCCGGTCACAGCCTCAGCGCCTAGATGGCACGTGGCCGTCATACTTTTTTCCCGTCAGTTGGCGAGTTACGGGCAACTCCGGAAACTGCGCCGGCCCCCGGACTTTCCCCGGGAGTCCGTTTTCTCCGTCAGCGGCTCGGCATGGTGAAAAATTTTAGTCATGGCGCCCTGATCTTCCGGATAGCGCCCGAGATGACGCAACCAGGCCTCCTGGTTTGTCTCCCCCAACCTTACCCCGACGACGGCCACGCGCTGCTCCAGGTAGATGCGGCCGTCACTCGAGCCACCGATCCCGTCTCCCATAATGTCCTCCTTGCCTGCCGGCGAGGGCGCCCGGCCACTCGGCGGAGCTCTTCCCCGGCAGGTAACCTCTGCAAAGCATCTTCCGTGCCGCTTCCTGACGCCAACGGCATCTCTATTATTATTTTATGATATCGATATGTTATGGCAGGTATGCGTGGCGGGCCGGCCGACCCGCTGGTGACCTTCTGGTCGCTCCGGAAGGGAAAAATGCAGGAGAATATTGAAAAGTTAATTATATATTGATGATATTTAATAGCTTTTTTGGGCACGACATTTTTGTCGCCCGCAACGACTTAAATGTCCGGCCAGATCCCCTGCCAGTGCGGCTTGTCTCTCATCTCCGCCAGCTTCCTTTGCAACTGCCGCACCGTAATGCCCAGAATTTCCGCGGTTTTTTGCCGGTTTCCGCCGGTCTGGCTCATCACGAAGGCCACGTGGGTTTCGTTGTTGTCCTTCAGGGTGCAGAGGACCCGGGCAAAGGGCGACCGGGGCGTCGCCTCCGCCCCCAGGTGGTGCGGGGCGATCAACGGCCCGTCGGCGACGATCACGGCGTGCTCCACCAGTTGGGCCAGTTCCCGGACATTGCCGGGAAACTGCATCCGGTTCAGAATTTCCATCGCCTCCGGGGTAAAACCGTTCACCGGCTTCCGATGCCGCCGCCCGGCCTGCTCCCGGAAGTGCTCCGCCAGCACCTCGATGTCCTGGTCACGTTCCCGCAAAGGCGGCACATGAATATGCACCGGTTTGACGCGAAACAGCAGGTCCAGCCGGAATCTCCCCTCCTGGCAGGCCTTGTCCAGATCCTGATTGGTGGCCGAAATGAGCCGGATATCCACCTCCAGCGTGTCGGTGTCCCCCAACCGCTGCACGGTCCTTTCCTCCAGCACCCGGAGAAGCTTGGGCTGCAGGTGGACCGGCAGTTCGCCGATCTCATCCAAAAACAGGGTGCCGCCGTCCGCCTGCTCGAAATAGCCGCGGTAGAGCCGCTCCGCCCCGGTGAACGCTCCCCGCTGGTACCCGAAAAATTGGCTTTCGAACATGCTTTCGGGCACCGAGGCCATGTTCACCGCCAGGAAGGGACCCTCCGGTTTCGGCCCCGCCCGATGGATGCCCCGGGCCAACAGTTCCTTCCCCGTTCCCGACTCCCCCGAAATGAGAATGGGTATCCCGCTGCGGGCCATGACGTGGGCATAGGACAACAGCTCCAACATCCGCCGGTCCCGGGTGATGATCTCTCCAAAGGCCGCTCCCGCGGCCGGCGCGGTCCGCCCCGAACTGGCCCCGGCCAGCCCGGCCAACAGACCTTTATGTTCAAAGGCCCGCTCCATGGCGAGAAAGAGGCGTTCATTGTCCACCGGTTTCACCAGGTAGTCATACGCCCCCAGGCGCACCGCCTTCACCGCCGTGGCCACCTCATCCACCGCCGTCAGAATGATGAACTCCGTGGCCGGCCGGAAAGGCTTCGTCAACTCCAGCAACTGGAGGCCGTGCAGTTCCGGCATCAGCAAATCCAACAGCACGATGTCGTAGTCGTTTTCCCGGATGAGCGTCAATGCCTTGTCCCCCGCCTCGCAGGTCTCCACTTCCCGATACCCCCGCCGCCGGAGGATGCGCCGCAGGGAGGACAGGACCAGGTGCTCGTCGTCCACAATGAGGATTTTCATAGGCTTTGCCTGCCGATACCCCTGATGATTTCCACCAACTGATCGTAATTGCCGGGCCCCGGGAGGATAACATCCGCCCCTGCCCACCCCTCGACCCCGGTTGCCGTCCCGGCCTCCTTACAGGTCACTATCAGGGTCAGCAGCGGTCGCCTCTCTTTCAGACCGGCGAGGAATTTCTCCATGTCCGTATCCGCCGGGGAAACGTCACAGAGCACCACGTCCACCTCCGGATACTCTTCCAGAAATCGTAAGACCCCGTTCAGATCCCCTGTCAGCGGCGCCGCCGACACGCACTTGATGAAACGGCTTTGCAGGAACTCCGCGCAGCGCCGGTCCGCGCCCAAATAGACAACCTGGGGGGCCAGCTCCAGGGAAGCCTGGGGGTTGACCGGTAGAAAAATGGTGAAGCAGGTCCCCACCCCCGGCCGCGACAACACCCCGATGAGCCCGCCGTGCTCCTTGACCAGACCGTGGGAGACGCTCAACCCCAAACCCGTGCCCCCCGCGGTCCGCCGGGTCGTGAAAAAAGGCTCGAAAATCCGCCGCCTCACCTCCGCGTCCATCCCCTTGCCGTTGTCCTCCACGGCGATGGCCACGGCCGGCAGCCTCGTCAGATACCGGGTGCGGATGGTGATTCTGCCCCGGCCCCTCTCTTCTATGGCCTGGCTGGCGTTGAGCAGCAGGTTGATCACCACCTGCTCCAGCTTATGAAAGTGGCCCT
Organism: uncultured Desulfobacterales bacterium; assembly: GCA_964428565.1. Lineage (GTDB taxonomy): Bacteria > Desulfobacterota > Desulfobaccia > Desulfobaccales > Desulfobaccaceae > CAYRYV01. The sequence continues at coordinate 10,287 of CAYRYV010000029.1, read as the reverse complement.
GGACCGGGGGCAGGCCCGGCGCCAGCTCCAGGTCTATCCGGGGGCAGAACCGCCGCACCTGCCCCTCCACAATGGTCAGCGTCTGCTCGATGACTTCGTTGACGTGCACCGGTTTGCTGACCGTGCTTTGGTCCAGGCGGGCGAAATCCTTCAGGTTGGCCACCACCTTGTTGATCCGCTCCGACCCGGTCTTGATGGCCGTAATGATTTCCTGCATATCCTGGCACATCTCCGCCAGGCTCGCCCCCATCCGGCGCCAGTCCGGATGGCTACGGCCGTATGCCGCCAGGATGGGTTCAAACAGACGCCAGGTCTCCTGCAACAGGGGGACATTATAGGTGATAAAGCTGTTGGGATTGTTGATTTCGTGGGCCACCCCGGCCACCATCTCTCCCAGGGAGGCCAGCTTGTCCTGCTGGATGATCTGCGCCAGCCGCTGCTCCGATTCCTGCCGCAACCGGCGTTCCTCCGTGAGGTCGATCCCGGTGGAAATGATATATTTCACCGCGCCGCGGTCATCGCTCAGGGCGGTGTTGGACCAGGCGATCCACCGCCGCTGGCCGTCCTTGGTCAGCCAGTAGTTTTCCAGACAGGACGCCTGGGCGCTGTCGCAGAGCGTCTGGAACACCTCCTTGACCAAAGCTATTTCCTCCTGCACCAGTAAGACATCCCAGAAAGGCGTGTCTTTCACTTCGTCGAAGCGATAGCCCGTTGCCTGTTCGCAGGTCTGGTTGAACCGCACGATCCTGCCGTCCCGGTCCAGGACCACCACCAGCGCCCCGATGGTGTCCAACAGGGCGGAGACAAAATCCCTCTCCCGTTGGAGGGCCGCTTCCGCCTGTTTCCGCTCCGTAATATCCCGGGCGATGGTGGAAAAGAATTGCACGGCGTCGTCCCCGGTCTGGTGCGCCAGTATCGCCTGCGACACCGGGATCTCCCCGCCGCCGCGGTCCCGGAACACGGTCTCCCCCTGCCAGAAACCCGCCTCTTGGGCCGCCGGCAGGGCCTCGTCCCGGAGCCTGGCCCAGGTGTCCGGCGGGTGGGTATCCGGAATGCGCAGGCCGGCAATATCCTCACCCTCCGATATGCCCAGCAGCCGCCGCCCCGCCCGGTTGAGATAATGCACCCGGTAATCCGTATCCGCAATGGCCACCAGATCCGGCGCCGCCTCGATGATGGCGCTGAGGCGGGTCTGTGTCTCCCGCGCCCTGACCTCCGCCGTCACGTCCCGCAGAGAAAAGACCAGGAACTCCACGGCGCCGGACGCATCCAGAATAGGCGATAGGTTCCAGTCCCAATACGTGGGCCCCCACTCGGGGTAATCCGGAAAAACAAAGGGACGGGCCCGGGTCTCGAAGGTCTTCTTGGTCCGCACCACCTCCGCGAAGATGGCCCGGGCCTCGGAGGGATAAAAATCGAAGTGGTTGTGTCCCGGAAAGTCCTCCACCCGCCGGCCGCAGGCCCGGGCATAAGCCTCGTTCACCCGGATGAAATTGAACTCTCGGTCCAGGATCACCAGGGGCATGACCGTATCCTGAAAAAAAGCTTCAATAATATGCGACTGCTCCATCAGGACCGTCTCCGCCCGCCGTCGCTTGTCGATTTCCTCCTGCAACTGGGCGTTGGCCTCCTGGAGGGCTGCGGTGCGCTCCCGTACCCGGCGCTCCAGTTCCTCCTGCTGGCGGCGCAGCGACTCCCGGGCCCACTTGTCCACCAGGGCCACCGCCCCCAGTTCCCCGAAGGCCTCCGCCAGCCGGACGTCCCGGTCGGTGAAGCCCCCGGGTTTGTCCGCCAGCCCCAACAACCCCACCGTCTTGCCCTGCACCACCAGCGGCCCGAACAGGACGTTCGCCAGCGGCATATGGCCCTCCGGCAGGAAACGGGCGTGTTCCGTCTCCCCGTAACGGTTTTCATATACCGCCCGGCCGGATCGGTAGGCCCTCTCCCGCAGCCCCCGAATGGGCATGGGCGTTTCTTCCGGCACCCGGCAGGGCTGTCCCCCGGGGTCCAGGTAAACCACCTCGTTTTCCTGCCTGGCTTCGTTCACCAGCGACACGTACCCGGCCGTAGCCCCGATGCTCAGTTTGCACTGCTGGAAAATGGCCCGGGCCGCCTCCTGAAAGTTATCCTCCCGCAGCGCCGCCCGGCTGGCCTCCAGTAAGGCGGTGATCTCCGCCTGGCGCCGTTCCAGTTCCGTCAGCGTCCGCCGGTGTTCGGTGATGTCCGTCGCATAGAGGCGGAAGCTGTCGTACTCCGGGGCATAGTAAATATTCTCCCCGAAGAGCCGCCCGCCCACTTCCACCTCCCGGTACAGCGGCCCGCCGGGCGGCTCGGCCGGCAGCATCGCCTCCAGGTCGTCGGGCAGAAACTGACGCCCCTCCTCCGGCAGTCCCGCCTGCCGTAAAAAAGCCCGCGTCGCCGGGTTGGCGTAACTGATCCGTCCGTCCCGCTCCACCTCCAACACCGGGTTCGGATTCATCTCCGGAAAGGTGGCCAGCCGTTGTTCCTTTCCCGGAGCCGGCGGCGGCTCTTGCACCCCCGGGTTGAGGACCTCCCGGGCCAGCCGCTCCAATTCCCGGGCCGTCTCCGCCGCCAGGCTCGCCCATTCCTGCGGCCGGCCGGTGCGTCCCCTCTCCCGCAGGCGTCGCCCCAGCCGTTGGAGATCCGCCGCCCACTTGCTTTTCGGATTTTTCATGTCCTCTTCCCGTTGCCTGCGCTGCCCCCGGGGCAAGATACATTAGGCTTGTCTTTTCCCGGCGTTTGTGTTAATCGAAGCCCCATGGACAAGATCGTCATTCAGGGCGGCGTCCCCCTGCAAGGGGAAATCTCCGTCAGCGGCGCCAAGAACGCCGCCCTGCCCATCCTCGCGGCCACCCTCCTGGCTCCCGGCCGTCATCGCCTCCACAACGTCCCCGACCTGGCCGACATCCGCACCACGAAAAGACTCTTGGGCATCATGGGGGTGCAGTTTGACGGGGATGACCCCCTGGAGGTGGACTCCAGCCAGCTCACCGGGTGGATGGCCCCCTATGAACTGGTCAAGACCATGCGGGCCGCGGTGCTGGTTCTGGGACCTCTGGTGGCCAGGGCCCAGCAAGCCATCATTTCGCTGCCCGGGGGCTGCGCCATCGGCCCCCGTCCCATCGACCTCCACCTCAAGGGGCTGGAGGCCATGGGGGTGAAGATCACCCTGAACCAGGGCTACGTGGAAGCCAAGGCCCCCCGCCTCTATGGCGCCGACGTTTATCTGGAAATCCCCTCCGTCACCGGCACCGAAAACCTCATCATGGCCGCCACCCTGACCAGGGGTACCACCACCATCAGAAATGCCGCCCGGGAGCCCGAGGTCGCCGACCTGGCCCGCTTCCTGGTCAAGATGGGGGCCCGCATCGACGGCATCGGCACCGACGTCCTCACCATCCACGGCGTCAAGGAACTCGCCCCTGCCGAGTACGCCATCATGCCCGACCGCATCGAGGCCGGCACCTACCTCGCCGCCGCCGCCATCACCGGGGGCGACGTCACCCTGCGCCGCGCCCCCGTGGAACACCTCACCGCCGTGCTGGACAAGTTCCAGGAGGCCGGCGTCAAGCTCTCGGCGGCGGGCGATGCCATCCGGGTGCGCCCCGGCGGCCACCTCGCCGGCGTGGACGTCAAAACCATGCCCTACCCCGGCTTCCCCACCGACATGCAGGCCCAGTTCATGGCCCTGATGTGCACCGCCAAAGGCACCAGCGTCCTCACCGAGACCATCTTCGAAAAGCGCTTCATGCACGTCAGCGAACTGCGCCGCATGGGCGCCGACATCGTCGTCTCCGGCAACCAGGCCATCGTCCGGGGCGTACGCGCCCTCCAGGGCGCCCCCGTCATGGCCACCGACCTCCGGGCCAGCGCCTCCCTCGTCCTGGCCGGCCTCGCCGCCGAGAACACCACCGAGGTCCACCGCGTCTATCACCTGGACCGGGGCTACGAGCGCCTGGAACAGAAGCTGTCCGCCCTGGGCGCCCGCATCTGGCGGGAAAAGGCCTGAACTCCTCCCCATATAACCTGCTTCTGAAAAAACTGTGGTCGGCCTGCCCCCCCGCCTTCATTCCGGCAGCAGTGCCAAAAAGCTCACGAGCGTCGCGAACCGCCGGGAGGTCTCCGGGTCCTGCCGGGAACTGGACAGTCCCTTGAAATACGGATACTTGATTCCAAAATCCCGTCCGGCCTGCAACGCCTCCCGGTTGTCGTCCACCAGGAGGGCGCGCGCCGGCTCAAAACCGATCTTGTCCTGCAGCCGGCGCCAGAATTCCTGGTCCTCCTTGGGCGCCCCCAGGTCGAAGCTCGACACCACATAGTCAAAATACCCCAGCAGCCCCACATGGTTCATCTTCAGATCCAGGGTCTTGTAGTGGGCGTTGGTCACCAGGGCGATCTTCTTCCCCAACCCGTGGACAAAACGCAAAAACGGTTCGCTGTCCGGGTGCACCTCGATCATATGCCGGATGCCCTCCTTCAGGGCCGGGATATCCAGGTCCAGTTCCCGGCTCCAGAAGTCGATGTCCGTCCAGTTCAGCGTCCCTTCCTCCCGCTGATAGCGGCTGAAACACTCTTTCCTGGCCTCCTCCGGGGTCATCCCGTGCCGCCGGGCGTACTCCTGGGGCACCAGGGTCTCCCAAAAGTAATCGTCAAAATGTTTATCCAGCAGGGTGCCGTCCATGTCCAGCAGCACCCAGTCCACCTGTTCCCAGTCAAAAGTCATGCGCCACGTCTCCTTTACAAACGCCCTTTGCCTCATTATGATGCTTTCCGCCGCATTAGTAAACCCATGGACATTCCGTTGCCGTTGTGGTACTTTCACACCACGAAGTCACAAACTCCCGGCCCTCCCCCGGGCCGGTCCGGGGGTTCCCATGAAAACCGTCTGGGCGTTTGCCTTCCTGGCCCTATGGCTCGCAGGAGTTCCCGTGATGACTGCCTCCTCGGCTTCCGCTGAATCCTTCCGGCTGCCGCCTCCGGCTCTGAGCGGCACAATGTCGGTGCCGGAGGCCCTCCAGCGCCGCCGCACCGTGCGCCACTTCGCCTCCCGGCCTCTCACCCTGGCCCAGCTCTCTCAACTCGCCTGGGCCGCCGACGGCCTCACCGACACCCGCCGCGGCCTGCGCTCCGCCCCTTCCGCCGGGGCCCTCTATCCCCTGGATATCTATCTGGTGGTGGGTCAAAGACAGGTGGCCGACCTCCCCGCCGCCGTCTATCATTACCAGCCGGCCAGCCATGCCCTGGAGACGGTCCAGACGGGGGATTGCCGCGCCGCCGTGGCCCGGGCCAGCCTGCATCAGGCCTGGATGGCGGAGGCGCCGGTGATGTTCGTGATTACGGGGGAATATCAGCGCTGCACGCGCAAGTACGGCGAGCGGGGGATCATCTACACCCACATGGAATCGGGGCACGTCGCCCAGAATCTCTTCCTCCAGGCGGAGGCCCTGGAGCTGGGGGCCGGCATCGTGGGCGCCTTCGACAACCAGGCGGTTACCCGCACCCTGGGGATACCCCCCGCCCACGAACCCCTCCTCATCTTCCCCGTGGGCTACAAGTTCTAACTCCCACTCACCTTAATGATCCGCCGGATTTCCTGCAAGGTCTTCCGGGTCTCCTGCATCACCGCCCGGAAGCGGCTCCGGCTGGGCACCCGGGCGGGGGAAGGGGCCGGCTGCAGGCTCGTGACCGCCGCCTGCCCGGTCATCATGAGGTTCCGTAACCCGTAAAGATCGTTGAGAAGATCAAGATAGGAGGCTGTATCAGCCCGGGACGCCGGGGCGATGCGGGGCCTTCCCGGGGCCTGGATAATCGTCAGGTCCAACTCCAACTGGCGATTGCGCAGAGCTTCGATGGCCTGCGTCAAGGACCAGTCGGGGCTCTCTCCGGCGCTCCGGGACGGCGGCGGGGCCGGCTCCGGCGAGGTCTCCGTGGTTAATACCTTGGTCAGGGAATGCTTTGCAAGTTTGGTTTTCTTTCCGGCAAGCTTTTTCTTTTTTGACATAGAGCCAGAAACTCTTGGGTCAGCAGGTAATAGTCCCGTGCCCCGGGGCTGTTGGCGTCGTAATCAAAGATGGCCTTTTGGGCGATATGCGCCTGGTTGAGCGCCTCGCTCTTCATGATGATGGCGCTGAAGGTCTTCTCCATATACGGCCGCAACTGTTCCATGATGAATTCGTTGGTGATCCGGTTGCGCCGGTCATACATGGTCAGCAGGATGCGGAAGATATCCCCCCGGAACATCTCGGCCGTGGCGATGTTCTTGACCTCTTCGATGGTGGTCAGCAGGTCCGCCAACCCGTCCAGCGAATAGCGCGACATTTGACAGGGAATAATGATGAATTCCGCTGCATAGAGCGAATTGGTGGTGAGCACCCCCAAGGCCGGGGGGCAGTCGATGAGCACGAAATCGTAATCCAACGGCGCCAGGGCGTTGGCCAGTATCGTCTCCCGGAAGATCCTGCCGTAGACCTGCTCCGCCGCCCGGGCCAATTTTATGTGGCTGGGCGCCACAAACAGCCCTTTGATGTACGTCGCCAAAATGACCGATTCCAGCTCCTTGCGGGGCACCGCTAACACATCCGCCATGGACTCCGTGAACGCATCGGGTTCGATCCCGATGCCGATGGTCGTGTGGCCCTGCGGGTCCATGTCCACCAGCAATGTGCGATAGCCTTGGTACGCCAGGCCGCTCCCCAGGTTGATCGTCGTCGTGGTCTTGCCGGTGCCGCCTTTCTGGTTTATAATCGCTACGACATAGGGCATGTGTTCAATCCCGTGGGTGCCTCAGGGTGCGTTGCTTACCGGCCGTTGACGGGGCTGCGGGCAACCGGGCCGCGGCGGGCATGCTCGGGGAAAGCTACCCATATTGTAATGAAAGTTCTGGGGGCGTCAAGTGGATTATCCGGCGGCCGGTCTTCCCCCCGGAAAGGCCCGCCTTACTCTTGCCCCCGCCGGCCGTTCTCCCCGCGCCCCCGTGATGTAAAGATTTTTGGAGCTTATGTTAATATAACTGAACTTATTCCCGGAGAAATGAACATCTTGGCTTCTTCCACCCTTAACGATGAGATTTCCTTCAACTATTTAACTGTTGCCGTCGCTGTCGGGAAGGCATGATTTTTGCTGCTTATTCTGGGCAAATTATTCGAGGGGGAAACGGCTGCCCGCCTCCGATGCCTGCAGACAGGCGCCACCGTTATCTTCTCTAAACTGAATTTGTCTGGATAATTAATATGATAACGTGTTTTGAAAAACGCCGCCACCACAGATTGAACGCTGCCCTGCAGCTTTCCTTTAAAAAGTCCAACGGCGCCAATGATTCACACCCTGAACATCGCTGCGTCACCACGAACATCAGCATGGGGGGCACCTATTTCATTTGCTCCGACTGGCAGGTGCAGAATCTGAACCTCGACGAAGTCCTCAAGATCACCATCACCATCCCCCGCCAACACTACGATTTCTCCTGGAGCAGCACCCTGAAAACCACCGGTAAGATAGTCAGAATCGACAACATCCCCGAACGCCCCAAACACAACGGCGTCGCCCTCAGCTTCCTCGAAGATCTCCGTTTCACCAACGCCTGACCCGACGTTTTCTCCTCCGTAGACTCCTTTGCCCCCTTCTGGTACAATATTTCCGGGAGCCCCGGCTTACTCCCCGCCGTGATGTCACTCCGCCGACTGCGGTTGGCCGTCTGATGTTCAGAAAAATGAATATTATGTTAAAAATCTTAAACAGCAATTTAACTCCAACCCGCTTCCCCGGGCGCTGCAGCCTGCCGCCCGCCCCGGAAATGTGGTCTTGACCGCCCCTGCCGGAGACATCGTCGTGGCCCTCAGCGGCGGCCTCGACAGTGCCGTCGCCGCCGTCCTCCTGAAACGGCAAGGCTGGCGGGTGGGGGGCGTCCATCTGCGCCTTACCCCCGTCCACCGGGTTCCCGACTCCCTGCAGGCCTTCGCGCACCGCCACGGCCTCGACCTCACCATCATCGACGTGCACGCCGACTTCCACCGCCTGGTCATCGACTACTTTCTGCAGGGCTACCGTCAGGGGCGCACTCCCAATCCCTGCGTCCGCTGTAACGCCCTGATCAAGTTCGCCCGCCTCCGGGAGCTCGCCCGCTCCTGGGGCGTCCCGTATCTCGCCACCGGCCATTATGTGCGCGCCGCGGCGCTGCCCGGCGGGGAGACCGCCCTCCTCCAGGGCCTCGACCCCGCCAAGGACCAGTCCTATTTCCTCCACCGCCTGCCGCCGGCCCTCCTGCCCCAGTTGGTCTTTCCCCTGGGGGGCCTCACCAAGGCCGCCGTGACCGCCCACGCCCGCCGCTGGGGCCTGGAACCCTATCTGCAGACCTCCGAGAGCCAGGATAACTGTTTCATCCCCCAGCGATCCTACCGGGAGTTTCTCCACGCCCAGCAGTGCCCCGGACTCGATCAGCCCGGCGACATCGTGGACCGCCGGGGCCGGGTCCTGGGCCGTCACCGGGGCCTGGAAAACTATACCGTCGGCCAACGCCGGGGGCTGGGGCTGCCCGCCGCCCATCCCTACTACGTCCTGGCCCTGGACCCGCCGGCCAACCGCCTGGTGGTGGGCCCCCGGGCCGAACTCTTCTCCGCCGGCCTGTTGGCCGCCGACGTCCATTGGCTGGGGCCTCCTCCCCGGGAGCCCTTTACCGCCCGGGTGCGGCTGCGCTACCGCCACCCCGGAGTGGACTGCCGCATTATACCCCAGCCCGACGGCCGCCTCCGGGTGCTCTTCGCCCTCCCCCAGGCCGCCGTCACCCCCGGCCAGGCCGCGGTCTTCTACCAGGACGAGCGCCTGCTGGGGGGCGGCTGGATCGAGGCCCCCCTGCCCTGACGCCATGACCGCCGACCCTGCCATGCCGCGTGCCGCCGTCGTCACCTTCGGGTGCAAGGTCAATCAGTGCGAATCCGCCTTCCTGACCCAAAGCCTGGCCTCCTCCGGGTGGCAGGTCGGCACCTTCGACGCCGCCGTCTCCCTGGTGGTGGTGAACACCTGCACTGTCACCGCCGCCGCCGACCGCCAGGCCCGCCAGTTCATCCGCCGGGTGGCCCGGCAGGCCCCCGCCGCGGCCGTGGCCGTCACCGGCTGCTATGCCCAACGCGCCCCCGTCGAACTCGCCGCCCTCCCCCAAGTAGCGTGGGTCCTGGGCACCCGGGAGAAAACGAACCTAACCGCCTTCCTCACCGCCCCCCGCCCCGTCTCCGGCGTGGTGGTGCAGGTGGACGGCCTGGGCGGGCCCGCGGTCTTCGGTCCCCTGCCCCTGGACTCCTTCCCGGGGCGCACCCGGGCCTTCCTGAAGATTCAGGACGGCTGCGACAGCCATTGCAGCTATTGCATTGTCCCCCGGGTCCGGGGACCGGTCCGCAGCCTGCCGCTCCCCCAGGTCCTCGCCCAGGTCGACCGCCTGGCGGCCGCCGGGTTTCCGGAAATCGTCCTCACCGGCATCCACCTGGGCCATTACGGCCGCGATCTCCCCGGCCGCCCCGAGTTGACCGCCCTGGTGGACGCCCTGGCCGCCCGGACCTATCCCTGCCGCTTCCGCCTCAGCTCCCTGGAACCCCTGGACGTCACCCCGGCGCTGCTGGCCCGCCTGGCCGCCTGGCCCCGCTTCTGCCCCCACTTCCACCTCCCCCTGCAAAGCGGCTCCGCCGCCGTCTTGGCCGCCATGCAGCGTCCCTACCTCCCGGCGGACTACCGCCGGATTGTCGCCCAGGTGCTTTCACTCTTCCCGGCGGCCGCCGTCGGCGGCGACGTCATGGTGGGCTTTCCCGGCGAGACCGACCACGACTTCGCCACCACCTGCGCCCTCGTCGACGAGTTCCCCCTGGCCTACTTGCATGTCTTCCCGTACTCGCCCCGCCCCGGCACCCCCGCCGCCTCGCTCCCCGGCGTCCTCCCCCCGGCCCGCCTGCAGGCCCGGGCCCGCCTCCTGCGGGACCTGGGACGCCGCAAAAAGCTGCACTTCTACCAAAGCATGGTGGGGCAACAGGTCGAAGCGGTCATCGAAGACGCCCCCGACGCCTCCGGCCGCTTAACCGCCCTCTCCGACAACTATCTGCGCCTGCTGCTCCCCGGACCCCGCCGCTGGATCAATACCATCCGGCCCGTGCGCTTGGTGGCTCTGGAAGGCGAGCGCCTCCTGGCCGTCCCCGCCTGAGCCCTCCCGGCCGTCATCGCCGGCCTTGCCCCCCGGCGCCGTCTCCCCCCCTGAGCTGCCCTGGAAAATCGGGGGCCGTTGCGCGG
>CAYRYV010000028.1:0-42910 GCA_964428565.1 uncultured Desulfobacterales bacterium | reverse complement strand
TTGGCCCCCTCCCCCGGCCTCTCTCCGCCCGCGCCCTTGGCCCCCTCCCCCGGTCGCTCTCCGCCCGCGGCCCGGGGTGTCCTCGCCCGGAAAAATCTGCTGTTGTTTTTCCAAAAATTCTGCTAATCTATAGCAAAAAGCGGGACGCCCCGGCCTCCTGCCTTTTTATTTTCGCGGTTTATTCTTCAGGTGCGGCCCGAACGTGAACGCAAAATGCATAACCCAGGTAACTATATGAATATCCTATCTTTACCGGCTCCCAACCGGCCCCCGGCCCCCGGCCCCCGGGAATACTGCGGCATCTTCGGCATTTACGGTCACCCCGAGGCCGCCCGGCTCGCCTATTTCGGCCTCTACGCCCTGCAGCACCGCGGCCAGGAGTCCTGCGGCATCATCGCCGCCGACGGCCAACATGTCATACAGCACAAAGGCATGGGCCTGGTGGCCGAGGTCTTTAACCAGCCCATCCTCGACTCCCTCAAGGGCCACCTGGCCATCGGCCATGTGCGCTATTCCACCACCGGCTTGACCCGGCTGGTCAACGCCCAGCCCTTCCTGGTGCATCATGCCGGCCAGGCCCTGGCCATCGCCCACAACGGCAATCTGGTGAACGCCTTGGAGGTCCGTCATCGCCTGGAGCAGCAGGGTTCCATCTTCCAGTCCACCATGGACACCGAAGTCATCGTTCACCTCATGGCCAAATACAACCGCGGTGATATCATCGAAGCCCTGATCGCCGCCCTGAAGGAGGTTCGGGGGGCCTATTCCCTGGTGCTCATCACCAAGGACCGGGTCATCGGGGTGCGCGACCCCCACGGTTTCCGGCCCCTGTGCCTGGGCCGCCTCAACGGGGCCGCGGTCATCGCCTCCGAAACCTGCGCCCTCGACCTGGTGCAGGCCGAATACCTCCGGGACGTGGCCCCCGGCGAAATCGTCGTCCTGGACGACGCCGGCGTCCATTCTTACCGGCCCTTCGAGCCGGTGACCAGCGCTTTTTGCATCTTCGAGTTCATCTATTTCGCCCGCCCCGACAGCACCATCTTCGGCCACAACGTCTACCAGATCCGCAAGCGCCTGGGGCAGGAGCTGGCCCGGGAGCATCCGCTCTCGGCCGACCTGGTTATGCCCTTCCCCGACTCCGGCACCTACGCCGCCCTGGGCTACGCCGAAGCCCGCGCCATCCCCTTCGAAATGGGGGTCATCCGCAACCATTACGTGGGCCGCACCTTCATCCAGCCCTCCCAGAGCATGCGGGACTTCTCGGTGCGGGTGAAGCTCAACCCGGTGCGGGAGCTCCTCAAGGATAAAAAGGTTATCGTGGTGGAGGACTCCATCATCCGGGGCACCACCTCCCGCACCCGGGTCAAAACCCTGCGCGAGGCCGGCGCCCGCTCCGTCAGCATGGTGGTGAGCTGCCCGCCCCACCGCTTTCCCTGCTACTACGGCATCGACTTTTCCAGCAAAGGGGAGCTCATCGCCGCCCACCAGTCCGTCAACGACATCCGGGACTACCTGGGGCTGGACTATTTGGGCTACTTAAGCGAAGCGGGCATGGTCGCCGCCACCGGCATGGCCCCCCGGGGCTTCTGCCTGGCCTGCTTTAATGGAAGCTATGCTATTGAATTAAAAGGGGATTTTTCCAAGACCTGTTTTGAGCGGCGGGGCGCCCCGGAGGGCCGGAAACCCTGACACCGCCCGGACCGCCCCCCCTTGACCGGGATCTGGGGCGCGCCGGGCGCTTGCCAGTTTCCTTGCCGTCTCCCGGCGCCGGTGTCCATAAAAAACGGGGTGCGGCTCCAAGTCGCACCCCGTCGGTCTAGGGAGGTTAAGTGGTTTGTTGAGGGACAGGGTTATCAGCTAACCAAGAGGGGGGGTTAGATTACTCGTTGTCCAGGGGCGGCCCGCCGGGGCCCATCCCCATGCCGCGGCCCATGCCCATGCCGGGGCCATAGCAGGCCATTTTACCGCCGAAGCCTTGGGGGCAGAGCTTGCGCATCTCCAGCTTGTGGCCCACGGCCTTTTCCTGCATCTTGTCCCGCAGGGCGTTGAGTTCCTTCTGCTTGGCCTGAATCTTGTTGGCGTCGGGCTCTTTCTCCCGCCACAGGGCGCCCAGCTCCGCCCGCTTGACGGCCATCTCTTTGCGCAGCCCGGCGGTCTCGTTCCGGAATTTCTCGTGCAGGTCGAACATCTGCGCCGCCTGCTGCGGGTCGGCGCCCATGTAGCCCCGGTGGCCGCCGCCCATGCCCCAACCTCGGGCCAGGGCCCCGGTGGCGCCGATGCCCAACACCAGGACGCCCACCACCAGCAGGGTGAAAATCTTCTTCTTGCCCGTGCTCTGATGCATTATCTGTTTCCTCCTTCAAGATGATCGGTGTGTTAACCGCCTTTACCTGATATAAACCGCGGGCTGAGAAAATCCGGCGCGGCATCCCTGAAAAAAAAACGGGGAACCCCCAAAATGGCACCCCCAAAAAATTCAATTTATTTCGCACCTGCTTGAAAAATTAGATGCTTATCTGCAATATCCCTGCTAAGATATTAACCAGGGGAAAAATGTTTTTTTCGTTTGCTCGCTTTTTAAAAGGAGGGGATTATGCGTCGCACGTTAATAGCCCTGATGCTGGCGGGGTTTGTCAGCGCCTGGCTGCCGGCGGGGGAGGCCGCAGCCCAGGAGCCGCCGGAGCTGACCCTGCCCCAACTCATTGCCCTGGCCCTGAAGTTTAGCCCGGAGGTCAAGGCCTCGAGAAGTGAAGTAACCTTTGCCGCCGAACAGCGCAACGAGGCCAAAGGCTATTACTTCCCCCAATTTGAATTGGTGGGGAGCGGCGGGGTCGTGCCCAACGCCCGCCAGCCCCGGGTGGAAAACGGCAGCTTGGTCTATCCCGACCCGGCTACCCGCCTCCACGGGATGAATGTCTTTGGCCGGCTGGACTTTACCCTGACCCAACCGCTCTACACCTTCGGCAAGATCGCTTACCGCAAGGAGGCCGCCGAAAACAACATCCGAGTCAAGGAAGCCGCGGTGGCCGCCAAGCAAGGGGATGTCTACATCCGCATCCCCGAGGCCTACTACGGCTTGATCCTGGCCAACCAGGGCAAGGACGCCGTACAGGAGGCCAAAACCTATCTGAACGACATCCGCCGCCGGGTGGAGCGCTCCCTGCAGGTGGGGTCGAAAAACGTCAGCGAATCCGATCTCTACCGGGTCAATATGTATGAGGGGGCCATCGGCAAATTCGGCGCCGAGGCCGAAGAAGGCTCCAAAATCGCCTACACCGCCCTCAAGGGCCTCATCGGCTACGGCCCGGGCGAGGATTTCCGGGTCCCCCAGGAGCTGCCCTCCCCCGCCAAGCCGCCGGAAACCCTCGACCGGTATGTCAACCAGGCCTTTGAACTGCGGCCCGAGTTCGCCCAACTGAAACACGGCCTCAAGGCCCGGGAGTTGTTGGTCCAGGCCGCCAAGGCCGATCGCTACCCCTCCGCCTTCCTGGCGGTGGTGGGTGCCCTGGCCGGCGCCCCCGGCCGGGAAAAATCCCGGGATCCCTATGCCTTCGATATCTTTAACGCCCATTACGCCATGCCCGTGCTGGGGGTGAAATGGAACTGGGATTTCGGCATCACCAAGGCCAAGATCGCCCAGGCCCGAGCGGAACTGCAACAGCTCAAGCACACCCAGGAAACCGCGGTGATGGGCATTCCCATTGAAGTCGCCCAGGCTTACGGCAAGGTCCAGGAGGGCTACAAAAAGTCTGTCAACCTGGAAAAGTCCTACGTCAACGCCCGTCGCTGGCTCATCACCTCTCTGAGCAATTACGACATGGGACTGGCCAAACTGGAGGATCTCTTCCAGGGATTCGAGAAATACGGCGCCTTTCGGGGCGACTATCTGATGAGCCTCTACGAATACAACTTCGCCGTCGCCAAACTCGATAAGGCCACCGGCGCCTATAGGAGCAAGATCAGCGAGTACATGGAAAAAACACCCTGATTCGGTGCACTGCTGGAATGACGGCGCGGGCGTCGGGCCTTCCCCCGGGGAAGGCCCGACGCCCGTTCATGTTGTTAGCCTGTATTTTCGGGCTCCCGGAGGACTGCCTCATCAGTCGGTGGCCCGGAATAAAGTATTTCCCCTCAAGTGCCGATATTCATTGCAATGTCCGGGTTGCTTGACTGGCGCCCGGGGCGAAATATCTATAGGCATGACTTGGAAAAAATGATATAAAAGGCGATTTAAGGTCGAACGGCCCACCCGCTGCGGCGGGCCCACACCTTAGACGCGATTCGGGGAATGTCCTCTAACGGCGTGACTCATGCGGGAAGGAAAAATCTTGTCGGATAAAGATTCCCCCGGCTCCACTGCCCAACTCTGGGGGCGCTTCCTCCACAAGGGAGCCTGGCCCATTGTTATCATGGCGATGCTGTTCACCGCCTTGTCGGTGTACTATACCGTTACCCATCTCACCTTCCGCACCAACCGGAGCGATCTGATCTCCCGGGACCAAAAGCTCATCGAACTGAAGAACCGGATGGAACAGGAGTTCGGCAGCCGCGACAGCCTGGTGGTGGTGGTGGAGAATAAAGACCGCCGCCGCAGCATCGCCTTTGCCGAGGCCCTGGCCGACGTCTTGCGACAACATCCCCGGAACTTTTCCGAACTCTTCTACCGGATCGACATCGCGCCGATGCGGCCCTACGTCCTGCAATATCTGGAACCGGCCGATCTCCAGGAGTTGAAGCAGAAACTGGGGGACCAGCGCCAGCTCATTACCGGCCTGGCGGCTGACCCCAGCCTGAACCGGTTCTTCCAGGTCATCAATGAAGAGATGACCCGGGCCATGATCGGGGAATTGTTCACCGATTTTCTGCAGGAGCCGGGGACCCAGGCCCTCCCGGACCTGAAGCTGCTGAACGGCGCCCTGGGGAGCCTCCAGCGTTTCCTGGAAGGCGGCGCCTACGCCTCCCCCCTGGCCGCCCTGCTTCCCCAAGGATTCGGCAACTGGGAGGAGGAAGGCTATTTCTTCACGGATAACGACCAGTACCTGCTCTTCCTGGTATCCACTCCGGAAGGCAACTTCAGCGCCTCCCAGGAAAGCGTGGCCTTGTTGCGGCAGGCCATTGCCCAGGTGAAAGCCCGCTTCCCGGACATCATCGTCGGGCTGACCGGGTCCGAGGCCCTGGAAGTGGACGAAATGACCGAGGCCCTCCGGGATATGACCCTGGCCACCTGGCTTTCCCTGGTCAGCCAGTTGCTCCTGTTGATCCTCTTCTTCCGCAGCGTCAAGCGCACTCTGGTGGAGGGACTGTGCCTGGTCATCGGCATTTGTTGGACCTTCGGCATGGCGACGGTGCTCGTCGGGCATCTGAATCTGCTGTCCATGATCTTTGCGCCTCTGATGTTGGGGATGACCATAGATTACGGCATCCATTGGTTCTGTCGGCTCGAGGAGGAGCAGAACGGCAGTCGGTGTCAGCTTGCCCACCTGGTTTCCACGTTGAAGAACAGCGCCCCGGGAATCACCTATGCAGCCCTGGCCGCGGCAGCCACCTTCATGCCCCTGATCTTCACCGGCTTCAAAGGTCTGGCGGAATTGGGGCTGATCCTGATGGCGGGGATTATTCTGATGCTGGTCGTCACCCTGGTGGTGCAACCCGCCCTGGTGGTGCTTTTTGAACGCTGCCGGGACAGTTATCAGTTCAATGGCGCCCCCGGTCATCCTCGGCCGTTTCTGTCTTTGCAATGGCGGCGGCCGGCCCTCGTGGCGGCTTTGGGGCTGGGACTCATGCTTCTCGGCGGCTATAATCTGCGCCACGTGCCCTTTGATCTGAATCCCCTGAATCTCCAGAACCCCAAAACCGAATCGGTGGTGTGGGAGTTGAAATTATTGGCCGGATCGCGGTATTCCAGCGTTTATGGCGCCATGATGGTGAGTTCCCCCCAGGAGATCACGGAAAAGGCCCGGGCCTTAAAGAGCCTCCCCACCGTTTCCCACGTGGAGTCGATCCTGTCGTTTCTCCCGGAGAACGGCCGGGCCAAACTGGCTATCCTGGAGGATTTACAGCCGCTTTTCGCCCCCATCGACTTCGCCGCCCACCCTCCCGCAGCCACCTCTCCGGCGGAATTGGCCGTCACCCTGAGCCGGATCAAGTTTAAACTCTCCCAGGCCCTGGACAACATTTCCGTCAGGGAAGAGGACTTGCGCCGTCAGGTGCAGGAAGCCGTGGATTTGCTGGGTCGCCTGCTCAGCGTGCTGGAGAACCCTGGCTCCGCCGTCGCCGCCCGGCTGACGCAGTTCGAAGGTAAGTTCAGCGCCGACCTGAAAGAGAAGTGGGACCTGCTCAAGGCCAATATCTTCTCCAAGGTCCCGGTTATCGAGGACCTGCCGGAAACAGTGCGGGAGAGGTTTTCAAGCCCCCAGGGAAGCTATCTCATTCGGGTGTTCCCGGCGCAGGATATCTGGGACATGTCCACCCTGGCTAAATTTGTGGCGGATTTGCGCCGGGTGGACCCGGATGTCGTGGGGGAGCCGGTCCTGCTCTACGTCTTCACCTCCTCCTTCCGGAATGCCTGCCTGTGGGCCGTGGGGGTGGGATTGCTGGGCATCACCGTCATGCTGGTGATCTTTTTCCGGGACCTCAAATTGACTCTGCTGGCCTTGATCCCCTTGCTCGTGGGCACCGGCTGGACGCTCAACCTCATGTGGCTCCTGGATCTCAGCTTTAACCAGGCCAACGTCCTGTTCCTGCCCCTGATTTTAGGGGAGGGTATTGAATTCGGTATTATTATTCTGGCCCGCTGGAAGCTGGAGGCCTCCGCCCGGGCCATCACGCTCCCGGCCAGCACCGCCAAAGGAGTAGCCTTGGCAGCCTTGACCACCACCGCCGGGTTCGGCAGTCTGATGGTCTCCGGACATCAAGGTACCTTCAGTCTGGGGCTCTTGGCCACCGTCGGCAGCTTGAGCGTGCTCCTGGCCTCTCTGAGCGTCCTGCCGGCTATCCTGCGCCTGCTGGAAAAGAAACGGAGTGAGCGTTTTTCCGTCAACTCCTGTTTCCAATGCGCCGGCGCTTCCCCTGTCTCAATCCCGAAGGAGAAATAATGACGATCGGCGCTCGCCCTGTCCTGACGTGGTTGGGGCTGCTCTTCCTCCTGGCCTTTCCCCTGGAAGCCCTGGCTGGTAGCCCCACCGATTTTATCAGGGATATTTTAAACCGGGTTATGACGATCCAGGGCAACCCCGGCCTGCAAGGAGAGGCCCATAAGGCTGAACGGGCTAAGTCCATCCGCATCATCATCCGGGAAAACTTCGATTTTCCCCTGATGGCCCGGGAATCCCTGGGATCAGCCTATAATGGTCTGTCCGGCGGCCAGCGGCAACAGTTTGAGGATGTCTTCAGCCGTCTCTTCCAGGCCTCCTACACCCGCCTGGTGTTGAATTTCCTCAAACAGGAAAATATCAAATACTTGGGAGAAACCCCGGCAAGCGGTGCCGCCCGGGTCAAAACCGAGATCGTGCGTCCCAACGAAAAGATCTCGGTGGAATACCTCCTGAAAACCCGGGGCAGCGGGTGGGCCATGTATGATGTGTTGGTGGACGGAGTGAGCATCCTCGATAACTACAAGCGGCAATTCGGACGGGTGATCCAGACGGAGTCTTTCGGCGCCCTCCTCCAGAAGATGCAAACCCAGGCGCAAGTCGTTGATTGAAGGTGTTCAGGAAGGCATGACCCGGGGCCCATATCTTTATGGAGCCCGGGGTTCTGGTGCCCCGTTTTATTGCCAAACCCCGGCGATGGCCATCCCGCAGGAGGGACATTTTCCGGCAGTGAGCCGATTTTGCCGTATCCGGTAGCCGATCCGGTTGATCAGCAACTCCCGGCAACCGGCGCAATAGGTATTCTCGCCATTTTCTCCCGGTATATTCCCTGTGTAGACGTAGCGCACACCCGCCTCCAACCCGATATCCCGCGCCCGCCGCAGGGTGGCGGCCGGAGTGGGGGGGCGGTCCAGCATCTTATACGTGGGGTAAAAAGCCGATACGTGCCAGGGAATGTCGGGGCTCACCCCCTGGAGAAACGTGGCGATATCCTTCAGCTCTTGGTCAGTATCGTTCAGGCCGGGGATGATCAGGGTGGTTACTTCGAGCCATACCCCCCGGCTCTTCAGATCCACAATGGTGTCCAACACCGGCTGGAGCTTGGCCTTGCAGATTTTGCGGTAAAATTCTTCGGAAAAGCTCTTCAGGTCGATATTGTCGGCCTCGATAACTTCCGCCAGGGCCGCGGCCGACGTTTTGGTCATAAAACCGTTGGAGACGAAGACGTTGCGAATGCCCTGCTCCCGGGCCAGCCGGGCGGTGTCAAAAGCGAATTCACCAAAAATGGTGGGCTCCGTATAGGTGTAGGAAATGGTGGCGCAACGCGCTGCCTGAGCCTGGGCAACTATATCGGCTGGCGAGCGCTCCCGGCCGATGATCTCGGGCTTGTGGGCCCGGGGGTATTGCGAAATATCGAAATTCTGGCAATGCTCGCACTGGAAATTGCACCCGATCGTGGCTATAGAAAAAGAAGTGGAGCCGGGCAGAAAATGAAAAAGGGGTTTTTTCTCAATGGGATCTATATTTTCCGCAATGATTTTGCCATATACCAAAGAAACCAGCGTCCCCTCACGGTTCTCCCGCACCATGCATAACCCCCGCTTGTCGGGATCGATCCGACATTCGTGGGCGCACAGGTGGCACTGAACCTTGGATTCCGGCAATTTTTCATAAAATCCCGCCTCGTGCATGCTTCTTCCTCCCCTAGACGTGATGCGGCCGAGCAAGGCATCCTGTTCATAACATAATCTGCACGGCGGCCAAAGTAAAGAGTGGGAATAAGAGGATAACCGTAGGAGCCCTCAGGGGGGCAAATATCGCTCTGTAAAATTAGCGGTCCCCAACGACAGAGTTATGATCGACAAACCGCCGTGAGTTTGTTACATAAAATGGCTAATGAATAAGGAGGGGAAAAGATGCTTCCTCTGGATGTCCGCATTGAAGGGCGCAGCGTGGAATTGCTGCCCGAATGGAAGGAAAGAATCGAAGGAGAATTAGCCCGTCTGCAACGACGATATAATGATCCTATTTTACACGCCCGGGTCGAAATCATCGGGACGGCGCACCACCGTAAAGGGATGTTTGAGATGCGCGTGGTGGCCGGAGTGCCGGGGAATGTTCTGACGGTCACCCGACAGGGAGAACTGGTCATGCCGCTCATTGTCGAGGCCTTCGACGTCCTGGATAGACGGCTGCAAGACAATTCCGACACCAAGCAGAAAAAGGTCAAATTCCATGAAGAGGGCTCCCTGGGGGGCAAGATTGTGCGCCTCTTTCCGGAAGATGATTTCGGGTTCATTGCCACCAGCGATGGCCAGGAAATCTATTTCCACGCCAATGCTGTCAAAAAGGGCGTTTTCGAAGACCTGATGGTGGGCCAGAAAGTGAAGCTCTCGTGGGAAAGCGGGGAGAAAGGGCCCCAGGCCACCTGGGTGCGGGTGCAGGAATAACCGCCTGCGGCTCCCCTGAAACCACTGGCCAGCAAACTTCAACATGCTGATGAGGGAGGAAATCCATGGCAGAAGATATCCTGGAAAAGGGAGCCATTCTGCAACGAGATAAAGCGACCTTTGCCATCGCCCCCCACATTCCGGGGGGGATCGTCACCGACTTTAACCTGCTGCGGCGTTTGGCCGATGTCGCGGAAAAATACGGGGCCCAGGCCATCAAGCTCACTTCGGCCCAACGGGTGGCCATCGTCGGCCTCAAGGAAGAGGAACTGGATCAGGTCTGGCAGGATCTGGGCCTGATCCCCGGCGCCGCCATCGGTCTGTGTGTGCGCTCCATCAAGATCTGCCCGGGCACCAGTTTCTGCCGTATCGGCCTCCAGGACGCCGTGGGGGTCGGATTGCACCTGGATAGCAAATACCACGGCATGCAACTTCCCTATAAATTCAAGATCGGAGTGTCCGGCTGCCCCAACTCCTGCTCCGAATCCGCCATCAAAGACCTGGGGTTGGTGGGTTTCAAGAACGGCTGGCGGGTCTACGCCGGAGGCTATGTTTCCGGCATCAACCCCCGATTGGGCGACGTGATAGCCACCGACCTGAATGACCGCGAGGTCTACGATCTGACCGCCCAGGTTCTGGACTGGTTCGCTCAAACCGGGAAAAAGAAGCGCCTCGGCAAGATCATCGATGAAGTTGGTTTGGACACCTTTAAAAAGGAATTGGGCCTGCCGGTGGCCGGCTGATCAAGCCTTCGGCAACAGACGCTGAAATCCGGAAAGAAGGTTGTCAAGCAACCCGCGGTATGATACATACAACCCTATGTGGTGGGCGTAGCTCAGTGGTAGAGCACCGGGTTGTGGCCCCGGTGGCCGCGGGTTCAAATCCCGTCGCTCACCCCAAAATCTATTAATGATTTCAGGAGAAGCCCCCCAAAAAGGGGGGCTTTTTATGTCCCCGGACTGTCCCCCGGTTGTGCTGCAGGTTATCCTTGCCTCGAAGTTAAATATGGCTCGGCGCATTTAAAAGTTTAACTTGCGGGGCTGGCCGGGGGGTCAGACCCGTGGCCCCCTCTCCCCCAAGCAGCCCTGCCCTGTTCTTCATTCATCTGTCTTCTGAGCTGAGTAATAAAATCTATTGTCGCATATAACGGTCCACAGTTTCTTGGACACCGCGCAAGCTTACCCCAGGCCGCAGGAGCAGGGCCTGAAGTTGTTGCCGCCGGACCTGGGCTGGGGTCTGATAGCCGTGGCGCTGGATGATCCGGTTTTCGTTGCATATCCGCAGGAATTGTAGACCGCGTCACCAAGCCGTCGGAATTTTCCCCAGACAGGGGATACGAAGCCTGAAAATTTACGGCCCCCGAAGGAGGAAGTTCAGCTAATGCTCATACCGAGAAGTGCCGAAATAATGATAACCGCAACAGGGGAATGCACATCACCAGAACCGTTCTTTCCTCCTGCGGGGTGAGCTCATTGCCGCTGCAACCGAAACCATAGGGTTGGCATCGCCAAGACGAGAGGGAACTCAAACTTCGGAGTGATCATGGTAACCATGATAGCAGAAAACCTGCGCCTGCAAGCAGCCCGGGAGGGCAAAGCGCCGTGGAAAAAGTGGGGGCCGTATCTGAGTGAACGCCAATGGGGCACCGTGCGGGAGGATTACAGCGACAACGGCGACGCCTGGAGCTATTTCAGCCATGACCAGGCCCGCTCCCGGGCCTACCGCTGGGGAGAGGACGGCATCGGGGGCATCTGCGATAACAAACAGAGGTTGTGTTTTGCCCTGGCCCTCTGGAATGGCCGGGACCCCATTATCAAGGAGCGCCTCTTCGGGCTCACCAACGCCGAAGGCAACCATGGCGAGGATGTCAAGGAATATTATTTTTACCTGGATAACACCCCGAGCCACTCCTATATGAAATACCTCTACAAGTATCCCCAGGCGAGCTATCCCTACGCCGACCTGGCGGAGACCAACCGCCGCCGCACCCGGCATGAGATGGAGTACGAGCTCCTCGATACCGGCGTCTTTGACGAGGACCGTTACTTCGACGTCTTCGTGGAGTATGCCTTGGCCGCGCCGGAGGATATCCTCATCAAGATCACGGTGGCCAACCGGGGCCCGGAGGCGGCCTTGGTCCACATGCTGCCGCACCTGTGGTGCCGCAATACCTGGTCCTGGAGCGAGGGAGCGCCCCGGCCGCTGTTGGAGCAGGGCCAAAGCCCCGAGGGCATGAGACTCATCGCGGCCAGCCACCCCACGCTGGGCGAGCGCTTTCTGGCCTGTGAGGGTGAGCCGACGCTTCTGTTCACGGAGAACGAAACCAATAATGAGCGTCTTTTCGGCACCCCCAACCGCACCCCCTACGTCAAGGACGGCATCAACAACTACCTGGTGCACGGCGACACGGCGGCCGTCAATCCCGAGATGGCCGGCACCAAAGCCGCGGCCCATTATCAGGTCACGGTCCCGCCCGGCGGCGAGCAGGTCATTCGCCTGCGCCTCCTGGACCGCCATCCGGAGGCGGCGGCCTTCGGGCCGGAGTTCGACGCCACGTATGCCGCCCGCCTGCGGGAGGCGGATGAGCTCTACGCCGCCATCACGCCGCCGGCCTTGACTGAAGACCAGGCCCGGGTCCTGCGCCAGGCGCTGGCCGGTTTGCTGTGGAGCAAGCAATACTATTATTTCGACGCGGATATCTGGCTGGAGGAGCATGGGGCCGATCCTTTTCAACCGGGCAGCCGCCGCATCCGGAACAAGGAATGGTTCCACATGGTCAATGACGACGTCATCTCCATGCCGGACAAATGGGAATACCCTTGGTATGCGGCCTGGGACCTGGCCTTCCACACCGTGACCTTGGCCACGGTGGGCCTGGATTTCGCCAAGGAGCAACTGGCCCTGATGCTACAGGAGATCTACCTCCATCCCAACGGTCAGATTCCCGCGTACGAATGGAACTTCAGCGATGTCAACCCCCCGGTGCACGCCTGGGCGACGATTTCCGTCTATACCGCCGAAAAAGAACAGCGGGGACAGGGAGACCTGGATTTTCTGAAAAACGCCTTCAGCAAGCTGATGCTCAATTTCACCTGGTGGGTGAACCGCAAGGATCGGTTCGGCAAGAACATCTTCGAAGGGGGGTTCCTGGGACTGGACAACATCGGGGTCTTTGACCGGAACGCCCCGCTGCCCACCGGCGGCTATTTGGAGCAGGCCGACGGCACCGCCTGGATGGCTTTCTACTGCCAGATGATGATGCAGATCGCCCTGGAACTGGATGCCCATGACCCGAGTTATGAGCCCCTGGTGCTGAAGTTCATTGAACATTTCCTGTGGATCGGCGCGGCCATGAATCGCCCCGGCAAGGAATCCATGTGGGACGAAGAAGACGGCTTCTACTACGACTTGCTGCGCTTGCCGGACGGCAGCGCCCAGCGTTTGAAGGTGCGTTCCATGGTGGGGCTGCTGCCCTTCTGCGCGGTCAGCTTATTTGAACCCCACATGCGGGACTGGGTGCCGAAGGCCACCGCCAAATTCAGGAAGCGTCTCAAACGCATGCCGAAATTGCTGGATTGTATCCATCCCACCGGGACGGGCTGCCGGGGTGAAGGCAAACGGAGTATTTTTTCCCTGTTGGACCCAATCAAGATTCGGCGCGTCCTGACCCACATGCTGGATGAAAACGAATTCCTGAGCCCCTATGGGCTGCGCGCCCTGTCCCGCTATCATCTCGACCACCCCTTTGTCTTTACGGTGCACGGCGAAGAATATCGGGTGCAGTACCTGCCGGCAGAGTCCGACTCCGGCCTGTTCGGGGGCAACTCCAACTGGCGGGGGCCCATCTGGTTCCCCGTGAATATTCTGATTATCCGGGCCTTGTTGGCATATTACCTGTACCATGGCGACAGGTTTAAAATCGAGTGTCCGACCGGATCGGGCAACCTGATGAACCTCTTTGAAGTAGCCCGGGAGTTAGCCAATCGCTTAAGCCGCATCTTTCTCCGGGATGAGACCGGGCGGCGGCCGGTGTATGGCGGGACGGAAAAATTCCAAAGCGATCCCCACTGGCGGGACTATATTCTCTTCTATGAATATTTCCATGGTGATAATGGCGCCGGACTGGGGGCGTCTCACCAAACCGGCTGGACGGCCATCGTAGCCAAGCTCCTCCGGATATTTGCCCACTATGACGCCCAGGATTACCTAAAGAGAAGCACAGTCGGCCCGGTGCTGCTCCAATAGAGGGTAACGGGAATGAGATCGGCCGCCTCGGTTGGGCCCGGAAGCATCAGGGCATCCCAGGTTTCCTCGGAAAGTAGAAATAACTGACCTCCCTCTCACCATATATTCTCGGGTGCAGTCCTTACTCAGGGGCGAAGTCCTGGGGGGGAGATGGTGAAGCTTTTAGGTGGGTGTTAACATGGTGCGTTACCCTTCCCTTTACCAAAT
Source organism: uncultured Desulfobacterales bacterium (assembly GCA_964428565.1). Taxonomy (GTDB): domain Bacteria; phylum Desulfobacterota; class Desulfobaccia; order Desulfobaccales; family Desulfobaccaceae; genus CAYRYV01. Next base: position 28,917 of record CAYRYV010000028.1, on the reverse strand, counting down.
CAACACCCGGGTGTGGCTCCGGGAACTCTCTGAACATTTAGGGCGTCCGGCTACTCTCGCCGACATCCCCAATGCCGTCCTCGACCAAATGGCTGCTTTAGGCTTCGACTATATCTGGTTCCTGGGCCTATGGCAGACCGGCGCGGAGGGGCGTGAGGTTTCTTTGAGCCACCCTGAGTGGCTGCGGGAGTTCCAGGCGACGCTTCCCGGCTTTACGCAAGCTGACATCAGCGGCTCGCCCTTTGCCATCACGGCCTACGCCCTGCACCGGGATTTCGGCCAAGAAAGCGAACTTTGGGATCTGAAAGAGCGCCTCCGGAAACGCGGGCTCAAACTTCTCGTGGACTTTGTGCCTAACCACACGGCCCCGGACCATCCCTGGGCGCGAGCCCATCCGGAGTTCTACATCCAGGGGAGCGAAGCCGACCTGGAGCGGGAGCCCCATAATTATCGGCGGGTTGAGCATCCCCGCGGCTCCCTTATCCTGGCCTACGGCCGTGACCCCTACTTCGCCGGCTGGCCCGACACCTTCCAGCTCAACTACCGCCATCCAGCCCTCAGGAAGGCGATGACGCAGGTGCTCCTCAAGCTGGCCGAAATCGCCGACGGGGTGCGCTGCGACATGGCCATGTTGGTTCTCCCCGAGGTCTTCCAGCGCACTTGGGGGGAGCGATCTTTGCCCACCGATGGTTCACCCCCCGTGGACGAATCTTTCTGGCCGGAAGCCATCGGGCGGGTCAAGGCCAAGAACCCAGGCTTTATTTTCATGGCAGAGGTCTACTGGAATTTGGAATGGACTCTCATGCAGCAAGGCTTCGACTATTGCTACGACAAGAGTCTTTACGATCGTCTTCTGTCCCGGAATGCCGCAGCAGTGCGACCTCACCTCTGGGCTGATATGGCGTATCAAAACCGGCTGGCGAGATTCCTGGAAAATCACGACGAGCCCCGGGCGGCCCATAATTTTCCGCCACCGGTGCATCAGGCCGCAGCAGTCATCACCTACCTTACCCCTGGCTTGCGGTTCTTTCATGAAGGTCAGCTGGAGGGCCGCCGGATCAAGGTCTCCATGCACCTGGGCCGCCGCCCGGAAGAACCGGTTGACCCCGGTTTGCAGGAGTTTTACCAGCAGTTGCTGGGTTGGCTGAAACGCCCCGAAGTGCGGCAGGGACAATGGCAACTCCTCGAGATCCACCAGGCGTGGGGAGGAAACCCAACCTGGGACCGCTTCCTGGCCTTTGCCTGGAAAGGGGAGCGGGGGGAACGGCTGCTGATTGCGGTGAACTATGGTCCCACCGAGGGGCAGTGTTATGTGCGCCTGCCTTGGAATGATCTTGGGGGAAAAAAGGTGACACTGCAGGATCTGGTGAGTCAAGCTATCTATGAAAGGGAGGGTGACGAACTCTTAAGGCGGGGCCTCTATGTGCTTCTGCCGGCCTGGGGATTTCATGTGTTTGCCTGGTAAGGGGGCGTCAAGCTGTCTGCTAGCCGGCTTGAATTTACCGGCCCCGCAAAGTCAAAACGATTTCAGGCAGCTTGTCGGGTAATCATCCGGTTGTCGTGCAGGTTACGGTTATTTTGCCTTCATAATAGAGCCTCTTGCAAAGTGCCCCGGGGTTGTCCGGGAAAAATCGCTGGTACCAGTCAAAATAGAGACTGCGGCTCAGTTCTTTCTAATATCTTTGGGGCTGGAGTGGCTAAGGGCCTACGGCCCTTGGCACCCGCCCCCGCCCGCTGGGCATGAGGTCTCAGAAGGAGAACACCTTCGAATCCACGGCCAGATCGACGACCAACGAGCCCAAGGCCATCTTGAAGCCGTTGGGGAGGTCTTCTTCACTGATCAACCGGGTGTCGGCGCAGGGCCGGCATACATGGATGGTCCCGCCGTTCTCCAGCAGCGTCTTTATGTACCCCTTCAGTTCGTCCCCTGTGGGCGCCTTGACCCGATCCTGCAGAACTAAATTGGTATACAAGACCGCGTCGTCCGCCAAAAAGACGTTGACCTCATGGCCCTTTTCCGCGGCCAGCTTGGCAAACAGAAAGCTGCGGACGGCGCGGACCGGGTCTTCCGGACCCCTGGTCAGTACAAAGAGAAATTTGGCCATACCTTTCTCCTTTTTCACAAAACAGAAAGGCAAGCTTGATCATTCATAAGCTTGCCTTTCGTTGGCTTTCCGTGGTGGAGCTGATCGGAGTCGAACCGACGACCTCTTGAATGCCATTCAAGCGCTCTCCCAACTGAGCTACAGCCCCACGGCTAATTCCAATTTTTTATCAGAAGGCCGCCCGGGTGTCAAGCCATTGCCCGGCTCCGGACAATCTTTTCCAGCCTTTTTCTTCCCTCGCCGGCTTTATTTCTCGGCGGCGCTCCCCAGGTCCACCACCCGATATTCCGGTGCCGGTCGCCCCTGAAAATACCCCAGCCGAGGACTGAAGGCCACGTCCACATATCCCGACAGGGGATGCAGGCGCCCCCGGTCAAAGGCGATGGCGTCGATGACGTGTTTCCTGGTCCCCAATTTGATCCGCAGGTGCGATTCCCCCACCACCCGGGAACCCAGAACTTCAGCCCCCAGGCAGGCCAGCACCGGCTCCGGATTTCCCTGTCCGAAGGGCCGCAGCCGGTCCAAATGGAAGAAGAATTCCTCGTTCATGTCGGCCAGCTCGGCCTCGGCATCCACCTCCAGCAGAGATTGCACCGGCTCCGTTCCCAGACGGTCCGCCACCACCCTTAGAAAATCCTCGCGAAAGGCATCCAGTCGGGATGTTGGCAAGGTAAAGCCCGCCGCCGCCGGGTGCCCGCCAAAGTGCAGGAAATGCTCCCGGCAGCGGGACAGTCCGGCGTAGAGGTTGAAAATCGGGATGGAGCGGGCCGAACCCCTCGCCTGCTCTCCCTGAATGCTGATGAGCACCGTCGGTCGATGATAGGCGTCGGCCAGTTTCGCCGCCACAATGCCGATCACCCCCGGGTGCCAGTCCGCCCCCGCCAGCACCAGGGCGGGCTGGTCCTGGAGTTTGTCGCCCCGAATGCGGACCTCCGCCTGCCGGAGAATCTCCCGTTCAATAGCCTGGCGGCGTTGGTTCAGCCCGTCCAGATGCCTGGCCAGGATTCGGCCCTGCCCCAGATCGTCGGCCAGCAGGAGTTCCAGGGCCCCCCGGGCCTGACCCAGGCGGCCGGCGGCGTTAAGCCGCGGTGCCAGCCGGAAAATCACCTCTCGCAGGGCCACCGGGCGGTCGCCCAGACGAGCGACCTCTTTCAGCGCGGTTATGCCGGGGCGTCGGCCCTCGGAAAGCACCTTCAGCCCCTGATGGGTCAGAATCCGGTTGACGCCGATGAGCGGCACCACGTCCGCCGCCGTCCCCAGGGCCACAAGGTCCAGGTAGGCCCGCAGATTGGGCTCCGGACGGTCCCGGAACCAGCCCATCTCCCGCAAACGGGTCCGTATCCCCAAAATCAGGTTAAGAGCCACCCCCACCCCGGCCAGCTCCTTGAAATCATAGTCACAGTCGGACCGCTTGGGGTTGATCACCGCCACCGCTTCGGGCAGCTCGCTGGGGACTTCGTGGTGGTCCGTTATAATGACGTCCAGCCCCAGTCGGCAGGCTTCCGCCACCTCCGCCCGGTTGCTGATCCCGCAATCCACAGTGACCAGAACCCGCGCCCGCTTGGCCAGTTCCGCCAGGATCGCGCCATGCAGACCGTATCCCTGCGTCAGACGGTCGGGAATAAAGCTCTCGGTAGGCACTCCCAGGGTGCGAAAGAAATCCACCAGCAGCGCCGTGGCCGACACCCCGTCGACATCGTAATCCCCATATACCGCAATGGGCTCCGAGCCCCTGACGGCCTCTGCCAGCCGCGCCACCGCCCGATCCATGTCCTTCAGAGAAGTGGGGGGCAGCAGGCGGTTCAGGCTGGGATCCAGAAAGGCCTCAATGTCCTCCGAGGCGGCCAGGCCCCGGTTGAGGAGGATCTGAGCGACCAGTTCGGGCACGTGGTGCCGGGCGCTGAGACCGGAGACCAACTCCGGGAGCTGCGGCAGATATGTCCAGCGGTATTGACGACGAACCATGAGAGCCCTGCCTTGACAGGTTGATGTTTCCCGGTTTGTTCTATCGGTTGCGGATCGCTCCGGCTGCTCTATTCTATCGATTCTCCCGGCTTCATGGCGATGATCGTTATGCCCGGCACTCCGGTGAGGGCCGTCTGGAGTTCCTCCGGAGTGCCGGTGAGGACCGGAAACGTGCCATAATGCATGGGGATGACGATCTCCGGCTGCAACATGCGGCAGGCCACCGCCGCCTCCGCCGGGTTCATAACGTAATGACTGCCGATGGGCAGCATGGCCACTTGGGGATGATACAATTCCCGGATCAGCTCCATATCCTTGAAAACCGCGGTGTCCCCGGCGTGATAGACGATCAGTCCCCCGGGGAACTCCACCACGTAACCCACCGGGTCCCCCGCCGGAATCATCTGGCCACCTTCCTCCACCACGGATGAATGCACCGCCTGCGTCATGGTGATCTTGACGCCGGCCTCGGAAATGGTTCCCCCTTTGTTCATGCCGATAAAATGGCTTACCCCTTTTCGGGCCAGATACTGGGCCAGCTCATGGATAGCCACCACCGTGGCGCCGGTCTCCCGGGCGATTTCCAGGGTGTTGCCCAGGTGGTCGCCGTGACCGTGGGTCACCAGGATGAGGTTCACCGGCCCCAGGGCCTTGACCGGCGTCTGCAGGACCGGGTTGTCGATCCAGGGATCGATGACGACCGAAACCCCCGGCCCTTTCAGGTGAAAGGCGGAATGGCCGTAATAGGTTATCGTTATCCCTTTACCGATGTATGCTGCGCCCATATCGTCCTCCTTCCCTGCGAACTTCGGAATGTCCCCCGTGCGTGTCTCTAATACCTCCCCGGCGTCGCCCGCCAGAAAATGCCGCCGGGGAATGGGTTCCGGTCAGTCTGCCAACAATTTTATCAAGTTATCGAGATTGGCCTTGGCGCCCAGGGCTATCAAGGTGTCGCCGGACATTATCTGCGTGGCCGGCTGTGGGTTGAAGACCATCTGCCCGTCGGCCCGTTTGATGGCCACGATGATCAGGTCCAGTTTCTGGCGGATGCCGGAATCCTTGAGGGCCAGTCCCACCAGGTGGGAATGCTGACCCACGGGAATTTCTTCCATGCTGAGGTCCATGCCGCCGTGGACTGCGACGTCCAGGAAATCCAGGACGGTGGGCCGCAGAATGGTCTGCGCCATGCGGCGGCCCCCGATGACGTACGGAGAAATCACTTTGTCAGCGCCCGCCCGCAGAAGCTTTTGCTCCGAACCTTCCTCTCCCGAACGCGCCATGATGAACAGCTTGGGGTTGAGGCTGCGGGCCGTCAGCACGATATACACGTTATCGGCGTCCGACGACACTGCCGTCACTAGGCCCTTGGCCCGCTCCAAACCGGCCTCCAGCAGCACGTTTTCATGGGCGGCATTACCCAACACATAAAGATAATTCAGCTTCTCCAGGGTTTGAGCCAGTTGGGGGCGGTGTTCCACCACCACCAGGGGGACGCCCTTTTCCGTCAGCTGCCGGGCGATAATCTCCCCGATCCGGCCGAACCCGCAGATAATATAATGATCTTTTACTTTCTGTATCAGCTTTTCCAATTTCCGCCTTCCTAAAACCTCGCGGATTTGTCCCTCCACCACGACCTGGGCCACCGCCCCCAACACATAAAACATGAAACCCAGGCCCATGAAAACAATGACAATGGTAAAGGCCCGTCCCGGTCTCGACAAGAGATGGACTTCCTGAAAGCCCACCGTCGTCAGGGTGATGACGGTCATGTAGAGCGCATCAAAAAAGTGCCACCCTTCAATAAAAACATAGCCCAACGTGCCGATGACAAGAACAAAAAACAAGGCCCCCAGGCCCACCAGAATGCGTTCCAAACTGGACATCTACCCTTTATGGCTCGAACTCGGAAATGAAAAGAAAAAACTGCCTATCTGGGGTTATATATCTTTTCCCGGCATCCGGCCCAAGCTTTTTTCCATCCGCGGGTTCGCTTGCCGCCCCTGATTTTTCAAAGTCGTCCGTTATGGATGCGCCGGGCACCACAAAACTTGTCTTTTTCTCCGGGATTGTGATATGAAAACGCCATGAGGCGGAATATCTTATCCTGGCCGCTGGTGCTCCTGGCGCTGTGCCTGGCCTCTGGCTGCACGCCCCGGCCCTTACCCGGGGAGGCCGCCGGCCTGGCGCTGCAACCCGGCAACTACCTCAGCCGTTTCTTCCGGGCTGCCGATTTCTCCCCGCAAATGCAACTCTTCCGGATAGAAGCCTTCTCCCTGGGAGAGGTGGTGGGCCTCGACCCGGAACTGGCCGGGCAGCTCTTCCAGGAGGAGTTGCAGGCCGCCCTCACGGATAACGGCCTGCGGGTCGCCGGCGATCAGGCCGGCTGCGCCGTGACCGGCGCCATCGACCATCTCAGCCTGAGGTCGCCTTTTATCCGCTTTTTCACCGGCAAAAGCCACGCCGACCTGTTGGTCTCCGGCGCCATCTCGCAAGGCGAAAACGTGGTATTCGCCTTTCAGGACCGAGTGGCCTTTACGGTCCTGGTCAGCCCCCGCCAGCCCCCCCTGGAGCCGCCTCTGCTGGCTCGGCGAGCCTTCCGCCAGTTCGCCCACAATCTCCTCAACGAGCTCCTCCTGACGTCGGCTTCCCAGCCGTCATCCTCCTCCTTGCAGGAAATTCCGGCGCCTTCGGATCAGGGACTGACCGCCGACGGCGGATAGAGGTCGGCGAACACCCGCAGGATTAATTTCGGCCGCTTGTCGCTGGTGGTGGCCAGTTCGATCTTGCCTTTGTACACGGCATTTTGCTGAACCTTGTTGCTGACCCGGACGACGAAGATCTTTCCGGGAACCTCCGGGACGATTTTCACCTCGACCTTGTCACCCAGGTCGGTGGTGAAACCGGTGAGGTTCAGCGGCGCCTCCTGGTGGGATGTCAGCCGGATTTCCGCTGGCTGGGTCTTCTCCGGGTCGCCCTGGAACCGGATGACATGCCCCGGCTGAATTTCTATGAAGGGCAGCGCCTTCCCGCACAGCTGCAACTCCACCGACGGCTTCTGCGGATCATTGGTCAGCACGGTGGCCTTCTTGCAAAACCGGTGCAGCACGGAGTAGGGTTTTATGGAAAGCGTGATCGTGCTGCTGCCGCCCGGCACAATGGTCTTATCGTAGTCCACCGCGCTGCAGGCGCAATCCAGATCGATATCTTTGATCACCAGGGGTGCGGTGCCGGTGTTCTTGATGACAAAACCGTGACTCAGGGCCTGGTCCTCAAAGACCTCACCCAGGTCAAAGGTGGTCTCAACCGGGGAGATTTGCGGCTGGCCGGCCGCCGCCGGCAACCAGATCGGCATCACCAGGAGGGCCATACCCATAACCCAGGCCAATAGTCGAGCCAGTCTCGAACGTGGCGGCGATGTCTGCATACTCAAAACCAACCTCCTAATGTAGTGATTTCCCGGTCCAATCGTAATGGGTCGCGGCGGTTAATCCGGTGCCGGACAATTCCTCTCTTGACCGATGCCCCCCGGTATAATATAAGAAATTCAGGAAAAAAACAACGACATCGACCTTCCGTCAGGAGACGCATCGCATGTCACCGCACAGCCGCATCTCGCGGCACACCAAAGAGACTCAGATAGAACTGGAACTGGAGTTCGACGGTAGCGGCCAGGTGGAGCTGGACACCGGCATCCCCTTCCTCGACCACATGCTGCACCTCTTTGCCGCTCACGGCTTCTTCGACCTGAAAATCAAGGCCATGGGCGACCTGGAGGTTGACGACCACCATACCGTCGAAGACATCGGCATCTGCCTGGGCATGGCCTTCCGGCAGGCCTTGCAGGAGCGACCGACGGTCAAACGCTACGGTCTGGCCTGGGTGCCCATGGATGAGGCCCTGGCCCAGGTGGCGGTGGACCTGAGCAACCGCCCCTTTCTGGTGTATCAGGTTCAATTTCAACCCAACGGCGGCCGCTTCGATCCCCAGTTGGTGCAGGAGTTCTGGCGGGCGGTGTCCCAACACGGCGGCATGACCCTGCATATCCTGGTCCCCTACGGCGAAAACACGCATCACATCATCGAGGCCGTGTTCAAAGCGGCCGGGCGGGCCCTGGACCAGGCCACCGCCCCGGAACCCCGGGTCACCGGCGCCCCATCCACCAAGGGCGTTCTCTAAGGGGAAAAAGCGATGCGTCGTCGGGACTTCCTGCGTACAATGGGATTCGGCATGGCGGCGGGATCATTGGCCTGGAGCCTGCCCCACCTGTGGGCCTGGGCGGCGGCCCCGGCTCGATCCGGGGAGGGGCTGCGGCTGGCCCTCTTGACCGACGCCCACCTGGAAAACGGCAATCCTTCAGGCCCCCGGGCCGTGGCCCTGACCCGGGCCGTGGACGCCGTCAACGCCCTGACCCCGCCGGCGGACCTGGCGGTCTTCCTGGGTGATCTGGCCCACGGCGGCGATCCCTACGCCCTGGCCCTGGGACGGGAAATCCTGCGGGGGCTCAAGCCGCCCCTGCGACTCCTCCGGGGCGAGCAGGACGCCGATCTCGCCTGGCGCAAGCTGTTCGGCAAACCCTTCTTTGCGGAATCTTGGCGGGGAATCCACCTGCTGGGGATGGATACGAGTTGGCGTCCGGCCCGGTCGGAGCCGGCCGGTTTTGCGGTGGGTCGCGGCCAACGGCGGTGGCTGCAGGAGGCCCTGGTAAATCTGCATCCCGAGAGTCCGGTGGTTGTCCTGTCCCACGCCCCCCTCTACCAGCTCTATCAGCCCTGGCACTTCTGGACCCGGGACAGCGCCGCCGTCCATGAACTCCTGGCACCCTTCTCCCGGGTCGCCCTGGTGCACGGCCACGTGCATCAGGACCTGCGCCTTTCCCAGGGGAATCTGGCTTTCCGGGGGCTGCCGGCCACCGCCTGGGCCCTCCCCGATGTGCGCCAGGGGACCCCGGGGCCTCAGCGTCCCCTACCCTGCCCCGCCCAGCCCGACGGCGGTCCCGGCTGCGGCTGGACCCTCTTGAGCCTCACCCCGGCCGGCCACCGCGCGGCGCAATTTCCGGTTTAGCCCCCGCCCTCAGTTCCGCGGCAGGGGGCAGGTCTGGGGCAGCCGGGGAGTCAGGCGCCGGGGCCCGTCCACCAGGGGACGGCCCACCCGGTTGGCCAACGCCCGCAGCATACCGCTGTAGACGTATTCATGGAAGGGGTACAGGCTGTACCAGTAGAGAATTCCCCCCAGCCCCCTGGGGAGGAAACGGGCCATCTGGCGCAGCTCCACCAGGTCCTCTGCCACCGGTTCCAGGGCGAATTCCAGAATGGCCTCCCCGGGGAGTTTCATCTCGGCCAGCAGCATCAGGCGGCGGCCCTCCTCCACCTCCAGCACCCGCCAGAAGTCCACGGCGTCCCCCACCAGGAGCTGATGCGGATGCCGACGGCCGCCCCGAAAGCCGATGCCCCCGATGAACCGGTCGAACCACCCCCGCAGTTTCCACAGCGCCGTGCCGAAATAATAGCCGTTCTCCCCCCCCAGGCTCACCAGGTGTTCCCAGACTTCCGCCGGTGTCGCCCGCAGGCGCACCCGGTAACCGCATTCCAGAATGGCCCCGCCGGCATAGGGCGCGTCGCCGCAGGCCACCCACTCCGGAGGCAGAGTGACCCCGGCATCCATCCAGCAGGTGTCTACCTGCTGCATCTTGATCTTTTCCAGGGCCCGCCGGATGGTCTGCCGGCAGTCCAACAGCTCCTGAGGGATGATCCCCCGGATGCGGCTGTCCTTGCAGACCACCGGGTTGCGCAGGCCCTCGGCCAGGGGACGGGCGATGGCGGCCGGCACCGGGGTGACCAGATGAATCCACAGGGAGCTGAGCCGGGGCGTCAACACCGGCACGGGAATGATCAGACGCCGGGGCAGCCCGGCTTCTTCGGCATAAATCCGGAAAAGCCGCTGATAGGTGATGACCTCGGGCCCGCCGATGTCAAAAGTCTGTCCCAGAACCTCGTCATGCTCCAGACAGCCCTGCAGGTAATTGAGAACGTTGCTGATGGCGATGGGTTGCACCGGGTTGCGCACCCAGGAGGGGGTGACCATTACCGGCAGCCGGTCCACCAGGTAGCGCAAAATTTCAAAGGAGGCGCTCCCGGACCCCAGAATCATGGCGGCCCGCAGAAAGGTGGTGGGCACCGGTCCGGCCTGCAGGATGTTGGCCACTTCGGTGCGGGAGCGCAGGTGGGCGCTCAGATGGGGATCATCGCTCTCTCCCAGCCCCCCCAGGTAGATAATACGCTCCAGCCCGGCTGCGGACGCGGCCGCCACCATGTTCTGCGCTCCCCGGCGGTCGGTCTCCGAATAAGTTCCGGGTGCGGCCAGCATGGAATGGACCAGATAGAAGGCGGCCCGGCAGCCCTGCGCCGCCGCAGCCAGGGAGGCCGGGTCGAGAACATCGCCTTTGGCCAACTCCACCAAAGGATGTCCCCCCCACGGGCGACAACGCAGTTTCCCCAGCGAGCGACCCAAGGCCCGGACCCGGTACCCGGCGTTCAGCAGCTGAGGAATCAAACGGCCGCCGACATAACCGGTGGAGCCTGTCACCAAAACCGGCTCGGCATACATTATGTTGGCCTCTCTTGTAGGCCCGGCGGCACCATAACGCCGGCGGGCATGAAAGCTAGAAAATCAGGGGAGCATGCTCGGGATGTCGCCAGAGAGTGAACGACGGGTGGAATAATCGTCAATCTTGCTTGCAGCCGCAGGTGGACACCAGGACCCAGTCTTCCTTTTCTTGCGGCGACAGCTCTTGATATTCCGCTTCGCTCAGGAGGTAGTCGGCGGGCAGAGAGTTCATGTCTTCCTCGCACAAACATCCCCGACCGTAGCAGTGTTCACAGTTTTTGGGCACGTAGACTTTCACGGAATTTCCCCCCTCCGGCCACCGCAGTCGGTCGTCGCGGCCGCCCTCGGTTTTTCCTCGGATTTTTTCACATAGTACCCGATTTCGCCGCCGGATACAACGCCTCAAACCTCATACCGGGCCGCGATGGGCATGCGCCGGCCCATGCCGAAGGCCTTGGTGGTCACCTTGAGCCCGGGGGCGGCCTGACGGCGCTTGTATTCGTTCCGGTCCACGCTCTTGATGATCCAACGCACCGTCTCCGGGTCGAAGTTCCGGTTGACGATGTCCTGCCAACAGTAGCCTTCGGTAATGTAGTAATCGAGAACCTGATCCAGGATGTCATAGGGCGGCAGGGTGTCCTGATCCTTCTGGTCCGGGCGCAACTCCGCCGAAGGCGCCTTGGTGATGATCTCCCGGGGAATGATCTCCCGGGACCGGTTGATGTAACGGGCCAATTCGTAAACCAGGGTCTTGGGCACGTCGGAGATCACCGCCAAACCGCCGCTCATATCGCCGTACAGGGTGCAGTAGCCCACCGCCAGTTCGCTTTTATTGCCGGTGGACAGCACCAGGTAACCGTACTTGTTGGAATAGGCCATGAGAATATTGCCCCGGATGCGGGCCTGGATATTCTCCAGAGACACATCGATGCCGTCGATGCCCAGAGGCTCCCTCAGGGTCTCCAGATAAGCCTGGTAGATGGGGGTGATGGGGATGAGCCGGGTGCTCACCCCCAGATTATCGGCCAGCTGCTGGGAATCGCTGATGGACCCGGGCGAGGAATACAAAGACGGCATAATAACGCCCAGGACGTTCTCCCGGCCCAGGGCCTCCGCCGCCAAACAGCACGTCACCGCGGAATCCACCCCCCCGGATAACCCCAGGATTGCCCGGGTAAAGCCGCACTTGCGAAAATAATCCTTCAGCCCCAGGATCAGGGCCTGGTGGATCGTGGCGACCTGCTCTTCCGGGTGGTAGGCGCCGGCCTCGCCGGACTGGTGGCTGTCCAGGATAACCACACCCTCCTCGAATCCCGCCAGGACGGCGATCGGCTCCCCCGCGGCGTCCACTGCCATGCTGCGGCCGTCAAAGATCAACTCGTCGTTGCCCCCCACCTGGTTGACATAAAGGAACGGCACGCGGTATTTACGCGCCATGGTGCGGATGAGATCGAAGCGCATCTCTTCCTTGCCCGCATAAAAAGGGGACGCCGAAATATTGAGGAGCAGGCTGGCGCCCTGATCCACCACGGTTTTCAAGGGATCAAGATCGTACAGGCGGCGGGAGCAGATTTCCGACTGGCACCACAGGTCTTCACAGACGGTGATGCCCAGCACCTCATTCTTATAGCCGATGGCCTCCACCGCTTCGGCCGGGTCGAAATACCGGGTCTCGTCGAAGACGTCGTAGGAGGGCAGCAAGGTCTTGGCCTGCATCCGGCTGCGCCCCCGGCAGATCAACAGGGCGGCGTTATACAGGCCCTTCCCCACCGCCCGCCCGGTGGTCACCGGCGCGCCCACCACCAGGCCCAGATGCGGGTACTGATGGGAAATCCGCACCAATTCCGACACCGCCTCCTGCACCTTCTGAATGAAGGCCGGTTTTTCCAACAGGTCCCGGGGAGGATAGCCCACCAAAAAAAGTTCCGGAAAGACAACCAGGTCCAGGTCCGGCGGCAGGGTGGGCAGCAGGGCGGTGACGCGCTGCACGTTCCCGGAAATGTCCCCCACAACGGGGTTCAATTGGGCCAGGGCAATCCGCATAGCCTCAACGCATAAAGGTTGGTGTTCCGCATTACGCCGACGCGGTTCAGGGGGAAAGGCCGGGCCGGCCCCTTCCGGCCTGATATCTTGCCTTCACTATATATCCGCGTAAGACGAGGGTCAAATATATTCCAACAGTGGTTGCGGCAGCCGCTGGCGCCCACCCCGGTCGCTCTTCTGGCAGTTTTCGTCAGTTGCTTTCATCTGGAGCCTCTTGCAAAATGCCCCAGGGTTGTCCGGGTGTACCGCATCCGGCTTTTCTGAAACCTCAACCCTGTCTCAGCCGGCCCTGAAGGCGGCTCCCCCCTCACTTGGTGTACAGGCGCAGGTACTCCAGGCCCTGTTCTTCGGTAAGGGTCCCCCGGAAGTGGAAGGGCACCCGCAGCAGCCCCCCCGCCAGGGCGGTGAGGCGCAGGCCCCCCGAGACCTCGTAGGGCACCTGCTTCTGGCTCAGGAAGCCCGCCAACACCCGGGGCACGGCGCCCAGCTTGACGAATACGGGCACTTCGACCTTGCTCTGACCCAAAGCGGGCACCGTCAGGCTGTCCTGGCTCCGGCCCGAGACCGCCGGACTCCCCGCCAGACTGACTTCGTAGTCGTAACCCGAAAGTTGCAAGGGGACGTTGTTGGGGTTGTCCAACAGCAGCTTGACCCCCAGGGGCCAGCATTCGGACTCGGGGGGGTGGATGATGAGTCCCTGGAAACTCACCCGGGGGGCCTCCAACTCCCCCCGGGCCAGTTCCCGGACTCCGGGACCGCAGGCGGCCGCCACCAGGACGACGGCCGTCAGGATAATGCCTACGGCCCAAAATCGCCGCACACAATTTGCTTTTGACATTTTTTCTCCCTGAGATTATAAAGTACCGCAAATTCCAGCCATGGGGGGGAAAATAATTATGTTCCGCAAGCTACGGAGAATGGGGAGTGGTCTGTGTTCGGTGGCCGTCCTGGTCCTGGTGGTCGGCGTCTCGGGGGCCGCGGCCTCGGATTTCGCCGCCTTTACCAAGGAATGCGGCCTGCGTTTCGGATGGGGCCGCTCGGCCCACGCCGATGAAAACATCACCCTCTACAGCTTCCTGCCCCGCTGGGGGCTCTTCCTCACCGATGAAAACAATCCCTACTTGGGCAAACTCCGCCTTTCGGTCTTGCTGGAGGGCCAGATCAGCGTGGCGGACTGCACCCACGGCGGCTGGGAATTCGGCCTGACGCCCCTGTTGAAGGTCAGCTATCCGGTGCTGGACCGGGTGCTGGCCTTTGCCGAGGGTGGCGCCGGGGTAATCTGGGAGAACATCGACACCGTGGCCATCGCCCACACCTTCAATTTCAGCCCGCAGGTGGGAGCGGGATTCGACATCCACCTGGCCAAGGGCTTTGCCCTGACCCTGGCCTATCGCTGGCGGCACGTCTCCAACGCCGGCCTCTACGACGACAATCAGAACTTCAACTGTCACTTCGGGCACCTGGGCCTGACCTACTTTTACTAACGATCCGGGCACGGCGGACACCCTCCGGTCAATCTCGGGATTACCCCTGCCGCAGCCCCGGCGACCAGGCCTCAGCCCCCGGTTCCCTCCAGCTGTTCCAGGGCGAAACGGGCGGCCTCCTGGGCCGCCGTTTTTTTGGAAGGACCCCGGCCGGCGGCCAAAGCACGATCCGCCAAACGCACCTCCATCTCAAAGATCCGGTCGTGGGGCGGGCCGCCGGTGCTCACCAGATGGTAGCTGGGAGCTAATCCGAACTGCTTCAGGGTGTATTCCTGGAGCAACGTCTTGAAGTCTCCCAAGGACCGCCGGGGGCCGGCATGCTTCAGACGGCCGGCGTAAAGTCGGGCAATCACCCGCCGGGCCCCCTCCAGGCCGGCATCAAGATAGACCGCCGCCAGAACCGCTTCCATGGCATTGGCCAGGACAGAGGCCTTGCCTCTTCCAGACTGACGCTCCTCCCCCTTCCCCAACAGCAGGAAATCCCCCAACCTCAACTCCCGGGCTAGAACCTCCAGTTGCCGGGCGTTCACCAGGGCCGCCCGCCGTTGGGAGAGTTGCCCTTCACTGGCTTCGGGAAATGCCGCCAGCAACATATCGCTGATTACCAGCGAGAGGACGGCGTCCCCCAGAAATTCCAGACGTTCGTTGCTGGGCCCCTCCTGAGGCTGCTCGTAGGCGTAGGAACTGTGTACCAGGGCCTGATGCAGCCAGTCGGGCCGGCAAAATCCATAGCCTAAACGTTCCTCCAGACTGGCCAGATGCTCGCGGCGCGCCGGCTCCAGTTCGGGGCCAACCATCGGTATCTTCATGGATTTCATAGCCAATGCTCACTTGCCGAAGTCGGGATCAGGGCTGCTCAGACAATAGCTTATTGATAATCTTGGCTTTCGTCAAAATTTTTTTATCTTTCTAACTATCGTAAATTAAATATAAAAAAGTAATCGCGATCGGAAGATTTCATCTAATTAGTTGACATTTTGCCACACTTGTATTAAAAAGGACAAAATTTCGACCAAGTGAAAAAAAAACCCGTAAACAAGTGCACAAAGACGTCTGTATCCAAGTGTGCTGTAAACCCACCAATAGACCAAATCAAGGTCAAACCCGAAAGGAGGTCTTTGATGGTGAGTCGGCTGATACTTGGCATCACTGTGAGTTTGGCTCTCTTGCTGTCCCCTGCAGTTACCGAAATGGCCCACGCCAAAAAGAGCACCAAAAAGAAATCGGTACAGGCCAGCACTAAAACCAAAAGTGGCAAAAAATACACATCGAGTTCCCGGAGACGTTCCAGCACTTACTCCCAGGGAGATACCGATGTTGAAACCACCGCCGCTTCCTCTATGAGCCCCCGTTATTATCGCAGCGGCATCTGCGAAACCCCGCCTCTCATGAAAATCATCCCCCAACGGGACGGCAAGTTCCTGATGGAACCCCTGTCCCCCAAACGGGCGGGCACCGGCGTGTCGACCCCGCCCTACACCACGCCCTACAGCGGCAGCCGCAAGCCCGCCACCCCGGGCCGGGACGATTATTCCTCGCTCTCCAACAGCGTGGACTCCGGCACCATGAACTTCCCCCGCTGGAACTTCCCCGACATGGTCCTGACCATGGCCGAGTACTATAAAGGCGCCCGTTACAGCCGCGGCGGCCGGCTTGACACCAGCGGCTCCACGGACTGTTCCGGGTTCGTCCAGTACATCTACCAGGGCTTCAAGATCAACCTGCCCCGCAGCAGTTCCGAACAAGCCCATGTAGGCAAGACCGTCACCCAAAATCTGGACTATTCCAAGCTGCTGCCCGGCGACCTGCTCTTCTTCCGCCGGGGCGGCCGTTCCGTGGGACACTCGGGAATCTACATGGGTAACGGCAAAATGATCCACGCCTCCAACCACCGCAACGGCGTAATCATCACTAATTTGGATCAACCCTATTACCAGAGCACCTTCGTGGTGGCCAAGCGCGTCTTTGAAGTGAAGCACCCCAACTGAGGACGCCGCGGCCGTCATTTTCCCCTTGACATCCGGTTGTCAAGCGGGTAGATAAATAAGCCAATAATTCGGTCCTGTATCCCGGAACACGGTGTAAATCCGTGGCGGACCCGCCGCTGTAATCGGGGACCGGGCGCTGGGGGGGAAAGCCCCGGCCACTTTTGAGGCCCACCTCAAGGGGAAGGCTGCTCGCGCCCGGGCTGATCCGAGAGCCAGAAGACCTGCCGGGCCGAAACGTATCAGGAACTGCTGATGGCAAAGGGAGTTCCGCCTGTGTGCGGAATTCCTTTTTTTATTTCACCATACCCCCAAAGGAGGACAAGAGCTCATGACACCCGTTATCAAGACCCAGGAAAAACAGGCAAAACTGGCCCCCATCGGCTACCGCTACGCCTGCAAGCCCGATGGCAACAACACCGGCCTGTCCCATTACATTCTTTTGGACGCCAAGAAATAACGGAAGGACTTTTCCACCGTGACCCAACCCAACCTGCAAGGGGCCTTCGTCAATATGGGACCAGGGCCCCATTTTCAACCCATCGACATCGGCAGCCCCGACTATGTGGCGGTCATTGAGGCCGACAGCGCCTTCTGGACACTGGTCCCCCGAGACGAACTGGCCGAGTTTCTCGCCACGGAGGACCTGGCCACGGCCTTTGCCGCCAAACAGGAGCGCTTCCGGCAGGAGATGAACCTCCTGCGCCACGGCCTGACGCCTTCGGCGGTTTACTTTAATCCCACCGAACGCTGCAACCTCAATTGCGACTACTGTTATATCCCCGCAGACATGCGGCGGGGCGGGGTCGACATGGAACCGGCGCAACTCCACCGCGCCCTGGAAATCCTGGCGGACTACTTCCGCGCCCACCTCCCGGAGGGCGTGAAACCGCAAATCATCTTTCACGGCAGCGAACCCCTCCTGTGCAAAGAGGCCATCTTCGCCGCCGCCGAACAATTCGGCGAGATGTTCCGCTTCGGCATCCAGACCAACGCCACCCTGCTGGAGGACGCCGATCTGGAGACCATCAAGGCCCGGGGCCTCAGCTTGGGCATCTCCCTCGACGCCCATCTGGCTTCCGTGGCCGACCTCACTCGCCACAACTGGCAGGGCGCCGGTTTCTTCCACAAGGTCTCGGCCCTCCTGGATAAATTGGCCGGATACCCCAACTACAGCGTCATCTGCACCGTCACCCGCCAAAATGTGAAACACCTGAGCGATATCGTTGACTTTTTCCACCTCAAGCAGGTGCCCATGGCCATGCTCAACCCGGTGCGGGTCACCCAGGAGGGGGGCCGTAACCTGAAACCCGATAACCTGGAGCTGGCCGCCCACTTCACCCGGGCCCTGGACCGCACCCACGAGCTGCTCACCGCCACCGGCCGCAAACTGGTCATCGTCAACTTCGCCAACGTCCTGGTGGGCATGGTGGCGCCCACCGCCCGCCGGCTGATGTGCGATATCTCCCCCTGCGGCGGCGGCCGCTGCTTCTTCGCGCTGTCGGCCCGGGGCGACCTCTTTCCCTGCAGCGAGTTCATCGGTATCCCGGAATTCAACGGCGGCAGCCTCTTTACGGACAGCATTCCCGCCATCCTCCAGACCCCGGCCTTTACCCGCATCACCGGCCGCCTGGTGGAGGACATCGAGCCCTGCCGCCACTGCGCCGTCCGGCACTTCTGCGGAGCCCCCTGCCCCGCCGAAGTCTATATGGCCACCCGGACCCTGCAGGCCCCCGCCCCCTACTGCGAGTTCTACGCCGAACAGGTGCGCTACGCCTTCCGGGTCATCGCCGCCGGCCAGGTGGACGACTTCCTCTGGGACGGCTGGCGCGACGGCACCGAGCAGGTGTTCGCCCTGTAGTCTGCGGGGCAGAATCGAACGTCATTGACCCCTGCCCCACCCCGCTAGGGCGCCGCGTAACAGGCGGATCGGGGCCTTGTACCCCGATCCGCCTGCTATTTCTCCGGGTGGGGAGGGGCGGCGGGAAAGGCCGGGGACCTTCGCTCGCTGCCCTCCCCCCCAAATTGCTTGGCCGCGCTCTCACCTCGATATTATCCCGCCCGCCAGAGCTCCCGGGTAACCACGTTGAGCAGCGCCCAAACGCCGTCCAGGGCCCAGAACTTCTCAATACCGCTGGTAATGGTCAGATTCACCTGGGCGTCAAACTCTTCGTCGGCCAGCCACAGGATGACCTCCACCGTCAGGCCGGGAAAGGCGGTGAGGGCCACGGCCGCGTCCCCCAGGGGCCGCACCTCGCCCCCCAGACTGAGCCCCGCGGTCAGGAATCCCTCCCTGTCGTTGCCGAAGCGTTCTTCCAGGCGGCTCACCGGCAGGGCGTGAGGCCCCTGGAAGAATGTCGTGCCCCCCCGGAACTCCTTGGGGCTGGCCTGCCGGGAACCCAAATCGGCGGCGTCCACCTTCATGAGATACAATAACGCCGCCAGGCACAACTGAAAACTGGGATCTTCCCCTTCCCTCCCCTGCATATGCGATTGCCGGACGGCCGGCTGGATCGCCAGGATGCGGTTCAGAAAAGGCAGGTGGTAGACGCCCCCCTCTCCCCGCACCCCGGTGCGGCCTTGCACCTCCCGGGGATCGGCCGCGGCCAGGGCGGCCCACAGGGCCGCGTCCACCTGGGAGCACTTCTCGAACAGGACGTTGGCTTCCGGATCCCGGGTAATGTCGTAGCGCTTCTCTGCCATATTCTTCCCCTTGCTGTTGGTCCGCATTTCCAGTATATCCTATCCCAGGCCACCATGACAGGCAGAAAGCAGCCGCGCCTGCCGTGCGGCCGCTGGTATGACGACTGGTCCACGGGGGAAGAAAATGATGATTGGCTGTAGCGGGCCGCAGCCCGCAAAAAATACCTCGGCCGGCTGCCTGCAAGGCAAACTGGTGGTGTTTCTCAAGGCCTTGCGGGCCCCTTTTCTCACCGGCTCCCTGGGAGCAGTGGCCGTGGGCGTGGGGTCCGGTTTCTGGTTCACGCGCACCTGGGACCCGCTTTTGGCCCTGTTGACCGCCCTGGGAGTGGTCGCCCTCCATTCCGGGGCCAATCTCATCAACGATTATTACGACTCCGCCGGCAGCGATCCCCTGAATGTGCACGTCACCCCGTTTTCCGGCGGCAGTCGGGTGATCCAGGACCAGGATCTCTGCCCGGCCGCAGTGAAAAAACTGGCCCTCCTCTGCTTTGCCGTGGGGGCGGCCTGCGGCCTCGGGCTCATCGCCCTGGGGCGCCCCTGGGTGGCGCTGGTGGGGCTTCTGGGACTCCTGGCGGGCTACGCCTATTCCGCCCGCCCCCTCCAGCTCATGAGTCTTGGCCTCGGGGAGGCCACTATCTTTTTCGCCTTCGGCCCCTTGCTCACCTGGGGCGCTTTTTACGTCCAGACCGACAGCCTGCAGCCGGTGGGACTGGCGGTGGGGCTGCCCCTGGGTTTTTTAATCACCGCCATCATCTGGATCAATGAATTCCCGGACATGGCCGCCGACACCGCCGCCGGCAAACGCACCCTGGTCGTCCGCCTGGGCTGGGAACGCTCCCGTTGGGGCTTTCTGGCCCTGATGGCGGCCCCCTTCCTCTCCCTTATCTGGCTGGCGGAGTTCTGGGGCCTGCCGGACCTGATTTTCGCCGCCTTCGCCGCCCTGCCCCCGGCCATCTTGGCGGTGCGGACGGCCTTCACCGCCGCCCCCACCACCCCGGAGTTCATCCCGGCTCAAGCCTACACCATCCATACCCACCTGTGGACCGGCGTCATGCAAACCCTCGGCTTGATCTACGGCGGGCTCTTCCGATAATAACGGCCAGGGCGGCCCTCGGGAAAATTTTCTCGAACGCCCCCCTCCCGCCGACCCCATAGTATACTAAAGGTGAATCCCTCCAAGGAGATCTAAAGCCACATGCATCGCTTCTTCTATCCGCACAATGTCGCCGTCGTGGGCGTCTCCGAAGATCCGGAGAACCTGGGGCGCAATATCGTCAATAACTTCATCGAGTTCGGTTTTCAGGGCAAGATTTATCCGGTGGGCCCCCGGGGCGGCAGTATCCACGGCCTGACCATCCTCCCGTCGCTCCTGGATTTGCCGGAGCCCGTGGATCTGGTGGCCATCCTGGCCCCGGCCCCGGT
Organism: uncultured Desulfobacterales bacterium; assembly: GCA_964428565.1. GTDB lineage: Bacteria > Desulfobacterota > Desulfobaccia > Desulfobaccales > Desulfobaccaceae > CAYRYV01. Next base: position 8,607 of record CAYRYV010000028.1, on the reverse strand, counting down.
GGTGCCGGGGCTCCTGGACGACTGTGGCCGCCTGGGCGTCACCCGGGTGGTGGTGGAGTCCGGCGGCTTTTCCGAACACAGCGAGGGCGGCCTCCTGCTGGAGCAGGAGGTGAAGGCGCGCTTGCAGCGCTACGGCATCCGCATGATCGGTCCCAACGGCCTGGGCGTCATGAATCTGGAAAACGGCGTGGTGCTGCCCTTCATCCTCATTCCCCTGCGGCCCGCCTTGGGGGGCATCTCCCTCGTCTGCCAGAGCGGCGGGGTGGGCTCCAACCTGATGAGCTGGCTGGCCCAGACCGGCCTGGGCCTCAACAAGTTCATCAGCATGGGCAACAAGCTGGACGTCAACGAAAACGACCTGTTGGCCTTTCTCCTGGAAGATCCGGGAACCCGGATCATCTATCTTTATCTGGAGGACATCGCCGACGGCAGCCGGCTCATGGAGGTGGCCCGGGGAGCGGGCAAGCCCATCATCCTGCACAAGGCCAATATCGGCGAGACCAGCGCCGCCATCGCCCGCAGCCACACCGCCTCCCTGCTGGTGGACGACCGGGTGGTGGACGCCGCCTGCGCCCAGACCGGCATCCTGCGGGTCCGCACCCGCCAGGAATTCCTGCTGGCGGCCATGGCCCTCATGCAGCCCCCCTTCACTGGCAACAACCTGGCCATCCTCTCCCGCTCCGGCGGCGAGGCCGTGGTGGCGGCCGACGCCTGCCATCGCTGCGGCTTCGCACTGCCGCCCATCACCCCGGAGGTCCAGGAGCTGATCCGACGGCGCTCCCGGGCCGGCGTGATTCAGCCCCAGAACCCCCTGGACCTGGGCGATATCTTCGACTTCTCCCTGTATAACGACGTGGTCGCGGCCTTTTGCCGGGATGAGCGCCTCGACGGCATCGTCTATCTCTACGGGCCGGTGTCCGCCCAGGAAAAAGACGAGGCCCGGGCCAGCGCCCGGATCATCGTCGAGACCGCGGCCCGGCACCAAAAACCCCTGGCCACCGTGGTGGTGGGCAACCTGGAGGAACAGGACTACCTCCGCCGCGAACTGGGAGTGCCGGTGTTCACCTTCCCCGGAGAGGCCATCCGGGCCTTGGCGGTGGCCCGGGACTGGCACCGCCGGGCTCAGCGACCTCCCGCCCCGGTCCCTGGCCCGCCTGCCACTCTCGGCGCGGTGCGCCGGATCATATCCCCCTTTGCCGGTACTTCCGGCCCCCTCCTGCTCCCCGATGCCCTGGAGGCGGTGCAGTCCTTGGGAATCACCGTCCCCGGCTGGATGGTCGCCACCTCCCCGGAAGCCGCGGAGCGGGCCGCCGTACAGTTGGGGTTTCCCGCGGTTCTGAAACTGGTGGCCCCGGGGGCGCTGCATAAATCGGATTTGGGAGGTATCCGCCTCGATCTCACCACCCCCGAGGCGGTGCGCCAGGGCTTCGTCGAACTGGCCCAGGTGGCGGCCTACCGTCTCCCCCCCGAGGAGGCCTGGCAGGTCCTGGTCATGAAACAGGTGGACGGCGGCCTGGAGGTCATCCTGGGAGCCCACCGCGATCCCAAGTTCGGTCCGGTCATTCTGTTCGGGGCCGGAGGCATCTGGGTGGAGGTGCTCCAGGACGTGGCCCTGGGGGTGGCGCCCCTCACCGCCGAGGCGGCCCGGGGCCTCATTGCCCAGACCCGCGTCAGCGCCATCCTGAAAGGCGGCCGGGGGCAACCGCCCCTCGACATCCCCGCCCTCACCCGGGACCTGATGCTGCTCGGCGACCTCATGCTGGAGTTCCCCGAAATTCGGGAGGTGGATCTAAACCCGGTGCGGGTCTATCCGGAAGGAATGGGGACGCTGGTGTTGGACGCCCGGATCATTTTGGGGGAGCCCCCCGGACACCCCGCGTCCGCGGTTGCCGGGTAAGCCCTCCGGCGTCCCCGGGGCGCTCTAGCCCAGCCGCTTCTTTTCCTCCTCCGTCAGCGGCAGGGTAAAAACCTCGGGGAGTTTCTCCAGGGGCTGGGGGAACGCCAACCCGATGCGGTAGCGCGCCGGCACCGGGGAGATCTGATCGACCCACACCACCTGGCCGGGCAGTCTACAGGTTCTTTCCCCCTCCGTCAGGCGGAAGGTGAAATCGAAACGCTCGCCTTCGGTCATGTAATGGTCGGTATCCAGTTTAAACCCGCTTTTGCTGATGTCCACCAGCCGATAATATTTTTCGGGATGTTTCCCCTTCGGTTCGATCTCCACGATCACCGGTTCCCTTTCGAACTGACGCCTGTCTGTATACATCGATCGTTACCTCTGGAGTTTTAGCGGTGCCCCCGGCGCTATGTTCACCGGCGGTATATGGATACTATCGGCAGGTTGGGCGAACTCTTGAAAATAGACTCCCGGTCTCCGGCGGGGCTTTACCAGCCGCTGCCCCCGCCGCCTCCCCCCCCGCCTCCGGAAAAGCCGCCCCCGCCGCTCCCCGAAGACGACCCCGGGGCCATGGACGAGGAGGCGATGGCCCCCGTAAGGCCGCTCCCCAGATCCCTCGCCAGTCGGGAGGGACGGCTGCTGTCCCAGTGACGCCCGTGATACCACCCGGGCGTATACTCCTGGGGCGTCTGCCCGGCTCGCGCCAGTACCCCGGCGAACTGCTCGCTCCATTCGTTCTCCACGTCCAGAGCCAAAGCGTAGGGCAGGTACTTTTCATAGCGCTCGGGGGTCATTTCCGGCGGATGCAGGCGGTCTAGGCGGTCCTGCTCGGCCCGGGCCAGATACATCTTGAATCCCTCCACCTGGTCCATAAGCCGGCGCCCTGCCTTGGTGGGCGCCTTGATGAGGTGGAAAAAGACCAGGTTGAGGCCGATAATGACCAGGAAGGCCAGGGCGACGAAGCCGGAGACCACCACCGCCAGCACCATGAGGGCCACTATCTCGAAGAAGCCGAAGAGCAGCAGCCGCCAACCGCAGCCGGTGCTCCGCCAGATGGCCAGACACCCTGCGCTCCAGCCCGCCAGCCAGATCATCAGAAAGCCCCCCAGGAGCATCCGGTCCGTATCCCCCAGGCCCCACACCAGGGCCCCCAGACTGGCCAGGCCGATAACCCCGCCCCCGGCCAGGTACCCGGAGTTGGTAAAGAAATATACCTTCTCCAGCGCGGCCCGCAGCCGCTTTTGAAGTTCCTCTTTAGCCTGGTTGACCGCCGCGTGATTCTCGTTCTTGAGAGTGAGGCTCTGGCGGGAGCCGAACAGCCGGGCCGCCACCCGGGCCTCGGTATCGGTGAGCCAGACCTGGGGATTGCCCGTTTTGACCAGCACCGGCTCTCCCGCCGTATCTTCGATGACCAGGAAACCCTTGACCGCCAGGTTGATCAGCGTGGCCGTCAGGGCCTTGTCATCATAGCCCAGGCGCATCAGGACGCGCACCGCCGCCGGCTCCAGATTCTGCGGCGGCTCGTACAGGGGCACGATCACCCCCCGGGCCGGGTCCCGGCCCACCCGGACCCAAACGATGAGGTAGTACGCCAGCAGCAAACTGATACCCAGCAGGGCCCATACCGCCCCAGCGTTGTCCTCCAGGAAGTACCCGATCCTGGTTTGCCAACCGGGTTCCGGAACCAGGCCCTTGGGCCAGGCCACCGCGATGGTCAGGCCCTCCTGCGGGGCCAGCCCCCGGGTGGTGCGGAACACGATCCGGCCCCGGCCCTGTTCCCAGGTCCGGTAGTCCTTGCCCCGGGCGCCGTAGGGGCCGGTGTAGGCGCTCTGCTGCACCACCTGCGCCCCCGGCGGCAGCGTCACCACGGCCTCGGCCTGCTCGATGGGAAAGGTCCAGCCCGTGCCCGTGACGTTCCAGTAGAGCTCGTCAAAATCCTTGAAGAAACCGATCTGCCGGTCGGTCTCGTAGGAGATGCTGTAGGTGTAGATGCCCGGCCTCAACAAAACCTCGGGGCTGCCGATGTAAATCTTCTTGCCGTTGGCCGCGTCCTTGACCTTGTAGGGCTCCTCCCGACCGTCCCGGCGGACCTCCGTCACCCGGAAGCCCACCTTCACCGTGCTGCCGGCCCGGTCTTTGTACGTGGTGGGGAAATCCCGGACGATGCCCCGCTTGATGGTGGCCCCCGTGGCCCGCACCGTGATGGCCTCGGTGACGCTGACCCGGCCGTCGGCCTGCACCGTGATCCGGCTGACGAAATTCAGAATGCTTTCGGGCTCCGCCCCCCGGGCCGGCCGGCTCAGCAACGGCAGGAGCAGCAACAGGACCGCAGCCGCCAGCAGGACGCGGCTTCGCAGACAATGACAGGCTTTCATGGAGGCTTTCCGGCGTGTTCAGAAATTTTCGGACGCCAAGTCCGATTATATTGTTATCGGCTTTCGGAGGCCGGAATATAAAGGGTATTTTTCGGGTTTTGCTTTTGGCGGGCAAATGGCGTACAATCATGGCATCCTGGCGCAACTGCCATGCCTCCGGATTCCCTTTTCCCATAAGGAGATTATGAAACCCGGCACCCCCGCCGAACTCGCCGCCCTCCTGAACAACTCCCGCCGCGCCGCGGCCCTCACCGGGGCCGGTATCTCGGTGGAGAGCGGCATCCCCGCCTTCCGGGGAGCCCAGGGCCTCTGGAACCGCTTCGACCCCATGGAGTACGCCCACATCCGCGCCTTCCTGGCCGACCCCGCCAAGGTCTGGGTGATGCTCAAGGAGCTCGACGCCACCATCGCCGCCGCCCGCCCCAATCCGGCCCACACCGCCTTGGCGGAGTTGGAAAAACTGGGCAAACTCGCCGGCGTCATCACCCAGAACGTCGATAACCTGCACCAGGCCGCGGGAAGCGCCAACGTCATCGAGTACCACGGCAACGCCCACCGCTTCATCTGCCACGAGTGCCGGGGCCACTGGCCCCGGGAGGCCCTCGACTTCCACCACACCCCCCTTTACTGCCACTGCGGCGGCCTCGTCCGGCCCGACGTGGTCTTCTTCGGCGAACTCATCCCTGCCGCCGCCCAGCAGGCCGCCTATCAACTGGCGGCCGCCTGCGACCTCATGCTGGTCATCGGCACTTCGGCCGCGGTCTACCCCGCCGCCGGCCTCCCCTTCACCGCCAAAGAAGCCGGGGCCGTCATCGTGGAGATCAACCTGGAGCCCACCGACCTCACCCACACCCTCACCGACTATTTCCTGGCGGGCTCGGCCGGCGCCGTCCTCAGCCAAACGCTGGCCGCCCTGACCACCGCTTCCTGAAGCCCCCCGCGGCGGCGGAAAAACCAATGGCCGGATGAGACAGCCTCACCCGGCCATGAACTTTTCGGAAGGGGGTGCAGGAAGGGAACCGGAGCCGGAGGCCCCGCCCCTCCTCATCGCCTTACCCCATATGATTTACTGCAGTTTCCGCCGCCGCAGCCAGGGCCACAGCCCCAGCAGGCCGGTGCCCAGCAGCAGGGCCCCCGGCGGCACGGGCACGGAACTGAACTTCACCACCATGTCATTGTAATCGCCCAGGCCTTCCTTGCCGGTGGCCGCCGTGGTCAGGTCTTCAATGCCGATATACCAGGTCAGCGGGTTGCTGGCGTCCCGGAAGAAGGCGAAGTTGGACGTGTTATCCGAACTGGTCTCCCCGTTCCCGGAACCGGAGTAGAAGGTGCCCCCCGGCCCCACCAGCAGAAACCCGAAACTGGCATAGGTGATGTCCACCGCCACCGTGGCCGGAACCGACGCCGGACCGCTGAAAATCAGGGTCGTCTGGCTGGGATCGGCAATGTCGTACACATACAGGGCGTTGTTGTTCTTGTTGCCGGCGATCTCGAACAGCAGGCTGAAACTCTGGCCGCTGAAACCGCTGTTGTTGGTGAAGTACACATTATTGTCCACCGCCCCCCCCAGCGACCAATACTGGGGGTTCGCCAGGGCCAGCGACAGGATCTGGAACCCGACATTCTGATTGGCGCCGTCCTGGGAAGGCATGTCCCAGAAGGGATTGCCGTCTTCGTTGACGCCGGCCACCGCCGACCAACCGCCTCCCCCAGTGCCGTTGAAGGTGTCGGCGACCGCCGCGCCGGCCCCCAGACACAAGGCCAGCATCATTAGGAAGAATATCTTTATTTTCAACTCTTGTTCCTCCTCCAGCAAAAAAAGATGAGTATCGCCCTCTGAGAAGCGATCGCTTTGCAGGAGACTTTAATGCAATTTATTTGCCAGATAAAATTAATAGTTATTTTAAAGATCTAAATAATTCCCCAAAATACATCTGTTCAAAAAACCAAACACCGCGTCCATACCTTGAAACATACTATCGCCGGCTACCCCCCGCGTATCTGCCGCGCCCCGGCAATACCGTGAGCAGCCCGGCCTGGGGCTCTCCCCCCAAAAACCGGGGCGCGGCCTTCGCCGCGCCCCGGTTTTTTCCTTATACTTTTCGCTTACTTCTTACGAGCTTCGCCCTCCGCCTCCTAAAACCCCCGGCCGCTCATGCGGGCATGCAGCATGGCCACGGTGCGGTAAACCATGTGGGCCATCTTGGAGTACGGGGCATAGAAGAACAAAAAGAAGATCGACGTCAGGTGCAGGAAATAGGTGGGATAGGCCAGGATGCGGATGCCGATGAGCCGGAAGACCCAGGCCCCCAGACCCGTCAGGGCCACCGCCGCCACCACGTAGATGAACAGCCAGTCGAAGTAGGTGCCCCGGCCCACCTTGGCGGCGTTGAGCTGGCGCTCCTTCATGACCCCGAAGATCCCGGCGATCAGGGCGATGGTCCCCACGATGGCCACCGCCTTCAAAGGATCGGTGATGGGATACGGCGAATCCAGGCCCCGCAGGTAGTGGTAGTACACCGCCCAAGCCGTGACGATGGCCAGCAGGATGAAGCCCACCAGCACCAGCAGGTGGTTGGTGGAGCGTTTATAGGTGGTGCCGCATTGGCGGAAGCGGTCGTGCGACAATATATCCACCAGCGTGTCGGCCAGGTTTTTCCACAGGCTGGCCCCGGGGTCGACCTTATAGGGCCCGGTATTGATATCCGCCCAGTAGTTCTTCACCCCCCGGAACAACACGTAGACCGCGAAGGCCGCCGCCCCCGTGAACAGCACATCCACCAGCAGCAACGGGAAAAGCTTGGAGTAGACCACCGGGCCGGGAGGCAGGTGCCAGTGGCCGGTGACCTTCAGCGCCAGATAGAAGAGCACCACGGGAATGGCCAGCAACAGCGGCAGAAACTTGATGTCCCCCACCCATTTGGCCAACACCCCGGGGAAGGCGTAGTGTTCGATGCACTTCTGCCGCAACACCCCCAAAACCTCGCCGGGTTTGGCCCCCCGGGGGCAGTACACCGTGCAGTCGCTGCATTGGTGGCACAGCCAGATGTCCGGATTGGCGATGAGCTTGTCCTTCAGCCCCCATTGGGCAAAAAGCATCTCTTTCCGGGGAAAGGGCCCCTCCTCCGGGGAGATGGGGCAGACCACCGAGCAGGTGGCGCACTGAAAGCACTTCTTCAGGTCCTCCCCCCCGGCGTCCATCACCTCCTGGACGAACCCCAGATCGGATTTCACTACCGTTTCTTCCGCCATGTGCATCTTCCTCCTGTATGTGGGCGCCCGCCGCGTTCACCCGGCAGGCCGGCGTTAACCATTTCAGGGCTTGTTCATATTATCACATTCTTGTGCCGACGGGAATAGGAAATCCTGCCCGGCCTTTAATATTCCTCCCAACTTCTCTCTAATGGAGTCAGCACAGACGTCATCCTCTCTTTAAAGACCAAACGGCGGGCCCTAAGGCCCGCCTTGTGGTCTGCTCCCCTCCCCACCCTTGCTTTTACCACACCACTTCCACGACCCCGGACGCCGCAATCCTCTGGTCAGCGCTCACCAACGGCAGGCCCGCCAAGCGGGCGGTGGCCACAATGAGCTGATCGGCGGGGTCGGCATGAAAGCCTGCCAGCAGCGTACTTTCCACGGCGATTTCCGGGGTCAAATCGGCAATCCTGAGGTCACCTTCATGCAGGGAGCGCCGCATCCATTCCAGGGTCGGAATTTTCAGGCCAAGCCGCCGCTTTTCCACCAGCTTGGCCAGTTCCCAACAAGAAATGGCGGCAATCCACTTTTTGGGGGCAGCATGAAGAGTTTTTTTGGCCTTCGGGGAAAGACAGGTCATGTCCTGAATACTCCACCAGACCCACACGTGGGTATCCAGCAGGACCTGGCTCATTTCAGGACCTCCCAGTCTTCTTCGCCCAGGGGTGAGACGATATCTCCCATAAAAGCGACCGTCTCCTTCAGAGGAAGGCGCTCCCGATCAGGTTCATAGGGGATCACCTCGGCTATGGGTTTGCCCCGCTTGGTGATGAGCACCCGCTTTTTCCCCCTCGCCACCTCTTCCAGGACCGCCAGGCAGTGCGCTTTGAATTGGGAAACACTTAAGGATTCCATACCGTATCCCCTATATAGTCATTTTAATATAGTCATATTAAACCATGACTGCGGAACTGTCAAGGCGGGTGTGACCGGTTCCCGGGGCGGCTCCGGGCCTGCGACCTGGACGGCTACCCCTCCCTACTCCGTCCCCCCAAAAATCAACCGGCGGGCTTCAGGGCCCGCCGGTTCGTTTTTGTCCCTTCCGGGGTTGGGGGTGGGGCGCGGGGAGGGGGCAGGGGG
>CAYRYV010000027.1:0-43971 GCA_964428565.1 uncultured Desulfobacterales bacterium | reverse complement strand
GTTAAGCCCTTGTCCCCCTCCCCCGGCTCCTCTCGGCCCTTGTCCCCCTCCCCCGCTCTCTCTCCTCCCCCGGCCTCTCCCTTCCCCCCTCCCCCGGTTTTTCCCGTTTCCCGCCCGTGTCGGCCTGCAGGGCGCGTCCGGAATCATCCGCGATCATCCGGGAGGTATCCGGGATCGATCCGGAATGAAGCGGAATGGAGCGGGATCCATCCGAAGCGGTTGCGCCGCGAAATGCGGGCGCAAGCGGGATTTACGGGATTTGAGCGGGATTTATCCGGGATTTGGGGGCAAAAAAAAATTTTTTCCCATCCCGCTGACTAGCGGAATTTATCCGGAATGTCGCCGGCCCCCGCCCCTCATCTCCGTCACGGCCGTCTGTCCAGCCGGGTCACGCACTCGATGTGGGCGGTGTGGGGAAAGAGGTCGAAGGGTTGCAGGGCGGCGATGTCGTAGGCCGGTTGCAGCAGGGCCAGGTCCCGGGCCAGGGTGGCGGGGTTGCAGGACACGTAGATGATCCGGCGCGCCCCGATTTGCAGGAGGGCCTGCACCACCGCCGGGTGCATGCCGGCCCGGGGCGGGTCGGTGATCACCACGTCGGGGGGCGGGTAGTGGCGCGGCGCGGCCAGGGCCTCCTGCAGGCGCTCCTTCAGGTCCCCCGCCCAAAACCGGCAGTTGTCGATGCCGTTGCGGCGGGCGTTGGCGTAGGCGTCGTCCACGGCCGCCGCCATCAGCTCGAACCCCGCCACCTGCCGCACCCGGGCGGCCAGTGACAGGGCGATGCTGCCGGCCCCGCAGTACAGGTCCCAGACGGTCTCGCGGCCGCTGAACTCCCCCAGCCGGTGCACCGCGCCGTAGAGGGCCTCGGCGGCCAGGGTGTTGGTCTGAAAGAAGGAGTGGGCCGAAATGCCGAAGCGCAGCCCGCAGAGTTCTTCTTCGATATGCCCCGGCCCCCAGAGGGTCCGGGAGGTTTCCCCCATCGCCACCTGGGCCTTTTTGCCGCTGATGGAATGGACCGCGGTGGTCAGCTCCGGGAAGCTTGATCGTAGCTGCGCGGCCACGCGGTCCACCGCCGCCGCCTCCCCCTGCTCCGTGGTGATCAGGTGCGCCAGGGTCTGGCCGCTGCGCTTGGCCTCCCGCACCACCAGGAAGCGCCAGAACCCCCGATGTTCCCGGGTATTGTAGGCCGGAAGCCGGCTTTCCCGGCACCGGCGGCGCACCTCCCGGACCAACGCCGGGGTCTGGGGGGACTCCAGGTGGCAGTCCTCCAGGTCGAAGACCCGGTCGAAGCCGCCCGGCACGTGCAGCCCCAGGGCGCAGCCGTCCTCCCGGGGGACGTGCCCCGCGGCCAGGGCCGCGGTTGGCAGCCAGGCCCGGGGCGCGAAGGTGAACTCCATCTTGTTGCGATAGTAGCGCTCTTGCGGCGAGGCCACCGCCGGCAGTACGGCCCCGGCCGCCAGCCCCGCCAGGTGCTCCACGCACTCCCGGACGTGCAGCTCCTTCCAGCGCAACTGCTCGGCGTAGGCCAGGTCCTGCCAGGCGCAGCCGCCGCAGAAGCCGAAGTGGCGGCAGAAGGGGGCCGCCGCCGCCGGGGATTCCTCCAGGACCTGCACCACCCGGGCCTCGGCGAACTGCCGCCGTTTACGGGTGATGCGGACCCGCACCTTCTGCCCCGGCAGGGCGTGGTCCACAAAGACCACCAGGCCGGCCACCCGCCCCAGGGCCTTGCCGCCGAAGGCCAGCTTGTCGATGCTCAGCTCGACCTCGGCGCCTTTGGCGACCGCGGCTGGGGGGGCTTGCTGAGGGGGGGACGGCATGATATGGCACCACGAAGCTTCGGCCGGCGCCGGGTGGCCGGCTACGAGCGGTTCTTCCGCAGCCGCCGCATTTCCCGTTCCTCGTCCCGGCGGCGGATGGTCTCCCGCTTGTCGTATTTCTTTTTGCCCCGGGCCAGACCCAGCTCGATCTTGACGTACTGGTCCCGGAAATAGAGCTTCAGGGGGATGAGGGTGTAGCCCTTCTCCTCGGTCTTGCCGATGAGACGTTTGATTTCATCGCGGTGCAACAGCAGCTTGCGGGGGCGATCGGGGTCGTAGGCTTCCGGGGGGGCGAAGGGATAGGGGCTGATGTGGGCGTTGTAGAGATAGACTTCCTGCTTGCGGATGCGGGCAAAGGCGTCGTTGATGTTGACCTTGCCCAGGCGGATGGACTTGACCTCCGGCCCGCTGAGCACCAGCCCGGCTTCGAACAGGTCGTCGATAAAGTAGTCGAAATAGGCCTTGCGATTCTGACAGATGAGCTTGATGACGTCTTTTTTCATGAGTATGACAACCGGGCGCTACAGGCCGACGCTGGTGGCCAGGTCGCGGCCGAACAGGAAGACCTCCGGAAAGCGGCGGGCCATGACCGAGGTCGTGTAGGAGTTGACCGCCTCCGGCGTGCCCAGGCTGAGGGCCTGGGTGGCGTACTCCTGGCATTCCTCCAGGGTGGCCAGGCGCACGATGCGTTTCACCACCGGGATGGACAGGGCGTTCATGGAGAGTTCGTCCACCCCCAGCCCCAGCAGGATGGGGGTGTAGAGGGGATCGCCGGCCATCTCGCCGCACACCGTCACGTCGATGCCGGCGGCGTGGCCGGCCTCCACCACCCGCTGGATCATGCGCAGCACCGCCGGATGCAGGGGCTGATACATGTCGGCCACGTACTTGTTGACCCGATCGATGGCCAAGGCGTACTGGATCAGGTCGTTGGTGCCGATGCTGAAAAAGTCGGCTTCCTGGGAGAGAAAATCGGCCATCATCACCGCCGCCGGCACCTCGATCATCACGCCCACCGGCATGGCTTCGTCAAAGGGCTGATTCTCCCGGCGCAGTTCCTCCTTGACCTCCTCCAGGATGCGCTTGGCCGCCGAGATCTCCTGGATGCCGGAAATGAGAGGGAACATCAGCCGCACGTGACCGAAGACCGAGGCCCGCAGGATGGCCCGCAACTGGGTGCGAAAGAGCCGTTCTTCCTTCAGGCAGAAGCGGATGGCCCGCAGCCCCAGGGCGGGGTTCTTTTCCTCGTGGGAGTAGTCCAGGTAGGAGGCCAGCTTGTCGCCCCCGATGTCCAGGGTGCGCAGGGTCACCGGCCGGGGGGCCATGATCCGGGCCACCGTCTGGTAGTCCTCGAACAGCTCCGCTTCGCTGGGCAGGCCCCGCTGGCGCAGATAGAGGAATTCGGTGCGATACAGCCCGATGCCGTCGGCCCCGTAATCCAAAGCCAGGCTCAGCTCCTCCTGGAATTCGATGTTGGCCATGACCCGGGTTTCATGCTCATCGACGGTGACCGCCGGCAGGAAGCTGCACTTGTTGGTCTCTTCCTTGAACTTCTCGAACTTGGCCTTGCGCTCCAGGTAGATTTCCAGCATCCGGGCGTCGGGGTTGATGATCACCGTGCCGGTGAGGCCGTCCAGAATCAGGATGTAGCCGGTGTCCACCAGACGGGTGGCGTTTTCCAGGCCCACGACCGCGGGGATCTCCAGCGACTGGGCCATGATGGCGGTATGGGAGGTCTTGCCGCCGGTTTCGGTGATAAAGCCCTGGACCCGGTCGATGCGCAGTTGGGTGGTGTCGGCCGGGGACAGGTCCCGGGCCACGATGATGACGGGCTCGGTGAGCTTGTCCAGGTTGAACACCGACACCCCGGTGAGGTGCCGCAGCACGCGGTCGCCCACGTCTTCGACGTCCTTGATGCGGCTCTTGATATAGGGGTCGGAAATGCGGGCGAACAGCTCCTTGGCCTTTTCCACGGCCTTGCGGATGGCCCACTCGGCATTGATCTTTTCATCCTGGATCAGCCGGACGGCCTCCTCGAAGAACATCCGGTCCTGCAGGATGAGGATATGGGTATCGACGATATAGGCGTGTTCCCGGAAGTCCGCCGGAATGGATTCCTTGATCTGGAGAAGTTCGGTGCGGGCCTGGATCACCGCGTCCCGAAACCGCGCCACCTCCTGCTCGGCCTTTTCCTGGGAACTCAAATACCGATAAAAAACCGGCGCCTTTTCCGTCTCGGCCATGAGATAGGCCGGGCCGATGATGATGCCGGGGGAGACCCCGATGCCTTTCAGCACCTTGTTCTGGGGCCAGGCTATGTGGGCGTTGAGAGGGCCCATCACTCCTCTCCGAAACGTTCGGCGAACAAGGCCTGGAGGGCCTCCAGGGCCTTGTCGGCCTCCGGTCCCCCCGCCCGGGCGACGAGCACCGTGCCGGAGGGACAATCCAAAGTCAGCATATCCAGGATACTCTTGGCATCCACCCGGGTCCCGGCCTTCTCCAGGGTGATGTCGGCCTGGAACCGGCCCGCCAGCTCGGCGATCTTGGCCGCGGCCCGGGCGTGCAGCCCCAGGCGGTTGCGCACCCAGAGATTGATTGCCATATCATCAGGTGGGAGAATCAGTTCGCCCATACTCTACCGTAAACCGCTCACCCCTGGCAAGTCTGAAAATAGAGCGGGACCGACCCGCGCCCACTCCTTTTCAGGCACTGTCCCCCGGCGGGAGCCGGCCCTGGTTTTTCAGGGCCAGGACCACCTGATAGACCCGGTGGCGGGACAGCTTCAGGGCCTTGGCCACTTCGCCCGCCAGGGTTCTCCCGGATCGGGGCTGCCGGGCGGCCTCCTGCAGGACGTAAGCCTCCACATCGACCGGGGCCAGTTCCCTGGCAGCCGGCCGGGAGAGCACCACCGTGCATTCCCCTTTGATCTCCGGGACCGCGGCGATCTGCCGGGCCACCTCGGCCACCGGCCCCCGCCAGCATTGTTCGAACTTCTTCGTCAACTCCCGGACGATGAAAAGACGCCGGTCGGGCAGGGCCTGCGCCAGCTCCGCCGCGGTCTGCGCCAGCCGCCGGGCGGACTCGTAACAGACCAACACCCGGGGTTCGGCGGCCAGGGAGGCCAGCAACTCCTGCCTTTTCCCGGCTCGGCGGGGCAGAAACCCCACAAACGTGCAGTCCCCGTCAAAGCCCGCCATGGAAACCGCCGCCGCCACCGCGGCGGGGCCCGGGACCGCGGTGACGGTCAACCCCGCCTCCCACACCCGGTCGGCCAGGTGGGTCCCCGGGTCGGAGATGCCCGGGGTGCCGGCGTCGCTCACCAACGCAATGGCCTGGCCCTGCACCAGCCGCGCCAGGATTTCCGGGGTCCGGCTTTCCTGATTGTGGCTGTGGTAGCTCGTCAGTGGAGTGGCGATTCCAAAGTGGGTCAGCAGCTTGCGGGTGTGCCGGGTATCCTCGGCCGCGATCAGATCCACCGACGCCAGGACTTTCAGGGCCCGGAAGGTGATGTCCTCCAGATTGCCTAGGGGAGTGGCGACAACGTACAGACAGCCGGCCGCGAGCTCCTCTCGGGCCGCTCGCACCTCGGGAATCTGCTGCTTCTCCGGCCGTGGCCGCGAACCCGGTGACATAGAAGACGCCTTTCCGCCCCCGGGGCAAGCTGCCCCATACTGCCTCAGTCTCTCTTCCTGACCCGTCTCCGTGGCCTGCGTCGGAACCGTGCTCCCCGCGCCGCCCTCTCCGGCGCTTCCCTTACCCCCCCACCTCGAAGGCGTCCGGAATAATGTCGATCTGGGGAGTGGGTCCGGTCAGGGTTATGGCCACCACATCAAACCGGACGGCCGTCCAGTCGCCCTGATGTGATTGTAAATAGAGTTCCGCCGCCTGGCGGAGATGAGCCTGTTTCGCCGGCGACACGGCCTCCTGGGGAGGGCCGAAGGCCCGGGTGCGCCGGGTTTTGACCTCCACAAAGACCAGGGCCCCCCCCTGCACCGCCACTACGTCGATCTCCCCCCCGGGAGTGCGCCAGTTGCGCTCCACAATGGCATAGCCCTGACGGCTCAGGGCATGCACCGCCAGTTCCTCTCCCCTTCGCCCCAGGCGTTGTCGGTCCCGGCTCATGATCTCTTACAGATGCTCTTTGACGCCCTTGAAGGTACGGCGGTGAATGGGGCATGGGCCATGGCGGCGGATGGCCGTCAGGTGCTCCGCCGTGGCGTATCCTTTGTGGGACGCAAAATTATACCGGGGATAGAGGCGGTGGTACTCCAGCATAAGCCGGTCACGATGCACCTTGGCCAGCACCGAGGCGGCGGCGATACAGCGGCAGCGGTCGTCCCCCCCCACCAGCGGGCATTGGGGCCACGACCCGGGCAGGGCCCACGGTCCATCCACCAGGACGGCCTGGGGTTGGAGGGCGAGATTCTGGACCGCGCTCGCCATGGCCGTCAGACTGGCTTGCCCGATCCCCTGCCGTTCGATCTGCTCCACCCCGACTTCCACCACGGCGACGGCCACAGCCTGGCTGCGGATGAGGATGTCGAGGGCGTCGCGGCGCTTGGGGGTGAGCCGTTTGGAATCCCGCAGCCCGGGCAGGGCTCCGGCTGCGGGCAGAATCACCGCGGCCGCCACCACCGGCCCGGCCAGCGGACCGCGACCGGCCTCATCCACCCCGGCCAACAACCGTAGGCCGTTGGCGCGATACCACTCCTCCGGATCGCACTCCGGGGGGGGAAGCGGCAGGCAGTGGCGGGGGGGCGCCGGCGGCACGAACGGCCTTGCGCCCTTAAAAGGTCCGCTTCTCTTTGATCCGGGCTGCCTTGCCGTAACGCTGGCGCAGATAGTAGAGACGGCTGCGGCGCACCCGGCCCTGGGTGATCACTTTTATCTGGTGAATCGAAGGGGAATGCAACGGAAAGGTGCGTTCCACCCCCACTTCATAGGAGACCTTGCGGACGGTGAAGGTCGCCCCGGTGTTGGCCCCCCGCTTCCGGATGACCACACCCTTGAACACCTGTATCCGTTCCTTGTCCCCTTCCAGGATGCGGACGTGCACTTCCACCGTATCTCCTGGCCGGAAATCCGGCAGGTCCGCCCGCATGTGTTCTTTTTCCAACATGTCTAACCGTTCCATGACAACCTCTTACGCTTTATATTCCCGACGTGCGTGACGATTTTCTTCCAGAGATTCCACATAGGCCGCCTCTTCCGGGGTCAGCCGGGCCTCAGCCAACAGCTCGGGCCGGCGCTCCCACGTGCGGCGGAGGGCCTGCCGCCGGCGCCACCGGGCGATCTGCCCGTGGTCGCCGGAAAGTAAGATTTCCGGGACTTCCTGGCCCCCGAAGACCCGGGGGCGGGTGTAATGCGGGTATTCCAGCAACCCCTCCTGAAAAGACTCTTCCTGGACCGATTCGGCATCGCCCAGAACCCCCGGCAACAGCCGGGTGACGGCATCGACGACGGCCAGCGCCGGGATCTCGCCCCCCGTCAACACGTAGTCGCCCAGGGAGATTTCCTCGTCAATACAGGCCTGCACCCGGTCGTCCACCCCCTCGTAGTGCCCGCAGATGAGCAGCAGGTGCCCTGCCTCACTCAACTTCCGGGCCACCGCCTGGGTGAACCGCCGACCCTGGGGACTCAGCAGGATCACCCGCACCTGCGGGTCCTCCTCCCGGGCGGCCGTGACCGCCGCTGCCACCGGCTCAATCTTCATGACCATCCCCGGCCCTCCGCCGAAGGGCCGGTCATCCACCACCTGGTGCCGGTCAGTGGCGAAATCCCGCAGATTGATGACCCGGACGGCTATAATCCCCTTCTCCTGCGCCCGCTTGACGATGCTCTGAGACAGGGGCGAGACGAAAAACTCCGGGAAGATGGTCAGGATATCAAACCGCACCCGGCTCTTCCACCAGACCCGCCGAGTCGACCAAAATCCAGCCGCGCTCCACGTCAATCTCCACAATGGCGCCGTCCACCGCCGGGATCAGGTGTTCCCGACTCCCGTCGCTCACCACATAAACATCGTGGGCGCCGGTGGCGATGATCTGCGTCAGGGTGCCCACCGGGGTGCGCTCCGGACCAGTGAGCACCGGCAGTCCGAGGACTTCAAACCAGTAATATTCCCCTGCCGGCAGGGCCGGCAGGCGCCGGGGGTCGGCCGTGATCTCCTCGCCCCGCAGGGCCTCGGCCTCCTCCCGGGTGGTGATCCCGGCCAGGGTCAACAGGATCGTCTTTTTGTGCCAGCGGCCGGCTGTCACCCGGTGCAGGGCGCCGGCCAACCTCACTTCCCCTACGTGTAAAATGGTTTCTATGTCGTCCACCTCCGGGTGGACCTTCAGTTCGCCCCGCAGGCCATGGACGCCGACCACGCGTCCCAAGGATATCCACGGCGGCCAGGGGCGCATGCACTTATTCCAGAATCTCCAGGACAGCCCGTTTCCGAATCTTCGTGGAGGCGGCGCTCAGGATGGTGCGCATGGCGCGCGCCGTCCGGCCCTGCTTGCCGATGACCTTGCCCAGGTCTTCTTTGGCTACTTTCAGTTCGATGACCGAGGTCTGTTCGCCTTCGATTTCGGACACTTCCACCTGCTCGGGATTATCTACCAGAGATTGGGCGATGTACTTTATCAAGTTCTTCATGATGCGACCTCCATTGTCATTTGGCGCTGTCCTGTCGGATGGCCTCAAGCCTCTGTCCAGCTTTCACCTTCCTTCCTTGCCTTTGCCGCTCCTGGTTGCGCGGCGCGGAGCTTCCCATCTCCGCTTGTTCCCAATCTGTTCTGCTATCCCGAGAGGTAAAGGTTATTGGGGCGATGCCGTAACGCAATGACTATACCGGGTAATTCAGACTGTCTCCCTACTGGCCCCCGTGTGTTTCTTCAGCAGGTTGGCCACTGTTTCGGTGGGCTGGGCTCCCCGCCCGAGCCACTTGGCGAGCTTGTCGTCTTTGAACGTGACCGCCGCGGGTTGGCTGGTCGGGTCATACGTCCCCACGATTTCAAGGAAGCGTCCATCCCGCTGCGATTCGCTGTTGGCGACCACAATGCGGTAGAAAGGCCGTTTTTTCGACCCGTGCCGGGCCAGGCGGATTCTGATAGCCATGGGTTTGCTTGTTTCTCCTTTTTGTTGGTGGCTGGTTTGCCTGTCTGCGATCAGTGTGGCGGCGGCCGGTGACGCCTGATCCCGGCGCTCCGCACGGGAGTTGCCGGTTCACAGGCCAAAGGGCAGAAAACGGCGCTTGCCTTTTTTCCCCTTAACCATCTTCTTCATCATCTTTTGGGTCATATCGAAATTCTTCAGGAGGCGGTTGACGTCCTGGACCGTGGTGCCGCTGCCCGCTGCGATCCGGCGGCGGCGGCTGCCGTCGATGATCTGGTGCTGCGCCCGCTCCTGTTTGGTCATGGAACTGATGATGGCCTCGATCCTCACCAGTTCCCGTTCATCGGGCTGCATCCCTTTGAGTCCCTTAACCTGGTTGAGCCCCGGGATCATCTCCAGCAGTTGGGACAGGTTGCCCATCTTCCGGACCTGGCGCAGATGGTCGCGAAAATCGTCCAGGGTGAAGCTGTCCCGCCGGATCTTGGCTTCCAACTCCTGGGCCTGCTCGGCGTCAAAGGTCTCCTGCGCCTTCTCGATCAGGGTGAGCACGTCCCCCATGCCCAGAATCCGGGAAGCCAGCCGGTCGGGGTGAAAGACCTCCAGAGCGTCGAGCTTTTCGCCCACCCCCAAAAACTTGATGGGACGCTCCAGGACCGTTCGCATGGAAAGAGCGGCGCCGCCGCGCGCGTCTCCTTCCACTTTAGTAAGAATCGCCCCACTCAGATTCAAGTGCCCATGAAAACTTTGTGCGATGGTGACGGCTTCCTGACCGGTCATGGCGTCGGCCACCAACAGGATTTCCTGGGGGTGGACCCGCTCCTTGACGGCCGCCAACTCCGCCATCAAAGGCTCATCCACGTGCAGGCGGCCGGCGGTGTCCACCACCACCGAGTCATAGCCTTCGCTCATGGCCTGGCTCAACGCCGCATCGGCAATCTCCACCGGCGTCTGGGCCGCGCTGGAGGCATAGGCCCCCACGCCGATCTGGGACGCCAGCTTCTGGAGCTGTGTGATGGCGGCGGGACGCTGGGTGTCGGCCGGCACCAGAAAGGGCTGCCGCTTCTGTTTTTTCAGCCACAGGGCCAGCTTGGCAGCCGTCGTGGTCTTGCCGGAACCCTGCAGGCCCACCAGCATAATGACCGCCGGGGGCTTGCCCCCCAGTTCCAGGCGGGGCGATTCCCCTCCCAGCAGATCCACTAATTCGCCGTGGACAATCTTGACCACCTGCTGCCCGGGGGTCAGCGAGGAGAGCACCTCCTGGCCCAAGGCCCGTTCCCTGATGCGCTCGATGAAGGCCTTGGCCACCTTGTAATTGACGTCGGCTTCCAGCAGCGCCAGACGCACCTCTTTCAACGCCGCCTGGATGTTGGCTTCCGTGAGCTTTCCGTGTCCCTTGAGTTTCTTGAAAACCTGGGACAATTTGTCAGACAGGCGATCAAACATACGTGTGGCCCTAAACCGTAACTATTAATTTTATTTTTTTTAACGCCGGAATGTCAATAATAAAATGGGTTCAGCCCTTGATCACTCCCAGGGGGTGGAGCCGGGCTACCTTGCGGCTGATGCCGGCCCCGTGGACGACCTTGATCACCTGCTCCACGTCTTTGTAGGCCTCGGGAATCTCCTCGGCGATTGTGGCCCGCCCCGCCCCCCGGACGACAATGCCCCGGGCGGCCAGTTCCGTGACGATGGCCCGCCCCCGGGCCGCCTTGATGGCCGCCTGCCGTGACATGACCCGGCCGGCCCCGTGGCAGGTGCTGCCGAAGGTCTCCTCCAAGGCCCGGGAGGTGCCCACCAACAGGTAGGAATAGCGCCCCATGTCTCCGGGGATGAGCACGGGCTGGCCGGTGGTCTGGTAGGCTGCCGGCACCTCGGGATGACCCGGGGGGAAGGCCCGGGTGGCCCCTTTGCGGTGCACGCAGAGTTTTTTGGGTTTGCCGCCGATGATGTGGGTTTCGATCCTGGCCATGTTGTGGGCCACGTCGTAGACCAGTTCCAGTCCCAGGTTGCGGGGCCCCAGTTGCAACACCTGCATCAGGGTCTCCCGCACCCAGTGAGTGATGAGCTGGCGGTTGGCAAAGGCGAAATTGGCCGCCGCCGCCATGGCCCCCAGGTATTCCTGACCCTCCGGGCTCATGACCGGGGCGCAGCAGAGCTGGCGGTCGGGCAACTCGATGCCGTAACGGGCCGCCGCGGCGAGCATCACCCGGATATAGTCGTCGCAGACCTGGTGCCCCAGCCCCCGGGAACCGGTATGAACGATCACGGTGATCTGGTCCGGGAAGATGTTCAGACTGCGGGCCAACTCCGATTCGTAAATTTCGGCCACATACCCGATTTCCACGAAATGGTTGCCCGACCCCAAAGTGCCGAGCTGGTCCCGGCCCCGTTCCAGGGCCTTCTCGGAGATGACGTCCGGGTCGGCGCCGGGGATCTGCCCGCCCGCCTCGATATGGAGCAGGTCATCGGCAGTCCCGAACCCCTGTTTCACCGCCCAGGCGGCCCCCAGGCGGAGGACCTCTTTCAGGGTGGGAGGCGTCAGCTTCAGGTCCCGGCGGCGGGAGCCCAGCCCCGAGGGGATATTGGTGAACAGGGTGTCCACCAGTCCGTCTAACCGCGCCGTGATGTCCGGACGACGCAGATTGGTGCGCAGCAGGCGTACGCCGCAATTGATGTCGTAGCCCACCCCCCCCGGGGAGATCACGCCCTGGTCCAGATTGAAGGCGGCCACCCCGCCGATGGGAAAACCATACCCCCAGTGAATGTCGGGCATGGCCATGGAAGGCCCTTCAATGCCCGGCAGAGTGGCGACATTGGCCACCTGCTGGAGGCTCTGGTCCTGACGGAGAGCCGGGAGCATATCTTTGGAGGCGAAGACCAGCCCCCGGGTGCGCATGGCCCCCGCCGGCGGAATTTCCCAACGGTACTCGTCTACCTGGCGTAGTTGAATATCGCGGCCCATGGGTCCTCGTTTGTAACTACCTGGTGATCCGGCGATGCAGGATATGCCCTGCCGGTCGGCAACCAGCCTTGCGGGCAAACCGCGCCCGGAGGATTCTTTCTCAACCCAACCTTAAAGTAAAACAGCCAGTCCCGCGGGGCAAGCGGAAAAACAGGCCGGTGGGAGACCTTTGCCGCGCCTGGCGGTCATCATGCCGTTCCCCCCTCTCATCCAACGCCAATATACTTTTATCGGCCTCCTCACGGAATAATACATTTTTCACGGTTTCCGAATAGTCCCCGAAGATTGAGGTGTTAATCTTCCGACATTAATATCAGCGGGTAATCGGGAGATTCGCTGTTTTTCCTCTCCCATCCCGGAATTTGCGTGAGGTGAGCCGCCATGTTTTCCCCCTGGGCCCGGCGCAGCGCCGACAGCGAAGACAATTTCAGCCTGAATCCCTCTTTGATCAGGGACATTCTGCAGTTTGCCAAGCCCTTCGGCCATCACGAGGATTCCCGGAATTTGAACCTGGGCTTTGGCTTTTTGTATTATGGCCTGGTCCGCACCTTGCGGCCCCGGCATGTCCTGGTGATCGGTTCCGGCTACGGCTTCAGCGTCGTCTGCCTGGCCTTGGGGCTGAAAGACAACCACAATGGTTTTCTAAGCTTCGTCGATCCCTCCTACTCTCTCCTGAAGGACGGCCCCTTTAAGACCGTCGGCGGCCGTAGTCATTGGGACGATGAGGACAAGGTCCGGGAGCATTTCGCCCTCTTCGGCGTGGCTGATACGGTAACCCACTACCGCATACGCAGTGACGAATTCTTTTTTAATTACGAGCGGGCCCAACTGCCCCCTCTGGATCTAGCCTTCATCGACGGCAGTCACGCCTTTAAGGACGTCAAGCATGATTTCATCGAATCGGTGCGCCGGAGCCGAAAAAACAGCTTCATCTTTTTACACGATACCAATATCTACGTGCGGGAGATCCTCCATCACTCCGGAGTCAAACGCTGGCTCAATTTCCTGAAAAAGTTTCCCGACCTCTTCGAAATTCTCAACATTCCCTACTCTTCCGGAGTTGCCCTGGTCCGGGTCAGGGAGTCCCAGGCATGGAAACGGCTGTTGGCATAACCCTGGTCGCCGGCCTCCTCTCGGCCGGCGTGATGGCTTACCTCTTCTGGCGCTACTATTGGTTTTTCCGCAACCCCCCACGGGTCATTCCCCCGGGAGAAAGCTTGGTCAGCCCCGCCGACGGCACAGTGGTCTATGTCCAGGAAGTTCATCCCCGACATCCCGTCATCAGCATCAAAAAGGGCCTGGCCGCCTGTGTCAACGACATTGTCCGCCGGGACCTGGAGGCTCCCAGGATTCTCATCGGGGTGTTCATGAGCCCCTTTAATGTCCACTACAATCGCAGTCCCCTCGCCGGGCAGGTGGAGTTCGTCCATCATTACCCGGCCCGGCCGGCCAACCTCGCCATGGCCGCCATGCACCTGCGCACCCTCCTGAACCGGCCGCCCCATTACCACAATAGCCGACATATCATCAGCAACGAAAGAACGGTGACCAAAATCGCCAGCCGCTACCGGCAGCAGGACCTCTCCTGTTATATCGTCCAAATCGCCGGGCGCAGTGTCAACGGCATCGACAGCTACGTGACGGTGGGCCAGCAGGTCAAAAAGGGTGATATTTTGGGGATGATCCGCATCGGCTCCCAGGTTGACCTGGTGGTCACCCGCCGGGAGGGTATGCGGGTCTTGGTGAAGCCCGGCGATAAAGTGCGGGCCGGGGAAACCGTTGTCATCGCCTGAACCGACATGTCTTTGAACGACGCCGGGAGAAAAACATGAAGATCGATCTGCACGTCCATTCCAAATACTCCGTCCGGCCTTCCCAATGGGTGTTGCAAAGGCTGGGCTGCCATGAGTGTTATACTGAACCGGCAGAGCTTTACCGGATCGCCAAAAAACGCGGCATGACCCGGGTGACCATCACCGACCATAACACCATCAACGGCTGTTTGGAAATAACCGAGCTTCCCGACACCTTCATCAGCGAGGAAGTCACCGCCTATTTTCCCGTGGACGGCTGCAAGGTCCATGTCCTGGTCTACAATATTGACCTCCGCCATCACCAGGAAATCCAGAAACTCCGGGAAAACATCTTTGATCTGGTTGCCTACCTGCAACAGGAGCGTCTGACCCATGCCCTGGCTCACCCCTTGTGGTCGGTGAACGGCCGCCTCACCGCCTCCCATTTTGAACAACTCCTGTTGCTCTTTCAAAATTTTGAGCTCAACGGTAGCCGGGATCGGCAGCTCAACGACTCTTTGCAGATCATCCTGGCCCACCTGAACCCCGAGGTGATGGACCGCTTGGCCGACCAGCATCAGATCGCCCCCGCCTTTCTCGAGCCCTGGCGGAAGCGCCTCACCGGCGGCTCCGACGACCACAGTTCCCTCAACATCGCCCGGTTGCACACCGAAGTGGCGGGAGTCCGAACCCTGGACGACTTTTTCGACGGCGTGGCTTACGGCAAAGCCAAGGTGATCGGCCGAACCTCCACCCCTCTGACCTTATCCCACAACATCTACAGCATTGCCTATCAGTTTTACCGCCAACGGTTTAATTTAACAGCTAATAACAGCTATGATCCCATCATCCAGGTTCTCGATCGCGCTCTGCTGGTCCATGCGAAGAAAAAACGCAAGCTTTTCGCCAAGTGGAACTTCTTGAACCCGAGAAAAAAAGACCGAACGACGGCCAAAAATTCCGCCAGCCCCACTTTCATGCGCTATGTCCGGGAGGAATTGCATAAATTTATCCGGCAAGACGAGGTCCTGCACTCCATGATGCGCCAGTTTCAGGCCGCCGCCCCCGGCATGGACGAAAGCTGGTTTACCTTCATGGCCCGGCTGTCCAACCAGGTCCTGACTCATTTTACGGAACGGCTGGGAAACGGGTTGGAGGGCGCCAATCTCTTCGATGTGCTCTATTCCCTCACCGCCAACGGCATCAGCTATCTGCTCATCGCTCCCTATGTGGCCTCCTATTCCTCCTTTGCCCAGGACCGCCACTTCAGCCGCCGCCTCCTGAGTCACTTCGCCCTGGAGCCCCGGGGCGGCCCCGACCGGGGGGAAAAGGCTCACATTGCCCACTTTACCGACACCTTCTACGAAATCAACGGGGTTGCCCTCACCCTGCGTAAACAGGCGGAGTGGGCCGCCCGCCTCCAGAAACGCTATGCTGTTATTACCTGCGATCCGGACGGCCAGGCGCCGTTGCCCGGGGTGAAGAACTTCCAACCCCTGGCGGTCTGGAGTCTGCCTGAATACCAGGAACAAAAACTCTTCCATCCCCCCTTTCTGGAGATCCTGGACTATTGTTATTCTCAAAATTTTACCCATGTGCACGCCGCCACCCCCGGCCCCCTGGGTCTGGCTGCCTTGGCCACCGCCCGCTTGCTGCAGCTGCCCATCCATGGAACCTATCACACCGCCTTGCCCCAGTATGCTCAATATCTCACCGAAGATGCCTCCATCGAGCAAGTTATGTGGCGATATGTCATCTGGTTCTATGACCAGTTGGACGTTATCTTTGTCCCTTCCCGCAGCACCAAAGACGAATTGGTCGACAAAGGCATCAAGCCTGAAAAGATTCGCATCTTTCCCCGGGGAGTGGACACGGCCAAATTCCATCCCGCCAAACGCAACGGTTGGCTGGCCACCCGCCACCAGATCCAGGACGGCATCAATCTCCTCTATGTGGGCAGGATCTCCAAGGAAAAGAACCTGCAACTATTGGAAGGAGCCTTCAAGTCGGTAATGGCGCAAAATCCCGCCCTGCGCCTGGTCGTCGTTGGCGACGGGCCGTATTTGGAAGAGATGCAGCAGACCCTGCAGGATACGCCCTGTGTGTTCACCGGCTACCTGGAGGGAGAGGATTTGAGCGCCGTTTATGCCTCCAGCGACCTCTTCGTCTTTCCCAGCGCCACCGACACCTTCGGCAACGTGGTCCTCGAGGCCCAGGCTTCCGGGATTCCGGTGGTGGTCACCGACTCCGGCGGTCCCCAGGAAAACGTGGTACCGGGTGAGACCGGGGTGGTCGTCCCCGCCCATGACGAAGCTGCCTTGGCCCGGGCCATCATCGACCTCACCGCCAACCCCGTCCGCCTCCGGCAGATGGGGCTGGCCGCCCGGAAATATATGGAAAGCCGCTCCTTCGAGGCCGCGTTCGGGGCCACCTGGGACCTGTTCTGTCAATAGGACCCAGGGTATGCGCTCCCTTGCCCCCCCTGGCAATGAATGGCCTCCCGAGGGGGGCGGACCGCCCGACACCGCTATAGCCTCATTTCATTAACACCAAGCACACCTGGAGCCTGAACCCGTCATGCAAGACCGTCGCTTTCCCCTTTTCCCTACCCCGCAAAGATGGTATGGTGACCTTTAATCAACGTCCGTGCCGCTTTTCCCTTGGTAGGTAAGAAACGTGCCGCACCCCAGGACGATAATCCCCCTCCCCCGGACTTTGTCCGGCCTTGTGGTCATCTATGGGACCTTGACCCTGGCGGCCCAAGTCATACTCCTGCGCGAATTTTTAGCCCTGGCTCGGGGCAACGAACTCCAACTGGGGGTGGGCCTCTGGGCCTGGCTTTTCTGGGTGGGCCTGGGCAGTCTCCTGGGCGGACGCCTCGGCCGCCGGGGAACCCGGTCCCCGACGACCTTAGGCTGGCTCCTTCTGGGCCTGGGCTGGATCCTGCCGCTTACTCTCCTGGCGACGCGGGCGGCCCCTCTGGCCCTCGCTCTCCCTCCCGGGCAGGACCTGCCCGCAGCGCTCATTTTAGGTTTGCTGCTGGGGCTCGCGGCTCCTCTGGCTCTGCTTTCGGGCTTGTTCTTTCCCCTGGCCAGCCGGGAACTGGAGGCGGTCCCCGGGACCGGCGGCGCCGTGGGACGGGCCTATGCCCTGGAAACCCTGGGGGCGGCGGCGGGCGGGGCAGGGATCCAACTCCTCCTGTGGGGGCGGGCCGCCAGCCTGACCATGGCCTTGGGCCTGGGAATGCTGGCCGCGGCTGCAGTTTACGGGGCCGGTCGGCGGCTTGACCACCGGAGGTTGTGTTTTGCCGCCGGGGCCAGCCTGGGACTGGGAGCCGTCCTCCTGCTCGTCTGTCCTTCTTTGGACCTGCGTACCCGCCATTGGCAGACGCCGAACCTCCGGCTCCTGGCGGTGGAGGAAACCCCGTATCAGGTAGTGGCCGCCACCCGCCAGGATGCCCAGGTGAGTATCTTCGCCAACAATCTCTGGTACTTTAGTTTTCCCGATCCCTTAACCGCCGAAAACCAAGTCCATTTCGCCCTGCTGCAGCATCCCGATCCCCGCCGGGTGCTGCTCCTGGGGGGCGGGGCAGCCGGACTGGTCCTGGAAATCCTTAAGACCCCGGCCCTGACCCACCTGGTGGTGGTGGAACTGGACCCCCAAATAATTCCCTTCTCCCGACGGGTGTTACCTGTCGAAGCCTCCCGGGCGTGGATGGACCCCCGGGTGCAGCTGGTCCACCACGATGCCCGGCGTTTTGTGCAGACGCACCGGGAATGCTACGATGTTGTCCTGTTGGCGCTGCCGGAACCTAAAAACGCCTTGTTGAACCGCTTTTACACCCGGGAATTCTTCCAGGAGGTGAGCTCCCGACTTTTGCCCGGCGGGGTTTTCAGTCTGACCCTGAGGGGAGCCGAAACCAGTCTCAGTCCCACCCGGGCTCGCTACCTTGCCCTGGCTTGTAATACCCTGCAGGACGTCTTTGACCGGGTCGTGGTCTTCCCCGGTCTTCACGCCCGGTTTTGTGCCGGCTCCCCTGGTACCGGGCTGACCCTGGACCCCGCCCTCCTGCAGGACCGGCTGCAGGCGCGGGGCCTGCGCCTGCTGTATTTCCACGACTACTATTTTTCCGATCTGCTGGCCCCGGGCCGGCTGGCCTACCTACAAAGCCTCCTGGAGGCCCAGCCCCGGGAGGTGAATACCGACCTGCGGCCCCAATGTTATTATTATGGCCTGCTCCTGAGCGCCGGGATGGAGGGGAGCTTCCTAAAAAACCTACTCTTGGGTCTGCGGGAGCTGCCGGGCGGGGTGGCTCCGGGGCTGATCGTCGGACTGGCCCTGGCCGGATGCCTCTGGGCCCGCCGGAGTCGCCGGGCGCCCCTGCTCGCCAGCATCGTGGTCATGGGGCTCTCCACCATGGTCCTGGAGATCGTGCTCATCATCCTGTTCCAGATCGAGTTCGGGTGCATCTATAGCCGGATGGCGCTCTTGCTGGCCGCCTTCATGTTGGGCTTGGCCGCCGGCTCGGCCCTGGTGCGGCGGCTGCGCCCCGACGCGGCCCGGGCCGGACGTCTGGCCCTGGGGGTCCAGGCGGGGCTGGCTCTGTTCTGCGGCCTCCTATCGCTGGGACTGCCCTGGTTTTCGGGAAGGTCGCTGGCAGGGCTGCCCGGTGGGGGGGAGGTCTTATTCGCCGGGCTTTTGTTCGGCGCCGGCTTGCTGGGGGGAGCGTTGTTTGCGGCCCAGGCGGAGGTTTGGAGCCACCAGGGCCAGGCGGCCGCCGCCGTAGCCGGGCGGCTTTATGCCGCCGACCTCTTGGGGGCCACTCTGGGCACTTTCGGGGCCAGTCTGGTGGCAGTGCCCCTCTGGGGCCTGCCCTACACCCTGGGCCTGGTGGCGCTCCTGAACCTGGGAGCGCTGGCCGTCCTGGCGGTCGCCCGCCGAATCTGAAGCCTCTGGTGCCGGCGTGGTCTCATCCCCAAGTGATGCCCGCACCCCCGGGTATTGGCCAGGCTCCAGCCGTGGCGTCAAAAGCGCAGATAAAGGTTGGCGATGGAAGGATCGGAGGGAAAGGCGTTCCGGCGCACTTCATCACTAATGGTGAGGGTGCATTCCAGCCCCAACATCATCCGCAGATAGCGGAAGCCGAACTGTAGCAACTCCAGATCGTCGTTCTTCAGGGGTTCCGCCGCCTTCTGGGAAATCTCGAAGATGCTCAAAAACGGAGTTTCAAAGATGAAACGCCGGAATTTGTCCAGGTCGTAAGCCACCATGGCGAACAGCGCCTTCATCCGGGGATCGGGGGGGATGGCGTCGGGTTGGCTCTTGAAGACCAGGAGTTCCAGCCATTGGTGATTCAGATTGGCGTCCAGCGCCGTGTACTCCTGCTCAGCCAGCCAACTGGCCACCGTCCAGCTATCAGGAGCGTCGGTGCCCGCCCCCGGCGTCAAGAAGCATTCCTCCGCCAGCCGGCCGTCGCAGCTGCTTCCGGCGATGCCCAACGGGTAAAGACGGCAGGTGGCCGGGCGATCGCCATACCTGGTGCAGATCCCGGCCTCGAGAAAGGTGCAGACTTCCCCTGAATTGGCAAAATCCAGAAAAATCATGGGCAGCTTGGACTGGGGGTCGGTCTCCTGCTTGGTATAACGCGCCAAAAAGTCAGTGGAACTCAGATCCAGAGCCTTCTTCAGACGCAAAATGTCATAGGGGGTCAGAACTACCTCCACGTCGCCGCCGACCCGGCTGCAGGCCTCGCCCCGAGGCCGGCGGCATTTGAAGGTATCGTCCGGGCCCAGGATCTGGCAGTTCTCCGGGCGGGAATTGATCGCAAACATCAGTGATCTCCTTCTTATATTTTGGGGGGGGGAGGCCAGGGAGTTCATCCCTGCCCTCCCCCTCCCTCGCTTATCAACAACCGGAAATGACCCTCAGGTGCCGCGGGCTTTGTGTCAGCCACTGCACCCCCGCCGGGGTGATTCGTGCGGTGTCTTCCAGGCCCACCATGCCGATCTCCGGCAGAAAAAATTTGGGTTCAAAGGCAAACACCATGTTTTCCTCCAACGGAAACGGAAAGCGCATGGTTAACAAGGGGTATTCGTCCAGCTCCAGGCCCACCCCGTGGCCTAAAAAGCTGACCCGGTCCCCGCCGATGCCCATAAAGCAATCCTGCAGGCCATGGGCCTCCACCTCCGTCACCAATAGCCGATACAGATCCCTGGCCAGGACGCCGGGGCGGGCGGCGGACTCGAAGAGCGCGAATAACCGCTCCACCACCCCGAAGGCCTGCCAGGCCACCTCCGGCAGGAAGCCCAGCGCGTACATCCGGGTCTCGTCGGCCACGTAGCCGTGGACGCAGGAAGCGAGATCAATGCTGATGGGCTCCCCCGGGACCAGGGCCTTGTGTCCGGCCCCCTGGGGAAAGGCATGGGAAAAGCCCGCTCCCCCCGACGGCGTATCGGTATAAGCCGCCTCCAGGCCCGACAGGCCCGACAGCACATGCCCGAAAAACATCTCCAGGTTCCAGGTGCGTACCCGCACCAGACCCTGGTGCCCCAGGAGCCGCAGGTGGTATTCCAACGCCGCCGAAACCTCCAGCTCTGTGGCCCCGGGTCGGATAAAACGGGGGGCCAAGTCCAGGACCTGATCCAAGATATGGGCCGCTTGCTGAATCTGCTCGATCTCATAAGCGCTTTTTATCATCCGCTGTTGGCGAATCAAGGGGGAGATGTCCACCAGAGCGCGGCCGGGAAATATGACGCCTTCCAGACGTCGGGCCAGGCTCGCGGGCATGACGTCCAACTCCAGACCAACCGCCCCCTCGAATCCCAATCCCGCCTGGGCCAGAATGGCGGGAATGTCCCTCATATCCTGGTAGAAAGCCGGCATCCAGGGAGGCTCCCCCACCGGCGTGCGGTTTCGGGGCCGCCGCACCAGCAGCAGGGGATCGCCCTCCGGAGCCACAGCCAGAAATCCGTCTACCACAGTGCCGGTGTAGTAAAAGAGATCCGCGGCCTGGCGAATCACCGCCAGGGCGATATTCTGCGCTCCCATCAGCTCCTGCAGGGCACCCACGCGACCCTTGAGTTCAGCAAGCGGCACAGAGTCCGGAGAGGTAGTCATGGGTTTTCCTTCTGAACCGGACAGGAATTCTCCGGGGTATAGATTACAGCCAGCACTTCGGTGGCCCCCTGTGCCCCCAACACCAGGACCTTTTCAATATCCGCGGTGCGGCTGGGTCCGGTGATCCAGGTGACCAGGCCGGAGGGTTCCGCCGCGCTCCAGGCCAGGGCCTCCTCCATACTGAAGTCGGACTTTCCCAGGGGAATCAGGATAACATGGTGCCGGGGGCACAGGGACAGACGCCAAGCCGCCGGATCCGCGGCGTTCACCAACAGGGAACCGGTTTCCGGCACCGCCCCCACCCCCACTGTGACCGTAGTGGCCGCCGGGTTTCCGGCCTCGGCGGAACCTCCCGGGGGCGTCACCACGACCTTCAGCCCCCCGGCCCCCAGGAGGTCCGCCACCGGCCGCAACCAGGGATGATCCTGAAGCAGAATGACTTCCGGGGCCGTCTCCCGGATAAGCGCGGCCAGGGCCACCGGGCCGCAGACCTGCCGGAATCCGGCCCGGGCCGCCCCCAGACGATCCTGCAACAGCACCCGGGACGCCTGTCCCCCGCCCATCTCAGGAACCTTCCCCCGCCGTCCGGTCTCGGGTCAGCCGGTGATAGCTCCGGGGGGCCAATTTCGGTAAAGCCCTGTCCGCCCCCCACAGTCTGGCGGCCAGAGGAGCCGGCAGGTGGTCGTACAAGATGCGGCCGGGACCTTCCAGGCTGCGATAGAGGGCGGGGCGCGCCAGAATGGCGGTGGCCGCCGCTACCAGAGTGCGCTTCAGGGGATGCCTTCGCCCCTCCCGGCGCAAGTACAGGATGTGATCCGCCAGGGGGATCTTCGCCGGGCAGATCAGACTGCAGGCGCCGCACTGGGTGCATAGCTCGGTGAGGTCGCCCCCGCTGAGAAACGGCGCCAGGAGGATGCCGATGGCCCCGGGATAAACCTGCCCGTACAGGTGCCCGCCCCCTACCTGGAAGATGGGGCAGACGTTCAGGCAAGCGCCGCAGCGCAGGCAGTACAAAGCTTCCCGCAGACGCGGGTGGGCCGCCAGGGTGCGGCGGCCGTTGTCCACCAGGATGAGGTAAAAAGCTTGACGTCCCTCGCTTTGCGCCTTGAGTCCCCGCACCAGGTTGACGTAGGCGGTGAGGCGTTGCCCGGTGGCGCTTGCCGGTAGCAGCCTCAGCAGCACGGCCAGGTCGGTGACCGATGGCAGCATCTTTTCCAGGCCCATGACCGCCAGGTGCACCGGTGGGACCGCGGCGCACTGGCGCAGATTGCCTTCGTTTTCCACCATGATCAGCGTACCGCTGTCCACTGCGGCAAAATTGACCCCGGTGATCCCCATCTGGGCCTCCCCAAACCGAGGCCGCAGGTGCTCCGCCCCCGCCCGGGAGAGCAACACCGGCTCCGGCGGGCACGACAATTCCAGGTGGGTGGCGAACAGCGCCGCAATCTGGTGCCGGTCGCAGTGCATGGCCGGGGCGGTGATATGGGCCGGGGCTTCTCCCGTGAGCTGGACGATGAACTCCCCCAGATCGGTCTCCGTTACCTGCAGGCCCGCCGCGACCAACGCCGGGTTCAGACCGATCTCCTCCGTGGTCATGGACTTGGACTTGACCACGGCCTGCACCCCGTGACGGCGGGCAATCTTCAGAATCAACTCCCGCGCCTGCGCCACATCCGCGGCCTGGTGCACCACCCCGCCCCAGCTTTCCACCTGCCGGGTAAGTTCAGCCAAGTTGGCGTCCAACTCGGCGATGACTCCGGATTTGAGACGGTGGGCCTCCTCTCGCCAGAGCTCCCACTCCGGATAGGTCGCCACGATTTCTTCCCGGGCAGATAGAGCCCGCTGGCAGGCGGCGCGGATGGCGGGCCGGACCGTCTCACGGACTATGGGAGAATCCCCTTTTCCTTTTCCCGGCGGCGCCATTGCTCCCGCTATCCTCTAAGGCGCGGCCGGTTTTTGCGAGCCTGCCGCCTCGGTGAAGGCGAAGAGCTTTTCCGGATCTTGCAGGGCCAATTCCATGAAGGCGGTGATCTGCTCCTGCAGCCAGGCGTGCTTCGTCAAGGAATCGATGGTACCCTGCAATACTTCCTTGAGTTCGGGGGGCAGATAATCCTCATGCTTCAGGCGGTCGTTTAGAAAAGCCATCAGCACCTGAGCCACCAGATGTTGCTTTTCCAGGCCGTGTTCCGCCAGTGCCTTTTGGATGTCTTTGGGGATCTCCTCCGAAGAGATCAGATGGAGAAAATACTTGGGGTTCTTGCCGCTGACTAAGGATTGGAAAAAGTAGCGGGTCTGGTAGTAACGTCTGCCCGCCTGCCAGACCTGGCGATGCAGGGCTTGATCGTGCGGCTGCTGGCCAAAGGTAACCAGAGTCTGCTGATAGGTATTTTCCAGCCGGATGGTGGTCAGGTTATGGAGCATGGCCAGGTTGATAATAAACATCAGAAAAACCGCCGCCGCCTGCAGGGAGGGGTTGACTAGGCCGGACCAGTTCCACAATAGGTAAAGGAAAATGAGGGTCAGGAGGATGGTGCGCAGCCAGGTGAGGGCTGTAGACAACTCTCCGTAGCGCTTTCGGTAGTGCACGAACAGGGCGAACAGTACGACGAAAATCCCCAGTTGGATGTAGACGGAGCTGAGGGTATCAACGATGTTGGTCCACATGACTTTCTCCTCACAATTAGAGTCTCGCCTGGGTATCTCCCGTCAGGACGGCAGTTCATAAACTTTGATTTGGGCGCGCTGTCGTTCTGCCGCCAGCCACTGGGAAAAGATGAGTTGTTTCTTGTACTCCAGGGTGTCCTTGAGAAGCTGCTCCCGGACCTGTTGGAAATCCGCCTCCGCAGGCGCTCGCCGGCCTTTGTAGGCCAGCAGGTAAAAACTGTCCTGCCAGTTCAGCGGCTCCGCCGGATAGTGGTGCTGCGGTGACAGCTGGAACGCGGCCGTGGTCAACGCCCGGGCCTGGGGCTGCCCGGGAAAGCCCTGGGACCGGGTGAACCAGCCGCTGCTATAGGTAGGCAGCCCAGCCTGGGCCGCCACCTTCCCCCAGGGTTCCCCCTGCTGGAGGCGTTCCAGCAGGACCTTGGCTTGGCGGGCAGCCTCGGCTGCGGCCTTGTCCTGCACCACCGCCTGTTTTACTTGGACGCGGATATCATTGAGCGATGGAATGCGGCTTTCCAGGCGGGAGATCCCCTGCACGATTGCCAGGCCGATAGGCAGCGCCACCACCTTGCTTTCCTGAGGTTTTAAGCCCAAGGCCGTCTGATTGAAGGCCGGTTGTTCCCCCAAGCCTGGGAGAGAATCCCGGACCGCAAAGAACGGCGTCTCCACCGCCGTCAGCTTGTTCCGGGCGGCTACCTCCGCCAGCGACGCCGCCACCAGTTCCTTTTTCAGCTCCTCAGCCTTCTTCTCGACCAGCTGCCGACCCTTAAGCTCCTTCAATCGGCTGGCGATCTGTTCCTTTACCTGAGCCAGCGGCAGCGTCTCCGCCTCCTTGATCTCCTCCATCTTGATGATGAAGAATCCCTGGGGAGTGCGGGCCATCCCCGCCATTCCCGGCCGCAATCCGAAAGCCGTCGCCTCCCAGGCGGGGTGGCGTTTTCCCCGGCTCACATCGGTCAGCGCCCCGCCTTGGGGGCGGCTGACCTGATCTTGGGAGTACAAGTTCACCAGCGAGATGAAATTCTCCCCCTGTTGCGCCCGTTGCAAAATCTCCTGGGCCCGGGCCTCCAGCCGCTTTTTGTCGGCGACCGCGGCTTTGGCCGGTTCCGCCAACAGAATTTGCCGGACGTCGATAACCTTGGGGCGGACGAACTCTTCGCCATGCTCCTGGTAATATTCCTTGATCTCTTCCTCAGATATCTTTACCTGCGCCGCCAAGTCCTGGTCACGCAGGAGCACGTAACGCACCTGCACCTTTTCCGGCACCCGGAACTGCTCCTTGTGAGCCTCGTAAAAAGCCGTCACTTCGGCGTCGCTGGCGGTCTGGCCCGCCGCATACTTTGTCGGCTTCACCACCAGGTAGTCGACTTCCACCATCTCCCGCTCCAGCCGAAAAAGCTCCTGTAGCTCCGCCTCCGACACCTTGGCAAAGGAGCTGATTAGCTGAACGACCTTCTGCAAAATAAGTTGCTGGCGTTCCCCCGCCTCAAAATCAGCCGGGGTCAGGCGGTTGCGCCCCAGCAGGGCGACGTAACGCTTTTGGTTGAAGCCGTGCTCATCCTGAAAGGCCGGATATCTCTGAATATGCTGCCGCAATTCCTCATCGGTCACTATGATCCCCAGGTTCCGGGCGGCCTGCAGCAGCAGGGTGCGCTCAATGAGCTGATTGACCGCCATCTCCGGCAACCGGAGCTTTTTCAGCATCTCCTCGCTGGCTTCGCCCCCCATTTTCTCCTGGTAGGTGCGCAACAGAGTGTTGTAGGTCTTCAGGTACTCCGGCAGGGTGATGCTCTCGCCGTTCACGGTGGCCACGCTCTGGAAGCGGCTGGACTGGAAGCTGCCGATCCCCCAGAAGACAAAAACCACCACGATGGCGCCGATGGCCAGGCTGACGAACCAGGACTTGGCGTATCTCCGCATGAAGTCGAGCACTGCTTATTTTCCTTTCTTCTTCACCGCCGCTTTGGGACTGCCCCCCAGAAGTTTCTGCGCCTGGGCGGCCTCCGGGCTCGAAGGGTAATCGGCGGTCAATTTCTCCAGCACCAGGGTGTAGACCTTGGTCTTTCCTTGGGCCTTGAAGGCGTAGGCCTGCTTCAGGAGGGCGGTGGGGGCCAAAACGCTCTTGGAATGCCCTTCCACGACCTTGTTGAACTCCACGATGGCCTCGTCCAGACGCTTTTGTTGATAATAGCTGTCGCCCAGATAATAGCGGGCCTCGGCGGCTTTGGCGCCTTGGGGGTGCTCCTTCAGGTAACGGCTGAATTGCTCGACAGCCCCGGCATAGGATTTTTTCTTGTATTGAGCCAAACCTTCCTGATAGGCATCGCCTGCGGGCCGGGAAACCGGTTTGACGGCCTCGTGCCTGGGGACCGCGGCCGGCGCCGACGGGGCCGGAGCTTCCCCCGAGGTCTCCGCCGCTGCCCGGCTGCCGCCCCCGGCGCTCTCCTGACTCAGCGGCCGCTCCTGGAGAGTTTGCACGCTTCGCTCCACTTCCGCCAGGCGCTGGCGCAATTGCTCCACCTGCGGGTCCGCGGCGGGGCGCTGCCCCACCTGGTGCTGGAGTTCCCCCACCCGGCCTTCCAGCTGTTGCAGGCGTTCCCGCAGGGCCTCCACCTGGGACCCCAGGTCGGCCAGACGGCTGTCCGGAGCCTTGACTCCTGCCCGCCCCGGCTCCGGTGCCGTTGGCGCCGGGTTCCGCCGGGGCGCGGTTTCCCGCGGGGGCAGGTCATACGCCTGGTCATAATCCGCGCTGTAGGCCGGCGTGCGGGACCAGGACGCCGTCGAACCGCACCCCCCCGTCCCCATGACCGCCAGCGCCAATGTCGTCCCCGCCAGCAGGATCACGTTGCCGGGCGTCCAGGCCCGTGTCTGCATCCCCATCGTTATCTCATCCTCAATCGGTGAGGCCGCCGATCACCAGGTGTCCCCGACGGTTGCGCGCGAAGGCCGCCTCATCCTGGCCCGGATCCAGAGGCTGCTCCTTTCCATAGCTCACCGTCGCCATCCGGGCGTCGGCCACCCCCAGGTCCATCAAATAGCTCTTGACGGCATCGGCCCGTCGCTGCCCCAGCCCCAGGTTATAATCGCTGCTGCCCCGCTGGTCACAGTGGCCTTCAATGGTGATCTGTACCTCCGGGTGCTTTTTCAGGAAGGCCGCTTTCTTCTGTAAAAGTTCCCGGGATTCGCCGGTCAGGCTGGAAGAGTCGTATTCAAAATGGACGTCTTCACTTTCAAAAGCGATGCCTTCCGGACCGAATGCCTGGGCCCGGGCGGATACTCCCCGGCGGGCCCGGCCCTTGCGCTCTCCGCCCTCCGCGCCCAGGGACTCCTCGGTGATGGTAGCGTCTCCCAGGGCGTCTTCGCCGGGCTTTTCCACTACCGTCGTCTTTCTGGCGCAGCCGCTCAGGCCCGTCAGGACCGCCAGGGTTATGAGCACCACCACCGTCAGCCATTTTCGAATATCAGCCATCACCATCTCCCGCTTAAGCCATTAGCTGTTAGCCAACAGCCTGTTTTTTCATTCGGGCGCCTGCCAGAAATTTTTCTGTTCTCCCCACTGGAGCCTCGTTACCGCGCCCTGCGCCAGAGGACTGCCCCGCCATCACTCAGTGAATATTAGAACGTATCAGCTATGTAGACATTTGCTAACAGCCAACAGCTATTTCGGGGCCCAGGCCGACTGGGTTTGCGCCCCGGGGAGCGTGGTCACCCGGGTGGCGGCCCCGGTGCTCACATTGACCACGTAAATGGCGGCCTTGCCGTCCCGGGTGGAGCTCACCGCCAAAAAATTCCCGTCCGGGGACCAGGTGGGGCTTTCGTTGCTGCCTTCGCGGGTGAGCTGTCGGGCTCCGCCCCCGCCCGCAGAGATCACGAAGACCTGGAATCGCCCCCCCACCCGGCCGGCGTAGGCGATGAGATCGCCACGGGGGCTCCAGGCCGGTGACACGTTGTAGCTCCCGGAGTAGGTCAACCGCCGGGGTTCCCCCCCTTGAGCGCTCACCGTGAACACCTGAGGGCCTCCCGCCCGATTGGAGACAAAGGCGATCCTCTGCCCGTCCGGGGAAAAACTGGGTGAAATGTCGATCCCCCGGCTGTTGGTCAACCGTCGCACGATGCCCCCCTGGCGGTCCAGCAGGTAAATCTCCTGGTCGCCGTCCTTGTTCAGGGTGGCGGCTATAACTCCCCCCGCCCCGGCCGCCGGAGTGACGTTCAGGGTGCCGTGGGCCTTGAGTTTGCGCACCGCTCCGGTGGCGGCGTTCACCGCGTAGAGCGCCGGGTAGCCGCCCCGGTAGGAGCAGACAATGATCTCTTGGCCGTCCGCTGTCCAGGTCGGGGTCAGGGTCAGGGTGCCGAACCGGGTCAACTGCCGTGGAGCCCCCCCCAGGTCCATGACGTAGAGTTCCCGGCTGTTGGTGCCGCCGCTGATGAACGCCAGCCGACCCTTGGGCACGCCGGAGCGGCCGGTGAGATATTTGATGACTTCGTCCACAAACTGATTCACCATGCGGCCCCCTTCCTGGGAGGGGCCCTGGTACCGCTTCCCTAAAAGCATTTGGCCGGAAGCCGGGTCATACAGGCGCATCTCCACAGACAGGTTGGCCCCCGCCGGCTGCACCCCGCCCACGATCACCAAATTGCAGCCCAGGCCGCTGAAATACTGCAGGCGTTCCCGGGAGGGGGTGACGCTCTCCGGAGGGCTGGCGTTGTAGGTGGCTTGGTCCAGCACGGTGAACAGCCCCGAGGCCAGTAAGCTTTGCTCCGCCTGGGCGGCCAGGGCGCTGGCGGCCTGATCCCGGCTGTCGGGGGTGACCAGCCGCGGCACCGCTATGGTGTACTTCTGGGTGATGGGAGCGCGCACGTCGATGTCCTGGCGGCTCTGGGCCCCCGCCGTGACCGGCGGCAGAAGGACGCTTCCGCAAATAATCAGCAAAATCAATGGAAAAATACGAAATCTCGCCGTAAGCCTCATGAACTTGTCTTCCATTCCGGGGTGAAAGTAATGCCGATCTCCAACTGCTCCTGGCCCGCGGGCAGCGGTGGCAGGGGATTGGTTCGGGTGACTGCGGCCATGGCCGCCTGGTCGTAGAGGCGGTCACCGGACTCGTGCTCGAACCAGGACGCCGTGATGCTGCCGTCCCCCGCCACCCGCACCACGATAACCGCCTTCAGGCCCTTGAGATTGCTCCGTTGCAGGCAGTTGGGCTGCCAGTTGCCCCGAATCAGCCGGGCTACCCTCTGACCATAGGCCAGGGACAGTCCTCCCCCGGCGCTCCCGCCGCCCGCCTGGCCGCCGCCGCCACCACCTCTGGCACTTTTGCCCGCCAGCTTGGCGCTCACCTTCCCGGCGCTCAGCCTGGCCGCCGCTTCACCCACCGCTTGCTTGTAAGCCTGGTCGCGGCTCTTGGCCGCCAGGCCTTTCTCCACCCCCTGCACCGCCTCCCGGATATTCTCCTCCCGGACGGCCTGGCGGGTCTTCTCCTGGCTGGCCTGGAGAGCTTGGGAGATCTCGCGTTCCCGCCCCCGGCTTTTCTCCGCCGCCGTCGGCGCTGGCGGGGCTGGCTGCGGTTTGGGTTTGGCGGTACGGGTCGGCGTGGTGGGCTGTCGGACAGGTTCCGGCGGCGCCGCTATCGGCGGCTTGGCCGCCGGCGGTGGTTTGGGGAGCGGCCGCGCGGGCGTGGCGGTCACCGGCGGCGTCTCTACCTTTTTCACCGGTTTGACTGGGGCCGCGGTGATTCTCCCTTCCGGCCGGCCCAGGGGCGGCGTCGGCCCCCTCTCCACCGCCGGCGGCGGCCCCGACGGTCCGGGCGCTGTTTCCTGCGGCCCCGGAGCCGCCCCCGGCAGTCCCGGAAAATCCACCAGGTCCACGGTATAGCTCGGCGTCAGCCCCACCTTCGCCCCCCGGGGCTGCACCAATAACACCACCCCCACAATGGCCAGGTGCAGGAGCATGGACACCACCAGCATCCGGCCTAGGCGATCCGAGGGCGTCAGCAGGGGCGCGTCATCCCATTTCATCGGGGTCTAGCCTCCGGGCCGGCGCTCGGGGGGGTCGGTGATCATCCCCAGCTTCTCCACCCCCGCCCCTTTGAGTATGCTCATCACCTGCACCACCGTGCCGTAAGGCACCGTCTGGTCGGCCCGCAGAAAGACCGGCCGTTTGGCCCCGGCTTTCTCCTGCCGGGCGATATCGGCCCCCAGGGCCTCCAGGGTGGTGCGCTTGTCATCCAGGAAAATCTGGTTCGTCGGTGTCACCGTGACCACCAGCGGTTGCTGCCGGTCATCCAGCGGCCCGGCCTGGGTTTGGGGTAGGTTGACGTCCACCCCCTGGGTCATCATGGGAGCCGCCACCATGAAGATGATGAGCAGCACCAGCATTACGTCCACCAAGG
The DNA here is from genome assembly GCA_964428565.1 of uncultured Desulfobacterales bacterium. Classification (GTDB taxonomy): domain Bacteria; phylum Desulfobacterota; class Desulfobaccia; order Desulfobaccales; family Desulfobaccaceae; genus CAYRYV01. The sequence continues at coordinate 14,138 of CAYRYV010000027.1, read as the reverse complement.
GCGTGACGTTGATTTCGCTCATGGGCCCCTGGTTCGGCCCCATGCCCCCCATGGCCATGGTTATTTCTCCTGCTGCTGCGCCCGCCGCAGCATGTCCCGCTCCACGATGTTGAGGAAATCCGAGATGAAGTTCCCCATCTCCGCCTCCAGGACCCGCACCTTGCTAAGGAAATAGTTATAGGCCACCACTGCCGGAATAGCAGCCGCCAGCCCCGCCGCCGTGGCGATCAGGGCCTCGGAGATCCCCGGAGCCACCACTGCCAGGGAAGCGCTGCCCTTTAGGCCGATGCCCCGAAACGACGTCATGATGCCCCACACTGTCCCGAATAATCCGATGAAGGGAGCCGTGTTACCTGTGGTCGCCAGAAAAGTCAAGGCCCGGGACAGGCGGGTGGTCTCCGTATTCATGGCCCGCCGCAGGGCCCGACCGACGTTGTCCCGGCCCGCCCCGGTAATGGCCATCCCCCCCGGAGCCTCCTCGCCCGGGGTCTGGGCTTGCAGGAGTTTTGTCAACTCCATGTAGCCCAGCCGGAAGATGGCGGCCACCGGCGAGGCGCTCAGGTGCCGGGTCTCGGCAAAGGCGTTGTTCAGGCTGCGGGAACCCCAAAACAGATCGAGGAACTCCGCCGTCTGGTGTTTGGCCCGGGAAAGCTGCAACAACTTGCTGAAGATGATGGCCCAGCACACCATGGAGAAGCCCAACAGCGACAGCATCACCGCCTTGACCATGGGGCCGGCGTTCAGCACCAGGGGAAGGATATCCAGGTCGCTCACCGCCGCCCCGGAGGCCGCCTGGGCCACAGGCAGGGTGAGCGCCGTCAAACTTACAGGAATTTCCATATGATTGAATATTATGGTTGATGGTCGCCTTTTGTCAAGGCAAGACGGCCAAGCCTGGCTGACCGCCCCGGGAGTCCGGGATAGGGAGCAGGGGTCTGGGCTCCCTGCCCCCTATCCCGCTCATCATAACATCCCTGCCCGGCGCAGCCGGGAGATAACCCCGGCCGTGGCGGGACTGCGGTCCATGGTATAGAAGTGCAGACCCAGCGTTCCGGCTTCGATCAGTTCGGTGCACTGCCGGGCGGCAAACTCGATGCCGAAGTTCAGAAGGGCCTTGGGATCGTCGGGCGGCAGCTCCGCCAGGCCTCGACGCAGTTCCGGAGTAATGGTGGCGCCGCACAGCTTGGCCAGGTTCTCCATCATCTTCAAATTGAAGATGGGCATAATCCCGGGAATAATGGGCACCATGATATGTTGCGCCTGGGCCTTCTCCACGAAGTCGAAGAAGTACTGATTGTCGTAAAAATAATTGCTGATTATGAAATCCGCCCCACACTCCATCTTCAGCTTCAGATACTCCAGATCCAGCTCTTTGCTTTTGGCCTCGATGTGCCCCTCGGGGTAGCCCGCCGCCCCCAGGCAAAAGTGATAGCGCGGCCGGATGTAGCTGATCATGGCCGAGGCATGCGCCAGGCTCTCCGGGTGGGGTTTGAAGTCCGGCACCCCATGCGGCGGGTCTCCCCGCACCACCAGAAGATTATCCACCCCCAGTTCCTGATAGGTGTCCAGCACGCTTTCGATGTCCCCGGGACTCAGACCGTAACCCGCAAAATAGGCCACCGTCTCCACCCCCTTGTCGGTGATCAGCTTGTCCACCAACTGCCGGGAGCCCTCCCGGGTGGAGCCCCCGGCTCCGAAGGTGACGGAGACAAAGTCCGGCTGGAACATCAAGAGTTGGTCGATGACCCGCTCCAGCTTGGCCTCGGCCTCGGCGTTGCGGGCCGGGTAAAATTCGAAAGATAAGGTAGGGGTCTCCCTGTTTTTCCACATTTCTGTCAACTTCATGGGTTTATCCTTTGCGTTGTCGTGTAGGGAGAATCTTCCCGGCAGCCCGGGGAACCATCCTTGCCTCGGCCCCCGCCCGGGCGTATAATGTTTCATCTTATACCTTCACCGGCTTGATCGCAAGTGCCGGGCGCAGGTTCAGGAAGGCGAAACGGCCATGGAGATCCAGAATTTCGACGACTACTGCTTTGTCTGCGGCAAACTCAATCCCCGGGGCTTGCACATCCAGGTGCACTATCAGGAGGAGGCCCGCCTCGCCGAGACCGAACTCGTCTTGCCCCGGGAATACCAGGGTTGGCCCGACGTTGTCCATGGCGGCCTGCTGGCCACCCTCCTGGACGAACTCATGGCCCACGCCGTCTGGCGTTTCGCCGGCCCTGGGGTTACCCTCAACCTGGAGGTCTCCTACAAAAAACCCCTCAAACCCGGAGAGGCCTTCCGGGTTTGGGGCGCGGTAGAAGAAAGCACTAACCGTCGCCTCAAAGCTCACGGCGAAGTCATCCGCCTGGCCGACTCCGCCCTCATCGCCCGGGGCAGCAGCCGCTTCCTCCTCCCCTCCGGCTCCCTTCCTCAAATCCCCTAACGGGTTGGGGAAGGAAGGCTAAGGGGTCGCGATCCCTGCTCCCCTCTCCCTCAAAGCCCTTCTCTGGTTTTCATTCATCCTGGTTCTGGGGCTGAAGCCCTCCGGCCTGGAGCGGTAAACCCCAGTGGTTTTTTCCTGGCGTTGTCATGACCGCCCCTTCAGGGGCTGCTGTCTTCCCGCAAAAGAAAAAGCGGTAGACCTCCGCTTTTCCTTTGACAATCATAAGCATAAAAATATAAGAAGAATTACTGATAATATTGATGCACTTGAAAATTACTACGAATTTGATTAAAACACTGCGTGCTCCGCGATTTTTTCCTTAATAAAGGGCTTGCACCGCATGTGGCAGGGACGCCGACATGATGCCCACCCAGACTAGACGACCACCGGACCGGGATTTTTCCCCCGCGCTCCGGTTCTGCCCCCCGCTCTTAGAGCTGTTCCAGCACCCCCTCGAGCAGGGTCACCAGCTTCGGTCCCGCCCCCTCCACCGTCTGGATCACGTCCTCAATGGCGATGGGGGCCATGGCGTCGGGCAGGTTGACGTTGCTGATCACCGAGATTCCCAGGATCGCCAGGCCGGCGTGCACCGCCACGATGGCCTCGGCCACGCTGCTCATCCCCACTGCATCGGCCCCGATCTGCCGCAAGAAGCGGGTCTCCGCCGGGGTCTCCAAACTGGGCCCCCGCACCCCCACATATACTCCCTGCCGCAACCCGATGCCCGCCGTCAACGCGGCCTGTTCCGCCACCCGCTGCATTTCCTTGTCGTAGACGGCGGTCATGTCGGGAAACCGCGGTCCCCACTCCTCCAGATTCTCTCCGACCAGCGGGTTGTCCCCCAACAAATTGATGTGGTCGCTGATTACCATCAAATCCCCCCCCCGGAACAAGGGGTTCAGCCCTCCGGCGGCGTTGGTGAGGATCAGGCGCGGCACCCCCAGGGCTGCCACCACCCGGATCGGATATGTGACCTGGCGCAGACTGTATCCCTCATAGAGGTGGAACCGCCCCTGAAAAGCCATCACAGTTTTCCCCCCCCACCGCCCCCAGTGCAGGACTCCCTGATGGCTGGGCGCCGTGGAACGCGGGAAATGGGGAATGTCAACATAGGCCAGGGTCTGTCGGTCTTGCAGGTGATCCACCACCCCGCCGGCCCCCGTCCCCAGGATAATGGCCGCCTCAGGACTGCCGTTCAGCTGGCTGCGGATAACCCCGGCACTCTCCTTCACGTGCTGTCGGTAACTCAAGATGGACATTCACTGCTCTCCTTGTTCACCTCAATCCCGTCGCGGTCCCCAAATGTCGGTGATATCAGGCAGCCTCCCCCCGGCTAAACCCCGGAAGCTTAGGTCACCCTTCCCGGTATGGTTGTTTCCACCTTCCGGCCGCGAAAAAAGTAGTAATCGGTAAGAGAATATACTATAAATTAACGATTAATTATAGGTGAATTTAAGCAATGGCCAGACCGCGGAAATGCCGTTGTGTTGCCTGTGAACCTGAGGTGACGTTTTTCAAACCTCAGGGCGTGCCTTTGAAAAACCTTGAACACGTCGTGATCGGCGTCGATGAACTCGAAGCCTTGCGCCTCTCCGATTTTCTGGGTCTGAGTCATGAAGAGGCGGCCCGGGAAATGAATGTCTCCCGGCCCACGGTGACCCGAATGCTGGCCAGGGCCCACCAACTCTTGGCCGACGCCTTAGTCCATGGCAAGGCCATCAAAATCTCCGGGGGTGACTATCAGTTGGCCCAAATCGCCTACAAGTGCAACGGTTGCCGCCATAGCTGGAAAGACCCTCCCGGCGCTGTCCGCTCTCTTTTCTGCCCCCATTGCCATAGCGACGATATCGAACGTTCGGTAGGTCCGCAGTCTTAGTCAGCCAGGCACCTCGGTCCTGCCTTAATTTCGCAGTGAAAATGACTTGATAGCTTTGGGGAGGGACGCTGCCGATCTCGCAGCCGGAGCAAGATATGCAAAAATCCACCACCTATCGCGATGCCGGTGTGGATATCGATAAAGCCGATGACTTTATCCGCACTGTACGCCAGCTCGGGAAGTCCACCCACCGGAGTGGCGTTATTGGCGATATCGGTAGCTTTGCCGGCCTGTTCCACCTGAACCGGCAAAAATTTAAGGATCCTGTGCTGGTCACCTCCACCGACGGCGTTGGCACCAAGCTCAAGATCGCTATCCTGCTGGACAAGCACGACACCATCGGCCAGGACTTGGTGGCCATGTGCGTCAATGATATTATCGTCCACGGCGCCACGCCTTTGTTTTTCCTTGATTACCTGGCCATGGGGACACTCCGCACCGAAGTCGCCACCCAGATCGTCCAGGGTATCGCCTTGGGTTGTCAAATGGCCCGGTGCGCCTTGATCGGGGGCGAGACCGCCGAAATGCCCGGCCTCTATCAGGACCGGGATTACGATCTGGCCGGTTTCGTCGTCGGTGCCGTGGAACGGGATAACATCCTCGACGGCTCCGATATCGCCGTGGGCCACCAGATCATCGGTATCGCCTCCAACGGCCTGCATGCCAACGGTTATTCCCTCGTCCGCAAGGTCCTGCTCGAACAGGGCCAGATGCGTCTGGAAGAGAAAATTCCCGAATTGGGATGCACCTTGGGGGAGGAACTCCTCAAGCCCACCCGCATCTACGTGGAGACCATCCTTAATCTGCTCCGGGATTTCCCCGTGGCCGGCCTCGCCCATATCACCGGCGGTGGCTTGACCAACAATATCCCCCGCATCCTGCCCAACTCCTGTCAGGCCATCATCGACAGGACGCAATGGCAGCGGCACTATGTCTTCGATCTCATTGCCCAACTGGGCAATGTGCCTGAAGACGAAATGTGGCGGACCTTTAATAACGGCGTGGGAATGGCGGTGATCGTCGCGGCGGAATTCGTCGGTGAGATTCTTCTGCGGCTTCAAGCCCTCCGTGAAGAGGCCTTTGTCATCGGAGAAGTCGCGGCCCGCAAGCCGGCTGACCTCCCCCTCATGTACGCCTGATGGCTTTCTGAAAAAACCATCCTTTCAGGCCCCGAAAAATTCTCATTCTGAGAAAATCGAGCTGGCCTGTCCTCCTCCCTTGTTTCCGGTTCCAAGGCCCCACCGGACCGGCGACCGCTGCCGGGAGTGGCAATCCCACCCCCCTCACCCTCGTCAATATGGCGTGGGCTGCGGAACGTGCGGCCGATAGGCGCGGTCTTCAGGCCACCTTGGTCTTGGGGGCCTCCGCTGGCGCCGGCTTGTCAAAATAGGGCTTGAAAATATCTTCGTCCAACCGCAGCATCAGATTGCCGCAATCAACGCACAGGGCCGTGTTGTCATCTAAGGCGCCAATCCGCACATCCTTGACCTGACAATGGATACATTGGTATTCATACGCAGGCATGTTCTCTCTCCTCCTTCCCGTTAGCGAATAAATTTGAATTTCTTTAGTGCAAGGTAAATGCCAGTTTTCCCTTTCATGGGCGTCATCCTCCTTTTTTTTCGGCACGTATTATTTTAACACTGTCTAACCAGCATTTATTACTAACGATTAATTCGGGCAAAAATTCTTTTGAATCCTAATTTATACGATCATGGTTACGAAAATGTTAAGACTGTGAAAAAAATGCCACACTTTTGGCGAAATTTCCGGAGTTTCCCCCTCTGCCCCTAGACTTTATCAACGTCCGCCCCTTCCTTGCTTTTTCCTCCGCAACAGCTTACTATTAAATGGGTCACCCCCGGAGTCACTAAATATAAATATCTTTTCACAAATATCAAGGGGAAAAATGATGCAGCAAACCATGCAGCGGCGTACCAAGATTGTCTGCACCATGGGTCCTGCCTGCGCTGGAGACATGATCGGGGAATTGATCCAGGCCGGGATGAACGTCGCCCGCCTGAATTTTTCTCACGGAACCCAGGCGGATCATGGCGAATTAATTTCAAAAATAAGGCAACTCGCCCAGATGCTGCATCGGCCGGTGGGAATTCTTATGGATCTGGCCGGTCCCAAGATTCGCGTGGGGGAATTCTCCCCAGAGCCGGTGAATTTATCCCCCGGGCAAACCTTCATGCTCACCCGCCACCCGGTGGTAGGCACCGCCGAACAGTGCTCGGTCAATTATCCCGAGGTCATCGACGCCGTCCCCGTGGACGCCACCATTCTCTTGGCCGACGGCACCATCGAACTCACCGTCACCGATAAAACCCCCGAGGCCCTCATCACCCGGGTGGTGGTGGGCGGCACCCTCAGTTCCCGCAAGGGCCTCAATCTCCCCTCCCTGTCCCTGCCCATCCCCTCCGTCACCGACAAGGATATCTCCGATTTGCACTTCGGTCTGGAAAAAGGGGTGGACTTTGTGGGACTGTCCTATGTCCGCTCCCGGGACGATGTCGAATATGTCAAGGACCTCATTCATCGTCAGGGATTTGACACCCCGGTTATCGCAAAAATCGAGAACCAGGCGGCCGTCAATAATGTCAACGCCATCCTGATGGTCGCCGACGGCATCATGGTGGCTCGGGGTGACCTGGGGGTGGAAACCCCCCTGGAAAAAGTCCCCCTGGTCCAAAAACGCTTGATCGAAGCCGCCAACGCCGTCGGCAAACCCGTGATCACCGCCACCCAAATGCTGGCCTCCATGGTGACCAATCCTCGTCCCTCCCGGGCCGAAGCCACTGACGTGGCCAACGCCATCCTCGACGGCACCGATGCCATCATGCTCTCCGAAGAAACCGCCACCGGCCGCTATCCCCGAGAGGCCGTGCGTTTTATGCACAAAATCGCCCACGCCACCGAAGCCTCCATTCCCTTCGAAGAATGGGTCCAGAGCCGGGCCCGTTTCCGGGGGACCGACATTTCCGACGCCATCAGCCACGCCGCCGTGGGCATGGCCGTCGACCTCAACGCCCGAGCCATCCTGGCCACCACCGAATCCGGAGGCACCGCCCGCTTGATCAGCCGGTTTCGGCCCCGGGTCCCCATCATCGGCATCACCTGCTCCACGAAAACCCTTCGCCGTCTTATCCTCTCCTGGGGGGTGGAGCCCCTGCTGGTCAGGGATCTGAAAAACACCGATTACATGCTGGAATTGGTGAAGAACGAAGCCCGGCGCGCCGGTTGGGTGGCCCCGGGAGACCGGGTGATCATTACCGCCGGTAATCCCATCGGCATGCAGGGCACCACCAATCTCATTAAGGCCGATATCATCGAGTGATTGGGTTCGGGGGAGGTAAAGGAGGGCTACGGTGCCTTCCCTCTGGCGGTCACCGCTTCGCAAGAGGGGAAGGCGGCGGGCCGCCCGGCCATCGCAGCGTTGCCGTGGGGGAATGATTGATGCTGTTCTCGTCGCCCCCGGCCCTGGCGGCAAGGCCCGCTAAACCCGGGGGCGGAAAACCCGCGCCGCCCGTGCGGGGCGGGCCGGGGAAAAGGTTGCGGCGGGCTGGCTGCTCAGGCGATCACGGAGCCCAGGCTGGCCCGAGGGCTGGGGAGACTCTCGCCGACGTATTCCGACACTTCGCCGGCCTTGAACTTCCGGTTGACCTCTTCCCAGGACTCCTTCAGGCGGCTCAGAATGGCGATGGCCTCATCCAGCGCCTGGGTCTCCCACCCGAAATTCGCCTTGGTCAGGTAAAACGTCAGAAAATTGTAAATCCGGGAGAGATTCACCGCCACCTCCCCCCCCGCCTTGAAGTTCAGGGATGTATTGAGTTCCGCAATGATGTCCAGGGCCTTACCGATGAAAATGCCCTTGCCCGAGGCATCCTTCTGCTCCATTCTCGTCTTGGCCTGCTTGATGAAAGAGATCGCTCCTTCGTACAGCATCACCACCAGCTTCAACCGGTCGGCCGTGGCGATCTGCGTGGTCATGTACTGTTTCTGCGCCAACTGCGAATACATACCCTTATTCCTCCAGTGTTCCACTGAGTTTCCTCGCCGGTCCCGTCTCCGTCGCCCTCCCTGGCCCCGCCGGCCCTGCTTCCACTGACAGCTTTTCCACTATTTCATCGGCCGCCCGGCGGCCTTACTTAAGACGAGTTGTTCATCTTGCTGATCTGGCTCGATAGGTACTGCCCCTGCTGGTTCAATTGCGCCAGTAGGGCGTCCAGAGCCGCAAACTGCCGGGTCAGCCGGCTGCGGATGGCGTCCACCCGGCGTTGTTCCATCTCGATCTTGTCGTCGATGCTGGCGATGATGTCATTGTAGTTCTTGACGAGAATGGTGACCGGGCCCGAGGTGGCGCTCAACAGGTTGTTCAGTTCATCGCTGAACTGGCCGTTCTTGCCCTCCTGCACCCGCACGTATTCGTCGTAAGTCCCGGCGGCGGTGTTGATCTTGATGCTCAGACCCGCTTCCGGATAGCCGCTCGCTCCCGTGATCATGTCTCCGGAGGCGGATATGGTGGCCGGGTGGCCGTCGATGGTCGCCGACGTCACCTTGCTGCCGTCCGTCACCACCTGAACCCGGTAGCGCCCGGCTTGAGTGATGCCCGGCACCGACCCGTAATAGCTGACGTTGCCGCTCGTGTCTTCGTTGACTCCCTTGAAGTAGACCGCCATCAGATCGGCCACTGCTTGGGGGTTGCTCGTCATGGCGCTGGTGAGCTTGGCGCTGTCGATGAGCAGCTGCCCGAAGGTGGGGGAGGTCTCGTCATAATCCGTGGTGATGCCGATTTGCGACAGGTTGACATACGTGTCCGGATTGCTGACGCCGATGCCGTTGGCGAACCCCAGGCCGTTGCCGGTGGCGATGAGGTTTAATTTGCTCTTGACGATCGCCACGGCATAGTTGCCGAACAGAATCCCCGCCTTCTGGGTCTCTTTGTCGTATTTGGTCAGTTCCTTGGTGTAGGCGATCACGTCATTGTAACTCGCCACCATCTCTTCGATTTTGGCCTGCTGCTCCGAGATGTCGTCGGTGATGCTCACCTGCACGGCCGTGGCGCTGGCGGACCTCAGCGTCAGCGTCACCCCGCTGAGGACGTCGCCGATGGTATTGCTGGTGCGTTCCAGCCAACCCGCCGGCGGATAACCGTTGACTCTGATTTGGGCGTTCTGGGCGCTCTGGGATTCCGTAAACGTCCCCGTGGTGAAATCCACCGTGCCCCCCGCGCCGTTAAGCGTGTCCGGGTCCAGGGCGCTGTTGTCGATGGTGATAGTGTAATCCGCCCCCGTATCGTTGCCTTGCAAGACCAGCCGGTAGGGATTGGGGTCTGAGCCCCCCACGTTCAATATCGAGGCCGTCACCCCGGGATTGGCCCCGCTGCTGTTGATGGCGTTGACCAGGTCCGTCAGGGTGGCCCCGTCCGCCACCGCCACCGTCACCGCCTGGCCGTTGTAAGTAAACTTGAACTGCTTAGTGACGCCGCTGGAGTTCACCACCGTGTCGCTGGCGGCCACTCCGCCGTGCACGCTGGTCTCCGCCTGCGCCAGCTGATTCACCAAAATGCTGTGCGTCCCGGACGTGGCCCCGGCCGCCGCACTGGCACCCACCACCGTATCATTGCTGCTGGCAGCCGCCTTGGCGGCAAAGGTCGTCAGCCGGTTCATGGCCGCCACCGCCGTGCGGAAATCGGTCATCTTGGTCTTCAGGGTATCCAGGGCGTTTATCTTGTCCTGCCACTCCTGCTTCCAGGCCTCCATCCGGTTGATGCCGTAGCTCTCCACCTCCACCAGTTTCGTGATCATGCTCTGGTAGTCGACATCCGAGCCCAACCCCGAAAAGGTGATCGCCGGGGTATAGGTGCTGCTGATGGTGGAGATGCCTGACGTCGCCACTGAATCCTCCTGCAACCCGTGAGGGCCGATCTACGCCGCGGTTTTCAACCGCCGCCCTGGTCAGGACGGTCTGCTTGCTTCCTGGCTGGCAATTTTGCAATCTGCATACCACACCGCATTCGATTAATCAATCAATGTTTATAATTAGTTACAGAAAGACCGGCGGGAGGGGCGGTGGTCGGGCAGGGAAGAATTTTCCCCCCTGCCCTTCCGGTACTCGCTTAACCGCCCAACAGTCTGAGGGCCAACTGCGGCAGGGAGTTGGCCTGGGCCAACATCGACACCGCCGCCTGGGTCAGGACCATGTTACGGGTGAACTCCGTCATCTCGGCGGCCACGTCGACGTCGGAAATCCGGGATTCCGCCGCCTGCAGGTTTTCCGCCTGGATGGTGAGGTTGGTGATGGTGTTGCTCAGCCGGTTGGACAGCGCCCCCAGATTGGCCCGGATGTTGTCCTTGCTCTTGATGGCCAGGTCCAGGGCCTCCAAGGAAGTCTGCGCCGCCTCCTGGGTGCTGATGGTATACCCCGCCGTCCCGGCGGCGATGCTGTTGCCCACCCCCAGGGCCGAGGCCGTGGCGCTGGTGATCCGGACGTAGTAGTAGTCTTCCGAAGAGGTGTTGCCGGTGCCGAAATGCACCTTCATCTGGTTACCGATGGCGCCGTTCAGGCCGGTCCCCGACAGACTGCCGTCCAGCAGCTTCACGCCGTTGAAGTCGGTGGCGTTGGCGATCCGGGTGATTTCCGACGCCATCGCCTGGTACTCGCTGTCGATGATGGCCCGCTGGTCAGCGGTGTAGGTGCCCGTGGCCGCCTGTTCGGCCAGCTCCTTCATCCGGGTCAGCTTTTCGTCGATGACGCTCAAAGCGCCGTCAGCCGTCTGGATCATGGAAATGGCGTCGTTGGCGTTGCGCACCCCCTGGTTCAACACCCGGATGTCGGTGCGCATCATTTCCCGAATAGCCAGACCGGCGGCGTCATCGGCGGCTGAGTTGATTCGCAAACCTGAGGAGAGTCGTTGAACCGAGACGGACAGCTTTCCGTAGCTGTAACCCAGGTTCCTGGCCGCGTTCATGGCCATGAGGTTGTGATTGATGACAAGACTCATAGGGTCTTCCTCCTTGAATAGTATGCGGGAGTATTTCCCTTACTCCCGGAAACGCATCCATGCGTTGTTCTGAGAGCGCCTTCGGCTCGCTGTTATTCTCACCCCCTTCAGCGCCGGAATTTCTCAGGCTGCTCTCAGCTTGTGACTTTCTTATCGGCAGAGATCAAAAAAATCTTGAAATTTTTACCGCCTGAGTGCAGGCAGATTTTTCCCCCGGTGCACATCCTTGCCAAACTCACGAAGAAAACCTCAAAAGCCTTCGTTATTCTTGCCCCCTCGGCCCATTTGATTTACATTATGACAAGCTAAATTCTGACGGAGGTGGCGCCTTGCGCGATCGGCTGCGGAAACTCTGGCAGGTCTTCTCCCACGAGGACCGTCTCCTTATCCTGATCGACGCCGATCCCGACTCCATCGCCAGCGCCCTGGCCCTCAAACGCCTCCTCTGGCGACGCCTAACCGCCTGCACCATCTCCCCCATCCGGCCCATCACGCGCCCCCAGAATCAAACCATGGTCCGGCTCCTGGAAATCCCCCTCCTGCCCTTCGACCAACTCCACTTCGGCGACTACACCAAGTTCGCCTTGGTGGACTCCCAGCCTGCCCATAACGAACTCTTCGGCGGCCGCGCCTACAACGTCGTCATCGACCACCACCCCCTGCACCCCCAGACCCAGGCCCCCTTCCTGGATGTCCGCGCCGACATCGGCGCCACCGCCACCATCCTTACCCAATACCTCCAGAGCGCCCGCATCAAACCTTCCCTTAAACTGGCCACCGCCCTGTTCTACGGCATCAAGACCGACACCGGCAACTTCGAGCGCCACTCCACCGAGGCCGACGTCCGCGCCTTCCACTACCTCTTCCGCTACACCCGCCACTCCGTGGTGCGCCGCATCGAGATCGCCGAACTCACCCTCAACATGCTCAAATACTTCCGCCGGGGCCTGGGCCACTGGCAAATCCGCCACAACCGCCTCTACTCCTTCGTGGGCGAGGTCCCCAACCCCGATATCCTGGTGATGCTGGCGGAATTCTTCCTGCGGGTGGTGGAAATCTCCTGGTCCATCGTCGGCGGCATCTTCCAGGACCGCCTCGTGGTGATCTTCCGTACCGACGGCCTCCGGAAAAACGCCGGCCGCCTGGCCCAAAAAGCCTTCGGCCGGTTGGGCTCCGCCGGTGGCCACGCCGCCAGCGCCCGGGCCGAAATCCCCCTGACCAGCCTCCCCGCCGCCGTCATCTCCAACGCCGACGACGACCTCTGGGAAGATTTCCTCATCACCCAGGTGGAAGAGCACCGCAACGTCTCCCCCAAAACTCCCCCCCGGCCCGAACCCGCCCCCTGACGGCCCCCCCCGGAACGCCCGGCCCGGCAGGACCTTAACCTCGCACCGCCTTTTCCCGCACCTCCGGGGCCGAGACCACAAGCCGCTAACCTTCCTCCACAAAATCCCCCCCCGGCGGCCCCGCCTCTTTTCTGGACCCCCGGCAACACCTTAGTGCTACCAGCGGTATTTTATTGAAAGTTTCGCCATAACGGCCCAAATGATATAATGGACCCCACCAGTTATTGAGAACTGCTCCTGCGTCTTCGCCGGGAGGCCGGGGCCGCAGCGGCGTTTGCGCTGGAAGGCCTGATGTCATTGCCTTACGGGGGCGGCTCGGGGTTCGGGGCGGTCGCCGCCGCCCCCCTGAGCGCCAGTCCAACAGAATGTGGAACTGTATGAAAGCAATACTTTTAGTAAGCGCTGTGGTGCTTGCCTGGTCATTTCCGGGCCCGTCACTCCGGGCGCAAGGCATGCAGCAAAATAATCAAATTTATAATGAACTGGCCGACCAGGGCAGGATGACGACCGGGGAGATCGAAACTGTTTACGGAACGCCCTGCGTAGAAGTTTTGCTGGAGGATGGCGAAACTATCAGGACCTTTGTCCAAGCCATCCCTGCTTTAAACAAAAAGGCGGTTATGGTTCAGGAACGGATCGCCCTCATCAATAAAATCCACTATCTCCTGGTCATCAAGGGGGACGGTAACGTCAGCACCGATATAAATAAAATCTTCGTGCCCCTCGACTACACCCTCGAGCCGAAAATCCTGCCGGAATTCCTCCCCGAAGCCGCCCGCCATGAAAAATACCTGCTGATAAACCGCCGCCAGCAATATCTCGGCCTCTATGAAGGGGGAGAGTTGAAACACACTTTTCCCATCTCCTCCGGCACCTCGAATTCCACGCCCTTAAGAAAATTCGTGATCAGCCACATGAATGAAGTCCATTTCTCCAGCAAATATGAACAGGCCCCCATGGATTATGCCCTGAATATCGGCGGCGATTATTTCATTCACGAAGGCATCGTTCCCGGCTACCCCGCCTCCCACGGCTGCATCCGCATCTTCCCCCTGCATGCCCGCTTTCTCTTCTATCAGTGGGCCAAACCGGGCATCCCCGGAAGAATCAGCGATTGAGCCGGCGGGGAAAGGCCGACGCCGGGGAGAAGATGGCCGGGGGCGGGGGCCGGCGACATTCCGGATAAATTCCGCTAGTCAGCGGGATGGGAAAAAATTTTTTTTTGCCCCCAAATCCCGGATAAATCCCGCTCAAATCCCGTAAATCCCGCTTGCGCCCGCATTTCGCGGCGCAACCGCTTCGGATGGATCCCGCTCCATTCCGCTTCATTCCGGATCGATCCCGGATACCTCCCGGATGATCGCGGATGATTCCGGACGCGCCCTGCAGGCCGACACGGGCGGGCAACGGGAGAGGCCGGGGGAGGGGGACAAGGGCCGAGAGGAGCCGGGGGAGGGGGACAAGGGCTTAACAGCCCTTACC
>CAYRYV010000026.1:0-44194 GCA_964428565.1 uncultured Desulfobacterales bacterium | reverse complement strand
GGCCATCCAGGTGCGCCAGGGAACAGTGGAGTTCCACCGGCCGGACCGGGACCTGGACATCCGGGAGCTGGAGCTGGATCTGGACCTGGCCGTTGCACATCCCGGCCGTCCGGCGCAAGTCATCAGCATCCGCCAGGGACGGATTGCGGGGAGGCCGGCAGGGGGGCCGCGGCTGGCCCTGGAAGCCCGGTTGTCGCTGGCCGCGGCGGCGGTGGAGCTGGAGCATCTGGGTGTGGAAGCGGCCGGAAAATCGGCCCTGACGGCCCGGGGGACGGTGGAAAACCTACCGGAGCGGCCCGCCGTCGATCTCAAGGTGCAGCTCCAGCCGGTGGAGGGAGGGCTGCTCCGGGACCTCTGGGCATCCTGGCCGCCGGGGCTGAGCCCGGCGGGAGAGGTGGAGATTTCCGGGGACCTGGAAAACCTTAAGGTGCAGGGCGACGTGCACCTGCCGCCGGGACGGTTTACGGTGAAGGGCGAGCTGAATCTGGCCAGCCGGTCCCGGCCCACGTATGATTTCAGCGTGAATTTCTCCGGCCTGTCGCCGGAGTTCTGGCGGGCCGCGGGCGGGGAAAAACTCGCGGAGAGTGGATTGTCGCCGGTAAGCGGCACCCTGACCGCCCGGGGCGCCGGCTGGCCGCCCGCCGGGGGGCCCCTGCAGGCCAAGCTGCGCCTGAACCCGTTCCGCTACCGGCAGGCGGAGGTGAGCGCCGGCGAGCTGGAACTCACGGTGCGAGACCCGGTTAAACAGGAGGTGAGCGCCCGGGTGCAGGGCAATTTCGGGCAGGCGAGCCTGACGGCCGCCGGCCGGCTGCTCCCCGGGGGGAGCGGCGCCCCGGGAGTGCAGGGCGAGGCGACGGTAACGGCGGAGGGATTCAACCCCGGGGTATTCATGGCGCCGGGCGGTCCGGCGGCGAAGGTCTCCGGCCGTTTCACGGGGCAGTTCGCCCTCCCCTCCGCCACAGACCCCAGCCGGGGCACCCTGGCCGGAACGCTCAAGGCGGCGGGCTCGTGGGGAGGGCAGGCCGTGCAGGACCTGACGGTGGCGGGCGAGTGGAAAGAGGCCCAGCTGCGCGTGCGGGAGGCGCGTCTGTTAATGACCGGCCTGCGGGCCAGCGGGCAGGGCACCCTGGGGCGCCAGGGGGCCAATATGCAGGTGGCGCTGGAGCTGGGACCGGGCCCCTGGCCACCGCCCCTCGGGGTGAGGGGACAGGCGCGGTTGTCGGGAACCCTGTCCGGGCCCCTGGCCGCCCTGAATTTTCAGATCAAAGGGGACGGCCGGAACGTGGCCTGGAACAAGGTGGCCCTGGGCGGGTTTTCCCTGGCGGCCACCGGCACCTGGATTGTCGGCGGCCTGCCCCGCCTGAACCTGGAGGCCACGGCCACGGATATCCGGACGCCGGCGGCCCCTCTGGAACGCCTCACCGTCAGCGCCCGGACTCAGGACCAACGCCTGCTCTTCGATTTGACTATGGCGCAATCCCGGGGCCCCGCGGGCGAGATGGCGGGCTCTCTGGAGAGGCAGGCGGGGGCATATCTGCTGAGCCTGTCGACCTTGAGCCTGGGGCGGCCGCCGGAGCAAATCCGGCTGGCGGAGCCGGTGCAGGTGAAGATTTTCAGCAGCGGCGGCTGGGAGACCTCGCCGGCCACGCTGACCTACCGGGACGGCACGGTGAAACTGGCGGGAAGAGCCACTCCGGGAGGCGTCGATCTGCGGCTGACGGGGGAGCGGCTGCCGGTGGCCGCCCTGAAAATCCTGCGGCCCGAGTGGCCGGCGTTGGAGGGGGCGCTGAACCTGCAGGTGGACGTCGGCGGCACCATGACGACGCCGGAGCTGCGGGGGCAGATCGACGTGAGTCCCGGCCGGATCGTCGACTGGCGGTTCGAGCAGCTCTTCAGCAGACTGGCGTACCGGGGAGGGGCGGTCAGCCTGGAGGGGCACCTGCGGGAGAAGACCGGGGGCCCGGCCTTGCGGTGGAGCGGGGAGATGCCGCTCAGACTGTCACTGTCGCCACCGTCCTGGGGAGTCCCCGCCGAGCCCATGCGGGTCAATCTGCAGAGTGAAAACGTGGATCTGGCCATCCTGGCCGCCCTGGTCCCCCAGGTGAGCGCGGCCCAGAGCCCGGTGACGCTGCAGGCCCAGATAACCGGCACCCTAACGGCGCCGGAGGCGAAGGGCAGCCTGAAATGGGGGGAGGGTTTTGTGACCCTCAAAGTGGCCGGGACGCCCTATGAGTTGGAGGCCGGCGAACTGCGCCTGGAGGGCGACAGGATCGTCCTGCCGCAGCTGGTGCTGCGCAGCGGCGAGGGCCAGGGCACCCTGGGGGGGAGCCTGACGCTGGCCGGCACCCCGCCGGCGGCCGGCAACCTGCGACTGACCCTGAGCAACTTTACGGTCCTGCACCGGGCGGAGGCCCGGGCGGTGGTGGACGGTCACTCCGAGCTGGCGGTGAGCGGGTCGCACCTCAACCTGAACGGCCGTTTCACCCTGCAGAAGGGCAATTTCGTGACCTCCTTTTTCCGTCCGGAAAAACACCGGGAGATCAAGGTGCTGCCCCTGGTGTGCTTCCCCGGGGAGCGCCGAGGCGCAGGCACCCTGTGGCGGAATATGGGCATGCATCTGGTGCTGGAGATTCCGGGAGGACTGTGGGTGCGGGACCGGAACATGCGGGTGGAAGGCCGGGGCCAGTTGACGGCCATCAAGGAACCGGGACAGAACCTGGCCCTGGGGGGCAAGCTCCAGGCGGTGCAGGGAAGCTTCACCATCCAGGGCAAGATCTTCAAACTGGAACAGGCCAGCCTGACATTCCCGGGCGTGCCGGATAAGGCCGCCATGCTGGACGCCCGGGCCCAATTTCCCCTGGACGAAGTCACGCTGTTTCTGGTGGCCGCGGGCCCCCTGGACAACCTCCACCCCCGGATCGAGAGCATTCCGCCGATGTCGCAACGGGACGTGCTGTCGTATCTGCTCTTCGACCGGCCGGCCAGCAGCCTGACCCGGGACCAGTATCTCTCGGCCGGGGAGAAGGCGGCGGGCATTTTGGGGGGGTTGGCGGCCCAGAAGGTGAAGGACGTCTTCGGGGAGGGGCTGCCGCTGATCGGGGAACTGACTCCCACCGGGGGCAAGGATACGGTGGGGGTGGGGCGCAAGCTTACCAAGGACATCACCATCAGCTACGAACGCAAGCTCAACCCCCTGCGCACCGAAGACGTGGACCAGATTCGGGTGGATTACAAGATCAATAAATATTTCAGCGTGGAATCCCAGGTGGGCAAACGCAACACGGGGGGGGACGTCTTTTTCAACCTGGATTTTTAGGACGGGCGCCACCTCCACCGCACCCGCACCCCCACCCCCACCCCTGAGGGAAGCAGGGGCCATACGGAAGATACTGGCGAGAACTGTTAGAGCGCGGAGGAGAGATATGCTCGCTGTGGTTATCATCGCCGGGCTGGCGCTGGCGGCGGCGGGACTGGGTATCGTCCTGTACAACAAGCTGGTCCGCCTGAAGAACACCGCCAAATCAGCCTGGTCGGACATCGACGTGCAGTTGAAGAAGAGATACGACCTGGTACCCAACCTGGTGGAAACCGTGAAGGGCTACGCCGGGCATGAAAAGGGCGTGCTGGAACAGGTCACCGAGGCCCGGACGACGGCCCTGCGGGCGGGCTCCCCGGCGGAGAAGGCCCGGGCGGAGAATATGTTCACGGACACTCTGAAGAGCCTGTTTGCCGTAGCCGAAGCCTATCCCGACCTGAAGGCCAGCGCCAACTTTCAGCAGCTCCAGGGGCAACTGCAGGGCCTGGAGGACAACATCGAGTACGCCCGGCGGTATTATAACGCCGTGGTGCGGGACTACAACGCCCTCATCGAATCCTTCCCCGCCAATCTGATCGCCGGCAAGTTCGCCTTCACCCCCCAGGAGTTCTTCGAGCTGGAGGCCCCGGCAGCGGAGAGACAACCGGTCAAGGTAAGTTTTTCCTGAGGACGGCCCCTCAACCCGGCGGCCAGCCGCCCCCACGGCCGGAGGCGCCGCCGGGTGGGGCCAGCAGCTCCTGGAACAGCTCCAGGAGTTGCCGGGCGCTGGTTTCCCAGGAAAACCGCGGCACCCGCTTCCTGCCCTGCCGCCGCAAGGCCTCCCGTAAGGCGGCATCCGTTAAAATCCTGACAAGTTTTGCGGTCATGTCGGCGGTGTCGGCAGGGTCGCAGTAAAGAGCGGCAGGGCCGCAGACCTCGGGGAGGGAGGCGGCGGCCGCGGCCAGGACCGGCGCGCCGGCGGCCATGGCCTCCAGGGGAGGCATACCGAACCCCTCGTAGAGGGAGGGATAGACAAACACCTCCGCGTCCCGGTAGAGGGCGGCCAACCCGGCCTCGCTGACGTAATCGAGGAAGAGCACGTCCGGCGCCGGCGGCCGCCGGGGCTCCCGGGCATAGGGGCGGGACGGCGGGGCGATGACCACCAGGAGGCGGCCCCGTTTGACGGCAGGGGGCACCGCGGCCCAGGCTTCGAGGAGCCGGGCCGTGTTTTTTCGGGGGTTGCCGGAGCCCAGGGCCAGGAGGTAAGGCGTCCGGGGCGGCAGGGCCGGAGGACGCGGTCCGGGGCGCTCCTCTGCCGGCAGGCGGGTCAGGCCGCAGGGAATCACGGCGATGTCCGGCCGGCGGGGCACCAGCCCCAGGCGGAGGAGTTCGGCGCGGGAAAAGGCGCTGACCGTGATCAGGCGGCGGGCCTGACGCCAGGCCAGGGGCAGCAGCCGGTAATACCACCGAAACCAGGGGGAGAACCAGCCGGGGTGGGCCCAGACGGCGGCGTCGTGGATGGTGACCACCAGGGGCAGACCCCCGGTGAAAAGCGGGGCGGTGTTGGCGGGGCACCATAAGAGATCGGCGCGGACCGCCCTGGCCAGCCGGGAAAGACGCATCAGTTCCCAGGGGACGCCGGTGAGCCGGGAGCGGTCCCGGAGCAGCCCGGGAACGGGGGCAGGGCCCGCGTCCCGGGGGGCCAGGACGACGACGCGCAGCCGCGTCGACAGGCCCGCCAGGGCCCGGACCATTTCCCGGGCGTAGCGCTGGACGCCGGTGGGGGCGGTCTGGGCTAGGAAGCGGCCGTTGACGGCGACCAGGGGGCGGGAGGCAGGAGACGGGGGTATCATGGCGAAAGGCGCTCGAGGACGCCGGTCTGTCGGTGCGGAGTCACAGACGTCATCACAACCCCGCGGCCAGGCAGACGCCCGCCCCCACCCCGGCGGCCACCACCAGGAGCACCAACAGCGTGCGGGCGAGGAAGTCTCTCCCGGCCCGGGGCACGGGGGACGGGGCGGGCCGGGCCAGGGGCACCAGGCCCAGCAGGATATGAAACAGCCAACTGACCTGGGGGTGGAAGAGGCCGTCGTAAAAATTGAAATGGAGCACCTCCCCCAGCACCGGGAGCAGGAGGGCCAGGGGGGGGATAATGGCGCCGGCGGCCGGCCGGGCGGCCTGCTGCAGCAAGCGGACGAGGATAAACCCCAGGGCGCCCCCGTACAGCAGGAGGAAGGGCAGCCCGAGGTCCGCCATGAAGGTGAGATAGTTATTTTCGGAGGTCTTCAACTCCCGGGTCCATTTGACAAAATCCTCCTTGGCCAGATAGGGATAGGTAATCTGATAGTCCCGGAGATAGGCGTCCCGGGGGGCCCACAGGCCGATGCCGAAGAAGGGGTGCTGACGGGTCAGGTGCCAGGAAAAGGCGAAATTCTCCAGGCGATAGGACACGGAGTCGTGGTAGCGGTTCTTGTAGGCCGACAGCGTATAGATTTTCCCCCCGGCCAGCAGGGAGGTGAGGAACACCAGGGCCAGAACGGCGATGAACTGTCTTGAGGGCCAGCGGCGGAAGCAGGCGGCGGCCAGGCACATGGCCGCGGGGATGAGCACGGCGGTGCCCTTGGTGGAGTATTTATGGGCCAGGAGGAAGAGGGCGTAGCCGCTTAGCAGGACCGCCCCGGCCGCGGCCGCCCAGCACCGGGAGACGCCGTAGAGCAGCGCCAGGGGGGCGAAGGCCAGGAGGATGAGGCGGCCGCCCAGGGGATGGAAGTGCATGTCCAGGAGCCGATGGACGGCGCCGTAAAACAACTGCCCCAGGAAACCCGAGAGGGCGACGAGGACGAACAACGCCAGCCCGAACCAGACCCAGAAGACCTGTCGGCGGGCGTCGGCCAGCAGCAGCCGGGCGCTCCAATAGCCTCCCAGCCCCGCCGCCAGGATGACAAAGGCCCGGGCGCCGGACATCTGCGGGTCGGCGCTGAGCAGGCTGCTGACGGTCGCCAGACCGATCAGGGCCAGGGAGAGCAGGCCGCCCCAGGACCGGCACAGGAGGGCCCGGCGGGGGGAGAAGGCCACGGCCAGCAGCAGGCTGAGGGCGCACAGCACCCCGGAAAAGAGGTTGACCCGCTCGTGTCCCGCCAGGACGATATAGGGCTGGCGAAAGGTCACCTGGAGGGTGGCGGCCAGGAAAAATATCCAGGCCGCCCGCTCCCCCCAGACGGAGTTGAAGAAGGCAGCAGGAGCGCGGGCTGCCGACCTGGCGCTCACGGCCGTTCCCCAGACGTCGGCGGGGACGCAGAGACCCGGAGGGGCTTGGGGGTGGAGGCGCAGGCCGGGGTCATCAGCGCAGACCGTCCCCCCGGATGATGACCACCAGGGTTTTGAGCATGATGAACAGATCAAGCCAGAAATTCTGGCGCTTCAGATAGTACAGATCGTAGGTGACGCGCCTTTCCAGGGAGAGGCTGCCGCGGTCCATGACCTGCTGATAGCCGGTGATCCCGGGTTTGGCCTTGAGGCGGCGGCGCTGCCAGGCATTGTAGACGGCCACCAGTTCGACGCGTTCGGGCCGGGGGCCGACGATGCTCATTTCCCCCTTCAGGACGTTGACGAATTGGGGGAGCTCGTCGAGACTCCAGCGCCGGAGGATGCTGCCCACCGGGGTAACCCGGGGGTCCTGGCGGATATTAAAGACGGGCTCCGCCAGATGGTCGAAGTCGACCAACTCCCGCAGCCGCTCGTCGGCATCCGCCACCATGGTGCGGAATTTGTACATCCAAAAGGGCCGTCCCTGGAGGCCGGCGCGTCGTTGGGCATAAATCACCGGCCCGGGGCTGGTCAGTTTGACGGCCAGGGCGACGACGGCCAGGAGGGGCAGGGTCACCACCAGGATGACCACCGACAGGATGATGTCCGTCAGCCGCTTAATGATGCGGTATACCGGGTGCAGGGCGGCGTCCCGGAGTTTGATGACGGGGAAGCCGCTGACGGCGCCCACTTCGCGGCTGGCCACGGCCACGCCGAAGGCCTCCGGGACGATATAGACGGGGATATCCCACTGTTCGCAGAAGTTCAGGGCCTGGATCAACTGCTCCCGCCGGAGGGGCTCCCGGGAGTGGTCCTGGTCATCGGTGACGAAAAAGAGCGCGCTGAAGGCGGTGCGGGCATGGATGTCGGCGATGTCCGCCATGGCCCCCAGGGTGGGCAGCGGCCCGGCCTCCCGGGGGGGCGGCAGGGGGGCGCCGTTGGCGATGAGCCCCATGACCTTGAGGGTTTTATCCCGGGACTGCAGCCGGGACAGAAAGGCGGCGGCGCGGCGGGGGGCGCCCACCACCACCACCCGTTCCTCCAAGACGCCGCGGCTGCCCAGGAGCGCCTCCACCAGGCGGAAGCCCAGGTGAAAGAGCAGCCACAGCAGAATGGCCACCGGGAAGGCGATGAGGTAAACCAGCCGGGACACCAGCATCTCCCGGTAGACGAACCCCACGGCCATCAGCAGGATAAAGGAATAGACGCCCGTGACAAACACGGTGTGCAGCTGACGGCCGAAGGACATCACCAGGCGGCTGTCGGCGCGGTAGGCGCCGTGGGCGACGATGAGGGCCAACCAGAACAGGCTCAACAGGACCCCGGCATGAATAAAGGAGTCCAGAGGGGGGATGACGGGACCCACCGGCGGGAAGACCGTCACGACCAGGGGGACATGAAAGCGGATGAGGTAGGCGATGATCAGGGCAGAGAAGAACATGCCCGCGTCCCCGACGAGCAAGAAGAGGCGGCGTTGCCGCCAAAGCCGGAGCAGCAGGCGTTTCCGGGGCCCCGGCGGTGGACCGGCGGCCGCGTCCGCGGGGAGCGGCAGTTGTGCCCGGCGGGGTGTCCCGATCATCTCTGTATCTCTCCCTGACAAGGGCTCAAAACATACCCTCCCACCAGAAGCCGGGCTCCCAATAGCGATGGTAGAGGGCCAGCGCCGAGAGGCCGGCAAGATAGAGCCAGGCCAGAAAGACCGTCAGGCGCACCAGGCGGAGCCGACTTTCCGGCAATGAGGCCAGCGGCGGCAGCCACAGCAGCAGCAAAGGCGTCAAGGGAAGGAAGTAGCGTCCCTGGAGGCCCTCGACCCGGGCGGCCCCGGGGGGGGTCCAGGACAGATAGCAGGCCAGAGAAAGCAGCACCGCGGAGGCGAGAAAGATACCGGCGGTGAACCCCGGGGCCCACCAGGGGGGCAGAACCTCCGTCCGCCGGGGAGCCGGCCCGGTGAATACCGCGAGGCCCAGGAGGCAGGGATACAACGAATACACCCTGGGGGGCAGCCAGGTGTCGAGCCAGCCCAATACCCCGATGCCGGTATAGGCATAATTGCGCCACTCCTGCCACCACGTGGCCAACAGGGCCGTAAGCCCGGCGTCGGGCCGGTTCCAGAGGAACTGCAACTGGAGCCGGGGATCGATGCCGCCGTCGAGGCGCCCCGGCACGTACACGCCGGCAACCGCGGCGTTCCAGGCCAGGGCGGGCAGGAGGCTGGCCGCGACCAGGGCCAGGGCATAGAGGCCGTGGGCGGCAGCAGTCGCCCGGGCCTGGAAGATGGCCGGAAGCGCCGCCAGGGGAAGAAGAAAATACACGCTTTTACATAAGGCCAGGAGTCCGGCGCAGCCCAACAGCCACCAGAACCGCGGGGCGCTCCACTGCCGCAGGAGGCGGAGGCAGAGGGCCAGGGTGAGAAAACCCAGGGCAATGGTGAGGGCGTCGGCGGAGGCGGAGGCCAGCTCAAAGAGGCTCATGGGGAGGGCGGCCAGCAAAAACAGGGTGAAGGCCAGCCGGGGCGACCAGGAACACTGGGAGTAAGCCGCCGTCAGCAGGGCCACGCTCACCATGAGGGTAAGGAAACGGCTCAGGTAGAGGGCCGCCAGGGTGTTCAGGGCCAGGGCTTTGGCCAGCACCAGGGCCAGCGCCTGGGGGAGGTAGGGCACCGGAGAGTAAAGGACGGTATTGGGAAAATTGGCGAAGATGCGGTCGGCCAGGAGCGGGGCCGTCAAGGGGGGGCTGGCGTGCCACGCCTGACGCCAGCGGTCCCGGGAGAGCCGGTTGTCGGGTTTGCCCATCAAGTCGTTGAAGAGCTGGACATCGTGGTTCACCGCCTGGGGGACCAGGCCGCCGGCCAGGTCGCCCCGCGTCGTCCCCCAAACCCGGCCCTCGCCGACCTGCCAGGCCCGCAGGAAATGATGGGGTTCGTCGGGCACCTGAAAGGGCGGAGTCAGCAGGAGATAGACGAAGCCCAGAAGCAGCGTCAAGGCGGAGAACAGCGCCGTCAGCCGCCGCCCGGGGGCAGGTCGAGACTCTCCGGCGGGCCGGGCCGGGTCAGGGGCGGCCACCTCCCGGGGGCCGCCTCCCGGCCGTCCCCCGAGGCGGGCAACGATGGAATCGGCGGTCATCAGGGCGATATTCATGATCCTGGCAGCGAAGCGGGCGCCAGCAAGTCGCCCAAGGTGAAGCGCAGGGCGTAATTGGTGCGCCGTCTGGTCAGGTTGGGATTATAGTAGGGGTCGTGGGCCAGCACCTGAGGCCAGCGCCGGTGGAAATACGCGGCTTCGGCGGCCCGTTGGCGGCCATAGGCAGGATCTGCCGGCCGGTGGTCGAAATCCCGCCCCTTGCTGGCGTTCTCGTAATGATAGAGACGGGCGAAGGGCGTCCATACCACCAGATAGCCATGTTCCCGGG
Organism: uncultured Desulfobacterales bacterium; assembly: GCA_964428565.1. GTDB lineage: Bacteria > Desulfobacterota > Desulfobaccia > Desulfobaccales > Desulfobaccaceae > CAYRYV01. Next base: position 34,185 of record CAYRYV010000026.1, on the reverse strand, counting down.
CCTTCAGGCAGAAGTCGATGTCATTATAGTTGATCGGCAGGTGAAGGGCATCGAAACCGCCGACCTGCACGAAGACCTCTTTCCTGAAGAGCATACAGGCCCCGGTGACGGCGCTGCAATTGCGCACGACGTTCAGGAAGCCGCAGTAACCGGGGTGATCTCCGGGGAAATGTTTAAAGCTGTGGCCGGCGGTGCCCCCGATGCCGATGACGACGCCGGCGTGCTGGACGGTGTTGTCGGGATACAGGAGTTTGGCGCCCACCACCCCCACTTCCGGGCGCTGGATATGTTCCATCATGGCGGTGAGCCATTCGGGATCGATGACTTCCGTGTCGTTGTTCAGGATGAGGATATAGTCGGCAGGGGTTTTTTCCACGGCGAAGTTGACGATGGCGGCGAAGTTGAAGTCGCCGGGGAAATCATGAACCGCGCAGCGCGGCCGGCGGGACACGTCCTCCAGGTAGGCGAAGGTTTCCGGTTGCGTACTGCCGTTATTGATGAGCAATATATCGTAGTGGGCATAGGCGGTTTTCGACAGGATGCTGGTGAGACAGCGGCGCAGCAATCCCGGGGCGTCCCGGAAGGGCACGATGATCGACACCCGCAAAGGTTCGACGATCTCCCGGCGGAGGCGGTAGAACCCCGGCAGGAAACCGTCCGCCACTTCCCCGGCGATGCTCCGGCGGCGCATATAGTCGGCCAGGGCCCGGCGCCCGGCCTCGTGGGCGTAGCCTTTCTCGGTCATGCCGGCGGCCGCCGAACCGGGAATCTCGCGCCAGTGGTAGAGGACCCGGGGGAGGTGAAAAATTTTATCCGGGCTGGTCTGTTCGAGGAGCCGCAGGACCAGGTCGTAGTCCTGGGCCCCCTCGAAGCCGGGGCGAAAGCCGCCGATCCGGTCGATGAGGGTCTTGCGGTAGACGCCGAAGTGACAGGTGTACATCAGGGAGAAAAAGAGGTCCGGGGACCAATCCGGCTTGAAGAAAGGGGCGCGGCGGGCGCCCGCCATGGTCAGCTTGTCCTCATCGGAATAGATGAAATCGGCTTCCGGATGGCGGTTCAAGAGTTTGACCACCTCGCAGAGGGCCAGGGGAGACAGTTCATCGTCATGGTCCAACAGGCCGATGAACTCCCCGGCGGCCAGGGACAAGGCGCGGTTGGAGGCGCCGGAGATATGCCGGCGACGCTCTCCCCAGGAGACCTTGATTCTCGGGTCGGAGTGTTGCGCCCAAGCTTGCAGGCAGCGGTGCGTGGCGGGATTGTCGGAGGCGTCGTCGTGGAGACATAATTCCCAATTCCCGTACACCTGCGCTAAAACGGAGTTTATGCACTTATCCAGCCACCGGGGATCGACGTTATACACCGGGGTGAGGATCGAGATCTGCGGTCGATACGCAAAGGTCGCCAGTTCCGCGGCAATGGCCGCCGGATCCCAGCGTTCCGTCTGGGCCACCCACAACCGGTAGCCCGCCAGGCGTTGAAAGTACAAGAAGAACTGTTCCAGGAAAAAATCGACATTCCCCCGCCGCAGCTCCCGGAGTCCTTTGCGGGCCATTTCCCGCAGGCGGCCGCGCCGGAACCGGTCCCAGTGAAAAAACCATTCTTTGAGGCGCCATAATCCGGTCGTCATGAGGATAACCAACCGCCGGAGCGTAACAGGGGGCAAAACCCGCTCACGGAAACCGATGTCCGGGAAGGTGCGGGCGGCTCTCCGCCGGGTCCGGAGAGAGGGCCAGGAACTCTTCATACTGCCGGACGACCTGTGGGGTGTCGCCCCAGGCCATCACCCGGCCGCGGTCCAGCCACAGGGTCCGGTCGCACAACCGGGCGACCTGGGCCAGATCATGGGAGACGAACAGGATGGTCACCCCCTGGTCCCGAAACCGGGCGATGGTATCCTGGCACTTGACCTGAAAGGCGGCATCCCCCACCGAGAGGATTTCGTCCAGGATGAGGATGTCGGCCTCCAGGGTGCTGGCGATGGCGAAGCCCAACCGGGCCACCATGCCGGAGGAATAGGCGCGCAGGGGCGCTTCCATGAAATCCGCCAGTTCGGAAAAGGCGATGATGCCGTCGAGTCGCCGATGCATCTCCTTCCACCCCAGTCCCAGAATCGACCCGTATAAATAGACATTTTCCAGGCCGGTCAATTCGGGATCGAACCCCGTGCCCAATTCGATCAGGGGAGCGAGCCGGCCCGAGACCCGGACGGTGCCGGTCATGGGCTTCATCACCCGGGCCACCACCTTGAGCAAAGTACTCTTGCCGGCGCCGTTGCGGCCGATAATGCCCACCATTTCCCGGGGCGCCACCTCCCAGGTGACCCCCCTCAGGGCCCAGAATTCCTCGTATTCGACGCGACGCCGGACCAGCTTGACCACAAACTCCTTCAGGGAGTTGATCCTCTCCTTGGGCAGGCGGTAGCGCACCGAGACGTCGCGGAGAGAAACGACGGGCTCCCCGACCGGAGAATATTCCCGCGCCCTAGACATAATAGACGAACTTGTCAGACAGGCTGGCAAAGACCGCATAGCCCACCAGCAAGGTCAATACAGAGATGCCGGCCGCCATGAGGACCATAGGGGCAGCGGGCACCTGCCCCTGAAAAATGGGCTGCCGGAAGCATTCCACGATATAAAACATGGGGTTGAACTTGATGAGGGGCAGATATTTTTCCGGCACGATATTCAAGGGGTAGACGATGGGGGTGAGATACATCCAGGGCATCAGGAAGATCTTGTAGAAATTGATGATGTCGTGAAAAAAGACCGCGGTGGAGGCCAGGGTCAAGGACACCCCCAGGGAAAACATCAGGGCGAAGAGCAGGGGCAGGGGCAGGAAGAACAACGCCGGCTGCAAACCCTTACCGATGACCAGGACCAGGAGAAACAGGGGAATCAGGGCCAGCCCCAGATTGACCAGGCCGGAGAGGACCACCGAATAGACGAAGACGGAGGTGGGCAGATAGATCTTGTTGAACAACTGGCCATTGAGCAGGATGCTGTGAGCCGCGTCGGTGGTGCTTTGGGCCATAAAATTCCACAACTGGTAGGCGGACAGGAAGTAGATGATGAAGTCCTTAGTGCCGAAGCGGAAGACGTTGGCGAAGATGATGGTGAACACCACCGTATTCATCAAGGGGTTCAGCCAGCTCCAGCAAAAACCCAGCAGGGAACGGCGGTAGCGCACCGTGAGGTGCCGAATCATCAGATTGAGGAGCAAATCCTTGTAGCGCAGCAATTCTCGCACGTCTTGTCGGATCATGACCGGGTGCCTCGAGGGCGGCGGGCCCTCTGATCACGTTCAGGTTACGTCATCGGGGAAAAAAAGCTGGCCGGGAAAGATAATGCTACAATGTGCCACATTTACGCCGGTCCGGCAACGGATTTTTCCCCCGCCGTCATCGGCGGGGCCGGCGGGGAGGCGGAAACCCGCCCTCCCGGCCGTTAAGGTCCCGGGGCGGGGACTGCGGGCCGCAGGACCGAAACCGCCCCCTGCCGCCCCCAGGACTGGCGGAAGGCGAACGTCCGCACTACATCGTAACCCGGCAGAGGCCCCAAGGCGACCAGATAATCCTCCTGCTGGACCCACCACCAGCTCAGGCCGGGACGGGGTTGAAAGTCGGGCCGGTAGCAGTGGTAGCCGTTAAACTCCATGCCGCCGTCCACCCGGCAGGGATCGACGCGGAGCTCCGCCAGCAGATAGCGGTGGGCCTGCGCCACGGCCCGCTTCAGATTCATGAAGTCGTGCAGCGCGCTCACGCTGGCGACTCCCAGGAGCAGGAGAACCCCGGCGGCGGCCGCGGCCCGCCGGGACCGGGGGCGGCCGGTCGGGACAGGCCGCGGCCGCAGGAGCAGCCAGACGACGACGAACGCGAACAGGGGGAGCAGATACCGGTCGCGAAAACCGATGAGGGTGATGATGAACAGATAGGCCAAGGCCGCCAGGAGGGTGACGGCGGCCCCGAAGGCCCCCGGCGAGGTCTCCGGGGAGACCCCGCGGCGGAGGAAGGCGGCGAGGTCGACGCCGAGGAGATAAACGAGCCGGCCGCCGGCCAGCACCGCCCCGGACACGATGACCAGGCAAAGGAGGGGCGACAAGGCAAAGGTGCGCGTCAGTCCCAGGATATAGGTATCCTTCAACAGAACCGGGCCGAGGCCCCAGTTGAAGATAACATTCCCCGGCAAGGAGGCGGGCAGGGTGAGCAGGCCGGCCAGCGACGCCCCCGCCGCCGCCAGGGCCAGGGTGAAGCCGGCGGCGACAATTTTCCCCCCCGGGGCCCATTTTTCCCCGGCCCCCGTCAGGATGAGCAGGGGGGAGACCAGGAAGCCCGTGTACAGTAGGTTGAACAACAGGCTGAGGCCCAGGTAAAAGCAGTAATCGAAGAAGCCTTTTTCCAAGGGGAGCCGGAAGATCTGCTGGACGGCCTGGTTTTCGAGGAGGGTGGTGCTGCCGGCTGCCTGCAGGAGCAGTTCGCCCAGTCCCCAGGGAATGATCACGATCCCCAGGCCAAGGCCCAGGACGGCCCGGAAGGCCCGCGGCCGGTAACGCCACCAGGCGGCCAGCACCGCCGGGAGGAGGACAATACCGATCTGGCGGGTGCACACAGCGCCCAGGACCAGGAGCAGACCGCCGGCGGTGAATGCCCGGGAGTCCCGGACAAATCCCCGCACCAAGAAAAACAGGGCAAAGATCGTCAGGGCCACGAAGGTGATGTCGGTCATGAAGGTGAAGGATTGGGCCAGATAGAGGGGGTTGAGGGCGAGGGTGAGGGCCCCCAGCAGGGCGGCGCCGGCAGGAACGCCGGCGGTGCGCAGGAGGAAGAACAGCCCGAATGACCCCCAAACGCCCAGGGTGAGGACCGCAACTCGCAGGGTGGTCAAGGAGTAGCCGAAGAGGTGCGTGAAAAGCTGCCCCCACCAGAGGTGCACCAGCAGGAACGGGCCCCCGGGGGCCCGGCTGAAGCCCCAGCCCGTGGCGATGAGGCGGCCCTCGGCGCGCCAGACCTCCAGACTTCTGACGAACGACCAGTCATCGTTGACCATGAACTCGCCGGCGGGGTTGACCCAGACAATGATGAGCGTCCAGACCAGCGCCAGGCCGGCCAGCGCGAGCCCGGTGCGACGCGGCCCGCTCATCGCCGGGCCCGCCCGGCGGCCGCCGGTTCGGGCAGGCAACCGCCCCAGCGAGGGGTTATCCGGGAAAGCGGGGGGAGGGCTACGGTTTTTTCCCTCCCGACCACAAATAATATGGCCGGATGTGATACAATAAGGCGTTTTAGGAAAGGTCCCCGGAAGTTCGCCGGGTCTGGTCCGATGATCAAGAGAGGATGGGGTGGCATGAGAATTTTGTTATTGGCTATGCCCGATACCGTGGACTTCATCAATCAATCAACGCTGATCCCCAACCTCGCCCTAGTCTCCCTGGCCGGCAGTCTGGCGGATCACGAAGTCAAGGTCCTCGATCTGGTCCTGCACGGGAATGAGCTCAAGAAGCCGCTCACCGAGGCCCTGATGAAGATGCGGCCACAGGTGGTGGGGCTGAGCGCCATGACCTTTCAGTTCGACACCCTTTTGAGGGTGGCCCGTTTTGTCCGCCGGTTCGATCCCGCCATCACAATCGTGGTGGGGGGATATCATGCCACGTTGCTGGCCCGGGAACTCACCGAGGGCGAGTCGCCGCCCTTCGATTTCATAGTGCGGGGGGAGGGCGAGGCCACCTTCCGGGAGTTGGCGAGCGCCCTGGAAAGCCCCGGGTCGGACTTCCGGTCAATTATGGGCTTGAGCTATCGGGAAGGGGACACCTGGCGGCATAATCCCCCCCGGCCCCTGCTGGATCTGGAAACCCTGCCGCGGCCCCGACGCGAGGCCCGGCTGGCCAGCGGCTTTCACTTTCTGGAGATGCCTCTGGAGGTGGCCGAGACCTCCCGGGGGTGTCCCTACAACTGCAAATTCTGTTGCATCACCCAGATGTACGGCCATACCTTCCGCCGTTTTCCCCTCGCCCGGATCGTGGCGGACCTCGAGGATATCCGTCGCCGGGGGAGCAAGGCGGTCTTTTTCGCCGACGACAACATCACCCACGACACCGACCATTTCATCCAGGTGTGCCGGGCCATCAGCGAGCACGGCCTGAACGACCTGACCTATATCACCCAGGTGAGCGCGGTGGGCATCGCCCAGCACCCGGAGCTGGTGGCGGCGATGGACCAGGCCAATTTCCGCATTATCTTCGTGGGCTTCGAATCCATGGCGCCGGAGGCTCTCAAGGATATGAAGAAACCCACCAGCCCGCAGATCAACGAACGGGCCGCGGCGCTGCTGCGGCAGCACCGCATGGCCATCATCGCCGGGGCCATCGTCGGCTACCCGGATGATACCAGGGAATCGGTGAGCTGGCAACTGCGCCAGATTTATCGCCTGAAACCCGACGCCATCTATGCCCAAATCCTGACACCGTATCCCAAGACCCGATTGCGTCAGGAGCTCTTGGAAGCCGGGCTCGTGGTCAATCCCGATGACTACCGCAGCTACAACGGCTTTGTGGCCAATATCCGGACGAAATATTTAAGCCGACAGGATCTGAATACCATAAAAGCCCAAGAAGTTCTCCGGAGCTATTTTTCCCCGAGATTGATCTGGGCCAATCAATTCCTCCGGCGCTATCCAGGTGTCTTTTTCCGATACGTCTTCAAGTATTTTGCCATGAATGTGCTTTCGATATGCGGGCGGGGCGGCGCCCTCCTGCAGCCCGATATTTAACAGCAATCATTATCCTATCCCCGGGAAGGTATAGTGCAAGCCGCGGTAAAATCTGCCTCGCCGGTGTCGCCGACCGCAAGTCCGGCTACGGATCACAGGCATCTGAAGAAAGGGACAAAAAACGGCCCAGCGGGACTCCCGGGGGCGCCGCGGCCGGCGAGAGTGGTTTGTCTGCTTCAGGACCTGGAGTTCGGCGGCACCCAGCGCCAGATCATCGAATTGGCCGCGCGCCTGGACCCCGACCGTTTCCAGGCCGAGATCTGGCTGCTGATCGCCCGGGACGATATGGCCCCGGTGGCCCGGGCCAAGGGCCTCGAGCCCGTGTGGCTTTCCCGGCACAGTTATTTCTGGCCTCTCGTCGACCAGGTGAATCTCTGGCGGCGACTGCGCGCCCGGTCATGCGACCTGTTGATGCTGCTCACCGGCATCCCCAATATCTGGGGCCGGATTCTGGCCCGGGGGCCGCAGCGGCCGGTCATCGTGGGCAACTGCCGCAATGAAAGCGATTTCTGGCTCCAGGGCGAGCGCTTTTTATGGCCCCTGTGCGATCACATCATCTGCAACGCCAGCGCCTTGAAGGACACTTATGTGCAGCGGTTTGCCATCCCGCCGGACCGCCTGAGCGTCATCCCCAACGGCGTCGACACCGACCATTTCCGTCCCCCCGACGCACCCCGCGCGGCTGAGCATCCCCGGGTGCTAGCCATCGGCCGGTTGGTCCCGGATAAAGACCACGACACCCTCATCCGGGCCTTCGCCCTGGTTCTGCGGTCGCATCCCCGGGCCCGCCTCTGGCTGTTGGGCAACGGGCGCCGGCGGGAGGCCATCCAGAGACTGGCGGAGAGCCTGCTGCCGCCCGGGGCTGTGACCTTCTTTCCGGGGCAAACCGATCCGCGCCCCCTGATGCACCAGGCCGACCTGTTGGCGCTGGGTTCCCTGCGGGAGGGCATGCCCAACGTGGTTCTGGAGGCCATGGCCACCGGCCTGCCGGTGGTGGCCACCCGGGTGGGGGGGCTCGCCGACGTGGTGGTCCCGGGCAAGACCGGCTGGCTGGTGCCCCCCCGGAACCCGGCAGCCCTGGCCGCAGCCATCAGCCAGGTGCTGGCCGATGACCAGGTCAGCCGGGATTTCGGCCGTGCCGGCCGGGAACTGGCGGAACAGCGTTTCTCCCTGACCGCCATGGTGGAGAGCTTCCAGGAGGTTTTCACCCGCCTGCTTAAGGCCGCGGGGTAACCAGACGATGGCGCTGCCCCGGATCGCTTATATCCTGTTGTGGTTCCCCAAGCCCTCGGAAACTTTTATTTTCCGGGAAGTGGTCAATCTGTGGCAGCTGGGGCTGCCCCTGCAGGTTTTTACCCTGTATGGCGAATTGCGGCGGCACCTGTCCCCGGAAATGGCGGCCGTCTCCCCCCGGGTGGTGCGGCTGGGGACGAAGGTGGCGAAAAATTTTCCTGAAGATTTGCGGTATTGGGCGCGGCGCCGGCCGGAGGTCAGCCGCTGGCTGTGGCGCACCGTGCCTCTACGAAAATGGCGTTCACTGGAAGTGGGGGGGGAGAACCTCTGGGCCTTCTTGTGCGGCTTTTTCCTGGCGCGGCGCTTCGCCGCCGCCGGCTTCGACCATATCCATGCCCCCTGGGGGAATGGCCCGGCCACGGCCGCCTGGGTGGCCTCCCGGTTAAGCGGCATTCCCTTCAGTTTCACCGGGCGGGCCATCGACGTCCGCCCCCCCGACGGGGCCTTGCCGGAGAAGATCGCCGACAGCGTGCTGGTGCGGGCCGAGTCTCGGGACAAGCTCGCTTATCTCCAAGGGGTGGCGCCCCGGCACAGCCACAAGATGGTCCTGACCTACAACGGCGTGCCCTTAAACGGCCACCGGGAAGCGCCGGTGCCCCTGAGGCCGCCCTATCGGCTGCTGGCGTTGGGGCGGTTTGCCCGGTTCAAAGGCTTTGAAGTATTACTGCAGGCGGCGCGCCTGCTCCAGGAGCAGGGGGTTGACTTTCACCTCACCCTGGCCGGGGCCGGGCCGCGGGGTCCGCAATTGCGGCTGTTGACTAGATGGCTGGGGGTGGCGGAGCGGGTGTCCTTTCCGGGATTCGTGACCCATGACCGGGTTGCCGATCTGTTCTGCAACGCGGATATTTTTGTCATGCCCAGCATCGTTCACCCCACGGGGGAAAGCGACGGCCTGCCCACGGTCATTCTCGAGGCCCTGGCGCATCGCCTGCCGGTGGTGGCCACCGAGGTGGCGGGGATTGCGGAGGTCGTACGCCCCGGGGAGACCGGCTGGCTGGTGCCGCCGGGAAATCCCACCGCCCTGGCCGCGGCCCTGGCCCGAGTGGTCAGCGACCGCCCCACCGCCCTGACCCTGGCCAGCCGGGGTCGGTCCCTGGTGCAGAAGGTCTTCGACCCGGGGTGCTGCCACCAACGGGTCCTGGACATCTTTACGCAGGTGTGCGCCGACTCCCGGAACGGGGTTGCTCCCGGCGGCGGCGGAGCCCTCCCTGCCCGATGAATTGCCTCACCAGGGCGAAGATCTCGTCATTGCCGCAAAAACGTTCCCTCCGGATGTGTTGCCGGAACGTGTCCAGCTCATCCTCAAAGGCAGGAATAAAACCGTTGGGGGGATAGAAACCCAGATGGTAGCGCCCATATCCCAGGCGTTCCAAATAATAGGCATTGAGAAATTGTTCAAAGGCGTTTCTGATGGGGAAGGACAGAACGGGTTTGCCGTAATGCAGGGCCTCGGAAATGAGGGTGTGATTGCCGCCGCAGACCACGTATTGGCAGCTGGCCAGGTCTTCCAAAAATTCTTTCTCGGAGTTTTTCTTGAAGTAGAGATTGCCCCTCCGGGGTTCATTAGGGAAACCGTACACCATAACCGGGCGGGGGATGTCCGCCAGAAAGTCGAAAAAGTTATCGAAGGTGGAATACCCCTGGTAGGCCACGACATGCGGGCCGTCAACGGGCGTCAAAGCCAACACCGTCTGGCGCAACAAAGGGGGCAAGAGCGTGATGTTGACCCGGGGCCTGGGGCAGGGGCGGTAGAAGGAGGTCAATAAAAAGTCGCTGGCCCAACTGAAGAGGTAGCGCACCACACTGTAGGCGAGATAATAATTGAGTCTCTGGTCGGGGGGGACCCGGTGCTCGCAACACGTGATAATGTGCTGGTTATCGATGGACAAACAGGGAACTCCAGCCTCACGGCAGACCCAGGGTAGAAAGAATTCATAATCGCTGAAGGCCACATCGGGCTGAAAGCGGTCTAGGCAGGCTAAGATTTGACGTTTCACCGCACCGCAGTGATACGCCAACCACAGGTTTTGGCCGGCGCTGGCCAAAAAGGCCACCCGGTGCGCCCGCACCACCGTAACGGTGCTCGGCACATTGACGACCGGGTATTCCTTGGCCAGGATATCGGCACCGGTGCCGTGGCTGATAAAGAGAAACTCGTGCTCCGGAAAATTTCGGGCGATGGTCAAAGCCCGGATGGCGTGTCCGTGACCGGTGCCATGCACCCCGAAAATTATCCTCGCCATACCCCCCGTCCCACCTGCAGTGTCATCATAATCCTGTCACTCATTTCCTTTCACAGCGAGCTTTTTCCCTGACAGACCTCTCCCCTGCCCAAGATACCTCCAGCCGTTCTCAAGAGTTCTTTCTTCTATTTTAGGGGGGGCGGGGAGCTAGGATACCTCCCCTCCCGACGCTTGGCAAGTCAGTGGTTCATCTTACCAAATTTTTTCCTTCTTTATGGTGCATTTTTTTCGGAACCGGGCCGTAACTCACCCCCCTGCCGCCCCCCCGGACAATCTCTAGCAGCAAGCAATATTTTGTTTTTCTGGCAGATTTTTTTCAGGCGGTGGTCCTTATCTGTTGTGGAAAAATTTTGCTAATATGATAGATTGATTTTTGCTTAACGCATCCGGGGGACGCAGGCGCGTTAAGCCGGGATAATTTTCATACTATGGGTAGGGGAGAAAATGGTGCGCATGAGATCTGTGTTTGCCGGCCTGATGGTGCTGGCCCTGTGCTGCTGCGGCCCGGCTGCGGCCACCGAGGACCAGGTTGCCGTTCCCGTCTTGAATTACCATCGTTTCGGGCCCACCGTGGCCGACGGCATGACCGTCAAGACCTCGGTCTTCGCCGCCCAACTGCAGTGGCTGCAGGACAACGGCTATACGGTCATCCCCCTGCGCACCCTGGTGGACTACCTGCGCGGGGCCGGCCCGCCGCCGCCGCCCAAGTCGGTGGTCATCACCGCGGATGACGCCCACAAGACCGTCTACAGCGACATGCTGCCCCTGGTGAAAAAGCACCGGATTCCCGTCACCCTGTTCATTTACCCCTCGGCCGTCTCCAACGCCTCCTACGCCATGACCTGGGAGCAGCTCGCCGAATGCCAGCAGACCGGGCTGTTCGACATGCAGTCCCATACCTTCTGGCACCCCAATTTCAAGAAGGAGAAGAAGAAACTCAAGCCCGAGGAGTATCAGAAGCTGGTGATGACGCAGCTCGCCAAGTCCAAGGCTATTTTGGAAAAGAAGTTCGGCACGACCGTGGACCTCCTGGCCTGGCCCTTCGGCATCTATGACGAGGAACTGGAGAAATTTGCCGAACAGGCCGGCTATGTCGTGTCCTTTTCCATCGATCGCCGGCACGCCGGCAAGAGTGAAAGGCTGCAGTCCCAGCCCCGCTATTTGATGGTCAACGGCGACGGCACCAAGAATTTCGCCGCCATCATCGAGGGCCGGGCCCAGGAAAAGGGGCACAAGACTTACTAAACGTCGATCCAGAGTTGACACCGGGGGGGGAAATGCCAAAACTGGCCACCAGTTTCTTGTTAGCGGTCGCGACTGTTCTTCTCGCCGTCCCCGTCAGCGCCTATGAGGGGAAAGTCGTTGATGAAAAGACCGGAGCCCCCGTGGAGGGGGCGGTGGTCGTCCTGGGCGATCAGTGGGTCCGCACCGCCGCGGACGGCTCTTTCAAGCTGGAAGGCTCCGGGGACAATCTGAAAGTGCGGGGAGCGGGCTACCAACGACGGGAGATCGCCACCGCCGGGCAGGGCAATCCCCACGCCGATATTGCCCTGACGCCCTTTCAGGTTAAGGGACTCTATCTCACCCCCTACGGTCTCACCAGCAAGAAGTTGCGGGAAGCGGCGCTGGCGGCGGTGGCGCGTAACAACCTCAACGCCCTGGTCATCGACGTCAAGGGCGACCGCGGCTTCATCCCCTTCAAGGTGGACCTGCCCCTGGCCGCCGAGGTGGGGGCCCAGGACACCATCCTCATCAAGGACATCGCGGCCACTCTGGCCCCTCTGAAGGAAAAGGGCCTCTACCTCATCGCCCGGATCGTGGTCTTTAAGGACGACCCCCTGGCCGCGGCCAAACCGGAATGGGCCGTAAAAACCAAGGGGGGAGGCGTCTTCCGGGACCGGGAAAAGCTGCGCTGGGTGGACCCCTTCCGCCGGGAGGTGTGGGACTACAACATCGCCATCGCCAAGATCGCCGCGGAAGTGGGTTTCGATGAAATCCAGTTCGATTACGTCCGCTTCCCCGACAACCGGGGCACCGGTTTTTCCCGGCCCGCCAACGAAGAGTCCCGCACCGAGACCATCACCGGCTTTTTGCAGGCAGCCCACGCCGCCCTTACCCCTTACAACGTGCTGGTGGCTGCGGACATTTTCGGCTACGTCTGTTGGAACACCAACGACACGGACATCGGCCAGAAGATCGTCCCCGCCGTAAAGGCCGTGGACGTGGTGTCGCCCATGGTCTACCCTTCCGGCTACCACCTGGGCATTCCCAACTACCGCAATCCCGTCAAGCATCCTTACGAGATCGTCTATCTCTCCCTCAAACGGGCCCAGGAGCGCACCCAGGTGTCGCCCTTGCGCTTCCGCCCCTGGCTTCAGGCCTTCCGGGACTACGCCTTCGGCGGCGGGGACTTTTCGGAGGAGCGGATGCGCACCCAGATCAAGGCCGCCGACACGTTCGGGGCCAGCGGCTGGATGTTCTGGAACCCCCGGAACGTGTATCCCACGGGAATTTTCGTGCCCGGAGGCGGCGACCGGGGGGGACAGGACGGCTAGGCAGCGCAACCCTCCCGGCGCAACCCGGCTAGCCGCTCCGGCCTCCTTTGCAGACGTCTCCGCCCTCTTCATCCCCCTCTCCGGCCGTTTCCGGGAGCCGGCCGGGGGATCACGCCCCTCCCCGCCCCCATCTTTACAAATCCCCCCTCCGGTCTTAACTTACAAAATAGTGAATTTACCCGGGGACGACACGTTGGCCTCCCCAGAAAATAACTGTAAAACAGACAAGTTGCAAAGGATCGCCTCCATGGGCTCCATAAAGATTCGCATCGCCAAAGACTTCGAAATGCTGGAGGACCGCATGCGCCGTATGATGGACAACTTCTTCGGCGCCTGGGTGCAGCCCCAGACCGCCTCCCCCACCTTCCGCCCGGCCGCCGACATTTATGAAAACCCCGGGGAAATGGTGATCCGGATGGATCTCGCCGGGGTGGTGCGGGAGGAGTTGAATCTGACGCTGAACCGCCAGGAACTGATTATCAGTGGCCGCCGACGTTTCCCGGCCACCGAACCGGTGCAGCGTTTTTACAACCTGGAGATCGATTACGGCTGGTTCGAACGTAAATTCAATCTTCCCCAGGGAGTCGAAGAAAGCGCCATCCGCGCCGAATACAAAAACGGGGTTTTGGAAGTGCGTCTCCCCTGGAGGCAGCCGGCGCCGCCCCAGCGTATTCCCGTAAAGGAAGCCTGAGAGAAGCTGAACCATCCGCTATGCGTAAAGAATGGAACATCACATGAGTGAGCCTGAATATATCAACACGACTACCGACAGCCTCGGGGCGACCGCGGGCCCGGAGCCCGGCGCGTCCCCGGAATCCCGGCTGCTGCCGATACTCCCCATGAGCGATCTGGTGCTCTTCCCGCGTCTGATCGTGCCCCTGGCCATCTGGGAGGAATCGGCCCAGAGCCTGGTGAACGAAGCCTTGTTGAAGGATAAGATTATCGGCATCCTGACCAGCCGCCGGAGTTCCACCGAGTCCTTCACCGCCGATGACGTGTTTTCCGTCGGCACCGCCGCCATGATCCTGAAGATGGGCAAGACCGCGGAAGGGGCCATGCGCCTGCTGGTGCAAGGCATCTACCGCTTCCGGGTGGCAGAGATGGTAACCACGGAGCCCTATCTTACCGCCCGGGTCACCCCCTTAAGCGACGAGTATGAAGGGGACTTGGAAATCGAGGCCCTAGTGTCCAATCTCAAGGGCCTGTTCAATAAAATGGCGGAGCTGTCGCCCTATCTTCCCAGTGAGTTGGGAACCATGGTCGCCGAGCTGGACGACCCCCGGGTGCTGGCCGACGTCACCGGCGGCAGCCTTAACATTTCCAAGACCGACAAACAGGACCTGCTGGAGACCCTGGACGTCAAGCAGCGTCTGACGAAGGTCCTGACCCTGATCAACCGGGAGATCGAGATCCTGGAGTTGGGCAAGCAGATCCAGGCCAATGTGAAGACGGAGATGGACAAGGCCCAACGCGACTACTATCTGCGGGAGCAGATCAAGGTCCTGCAGAAAGAGCTGGGCGAGACCGATGACCGCACCCGGGAGATCGACGAGCTGCGTTTCCGCCTGGAGGAGGCCAAGTTGCCCGAGGCCGCCATGAAAGAGGCGGAGCGGGAGATGAACCGCCTGGCCCGCATCCCGCCCACTTCCCCGGACCACCAGGTCATCCGCACCTATCTGGAGTGGATGGCGGAACTGCCTTGGAGCATCGCCACCGAAGACCGGCTGGATCTGGGCGAGGCCCGCACCATCCTGGACGAGGATCATTACAACCTGGAGAAGGTCAAAAAGCGCATCCTGGAGTATCTGGCGGTGCGCAAGCTCAAACCCGACATGAAGGGCCCCATCCTCTGCTTCGTGGGCCCGCCGGGCACCGGCAAAACCTCGCTGGGCAAATCCATCGCCCGGGCCCTGGGCCGCAAGTTCATCCGGGTGTCTTTGGGCGGGGTGCGGGACGAGGCGGAGATCCGGGGTCACCGCCGCACCTATGTGGGGGCCCTGCCGGGCCGCATCATTCAGGGCATCCGGCGGGCCGGCAGCCACAACCCCGTCTTTATCCTGGACGAAATCGACAAGGTGGGCATGGACTTCCGGGGCGACCCGTCTTCGGCCCTGCTGGAGGTCCTGGACCCCGAGCAGAACTTTTCCTTTTCCGACCATTACCTGGACGTGGGCTTCGACCTGTCCAAGGTGATGTTCATCACCACCGCCAACATGCTGGATACCATTCCGCCGGCCCTGCGGGACCGCATGGAGGTCCTACAGTTGCCCGGCTACACCGAGGAGGAAAAGCTCCAGATCGCCTTCGACTATCTCCTGCCCCGGCAACTGGAGGCCCACGGCCTGCAGCCCGAGCAGTTGACCATCGCGCCGGAGGCCATGCGCAAGGTGGTGGCCGATTACACCCGGGAGGCGGGTCTGCGCAACCTGGAACGGGAGGTGGCCTCCCTGTGCCGGGGAGTGGCCCGGGAAGTGGCCGAAGGGCTGATCACGGCCAAGGCCTTAACCCCGGAGGATATTCCCACCTATCTGGGGCCGCCCAAGTTTTTCCGGGAAATGGCCCTGGAGCATCCCGAACCGGGAATCGCCACCGGCCTGGCCTGGACCCCCACCGGCGGCGACATCCTGTTCATCGAGGTGCTGCGCTTCCCGGGGAACTCCCACCTGAAGCTCACCGGCCAGTTGGGAGACGTCATGCGGGAGTCCGCCGAGGCGGCCTTGAGCTATATCCGGGCCCGGGCGCCCCACATCGGCGTACCGGAGGATTTCTTCGACAAGGCGGACGTGCATATCCATGTGCCTTCGGGTGCCATCCCCAAGGACGGGCCCTCCGCCGGTGTGGCCCTGCTCACCGCCCTGGTGTCGCTCTTTGCCGACCGGCCGGTGAAGAAGGGCTTGGCCATGACCGGCGAAATCACCCTGCGGGGGCACGTGCTGCCGGTGGGCGGCATCAAGGACAAGGTGCTGGCGGCGCACCGGGCCGGACTGACGGAGGTCATTCTGCCGGCCCAGAATGCCAAGGACCTGGAGGACATCCCCGCCAACGTCAAGGACACCCTGAAGTTCCACCTGGTGGAGCGCATGGATCAGGCCCTCCAGTTCGCCTTCGGGGAGACGTGAGCTGTGAACTGCGAGCCGTGAACAGTAACTGAAAATTCTGGGGGCGTATCTTGTATACGCCCCTTTTTCGGGTATGATCAGGTGATTTTGCATGGTAAACTGGAACCCGTTACCCGGAAAGACACCTGCTCCCGTCTTGTTTGGGTGAATGTGATGATCCGAAAACCGTGCAGCGGGAAACGACAACCGTGATCTACGGCATCGGCGTCGATCTGGTGAGCATCCCCCGCATCGCCCGGGCCCTGGCCCGCTTCGGGGAACGCTTTAAGGAACGGGTTTTCACCCCGCAAGAAATTAACTATTGCGAGGCCCGCAGCCGCCCGGAGTATAATTACGCCCTGCGCTTCGCGGCCAAAGAGGCCTTCTCCAAGGCCCTGGGGGTGGGGTTGCGGCGAAACGGCATCCGCTGGCGGGAGGTGGAGGTGGTGCCGGCCCCCTCGGGGCGGCCTGATCTGGCCGTCTCCGGCACTGCCGCCCGGCTCTGCGCCGACTACGGCATCAGCGGCATGTTCCTCTCCCTGACCGACGAAGGCGACTACGGTGTGGCCATGGTCGTCCTGGAAAGATAAGAAACCGTGCTGAAACGCACCTTCATCCATCTGACGTCCGTGGGGCCGGCCACGGAGGCCCACCTCTGGCGGGAGGGCGTCAGCTGCTGGGACGAGTTCCTGGCGGCTTCCCGGGTGCGAGGGATCGGCGCCCAGAGGCTGGCCCTGCTGCAGGCGGAGTTGGCGGAGTCCCTGCTCCAGTTGGACAATCCCGGGTATTTCGGCCAGCGCCTGCCTTCCCCCGAGATGTGGCGGCTGTACCGGCACTACCGGCAGGGCGCGGCCTTTCTCGACATCGAAACCAGCGGGGCGGCTTGGCCGGAGCTCACGGTGACGGTGGTGGGCCTGTATGACGGCCGGGAGTTCCAGCAGTTCGTCTGGGGGGAGAATCTCAATGACTTTCGGTATATTATTGATGAGTACGATCTGCTGGTGACCTTCAACGGCCTGCAGTTCGACGTCCCGGTGCTGCGGGCCTGCTTCCCCGGACTCCGCCTCCCGCCGGTGCACATCGACCTGCGCTTCGTGCTGGCCCGCCTAGGCTATAAAGGCGGCCTCAAGCGCATCGAGCCGCAGTTGGGGGTGCAGCGCCCGCCGGACCTGGAGGGGCTGGACGGGTACGACGCCGTGCTCCTGTGGGAGCGGGCGCAACAGGGCGACCCACGGGCTTTGGATTTGTTATTGCGGTACAACCGGGAAGACGTCATCAATCTGGAATACCTCATGGAGAAGGCGTATGGGCTGGGGCAGGAGCGCCTGCTGGGTTTGGCTCCGGCCTGATCGCCGCCCTCACTCCTCTTACCCGCCTCTGGAGCCCACCTCAGCCGGTATGGACTTCAAGCCAACCAGTCGGTCTCGTCGGAAACCTTCCGTCGGGGCCCGTGGGGGCTATAATCCTCTCCCTTCCCGGAGAACCCGATTCTCCTGACCCGGAAAATAATATATATTATACGAAGGTCGCAGGCTGTCTGCCGGACCGCATCGCTCCCGGAACCAGGAGGTCCTCATGCGTTATTCCCGGATGCTCATCCCCACCCTCAAAGAAATTCCCGCCGAAGCGGAGACCGTGTCGCACCAGTTGCTGTTGCGGGCCGGGATGATCCGCAAGCTGGCGGCGGGTATTTACAACTACCTGCCCATGGGGCTGCGGGCCCTGCGGAAGGTGGAGAACATCGTGCGGGAAGAGATGAACCGGGCCGGGGCGTTGGAGGTGCTGCTGCCGGCGGTGCAGCCGGCGGAACTGTGGCAGGAATCGGGGCGCTGGCAAATCTACGGCAAGGAACTGCTGCGTTTCCGGGACCGTCACAATCGGGACTGCTGCTTCGGGCCCACCCACGAGGAGGTAATCACCGACCTGGTGCGCCGGGAGGTACATTCCTACCGGCAATTGCCCCTGAATCTCTATCAGATTCAGACCAAGTTCCGGGACGAGATCCGCCCCCGCTTCGGGCTGATCCGGGGCCGGGAGTTCATCATGAAGGACGGTTACAGCTTCGACGTGGACGAAGCCGCCGCCGACCTCACCTATGAGGCCATGTACAAGGCTTACCGGCGCATCTTCCAGCGTTGCGGCCTGAACTTCAAGGTGGTGGAGGCCGACTCCGGCCCCATCGGCGGCAGCTTCTCCCACGAGTTCATGGTCCTGGCCGAAACCGGGGAGGATACCGTGGTTTCCTGCCGTCAGTGCGATTACGCCGCCAACCTGGAGAAGGCCGAAGTGGTGATCGCGGCCCCGCCGGCCGGGGACGCCCCCCGGCCGGTGGAAAAGATCCACACCCCCGGCGTGCGCACCGTGGAGGAGGTGGCGGATTTTCTGGAGGTGGGTGCGGACCAGATCCTGAAAACCCTGATCTACACCACTGATCAGGGAGAAGTGGCGGTGCTCCTGCGGGGCGACCATGACGTCAACGAAGTGAAGGTGAAAAATCTGTTGCAGGCGAGCGATCTGGCGCTGGCCCCGGAGGACACGGTGCGGCGGGTGACCGGCGCCGCGGTGGGCTTTGCCGGCCCCCTGGGGCTCAATATCCCCCTGTACGCCGACCAGGCCCTCGCCGGTCTGCCGGATATGGTGGCCGGAGCCAATCTGGATGATTATCATATCCGTCACCTGAGTATGGAGCGAGATCTGCAGGTCCAGCGCTTCGCCGACCTGCGGCAGGTGGCCGCCGGCGACCCCTGTCCCCGCTGCAACGGGGTGCTGGAGTTCCTCAAGGGCATCGAGGTGGGCCACGTCTTCAAGCTGGGACTGAAATACTCCAAGGCCCTGAAGGCCACCTATCTGGACGCCGGCGGCCAGGAACAATATATGTATATGGGGTGTTACGGCATCGGCGTGAGCCGCATCGTGGCCGCGGCCATCGAGCAGAACCACGACGCCGACGGCATTATCTTTCCCGTGCCGCTGGCCCCTTTCCAGGTGTATCTGGTGCCCATCGCCATGAACGACGCGGCCACCGCCGCTGCGGCCGAAGAAGCGTATAAAGCCTTCCGCGCCGCGGGGATGGAAGTGCTGCTGGACGACCGGGACGAACGCCCCGGCGTGAAGTTCAAGGACGGCGATCTGTTGGGAATCCCGCTGCGGGTGGTCATCGGCCCCAAAACCCTGGCGAAGGGACAGGCGGAGGTGCGGGAGCGCCGCAACCGGCAGATGGAGATGGTGAGCCTGGACGACCTGACCACGTATCTCCGGGAACGGATCAACAATGAGTTGCAGGGATAGAACCGCCCGGGTTCAGTCAACCCTGTTGCCCGGCACTGACCGCCGACCAATGTAATCCTATGGTTCGCATTATTCGTATCAATGACATCGTGGATGAGGTGCAGGCGCACCACCCCGAAGCCGACGCCGCGGTCATCGAGAAGGCCTATATCTTTTCGGCCCGAGCCCATGAAGGTCAGATACGCCTCTCCGGCGAACCCTATCTTTCCCATCCCCTGGAAGTGGCCTATGTCATTGCCCAGATGGGCCTGGACCCGGTATCGGTGGCCTGCGCCCTCCTGCATGACACGGTGGAGGACACCGACACCAGCCTGGACGATCTGGATGAAATCTTCGGCGATGAAGTCACCGACATCGTCAACGGGGTGACCAAAATCAGCCAGATCACCTTCAGCAGCAAGCTCGCCCAACAGGCGGAATACATCCGCAAGATGATCCTGGCCATGGCCCACGATATCCGGGTCATTCTGGTAAAGCTGGCCGACCGGGTCCACAATATGCGCACCCTGGGGCACATGAAACCCGAGAGCCAGAAGCGCATCGCCCGGGAGACCCTGGATATCTATGCACCGCTGGCGGCCCGGCTGGGGATGAACCGTATCCGCACGGAACTGGAGGATCTCTCCTTTTATTATCTGGAGCCGGAGATCTACAAGGAAATTCAGGAGGGTCTGGCCCGCAAACGCGGCGCCCGGGAGCGTTACATCCAGGAGATCACCGGGATCATCCAGCAAAAGATGGCGGAGCACAACCTCCAGGGAGAGGTGTACGGCCGCTCCAAACACCTCTACGGCGTCTACCGCAAGATGCAGGCCCAGAAGATCAGTCTGGAACAGGTGTACGATCTCATCGCCTTCCGCATTCTTCTCAAGACCATTCCCGAATGTTACGAGATCCTGGGGTTGATCCACTCCCTGTGGCGGCCGGTGCCGGGCCGTTTCAAGGATTACATCGGCATGCCCAAAGCCAACAATTACCAGTCCCTGCACACCACGGTGATCGGCCCTTACGGGGAGCGTATGGAGATCCAGATCCGCACCGCCGAAATGCACCGGGTGGCGGAGGACGGCATCGCCGCGCATTGGGCCTACAAGGAGCGACGGCAATTCCAACAGGAAGACGGCAACCGCTTCGCCTGGCTGCGTCAAATCATCGACCTACAGAAGGATATCCACAATCCCCAGGACTTCCTGGACAGCATGCGGATGGAACTCTATCCCGAAGCGGTCTTTGTCTTCACCCCCCGGGGGGAGGTCAAGGAGCTCCCCCGGGGCTCCAATCCGGTGGACTTCGCTTACGCCATCCACACCGAGGTGGGCAACCGCTGCACCGGGGCCCGGGTCAACGGCCGGATGGTGACGCTGAAACACGAACTGCAAAACGGGGACACGGTGGAAATCATCACCTCCCCCAACCAGAGCCCCAGCCGGGACTGGCTGCAATTCGTCCACACGCCCCGGGCCCGGAGCAAGATCCGGCAATGGCTGAAGACCGCGGAGCGGGAGCAGAGCATTTCATTGGGCAAGGAAATTCTGGAAAAGGAGTTCCGCAAGCACGCCCTGAATCTATCCAAGCTGTTGAAATCGGAGGAGGAGCTGAAAAAGGCGGCCAAGGAGCTGTCCTTCATCAAGGTGGAGGACCTGTTGGCCGCGGTGGGGTTCGGGAAGATCTCCCCGGTCCAGGTGGTGCGCAAACTGGTCCCCCAGGAGGAGCCCCCGCCCGTTACCGCCGAGAGTATGGTGACCGCCAAGCCCGAGGAACGGGGGCGGGCTGCCGACCGGGGCGGTATCAGAGTCAAAGGCGTGGATAATCTGTTGATTAACCTGGCCCAATGCTGCGACCCCCTGCCGGGGGACCCCATCATGGGCTATATCACCAAAGGGCGGGGCGTCACCATCCACCGGGCGGAATGCCCGCACCTGGCCAAGGGCGAATCGGTGCGGCAGATTGCGGCCGAATGGGACGGCATCCCGCCCGGCCGCCACCGGGTGCGTATTCAGGTTATATCGCTGGATAAACCGGGGCTCTTGGCAGATATCTCGAGCGCCTTGAAGATGGCCGAGGCCAACGTCATCAAGGCCAGCATCGAAACCACGGTGGATCAGAAGGGAATTTCCTGGTTCACCATCGAAGTGACCGACACCCAGCATCTGAGCCGGGTGTTCAACGCCCTCAAGAGAGTGAAGAATATTATTTCGGTGAACCGGATTATGAGTTAGGGGCAGTTGTCAAGGGCAGCAGCCGGAAAATGAACTCCTTCCCGGGTCCCCTCCCCCCATTGCTGCTTTTTTCAAGCTGACGGACCGCAGGTGAACTGTTCGCCGGCCTCTATCTGCTTTCCTATGCCGGTTTGGTCACCAGACCCGAACGCAGGCAGCGGGTGCAGACCCGGATATAACTCACCTGACCGTTCCTGAGGGCCCGGACCCGGCGAAGATTGGGCAACCACCGGCGCTTGGTCTTGTTGTTGGCGTGACTGACGTTATTCCCCACTTGCGGGCCCTTGCCGCAAACTTCGCAGACGCGTGCCATAACGGCGATCCCTCCTTGATGCTAAAAATATAATTTTATGCAATCAACTTTCCGGGCGCAAGGTTTTTTCTTGTAAATTCCAGATATATTTACAGGGGGGGCATGATCCTGTCCCCCCCGCCCGGGGTGCTAATGCTTAAACGCCCGCTGGCCCGTGAAGACCATGGTGGCCGGCGGCCGGGCTTCATTGCAGGCCTGGATGGACTCGAAGTCCCGCAGGGAGCCGCCCGGATGGGCGATGGCCCGGATACCCTGCCGCAGGGCCACGTCGACGCCGTCCCGGAAGGGGAAAAAGGCGTCGGAGATCATGGCGGCGCCGATGAGCCCCCCCTTGTCGGTCTGAGTTTGGGCGTCGATCTCTTCCTTGAGCTTCGGGGAGCTTTTCCCCTGCTCGATCTCCAGCTCCAGGTCCTTGTAGGGGCGTCCCAGCTTTTTGAAGCACAGGGCATCGGCGTACTTGGTGTAAGCCTTGTAAATGGCGATCTCCGCCACGCCGACGCGATCCTGCTCGCCGGTGCCGATGCCCACGGTCACCCCGTTTTTGACGTAGAGCACCGAGTTGGAAGTCACCCCCTGCTCCACCTGCCAGCCGAAGAGCAGGTCCTCCAGTTCCTCTGCCGAGGGCGGCCGGGTCTTGTATTCCTGCCCCTGGTAGGTCGCCACCGCCGGCTGGAAATCGCCGGTGTCCAGGATGGCGTTCAAGGGCGATTGCTGCACGATCAGACCGCCGTCGTTGAGGCTCTTGAACTCCACGAAGCGCAGCCGGGTGAGATCGGCGAGGCGGTCGAAACGGGGAACCCGGATGATACGCAGGTCTTTCTTCCGGGTGAGGATGTCGATGGCCCCCGGGTCGAATTCCGGCGCCGCCAGCACCTCCAGGTAGTTCTGGGCCACCAGTTCGGCGGTGGTTTGGTCCACGGCCCGGTTAAAGACCGCAGCCCCGCCGAAGGCGGCGATGCGGTCGGCCATGTTGGCTTTGTCGTAAGCCTCGGCCAGCGTGGCCCCGTAGGCCACCCCGCAGGGGTTGTTGTGCTTGACGATGACCACCGCGGGTTTTTTATTGAGGAATTTGATAATGTTCAGGGCGTTATCGATGTCGGTGAGATTGGTCTTGCCCGGGTGCTTGCCGGCCTGGATCATGGCGTCTTCATCGATGGCGCTCACCATCCCCCGACCGGGCTCGATGAACTGGCATTCCCCCAGAGTCAGATTACCCTTCACCAGCTCGTAGAGGGCCGCCTCCTGCCCGGGATTTTCCCCGTAGCGCAACCCCTTCTCAATGAGTTCGCCGGTCTTTTCATCCGGAAGCTTCCAGGTGCGTTTGCGGTACTTGAGCTTCTGGTCGCCGAATTTGATGGAGAGTTTCTCAGGGAAATGGTCCTCCATCACGGTGCGATACATCTTTTTGATATCGTTCATATCCCACTCCTTTTATCAGGTTTGCCGCCGATAGAAAGTCCAGCCGAACGCGGCCGCGTCGTGGCCGTGGAGGCTCACTGCAATGTAACGCGAAGCGCCGGAGCTTTCAACCTTAAGATAAGGAAAGGCAAAATTAATCTGACGCGCCGGCCTATCAATTGATTTTATCGGAATTGGATAATGCGCCCGTATTTCTCCCTCACGAAAATTTGATAACCCAACTTTATTTGTCTAAACAAAATAATAGGAGTGCATCCTTGACTTTGTGAGTCATGTGATCTAGTTTTAGACAACTTAAAATTATTCTCATTATTTTTAATAACATTAAAGGACCATACCATGCCCGAAACCACCGTGAATTTTACTGAAATCCTGGTTGCGCCGGTGGCGGCGATGATCAAACAGGTGGGCCTGGCCGTGGCCGAGGCCCAGAAACAACTGGACGCCGCCGCCCTGCAAACCCAAACCAATATCCGTGAGAGTGATCCGGAACTGGCCAAGATCGGGTATCAGGTGACGTGGTTTCAAATGCCGGAAGTGCAGGTGGAACTGAAAGTGGCGGTGCATTACGAAGAGTCGGGGGAAGGGACGAAAAAAACCCGGGGAATCTTTTTAAGCCCTTTCAATGCCAAATATAAAAATTCCTTCGCCTACGATTCCCAGGGGTCCAGCACCCTGAAGCTGCGCTTCGTGCCCATCCCCCCGCCAGCGGCCGTAACCTGAGCGTATTGAGGTAAAGTCATGTCTCCTGTCGATCCCCCTATCCAGAAGCAAATTGACGATTTGCAGGCCAGCCTGACGAAAGCCAATCTCGACGTCAGCAATTTGCAAAAGGCGGTGGACAACGCCAACGCTACCATACGTCTCCGGGACGACACCATTAGCAAACAACAGGCTCAGGTCGTCAATCTCACCCGGCAAAACCAGGATTTGAGTAAGGCCCTGGACACCTCGAATGCGGCCGTGAAGGATCGGGACGACACCATCGCTCGGCAGCAGGCCCAGCTAACCGATCTGACCCAGAAGAATCTGGAGTTGACCAAGGCCCTGGAAGACGCCCGGCAGGCCCGTCCGGCCCTGCCGGTGGAGGATCTGGCCCGCCAGCTGCGGACATCCCTGGAAAATTTGAACGAGGAGGTGACAAAAAAGGCCCAGGAAGGCCGCCCCCCGGTGATGATCGATAACCTGGAGGTGGAAATTAAGGGAGGGGTGGACTTCACCGACGGTGTTCGGCTGACCCAGATTCCGGGTCAGGAGTTGAAGCCGGAAAGCGTAAGCACCATCCGTTTTACATTAAAGCCTCTGACAACCATCAAGATTGTGGATGAGACCTAAACGTACTCTGACTAGGGAGGGTTGAGACCATGGCGAATCAAATCGGACAGGAACTCTTAAATGCACCGTTTCCCGAGATGGTGTTGAAACTGGCGCTGGGCATCGCCGACGCCCAGACCAAGCTGGATTTGAACAGCACCAAGGTGGCCAAATTCATGGCCGACACCAAGATCCCGCTGCCCAGCATCAAGGACCCCAACAGCACCATCGAGTTTCCCCTCATCGGCCTGGGCTTTTTTCCGGGCTACTACCAATTCGTGGAGTCCATCATCGAACTCAAGATGGCCATCACCATGGCCACCTCCAGCGAGACCAAACTGGGGGTCTCCGCCAGCGGCGGCTATGCCATGTTCTCCGCCTCGGTGAACGCCTCCTACTCCCGCAAGTATGAATACAAATCTGAAGGCTCCAGCCTGATGCGGGTAAAGATTGCGCCGGTGCCGCCCCCCGCCATTCTCCAGGAGTATATGGAGGCCCTGATCGACAAGATGTCCGCCGCCCTGAAGGCTGAAAAGGAACCGGAAGGCGATTGAGCTTTAATAACCGACGGTGAAAGCAGACCCGGATCGCGGCGCCGCGCCCGGGTCTTTTTATTGAGAGAGAACCGGTGAGAGTCGATTTAATTCCGAATCGGCTCCACCGCCAGGGACTTGTCGTCGAAGATGGTGACCTGGTAGCCTCCTTTGCGGTCTGTGTATTGCCAGTAGGTGCGATTATAGAACTTCTTGACTTCCCAGCGCGGGATCTTCTGCATCCGGGCAAACTTGGCGGCGAACTGGGGGGCGGTGAGGTTGCCGGCCTTGAACAACACATTCACCAGGTCCGGCCCCAGTTTGTAGCGATAGACCTTGCCGTCGGACCCCGCCAGGAAATTCCCCACCGACGTACTGCCATCGCGTCCCATGATCTCGTAGGAATCGGGGTCGATGCCCCGGTGCGCCTTGAACACCGGGATCTCCTGGCCGTTACGGATGATGGTGTACTCATCGTTGAAGGTTTGCGCCGGGGCCTGATAGCGCTCTACCATCTTCAGGACCGCGGCGATATTCATCCCCAGAAAGGGGTAGGGATACACCCCTATTCCCGGCATCGCCGCGCCGGCGGCCTGGGCCTGGACCCCCGGAGCCCCCGCCGGAGCCCCGGGAGCCGCCGGGGCGGCGGGGTAAGCGGAAATCTCCGGCTGCACCACGGTGATCTGCGGCTGGGACCAAGCCCCGCCGGCAGCCAGAAGCAACATTCCCCCCACCAGTCCCATCCCTATAAATGCGCCACCCCGTCTTGTTCTGCCTCTCATTGGGCTGTCCCCCTCGTTGATGTTCATCCTTAAATATTTTTCGGCAAAACGACAGCAAACCATAAATGCCAAATCATTATCCCCCCGCGGGAAGTCCCCGAGATATCCGGATGAAGGAAACCACCGTTGACAGACCGGGGGGTTGGTTATATCATAAGAAGCATATTTAATTACGGAGCACCCCCTCGTGATCGACGCCCTGGCCCGGGAGATCAGCTACCTGCGGATCTCCATCACCGACCGTTGCAACCTCCGCTGTTTCTATTGCGCTCCGGTGCAGGAGATGGTCAAACTCACCCACGACGATATCCTGCGCTATGAGGAATTCCTGCGCCTGGCCCGGGTGGCCGTGGAGTTGGGCCTCACCAAGATCCGGGTCACGGGGGGCGAACCCCTCATCCGCAAGGAGGTGGCGGCTTTTATCGCCGATCTGCACCGGCTGCCCGGCCTCACCGAGGTCTGCCTGACCACCAACGGGGTGCTCCTTGCCGAAAAATCCCCGGCCCTGTGGGCGGCGGGCCTGCGCCGCCTCAATGTCAGCCTGGACAGTTTAAATCCCGACCGTTTCCGCCGTCTCACCAGCGGCGACTGTTACCACCAGGTCTGGGAGGGCATCCAGGCCGCGACCGCTCAGGGTTTTCACCCCATCAAGATCAATTGCGTCGTGCTGCGGGGAGTCAACGACGACGAACTCCTGGACTTCGCCCGTCTCTCCCGGGAGTACCCCTACCATATCCGTTTCATTGAGTTCATGCCGTTGGGTTCGCTGCACCGCTGGCGGGAGGATTATTATATCCCCAGTAGTGAACTCCTCGCCCGCTTGGTCCCGGAGGGCCCCCTGGAAGAGCTCCCGGCCTCACCCATGGCCGGGCCGGCCCGGCGTTTCCGATTTCCCGGCGCTGCCGGTGAAATAGGCTTCATCAGCCCCCTGAGCCAACACTTCTGCGCGTCCTGCAACCGTCTGCGCCTCACCGCCGACGGCCGCCTGCGGCCCTGCCTTCTGGACCCGCGGGAAATCGACGTCAAGGGTCCTTTACGCCGGGGGGCGAATCAAGAAGAGTTGACCGCCCTCTTCCAGGAGGCGGTCCGCGCCAAACCCCTCTGCCACCCCCAGGTGGCCCGGGAGTTGGCCCCCGGCCCCCGGCCCATGCGGGGCATCGGCGGCTGAGGCCGACGCACGAAACCGCTTGCAAAACCTCCCGCCAATGTTTACCCTATCCCGTATAGACAAAGTTTCAGGGGAAATCTTCCCGGAGCGCGCGCTTCTGCTACACCCGTGAACTCTGCAGGAGATCACTATGGACCGTCGTGAATTTTTGAAAAAAGTGGCCGCCTTGAGCGTCATGGCCGGGGCCGGCCGGGTTTTCACCTTCCCCCCCGAGCTCCTCGCCATGTCCACCGGCAAGCCCGACCCGGTGCTGGCCAGGGCCACCAGCAGCGACTACGCCAAGAACGTCACCGATGCCATCGACAAGCTGGGCGGCATGAAAAAATTCGTCAACCCCGGCGAGACCGTGGTGGTCAAGCCCAACATGGCCTGGGACCGGCCCCCGGAAATGGCCGCCAATACGCACCCCCTGGTGGTGCGCCGCATCGTCGAGATGTGCCTGGAGGCCGGGGCCAAGAAGGTCAAGGTCTTCGACCGCACCTGCCACGACGCCCGCCGGGCCTACGCCAATAGCGGCATCCAGGCCGCGGTGGAAGCCCTCAAGGACCGCCGGGCGGTGGTGGAGTTCGTGGATGAACGCCGCTTCGTGGAGATGGACATCCCCAAAGCCAAGGCCCTGAAACGCTGGAGCTTCTACAAGGACATCCTGGAGGCCGACCGCTTCATCAACGTCCCCATCGCCAAGCAACACTCCGAGTCCCGCCTCACCCTGGCCCTGAAGAACATGATGGGCTGCATCGGCGGCTGGCGGGGACGGATTCACGTGGGCTTGAGCCAGAATATCGCCGATATGAACCTGGTGCTTAGGGCCGACCTCACCGTGTTGGACGCCACCCGCATTCTCACCAAGGGCGGTCCCTCCGGCGGCAAACTGGAGTACGTGCAGGTCAAGAACCAGGTCATCGCCGGCACCGACGCCGTGGCCATCGATTCCTACGGCGCCACCCTCTTCGATCTGGCCCCCACGGACCTGGGCTTCATCGTCAAGGCCCACGAACTGGGCCTGGGAGAGATGGACCTGGCCAAGATCAAGGTCATGGGCTCGTAATCCCCCGGCCTCCGGCGGCACCCTGCGGCCTGATTCCCGCCCGCCGGGGATGAGGCCGTTTTCATTGGGAGCGGAGGCGTCATGCGCAAACCGCAAACCGAAAATGATTCCCCATGAATACCAGCATCCCTGAAAAAGCCGCGCCCCCTTCGGGGCGCGCCTGGTTGTGGACCCGCCGGTCCGTGCAACTGGTCTTCCTGGCCCTGTTTCTGCTGCTCTTCCTGAAGGCGGAATACGCCGGCCAGGAACAACTCGCCTGGCCGGTGGACCTGTTCTTCCGCTTCGATCCCCTGCTTCTGGCGGTGAACCTGGCCACCGGCGGCCCCTTGGTGGCCGCCCTGTTCTGGTCGCTGACCTTCGTGGTCCTCACCCTGGTCCTGGGGCGCTTCTTCTGCGGCTGGGTCTGCCCCCTGGGCACCACCCTGGACGTCTGCCGCCGCACCTTTTTTGCCCCCCGACCCGACCGGGGCCTGGCCAGCCGCTGGCGGCGCTGGAAGTACTACATCCTGATCTTCGTGTTGGCCGCCGCCGTCTTCCGGGTCAATCTGGCGGGACTGCTGGACCCCCTCTCCCTCCTCTACCGGTCGCTGGCGGTCACCTTCTACCCGGGCTTCAGCTACGGGCTGGAGGCCCTGTTCACCTTGCTCTACCAGTGGGGGGAGCCTGTCACCTCGGTGAGCGAGCCCCTTTACCGGCTCCTCAAGGCCACCTTGCTGCCCTTCCACCCCCTGGCCTTTCTGCTGTCCTTCCTGACCCTGGCCATCTTTGTCGGCCTGGTGGCCCTGGAGCGGGTGGACCGCCGCTTCTGGTGCCGGGCCTTGTGTCCCCTGGGGGCCCTGTACGGCCTGGTGGCCCGCTTTGCCTTCCTGCGCCGCCGGCCCGCCAAGCTTTGCCCGGACTGCGGCAATTGCGCCGAACTCTGCAAGATGGGAGCCGTGACCGAGGGTGAGGATTCCCGCCACCGCTCCGAGGAGTGCCAGCTCTGCCTCCGCTGCCTCGACGCCTGCCCCGAAAACCGGGTGAGCTTCCGCTGGGGAGGGGGCGCGGTGGCCAAGCCCGCCATGGATCTGGGCCGCCGCCAAGTGGTCACGACCCTGGCCCTGGGAGTGGCGGCGGCGCCCTTGCTGCGCCTGGAGTCCGTGGCCCTGCCCCCCGATGAATATCTCCTGCGGCCCCCGGGGGCCGCTAGAGAAGCCGACTTTCTGTCCCAGTGCGTCCGCTGCGGCCAGTGCTTCAAGGTCTGCCCCACCGGGGCCCTACAACCCGCTTTCTGGCAGGCCGGCCTCGAGGGCTTCTACACCTCCCGGCTGGTGCCCCGCCTGGGCTACTGCGAGTATTCCTGCAATCTGTGCTCCCAGGTTTGCCCCACCGGGGCCATCCCGCCCATGACCCTGGAGGTGAAACACGCCGCCAAGATAGGCACCGCCTTCATCAACCGGTCCCGCTGCATTCCCTTCTCCGAGGGCGTCGGCTGTATGGTCTGCGAAGAACACTGTCCGGTGGCCCCCAAGGCCATCACCTTTTATTCCGCCCCGGTGGCCGACGCCACCGGCAAACTCGTCACCGTCAACCTGCCGGTGGTCTCCGAAGACCGCTGCATCGGCTGCGGCATCTGCGAAAATAAATGCCCGGTGGGCGGCGACGCCGCCATCCGGGTCAAACGCTCCCTGCGGGTGGAGGTGTGAGCTGGAGTTTGGCGGGGGGTAAGCCCCCTGGCCCCCTCCCCAAAATTAAGGATATCCCGTGAAACGTCATTATCCGGAACAGCCCGTTATCGGCGTGGGGGCCGTCATCTTTCGCCAGGATGCCGTCCTGTTGGTGCGGCGCGGCCAGGAGCCCGCCCGGGGCAGTTGGACCCTGCCCGGCGGTGCGGTGGAGGTGGGGGAGACTTTGCGCGCCGCCCTTATCCGGGAGTTGGCTGAAGAGACCGGCCTGGCGGTGGAGGTCCTGGGGGTGAGCGCCGTATTGGAGCGTATCTTCCGGGACGACGGCGGAGCCGTGGCCTATCACTACGTCCTGGTGGACTTCCTCTGCCGCTGGGTGGGCGGCGAGCCCCGGGCCGCATCCGACATCACCGCCGCCCGCTTCGTGCCCCTGGCTGAATTAAGTGATTACCCCCTGGTGGAGCAGACCGCCGCGGTCATCGCCCGGGCCCGGGAGCAGCTCCGGGACGGCTCGGCGCTGACCGTGGCTTAGGGCCGATGATTCCCTCTGCAACCCAGTCCGGCGACGGCGTCGGCGTCCGCCACCTCTTCGCCTACGGCACCCTGATGCAGAGGGAGTGCCGCCAGCATTACCTGCGTCGCCACGGCGCGGTTTTCATGCAGGCGGCCCGGGCCCCGGGGCTGCTGCTGGACCTGGGGGCCTATCCCGCCCTGCTGCCGCCGCGGCAGCCGGACCAGTGGGTGATGGGGGAACTCTACGAGTTGCCTCGACCGGATCAGAGTCTCCCGCGGTTGGATGCAGTGGAGGGTTCCGGCTTCCGCCGGGAGCTCATCCGGGCCGTCGCTGCCGACGGCTACACATGTCTGGCCTGGGTCTACCTGTGGAACGGTGAGGCTGACTACCCCCTCATCCCCTCCGGCGACTGGCGGCGACGCTAGCCGGTCCCCCGGCCTTATATTACCACTTCCGTGAACTGGGTCATCCCGAAGCATTCCATGTCGATCTTCTTCTCCGCCAGGATTTCCCGGCAGCGCTCCACGATGGCGTCCTGGGCCGCATCGCTGCGGTCCTGGTTGTGATGGTAAAGGGCGAAGCTCTTCACCCCGGCCTTGATGGCCAGTTCCAGGGCCCGGGGATAGGTGGAATGGCCCCAGCCCCGGGTAAGGTCGTATTCTTCCGGGGTGTATTCGGCGTCGTGGATGAGCAGATCCGCCCCCCGGGCGAACTCCACGTAAGAGTCGAAGCTCAGTCCCCCCCGGTGTTTGAAGTCCAGCTCATTGTCGGTGAGGAAGACCACGGACCGGCCGTCTTCGCTGAACTTGTAGCCCAACCCGCCGTTGGGATGACTCAGATTGATGGGAAAGACCTCCACCGAGCCGATCCAGAAACTCAGGACGCAGGTGTCCTGATAGTGGAATTCGGCCCGCAGTTCGTCAAAGGGCACCGGAAAATAAGGCGCCGCCATGGTGCGGGACAAGAGCTTCTGGATGTGCCCCTGGGCCTGGGGGCAGCCCCGTAGCTGGATGGCGGTTTCGGAGCGGTAAATGGGTTGGAAAAAGGGGAAGCCGATAACGTGGTCCCAGTGGGAGTGGGTCATGAGGATGGTGTAGGCGAACCTTTCCTCCGACAGCAGCCGTTTCCCCAGCCGGCGGATGCCGGTGCCCGCATCCACGATGATGATGTCGTCGTCTTTTGTGCGGATCTCCAGGCAGGCGGTGTCGCCGCCGTATTTCAGATACTCCGCCCCCGACACCGGCACCGACCCCCGGGCCCCGTAGCAACGCAGGATCATCTCACCCTCCCTGGCGGTATTGCCTTACCGTCGGCGCCGGCTTGCCCCGGCTGAGCAGGGCGGTCACATCTCGGGCCATGCGCCGGGCGATGATGCCGTTGCCGGTTTCATTGACGTGGCAGTAATCGATATAAAGCGGTTCGGTGGTGTCAGCGAAGATGGCGCTGATGTCATGGAACTGGTATGGTTGCAGCTGCACCGCCTGCGTCTTGATCAAGTCGTAGGTCTTCCGGTAAATGGCCTCCATGGGCTTCTCTCGCGTAAAATATTCCTCAAATTCCGAGACCGTGGGCTTAAAATAGATCACCGGCTGCCAGTAGAAGAGCGTCTCGAAGCCGAAGGCCCGCCCCAGGGCGTCTATAGTCTTGACGTTGGCCAGATAGGTCTGCACAATCTCCTCTGCCAGGCCCTCGGGCAGCGTCCGGGAGCCGGCGGCGGGTTGCAGCCGCTGGGCCAGGGCCTTGAGTTTGCTCCCCAGGCAGAACCGGTCCAGGGTCTGTTGCAGAAAGAGCCGGCGCATCTGATTGTAGCGGTTGGTGAGGTTGTACTCGGTCTGGCGCTTCCATTCGTTCTGGGGGATGCCCGCCACCCCGCTCTGGTAGGCGGCATAGACATCGTTGACGCCGTCGTAGAAGATCGCCACATCCGGAACCTGGCCGGCCTGGAGCTGGCGCAGCAGTTCGATGACCTCCTGGGTGCTGACATAGCCGGTCTCCCCGAAATTGGTCACCACCGCCGGAATCTTCGCCTCCGCCAGGGTCTGCGCCAGTTGCGAGGCGATGGTGTAGGCGTCCCGCACCCCCTCTCCCCACATGGTGGAGCCGCCGAACATGAAGATCTTCACCGGCGGCCGGGTGTCGCTGGCGGCCGGGGCGGGCTGCATGGTGCGGCGGTGATTCCGGTCGTCGACATTGACGTATTTCCCGGCGATGGGTTTCCGCCGCCAATAGACATACGAACGCCAGGTGGTGTTGAAGGCGGCGGTGAACTCTTGGTAGTAGTCGTCGAGCCAGGGCTGGCCCTTGTAGCTGTCCACCTTGAGGAAATAGTTGGGGGATGCGGCGGGGCCGCCCCCGGGGAGCAGGGCCGCCAGCCGGCAGCCCAGCTCCAGAATGACCAGCAGGACGAGGGTGAGGCCGACCAGCAGCCAGGCGGCCTTCAATGTCCGCCCCAGTCCTAACAGGATACGCTGGAGCAGCGATTTTGCGTGTATGGGTGGCGATGTCATGGAATCGTCTATTTCGGCTATCAGCAAGTTGGCATAATCGGTTACCGGAGTTTCAGGGGGGTATAGGGCCCCGGGCTGAAGGGCTGGTCCC
Source organism: uncultured Desulfobacterales bacterium (assembly GCA_964428565.1). Lineage (GTDB taxonomy): Bacteria > Desulfobacterota > Desulfobaccia > Desulfobaccales > Desulfobaccaceae > CAYRYV01. Next base: position 1,378 of record CAYRYV010000026.1, on the reverse strand, counting down.
CGGGGGCGTCCCGCAGTCCGAAGAGTTTGCCCCGGTCCAGGAAATTAAGCATCAGGTGCATCAACTCGCCGCCCCGCACCAGGCTTAGGGCACCGGCGGCGCAGCTCACTTCGTCGAACCTCTTCACCCCGTCACGGCGGGGGAACTTGCCCACCATGAGCAGAGGCACCGACTCCCCGGAATGGATCATGCTCCCGGCGCTGTTGGTGGAGTGGTCGGCGGTGACGACCAGGAGAATATCCTCCTGGGGGACGATCTCTTCCAGGGCATAGGCGAAGGCCGCGTCCAGGGACTCGATAACCCGCCGCTTGTGCCGGGGGTCCTTGGTATGAGCCGCCACATCCGGAGCCTTGGTGTGAATGTAGACAAAGTCATAATCAGTGGCCTCCCGGGCCGTCTGCAGGCGCTTCCTCAGGTCGTCCCCGGGGTGGCCCGAATCCGCGGCCGGTCCCAGAGCCATCCCCAAAACCTGCCCCAGCCCCCGGTACAAAGGGCCGGTGGCCAGGGCCAGGGGGGTCAGCCCCCACTTCTCCCTGCAAGTGGGGAGTACTTTGGCCTGTCCGGCCCGTTGCAGGCCCACGGCGTTCAGGGGCGGCAGCCCCCGCTGCTCCCGGCCCCGGTTGAGGCGGTGCCCGGACAGCCGCCGATAGCTCCACTGCTGGTAGGCATTGAGCGCCGCAGCGGTGCGTCGGACGGCGGGATCGCGCTCCCAACCGGCATGGGGCAGCACCTCCATGAGGGGACGCCCCCCCGTGATGGGATTGGAGTCGGTGACCCGGGGGGAAATCTCCCCCCGCAGCCGCAGAATCCCCTGGATGCCCCGGGTGGGTAGAAATTCCACCGCAGCGCCCTCGAATTCAAAGGTGCGCACCTCCGCCTGCAGCTCCCGGCAGAGGGTTTCCTCCACTTCGGGATCCTCCACCTCCAGGATGAGCATCCCGTCGCGCTCCCGGACACAAAAGAGGCGGGCCAACAGGAAGACGTCCCCCGGAGCGGGGTCGATCCCCTCCCCCACGGCCTCGATGAGGCCCCGGCCGGGAAACTCCTCCAGGGTATAGCCAAACATCAGGAAGTGGGCGATTTCGCTGGGCAGCGCCACGCCCTGGAGACCGGCGTGATACAGGCCGTTCATGCCCAGGGCCGCCAGACGGTCGAGGTTGGGGGTGCGGGCCGCCTGCAAGGGGGTGCGCCCCCGGAAACAGGGATGCCCCCGGTCGCCCAAGCCGTCCAGCACTACCAGAATGCCCCGCATGTGTCGCCTCAGCCGCGCGAGATGGCCACTGCCCGTCAACCGGAAATTATGTTATCCCGCCCCGTGGCGGAGCTTCAAGCAAATAATGCCCCTTGCGGCGATTTTCGGCTTTTTCTCCGGCAGTTA
>CAYRYV010000025.1:0-44850 GCA_964428565.1 uncultured Desulfobacterales bacterium | reverse complement strand
GATGAAGGGTGAGGGCCGCCACGCCGGGGGCACACCGGCAGGCGGGGGGCGAGGGCAGGAAGAAGTGGAGCGGCCAGGCCCGGCCTGGGCAAACCGGAGACAAAATTGACTTGTCAAAGAGCTGCGGGGAACGCCGGGGGCGCCGGCGGCGCCCCGCCATCCGCATGGCCACCAGTATAAAGGAAACCAGACATTTTTCCAGAACAGATGAGACACATAGGACACATGTCACAAATAAAGTTTCCAGTTTCCAGTTTCCAGTTGAGGTGGCCAAGCAGGAGCTTGGCGGGTAATGGCGTTCCCAAGCAGGAGCTGGGGAACGAGGAGAAAAAGAGCAGGGGCGGGGGAGCGGGGAGAGAGAGCAGGAGTTTGGGGAACGAGGAGACAGGGTTTCCGGGGGGGGTAGCGGGGGGCGGCCTAGTCCCAGAAGCAGCGGCTGCCGGCGCCCGTGTCCACCGTGAGTGCGGAAAACTCGCTGACGGAGTCGGCCTTGGTCCACAGTCCCACGAAGCCGGCGACGGGGCGCGCCGCCTCGTAGTCGATGAGCGGGTCGCCGTCGAGGCAGCCGGTCACGGTGTGGCCGGCGAGGTCCACCGCAATGTGCTGCCAGGCGCCGGTCTCGACCCGGCAGGGGACGGCGGCGCGCAGGAAGCGGCGGTTGTTGACGAATTCAAAGAGGACGAGGTTATCCTCCAGGGCGTTGACCCGCAGGACGAAGTAATTGCCCAGGTTGCGGATGCCGAAGGCCAGCCCCCCGGCCTGGTCGATCTTGCCGCCGACGGGCCGGATGCGGACGGAGACCCGGCCGGCGGCAACGGAGCTGTCTTTGGCGATGGCCAGGGGAAAATAGAAATAGGCCTCGATGTTGTCGAGGAATTCATAGTACTTGCGGCCCATAACGGTGACCATGAGGCTGGTCAGCCCCGAGGCCAGGGTGCTGCGGTAGCTGCTGCCGTCCTGCCGGAAGATCACGCCGTCCGGGGCGAGGTGGCGCTCCCAGGCGCCGACATGGGTATAGAAGCCGGGCAGCCGGCCGCTTTGGTCCCTTTCCAGGAAGTTGTAATCGCCGCGGAAGAAGGCCCGGGTCATGTCCTCCACCGCCAGCTCGTCGGAGATGGCCATGTCGAGCAGGCGGCTGGCGGCCAACAGGCGTCCGGTGTGATCCAGGACGTCCTCCAGGGCGGCGGCGGCGACGCCGGTGAGGGAGGCCTCCAGCAGGTCGCCGGTGACCGTCACCTGATAGCCCAGGCGGCTGAGGACGGCGGCCAGAAAGCTCAGGCGCAGGGAGCGGCCGTAGACCGAACCGACGCCGCCGGAAAACTGCAGGGAGGCGTAGTTCTGGTCGGGGACGTCGGTCACCAGGGCGTCGAGGTTGGCGAAATGGTAGCCGAATTTGGCGCTGAGGTTCAGATACTCCCGGGAGAGGAGGGCGTAACTGTCGGTTCCGGGCTGGTCGCCCTCATCCCGCATGGCCCCCTGGGCCATGAGGGTCATGAAGTTACGCAGGTCGAAGGCGATGGCGCCCTTCCAGGTGACGCCGGGGTGGGTGAAGCCCCGCCAGAGGGCCTTCATGGGGACCGATTCGATGTGGTCGGGGGTGATGTCGTCGCAGGTGGTGAGGCCGAATTTGAGGCCCTCGCCCAGGTCGATGAGGTGCAGGGAGAGGGGGATATTGGACTGCAGGCGGGCGGTCAGGAGGCCGCGGTCGGGTTGGGCCGAAAGGGCGAACATCTCCCGCATGGAGGTTTCGTGGGCGAAGCGGATGACATCGTGCAGGGTCTGGCAACCCTCGGGGGCAAAAGACGGGTCCTGGGGGTCGGTGAGGTTGAGGGGGGCGGTCAGGTCCAGCAGGGCGCGCAGCTTGCGGTGCACCGGGCTGTCCATGATGAACTTGCGGGGATTTTTGCCCGCGGCGGCCACCTCCGGGATGTGGCCCTGATAGACGGTGGCGGTATCGGCCACCAGGGTGATCTCCTGGTCCGGCGACAAGGCGGTGGCGGCCCCGGCCGCATCGAACAGGGCCGGCACCTGGAATTCCCGGGCCACCGAGGCCAGGTGGCTGGCGGCGCTGCCGACTTCGGCGATGAGCCCCCGGACCCGTCCCAGGAGGACGGCGTAGTCGGGGGTGGCGCGGCGGGTGACCAGAATGGCGTCGGGCGGGACGTCCGGGGGGCCGCCGCCTTCCGGCAGGTACACCCGGCCGACGGCGGCCCCCCGGGAGGCGGTGATCCCGCCCCGGAGCACCACCGGATAGCCGGAAAAATCCGGGTGGGTCTGTTCCCGGGCGTCCCGCCGGGCGGGCGTCAGTCCCAGGGGGCGGGACTGCAGAAACCACAGGCGCCCCTGGGCGTCCACGGCCCACTCCACGTCCTGGGGGCTGCCGAAATGGGCCTCGAACTTCCGGCCCCAGGATGCCAGGTCCCGGACCGTGGCGTCATCGAGGGCGGGCAGGTCCTGGCCGGCGGGGACCTCTTCCAGGCGGGTGCCGCCTTCGGGGAGAGTCACCAGCCGCCAGGGTTTGCGGCTGATCTGCCGGTCGCCGAGGCGGCCGCTAGCCCGCTCCACCCAGAAGGCGTCGGGGGTGGCCTGGCCGCTCACCAGTTGCTCCCCCAGGCCGAAGAGGGCGGTGATCTTGAGCCGGCCGGAGTCGGGCCGGGCCGGGTCCACGGTATAGAGCACGCCGCTGGCGGCGGCGTCCACCATGACGATTCCGGCCACGCACATGGGGGTATCCCGGTCGCTGAGGCCGTAGCGCTGGCGGTAGGCAATGGCCCAGGGGTTGTATTTGCTGGCCAGCACCTCTTTATAGGCCGCCAGCAAGCCTTCCCGGCGCACGTTCAGGACCGTGGTGTATTGGCCGGCAAAGGAGGCCTCGGTGTCCTCCCCCACGGCGCTGCTGCGCATGGCCAGGCGCACCGGAGCGCCGGCGGCGGTTAAGGCGTCGTAGGCGCGGAAGATCTCGGCGGCCAGGGCGGCGGGCACCGGGGCCTGGCGCACCCGGTCCTGAAGGGCGGCCCCGGAGGCCGTCAGGGCGGCGGCATCGTCCAGGGAGATCTGCGCCAGGCGGTCTTCAATGAAGTCTTCCAGACGGTTTTCCTCGAAAAAGAGGGCCGCCCCCCGGGCGGTGACCACAAACCCCGGAGGGGCGGGGGCCGCGAGGACATTCTTCACCGTGGCCAGATTGGTGGCCTTGCCGCCGGCCACCGGGACCATGTCGGGGGTGAGGGCGTCCAGGGGCAGGACCAGGGGGAGATCCGGGGGCAGGGCGGGGGGGCGCCACAAGAGGTCTGCGGCGGCGGCCAGGCGGGCCACCACCGGCTCCAGGGCGGCGTATTGGCCGGCGGCCAGGCCGTTGAGGGCCTCCACCAGGTTGCGGACGGCCTGGACCAGGGCGGCGAATTTTTCCTTCACCGCGGCCTGGTTCACGGGTTGGCCGCCGTAATAGAGCTGCTCCAGTTCGGCGATCAAGGTCAGGGACTCCCGGTTGTGGTCCAGGAAGTTCTTGAAGTGCGCGAATTTCTCCACCACGGCGCCGTCGACGTTGGCGAGCAGGGTGCAGACTTTTTTCCGGGAAAACAGCTCCAGCAGACTGGCCATATGGTCTCCGGGGGATGAGGGGGACAACGGGAATGGGGGGATATCCCCAGACATTCATATTATTGACCAAGAAGCCCGGTCGCCTGCGGGCGCGGGGCAACCCGGCATACAATAAATGTATCAGATATCCCGCGTCCCGGACGTATTTTTTCGCGGCCCCCCTCAGCCTGTCCTGCTTCCCGCGGAGGGCGCAGGGGGCATACAGGAGATAGCTTCGCAAGCCGGGATAATGGGGCAAGGCGGCCCCGCCGGGGGCCCGGGCGACAATTGTCGCCAACTGCAGGGATGCCTTAAAAGAGGGTGTGGGTCTTAAAGTAGCGGTCCAGGAGGGCGAAGATCCGGGGGTTGCCGTAGAAGTCGGCGGCCCGGAGGCGGGCGCGATAGTCGTCCAGGCGGGCCTCGAAGGCGGGGATGAGGTCGGGGGCGGGGCGGAAGCCGGGGTGGTAGCGGCCGTAGCCCAGGCGCTGGAGGTAAAAGGCGTTGACGAACTGTTCGAAGGCGTTTTTGATGGGGAAGGAGAGCACCGGCTTGCCGTAATAGAGGGCTTCGGACATCATGGTGTGGCCGCCGCCGCAGACGACGTACTGGCAGGCGGCGAGATCCCGGAGGAAGCCGTCTTCGGAATTGGGCTTGAAGGTGAGATTGCCGTCGACGGCGTCCCGGTTGCAGCCGTAGACGATGACGGGCCGGGGGATGGTCTTGAGGAAGTCGAAGAATTCGGCGAAGGTGGGGTGGCCCTGATAGGCCAGGACATGCTCCTCCAGGGAGGGGGTTTGGGCCAGGACGCTCTGGCGCAGCAGGGGCGGGACGATCTGCACCGGGAGGCGGGAGCTGACCGGGGGCTGGAAGAAGGAGACCACCATGTATTGGCTGGCGGCGGTGAAGAGGAGCCGGATGACGGTGGCGGTGGTCCAGTATTCGGGGAGGTAGCGGGCCGGGACGGGATGGCGGCAGAAGGGGATGATGTGCTGATGGTCGAGGGACAGGCAGGGCAGGCCCAGGCGGCGGGCGACCCGGGGAATGAGAAATTCGTAGTCGGCAACGGTGACGTCGGGCTGAAAACGGTCGGCGATTTCCAGTAGTTGTCGCTTGATGCCGCCGAGGCTGGACCAGTAGCGGACGTTATCGAGGAAGGTGGCCAGGACGTCGATGCGGTGGGCGCGGTAGATGGTGTCGGAGCCGGGGAGTTCCACCACCGGGAACTCCCGGCGCAGGACGGCGGCCCCGGCACCGAAGCTGATGAAGAGAAAATCGTGTTCCTGGCGGCACTTACGGGCGATGGTCAAGGCCCGGACGGCATGGCCGTGACCGCTTCCCTGGACGCCGTAGAGGATTCGCGCCATATCATGAGCATATTAAACGAAAGCCCGCGGGCGGTCAACCACATAGGACGCGGGCGGGGCTATTTTCGAGGGCGAGCCTGCCACCAGCGCCAGGCGAGGACGAGCAGGGGCAGGAGGGCCAGGATTTCGGCGGCTTCCCGGGGAAGCAGGGGCCGCAGGAGAAGATAGAGGGCGAGTCCGCCCAGGAAGGCCGCCAGGGCCTGAGCGACGGCGGGGAGGGGAAGGAAGCGCAGGCGGAGCTGGACATAGGAGACGGTGAGGCAGGCCACCCCCCCCTTGGTGAGGACGATGGACCAGGCGGCGCCGGCCAGCGGGAAGGCGGGGATGAGCAGGGAGCAGACCAGGAGGTTAATCACCAGTCCGGTGAGATAAAAGCCCAGCAGGAGCTTTTCTTTTTTCATGCTGATCATGACAAAGGCGGCCAGGTTGTGGAAGAAGGCGAAGAGGATGGTCACCACCAGGTATTTCTGCAGGTCGACGGCGGGCTGGTAGCGGTCGCCGTAGATGAGGAGGAGGAGGCGGTCGGCCTCGATGAAGAGGACGAACATGGCCCCCAGGGCGGCAACCAGCAGCCAGCGGGCGGTGTTGCGGGTGAGGGTGAGGACCGCGGGGCGGTCGGTTTCCCAGAGCTGGACGAAGAGGGGATAGAGGATGTTTTTGAGGAGCAGCCCCGAGACCAGGACGGCGATGCCGTCCACCAGCTGCCAGGTGGCGCTGTATTGGGCCACGCCGTCGGCGCCGCCGTATTTCTGCAGGAAGAAGAGGTTGGCCTTGTTGTAGATGGAGGCGGTGATTTCGATGATGCCGAAGATCAGGCCCAGGCGCCCCAGGTCCACCAATTTTTTCAGGGAGGGCCATTTCCAGGGGGAGGCTGCGGGGACGACCAGGAACCAGGCGCTGGCGGCAACGATGGCCAGGGTTTCGATGATTTTGAACCAGGCGACGGTGAGGGGGGAAGCGCCGAGGGCCAGGGCCAGCAGGCCGTAGCCGAAGCCCAGGACGGCGGCCCCCGCCCGGATCTTGCTTTCCTGGGCCTGACGGCCCTGGACCTGGTAGATGACCAACATGGTGCTGGCCAGGGCCTCCAGGGCGACGCCGGCGCCGATGAGGAGAACGATCCGGGTCAGGGCGAAGGAATAGCCCTGCCACCAAACAAAGATGACGGCGCCCAGGAGGGCGCAGAGCAGGGTGACGGCCTTGAAGACCTGGGTCTGGGCCACGAAGTCGGCGGTTTTGGCGGGGGTGCGGGCCACCAGACCCACCAGGGGCAGGTTGAGGCCGAATTCGGCGATGAACAGGAGGATGGAGCCCAATCCCAGGGCCATCATGAATTCGCCGTAGGTGGTGGCGTCGGTGCGGGCCAGGTAGATGAGGAAGACGGCCATGAGGCCGTCCCGCAGCCAGCGGGCGCTGAAGACGTAGGCGAGCTTGGAGAGAATCCGGTGGGAGGGCCGGGGGTTGTCGGCAGGGGGCGGGGTGGGCGCGACGGGGCTCACGCGGACTCTGATTCTCCTGGGCAACGGGGGATGGGGGCGGCCCGGCGGAAAGCCGGATCAGGCTTAACCTTAATCCGGCCGGGATAATTTTGCAACGACAAAGACGCGTCGGGGGGCGGGCCGCCGTCCGGCGGCCAGGCTCCTGCTAGTCCATGGTGAGCACGGCGGCGCCGGTGAGCCGGCCGTGGCGGAGCCGCTCCAGGGCGTCGTTGGCGGCCTCCAGGGGAAAGGGCACGACTTCGGTGCGCACCGGGACCCGGGGGGCCAGGTCCAGGAATTCCTCGCCGTCGGTCCGGGTGAGGTTGGCCACGGAGCGCACCACGCGTTCGCCCCAGAGAATGTCGTAGGGGAAGGCGGGGATGTCGCTCATGTGGATGCCGCCGCAGACCACCACGGCGCCCCGGGCGGTGGCGCGCAGGGCGGCGGGGACCAGAGGGCCGACGGGGGCGAAGATGATGGCGGCGTCGAGCTCCTCCGGGGGGGCTGTGGTGGAGTCGCCGGCCCAGACGGCGCCGAGCCGGCGGGCGAAATCCTGGGCGGCGCGGTCGCCGGGGGCGGTGAAGGCGAAGAGGCGTTTTCCCTGAAAAACGGCGATCTGGGCGGTGATATGGGCGGCGGCGCCGAAGCCGTAGATGCCCAGGGTGTCGAAGTCGTTCCCGGCCAGGCGGTAAGAGCGGTAGCCGATGAGGCCGGCGCACAGGAGGGGGGCGGCGTGGAGATCGTCGTAGGCCGGGGGGAGGGGGAAGCAATAGCGCTGGTCGGCGACGGCGTAGTCGGCGTAGCCGCCGTCGAGGGTGTAGCCGGTGAAGCCGGGGGCGTCGCAGAGGTTTTCCCGGCCCTGGCGGCAGTAGCGGCAGAGGCCGCAGCTGCTGCCCAGCCAGGGGACGCCCAGGCGGTCGCCGGGCTGGAAGGTGCGGACGCCGGGGCCGAGGCGGGCCACCGCGCCGACGATCTCGTGACCCAGGATCAGGGGCAGCTTGGGGTGGGGCAGGTCGCCGTCCAGCACGTGGAGGTCGGTGCGACAGACGCCGCAGGCCCGGACCCGGAGGAGGACCTGCCCGGGGCCGGGGACGGGCACGGGGACCTCCCGGAGGGTTAAGGGCCGGCCGGGGGCGTCCAGAACCATGGCGCGCATGTGGTGGGGAAGGTCCATCTTGCTTCCTTTCCAACTGGTTAACTTTTTAATTTATTTTCCTGCAGGTCCCTCATGGGCAGGGGGGCACGGCATTGCCCCCCCATGAAAATTCCGGTTGATCGCATCCCGGCAGAAGACCTCAAGCCGGCCGGGCCTGATCGCCGAAGAGGCGGCGCAGGGCGGCGGCGGTCTGGCGGGCGTAGTCGTCGGTGAGTTCATAGTCCCAGTGGTGGCGGTGGTAGAGCTGGCTCACCAGCCGCCGGTAATTCAGGGCGTCGATGAGCACCCGCTCGACATAAGGGGCCACCAGTTCATGCAGGCGCACCGGGTCCAGGGGGAGCAGGGGGCCCAGGAAGGCCCAGGTGGACACCCCGGCCCGGGAGAGCTCCCGCAGGGCGTCCAGGCGGCGGGCGAGGGGCGGGGCGCCGGGCTCCAGCAGGCGGCGGACCTCTTCGGAGTCGGTGGTGAGGGAGAAGCCCACCGACGCCCGGGTGAAGGTTTTCAGGAGGTCCAGGTCCCGGGTGACCAGGGGGGACTTGGTGAGGATATCGACGCCCCAGCCGTGCTGCCGCAGGAGTTCCAGGCAGCCCCGGGTGAGGCGGAAGCGGGCCTCGACGGGCTGGTAGGCGTCGCAGACGCTGGCGAAGAGGGCGACGCCGGGTTGACGGCGGCGGGCGAGTTCCCGGCCCAGGACCTCGACGAGGTTGGCCTTGACTTCGACGTAGCTGCCCCAGGGGGCGCCGGGGTGGTGGCGGGCGTACCTGCCCATGAAGGCGGCGTAGCAGTAACGGCAGCCGTGGGCGCAGCCCAGGTAAGGATTGACGACGAAGTCCACCCCGGGGATTTTGGAGCGCACCAGGGCGGTTTTGCAGGTAATCTCGGTGACGTCCATGGCATGGGGCCTCGGAGGCGCAGGCGTATGAGTTGTATTGTACTCTTTTTCCGGCGGGGGGGGGTGAAATTTTCCCCCAGACTTGCCCCCAGGCTGCGGGACCGGGACAGGCCGGCCCCAGGACCGGGACGTGTCAAGATCCCAACCAGGGGCAGCCCGGCGACCTTGGCGGCGGAGGGCGGCGGCAATTTAATTATAGTATTGTTATATAGTTAAGTTAAGGCACGGCCGGGCCCGGCGAATGGCACAGTATTTGAAGGGTTAGGGGACAGGCCAGGAGGAATGATCCTCCTTCCCAAGATGAGGAGCCCGCCCATGGCCAGGAAAGTCTTGCCCCAAGTCCCGTCGGACGCGCTCGCCGAGATCTCTGCGGAGTTATTATTCACCAAACACGCCCTGCAACGCCAGGGGGCCCGCCGCATCTCGGAGCGGGCCGTGCTGGCGGCCCTGTATTACGGGAGGGCGATCCCGGCGCGCCGGGGCGTGATTTACGCCATCGGCAAGCGGGAGGTGGCGCTCCAGGTGCGCCAGGGGGTCGATCTGAGCCCGTTTGAGGGCATTCACGTGGTATGCGCCCGGGACGGGGCGGTGGTGACGGTGTACCGCAACCGCGACCTGCGGAACCGGCGGCCCCCCCGCCGGCCGCGCTGCCTGTAAGCCTCCGGAAGCAAAAAAGGTAGCGGGGAGAAGGTTGCGGGTCGGCGGGAGTGTCGAGCGGCACGGGCAATAAAGCCGCGGGAAACCGGAACGTGGCGACACGGGGGCTGGATCAGGGGCGGGTGCACAACAGGGCCGTCCAGGTATAGGAGCCTTCCCGGGGAGGCTCGATTTCCCAGCGCTCCCGGGTGAGGCGGCGAGCCGGCCGCCAGCCGGCGGGGCGGTGGCTCTCCAGGAGGGCGGTCTCCTGGGTGTCCCGGAAGCCGGAGAGGATCAAACGGCCGGCGGGGGCGGCCAGGCGGGTGAGGTCGGGGGCCAGTTCGAGCTGCACGGCAAAGGGCAGGTTGGCCAGGATGAGGTCGAAGGGCCCCGCCAGGGCGGCGCTGGACCCCCGGACCCAGTGAACGGCGGCGGCGAGACCGTTGCGGGCGGCGTTGGCCCGGCAGGTGGCCAGGGCGGCGCCGGAGATATCGACCCCGACGATGAAGGGGACCTGGAGGAGGGCGGCGGCCAGGGCCAGGACCCCCGAACCGCAGCCCAGGTCCAAAAGAGTCGACGGCACCGTCTGGCGGCAGGCCGCGGTCAGCAGTTCCAGGCACAGGCGGCTGGTGGGGTGCAAGGGTGGAAAGGCCCGGGAGCCGCTGATCACCAGATGGCGTTCGCCGGGGCGGGACCGGGACCAATGCCAGGGGGTGCGCACGGCCAAGTCGGGGGTGAGACGCAGGAACATACGGGCCTTTCCGGAGCAGTTCACGGGCGGGCGGCGCCGACGGTGCCGCCCGCCCGGCCTATGCGGGCCACTCAAGAAGCCGGATATCACCACCATACCCCCAAGGGCGGGAAGATGTCAAAGGGGGAGTGGGGGGCCGGGGAAAAAGGGGGAGGCGGTCCCCATGGATGCCGGGGAGGGCGCAAGCGGGAAAAAGGGGCGCGCGGTTGCAGGTTACCTTGACCTGCCTTAGCTTTTGAGATAAGAATAGCACGAACAGCCCCTGGCGGGCAGAGACGCCCCCCATCCCGGGGACAGGGGCAGAGGCGGACAGAGACGGAGAGATGGGCAAAGCGCTTTTGACCCTGGCGGGTTATCAGAAGATTCTCCGGGAACTCCGGCACCTGAGCCAGGAAGTGAGGCCCCAGGCCCGGGCGGAGCTCATGGAAGCGGCCCTGGAGGGGTGCGGGGAGCACAATACCGCCTATCAGGAGGCGCGCTCCCGGCAGGCCCGGGTGGAGCGCCGCATCCGGCAACTCCAGCACATTCTGTCCGACTCCGAAGTCTTGGTGGGGTCCAACCTGACGCCCTCCCGGGTGGTGTTCAACTCCCGGGTGAAGGTGTTGAACCTGCAAACCGGCAAGACCTGCGACTTTCATCTGGTGGGGGCGGTGGAGGCCGACGCGGGCCAGGGGCATCTCTCCGTGGCGTCACCGCTGGGCCGGGCCCTCCTGGGGCATCAGGTGGGGGAGCGGGTGTACCTGGAGGCCCCCGGCGGGCGGCGGGACTACCAGATTTTAGCCATCGCCTTGGATGTCGGATGAGGGCGGCGGCCCCTGGCCCCCCGCGGGCCGGCCGACAGCGCCGGGAGGGCAACCGGCGGCGTCTGTTGCTGGCCTTGGGGGTGCAGGCGGCTTTTGGTGCGGTGGAGCTCAGCGGGGGCCTCCTGACCAACAGCCTGGCGCTGTTGAGGGCAGAACGGCGCCGGCACCTCCGGGCGCCGGTGGCCGGCCATGAACCTGTGCACACCGGAGGAAGCCCCGGGTTAAGCCCTCGGGAAGGCTGAACCACTTTTCCTCAGAGGAGGACCTATGTCATCGCACGATTGGGAACTGCAAGCGGAGGATCTGCGCGCTACCTTCCCTCCTGATTCCCTGGGGTTCGAAACGACGGCAGAGCTCACCCGGGGCGAGGACAGAGTCGTCGCCCAATACCGCGCCCTGCATGCCCTGGAGTTCGGCCTGGGGATGAAGGACCCGGAGTTCAACCTCTACGTTGCGGGTCTGCCCCGGAGCGGCAAGTGGGAGATCATCAAGGCCTACGTGGAGAAGATGGCGGCGGCGGCCCCGACGCCTCCGGATTACGTATATATCTTCAATTTCAAGGAACCGGAGAACCCCCGGGCCCTGAAGCTGCCCACCGGCACCGGCAAGAATCTGAAGGCCGACATGGAGGAGTTGCTCTCCACCCTGCGGGTGCAGATTCCCGACGTCTTCGAGTCCGACGACTACAGCAACCGGCGGGAGCAACTGGTGCACCAGTTCAACCGGGAGCGCAACACGGTGTTGCGGGAGCTGGACGAACGGGCGACGGCCGAGGGTTTTGTGCTGAACATCTCCCAGGCGGGGATGATGATCATGCCGGGCAAGGAGGGGCGGCCCCTGACCGAAGACGAAATCAAGGCCCTCAGTGATGAAGAGCGGGAGGAGCTGCGGGAGAAGTCCACGGCCCTGCACGGCGAAATGAACGAGGCGCTGCGCAAGATCCGCAAGATGGAAAAAGACTTCCAGGCGGCGGAGAAGAAGCTCGATCAGGACGTGGCGCTGTTCGTGGTGGGCCATCTGCTGGATGAACTGTTGGAAAAATACCGGGAACACGTGGAGATCACCGATTATCTCCGGCAGGTGCAGGAGGACGTGCTCAAAAACATCGACGACTTCAAACGGCGGCCCGGCACCCCCAGCCCCTTTCCCTTCCCGGTACCGGAGCCGAGTTTCAACCAATACACCGTCAACGTGTTCATCGACAATTCGGAGACCAAGGGAGCGCCGGTGGTGTGGGAGAACAACCCCACCTATCCCAACCTGTTCGGGACCATTGAGCGCCGGGCCCAGTTCGGCACCCTGACCACGGATTTCACCCTGTTGCGGGCCGGGGCGGTGCATCGGGCCAACGGCGGCTACCTGATCATGAACGTGTTGGATCTGTTGAAATGGTGGCTGTCGTATGAAGGTTTGAAACGGACCCTGAAGAACCGGGAAATCAAGATCGAGGACCTGGGGGAGCAGTTGGGTCTGATCTCCACCAAAAGTCTGTATCCGGAGCCCATCGCCCTGGACCTGAAGGTCATCCTCATCGGCACCCCGTATATCTATCAGCTGCTCTACAACTTTGACGAAGACTTCCACAAGCTCTTCAAGGTCAAGGCGGACTTCGACTGGGTGATGAAGAAGACGCCGGACCATCTGGAGCGGCTGGTGTCCTTCCTGAACACCCAGACCCAGGAGCAGAACCTCAAGCCGGTGCACAAGACCGGGGTGGCGAGGCTGGTGGAATACGCCGGGGAGCTGGTGGGCCATAAGAACAAGCTCAGCCTGCAGTTGGAGGAGCTCATCGACATCCTCAAGGAGGCCAACTACTGGGCCTCCACCAACGGCCACGACGTGATCCTGGGTCAGGACATGGAGAAGGCCATCGACGAAAAGACCTTCCGCTCCGACCTGTTCGAAGAGAAGATGCAGGACTTCATCGAAGAGGGCATGCTGTTCATCGAGACCAGCGGGGAAGTGGTGGGCCAGGTCAACGGCCTGTCGGTCTACTTCATGGGTGACCACGTGTTCGCCCGGCCGTCCCGCATCACCGCCACCATTTCGCTGGGTAAGGAAGGGGTGGTGGCCATCGAACGGGAGTCCAAGCTTTCCGGGAACATCCACACCAAGGGGGTGATGATCCTGTCGAGCTACCTGCAGCGCTGTTTCGCCCAGGACAAGCCCCTGACCCTGTCGGCCCACCTCACCTTCGAGCAGAGCTACGGGATGGTGGACGGGGATTCGGCCTCGGCGGCGGAGCTCATCACGCTGCTGTCCTGCCTGGCGGACGTGCCCCTGAAGCAGAACGTCGCCATGACGGGCTCGGTGAGCCAGCGGGGGGAATTCCAGCCCATCGGCGGGGTCAACTGGAAGATCGAGGGTTTCTACAAGGTGTGCAAGAGCCGGGGGCTGGACGGCAGCCAAGGGGTGATTATCCCCCGGGCCAACGTCCAGGACCTGATGTTGAAAAACGAGGTGGTGGAGGCGGTGAGGGCGGGCAAATTCCACGTCTGGGCGGTGCGCCACGTGGACGAGGCCCTGGAGATCCTGACCGGCAAAGCCGCGGGCAAACGCCTGCCCACGGGCGGGTACGAGCCGGACACCATCAACTGCCTGGCGGACCAGAAGCTCCGGGAGATGATGGAGATCGCCCGGGAACTGATGAAGGAGGCGAAGGAGTCCAAGGGCGAGGATAACTGAGGGCCGGGAGCCGGGCTCCCCGGCCCCCCACAAAAGACAAGAAAGAACTTTTGAGAACGGCAACAAGCCTTCTCCGGGGTGCGAGGGTGCACCGACGGCGGCAAGGATAGGATGGCGATGCTGACTGAAGAAGAGGCCCGGGTGCTGTGGGAAAGGCTTTCCGGGCGTTACCGTCTGGAGTGGGCCCCGGCCCAGGTGCGGGACTATAAGCTGGAGATTCTCCAGATTCAGGACCTGGAAGGGTTTCTGGTGGGCAATATCGAGGCCGGGGGGGTTTCGCTGGCGAACTTTCCGTTTTGGGCCATGGTCTGGGACGGGGCGCTGGTGCTTTCCGACTTTCTGGTGCGGCAGGCACCGGAGAGCGGCCGGACGCTGTTGGAATTGGGGAGCGGGGTGGGCTTCGCGGGGCTGTTTGCGGCGGCCCGGGGGCATCGGGTGGCGCTCACCGACAACCACCCCGATGCCTTGGATTTCGTCCGCCTGAGCGTGCACCGCAACAAACTGGCGAGCGCCGAGGTGCGGGAGCTGGACTGGCGCGCCCCCGATCTGCCGGGGACCTATGAGTGGATCGTCGGCTCCGACCTGCTCTACGAGGAGGGCAGCCTGATCCCCCTGGCGAGCCTGCTGGAGGGCTTTTTAGCCCCGGAGGGGACTATCTATCTGACCCAGAGCGTGTTGGGAAAAAGCCCGAAAAATTTCTTCGAGCTGATGAAGCCCCGCTTCCAGATACGCTACCAGGAAAAAAACCTCACCACGGCGGAGGGCAGGAAGAAGGTACTGTTTTTGGAGATGCGCCGGCGGCACCAGCAGACGTAAACCAGGGACGCCGCCCCCGGTGAGGGTGGCGATCATTGGGGGCCGCCTCCCGGGCGGCCGGACTCAGACCTTTCAGGAACCGCGGCCGAAGCCGACGGCGGCCGTGCCGTTTGTCACCAGCACCGGCACCCGGCGGACGCCGCCGGTGAGCTGCAGCATTTCATCGAGATAGCGGGGCTCCGCCACGACGTCGCGGTAGTCCACCGTCCTGCCTTCCTGCTTCATGGCCGCCCGGGCCCGGTCGGTGAAGGGTCAGCCCGCCTTGCCGTAGATAATGATTGCGGTCATACGCGCCATCTCCTTTTTTTTACGAGCCCACGAAGTAGACCCGGACGTAGAGGAAGTCCACCTGGTTCAGGAGCACCAGGGGGTTCTCACTGACGGTGTACTGGGCTCCCTCCAGGCGCTTATTGGTCTTTTCCTGGATGTGTTTCAGGATGGTATCGGCCAGTTGGGGGTCCTGGGGGACGGCGGCCTCGAGGAACTGCCGGAAGACGTCGTACTGCCGCAGGGCCACGGCCTTGGTGCGCTCCCGCAGGATGATGCGCAGGGGCTTGAGGCCGTCGTCGTAATAGTCGCCGATGTCCTCGAAGTGCTTCCTGATCTCGCCCATGGACCAGGAGCGCATACGGCGGTACTTATCGGCCTCGGAGCCGGAGAGGCGGTCGGCGCCCAGGGTGAGGAAGTTGATGGGGGGGGCGCCGCCCCGGCCGGGCATGTGGCGGATTTTCACGGAGAGATCGGGGTAGTGGGCATTGCTCAGGACGTAATGCTGATTGCCGGAGCGGTCGGCGACCCCCTGGCCCTCCAGCTGCCAGCCGGTTTTTTCCAGATGGCGGAGCACGCCGGCGGCGGCGGGGATAATATTGGCCATTTCAATGAAAGGGGCGGTTTCCGGGCGGCCGATCTCGCCAACGACCCGCCGCTCCGGCCGGCGGCCGGGGCGTTCGGCGGCCGGCTCCTGATCGTCAGGCCGGCGTCCGGTGGGGGGAGCGGGGGCCTGGCGGTCGCCCGTCTCCAGGCCGGGGGGGGCTACCGGGGCCTGGCCCTCCTCCCGCAGCCCCAGGATGAACCGGCTGGAGCCGCCGGGGCCGGGGCGGACCTGACGCCAAAAGACATAGGAGCGGCCCGGGATGAATTCCAGGACGATGCGCACGCCGGGACGGCCGGGGATGTTCTGGATCCGCACCTGCTGGATAAGCTCCTGATCGCCGGCCATCTGATCCGGGAGACGATCGGGCTGGGTGTCGGGGAAATCCACGAGCAGGCGGGGGGCTCCCCGTTCCAGGACGGGAGAGACCTGGGGCGTCACCTCCCGGGAGAGGAGGACGGTCAACATGCTGGTGTTCTGGACCCGGCTGAGTCCCACGCGGCTCACCCGGGGGGGCGATTGCCCCAGGGCGGGGAGGACGGTGAGAACCAGGGATAAGAACACCCCGGCGGCGACTATCATCAGCCGCGGACGGCGGCTGTCATGTCCCTGCATACTGGGAGCCTTCCTGCTTCCCCTTACCGGCGTGGCGTCAGGCGGGGTGGAGCATGGTGAAATGGTGAAGCATGGGTGTCCTGAGGCGACAGCGGGGGCCCCGCCGGCCTTCCGGGCGGGCATCGGGAGGGCGGCCGGGCCGGTAGCGGCGGCCCCCGTTTCCCTGCCGGTCGGGGCCGGGAGACATCATCCTCCTTCCTTCTCCCGGATAAAGTTAATACAGTGGTCCGGGGGGCAACCGGGGTGCCATTCCCCGGTCATATCGGCGGAGAGATGCTTGCCGTCTTTACTGGGGGTGACGATGAGGATGCCGCCTTCTTTGGTGTAGAGCCAGATACGGCCCTCCGCCACCCGCCATTTGAATTTCAGGGATGTGCCCTCCCCGGCCAGGGTCCAGGTGGCTTCGCCGTTATCCCGGAGGATAAGTTCGATATGCCCTTTGCCGGCAAAGGGTTCGGTGGATTTATAGGTTCCCGCGAAGGGGGCCCGGGATTCGCCGCAGCCTGCCAACAGCAGCCAGCACCAGCCCAGCCCCAGGACTACCGGCCAACGAAGAAGGCTCTTTTTCATATATTCCTTTCCCGCCAGATGAATCCCCCCCGATCCAAGACAAAGAGACGATCGTAGAGGAAGATTTGGATGGTCATGACCAGCATGCCCAGGTTTTTCAATACCTTCCACCAGGTCACCGGTTCGCCCGTCTCGCCCACGCAGCCGCAGTTGATGGGCAGGGCGTGTAAAATGGCATAAACCAGTCCCACGATGAAAATGACATTCATGCCGCCGATGACGGTGGCCGCGGTCCGGGTGCGAATGCCCAGGACCAGGAAGAGGCCGGCCACCAGCTCCGCCCAAGGCAAGAACAGGGCCCAGAGGTTCACCGCGAAGGCGGGCATCATGCCGTAGTCCACGACGTTGAGGGCAAAGACGGCCGGCCGCATGATTTTGCTCAGGGCGAACTGAATGAAGATCACCCCCAGGAGCAAACGGCAAAAGGCGGACAAATAGGGACTGCGACGGATGGGGGGGATCAGGATGAGAGCGAAAATGGACACCGGAATCCATTCAATGAGGCCGGGTATACCCAGGTTCATGTGAGCGGGGGCCTTGGCCGGGAGTTGTTGCACGGGGAAGGCCTGTTGCCAGGCGCTATAGTCGCCGGCCAGCACCATGACGTTATCGTAGCCTTTATCTTTGAGGGCCCGGGCCAGTTCAAGATCGAAGCGGCGGCTGATGGTCCCCCCGTAGACCAGAATGGGGGTTTCCGGGGTGACCTGCTTCTGTTGGAGGGTGAATTGAAAGAGGGGGTACATCAGGTCAAAGAAGACCACCTGGAAATTGAGGGCGCCCTTGATATGCGATTTTTGGTAAAAGCCGTTTTTCCGGGCATCGACGACGAGCAGCTCATTCTTGTTGTAGGCCTCCAGGGCCTGGTTGAGGGGGATTTCGGCCACCGGAGCGGTGACGCCCCAGCCCTGGACCAGGGGAATCTGGTTGTCGTTGTAGACGTTGAAGACCAGGGCGAAGACGAGGCTGAGCCCTAAAATCAGGGCATAGTCGAACCAGGAGATCTGGCGCAGCTTGACCTGGTGCACCGTTTCCTGCTCCAGGCGGCGATCGCCCTCCACCAGCCAGGCGGTGAGCTGCTTGATGATGGAGCGCGCCAGCCGGGGATTGACATCCAACAGGCGGTCGAACTCTTCCCGGGTGATTTCCAGGAGGCGGGTCTCTTCGATAGTTTCCACCGAGGCGGTGCGGGGCTGGCCGGTGACCAGGGCGATCTCGCCGAAGTACTTGCCGGCCTCCAGCACGGTGAGGTTGGTGCGGATCCCTTCCTCGTTCTGGCGGAAGACCTGCACCTTGCCCCCCTGGATGACGTAGAAATGATCGGCCCGGTCACCCTGTTGGACGATGAGGGTGCCGGGGGGGACAATTTTCTCCCGGCCCAATTCAAAGATGAGCAATCCCGTGTCGGCGGTGGCGGGGGACTCTCCGGGGGAGGAGGGCGCCTCGGGTTGTTTGCCGCGGTGGTCGTCGCCTGCTGCCATGTCTCACCTTCCTGGTGTGGGTGGCTGTGGTGGAGGTGCTGCCGGGCCTAGTCCCGGGGCCCGGCACCGGTCAGGACCTGGAAACGGGTTCAGGCCGTCTGGCGGGTCCTTTTCTTCATACGATTGATGCGTTTGCGCAGGACGTTGATCCGGCTGCGGGCTGCGCCGGCCGCCACCGCCTCTGATTTGACGAGGCGCAGGGCCTTGATTTTTTCCTTGAGTTCCCGGACATTGACGGCTTTGGCAGTTTTTTTGCCTTCATCGACGATGCCCTGGTGTTCCTTGATGGCCGCCAGCAGCTCTTCCTTGTTCATGGCGTGCACCCCGGCGATTTCACCCAGGCTGAGGGCGTAATCCCGGAGTTCCTTGGCGGTCATGCGATCCAGGGGCTTTGCCTGTTTGTCTTTTTTCTCTTTTTTACCCATATATGAACCTCATGGAAAAATTTCAGAGTATTTTATTCACTTTTGAGGTTTTCGGCAATTTTTAAAAACGGCTTCACCAGATCAATGGGGATGGGGAAGAGGGTGGTGGAGTTCTTTTCGGCGGCGATCTCCCGAAGAGTCTGGAGGTAGCGGAGCTGCAAGGTGATGGGCTCGGCGGCCATGATGTGGGCGGCCTCGGCCAGTTTGGTGGCGGCCTGAAACTCGCCTTCGGCGGCGATGATCTTGGCCCGCCGCTCCCGTTCGGCCTCCGCCTGCTTGGCCATGGCCCGCTGCATTTCGATGGGCAGGTCGATGGCCTTGAGCTCCACCAGGGTGACCTTGATGCCCCAGGGATCGGTGTGCTGATCCAGGATGGAGGCGATCTGCATATTGATTTTTTCCCGGGCAGAGAGCAGCTCGTCGAGTTCGGACTGGCCGCAGACGCTGCGCAGGGTGGTTTGGGCCAGCAGGGCGGTGGCCTGGAAGTAATCCTGGACTTCGACGACGGCCTTGAGGGAATCCATGACGCGGAAGTAGACCACGGCGTTGACTTTAACGCTGACGTTGTCCTTGGTGATGACGTCCTGGGTGGGGACGTCGTAGGTGACCAACTGGAGATTGACCTTGCGCATCTGGTCGATGATGGGGATGAGGATGATCACCCCCGGGCCCTTGGCGTGGCTCAAGGCCCGGCCCAGACGAAAGATGACGCCGCGTTCGTATTCGTTCAGGATCTTGATGGCGCTGAACAGGAAAAAGGCGATGAGGATGACGATAATCAAAGGGGTCATGTGGGATCTCCTTTCGGGTGCGTTAGACGTTTTCCGGGGGCGCTGGGCGGACGAGGAGTTTCAGCCCCTCCACCTGGAGCACTTCCACCGGTTCTCCGGCGGCGACCGGCGCCAGGCTGTGGGCCTGCCAGTACTCGCCGTGGACAAAGACCCGGCCTTCGGGAGTCAGGGCGGTGGCCGCCGTGCCCCGTTCCCCCACCAAGCCGGCCTTGCCGGTGAGGGGTTTTTTCAGTTGGGCCCGCACCGCCAGGGCGGTGACGGCGATGAAGAAGAGCGAAATGAGGAGCACCGTGGGCAACAGTACGGACCAGGCAATTCCCATGGTAGCGTCTCCGACGCGGAAGAGCATCATAGCCCCCAGAGACAGGGCCGCCACTCCGGCAATGGTCAGCAGGCCGAAGCTGGTGACGTAAATTTCCAGCAAGAAGAAGATGAAGCCCAGGGCGATGAGCAAGAAGCCGATGAAATTAACGGGCAGGGTTTGAAAGGCGTAGAGGGCGAGGAGCAAGGACAGGGCGCCCAGGACGCCGGGAAACACCGCCCCCGGGTGGGCGAGTTCAAAATAAAGCCCCACCAGGCCGATCATCATCAAGATGAAGGCGATGTTGGGGTCGGCGATGCGCTTGAGGATATTGACGCGCAATCCTTCTGTAATTTTCACCACCTCGGCGTTGGCGGTCTGCAGGGGGCGGGAGGTCGGGCCGATTTTGACGACCCGGCCCTGGACCTTTTTGAGCAGATCGGGGAGGTCGTCGGCCAGCAGGTCCACGACCTTGAGCTTGAGGGCCTCGGCGGCGGGGATGGAGACGCTCTGGCGCACCGCCTTTTCGGCCCAGTCGGCGTTGCGGCCCCGGGCGTCGGCCAGGGAGCGGACGTAGGCCACCATGTCATTGACGACCTTGTCCCGCATGGTCTTGTCCAGCTTCCCGCTGCCCATGGCCACGGGGTGGGCGGCGCCGATATTGGTGCCCGGGGCCATGGCGGAGACGTGAGCGGCCAGAGTGATCATCAGGCCGGCGGAGGCGGCCCGGGCTCCCTGAGGGGAGACGTAGACGATCACCGGCACTTTGGCGTTGACGATTGTCTGGACGATATCCCGCATGGAGGTGTCGAGGCCGCCGGGGGTATCGAGCTGAATGACCAGGGCTTCGGCCTGGGCTTTTTCCGCGGCGGCGATCCCCTGGCTAATGAATTCGGCCAGCCCGGGGTTTACGGAGCCAGTGGCGACGAGGGTATAGACTTTTTTAACGGCGGCCGGCGAAGAGGGGGAGACCAGGAGCAGGGTCGCCAGCAGCATCAGGGCGAAGCAGCCGAAAAGGCGGCGGATGTGGGCCCGGGGACGATTCATGGTGTGCGAAGGCCTCTTTCCAGGGGGCGCCGGCCGGCCCGGCGGCGGTTGATCACGTTGTCGGCTCCCGATAGGCTGCCATCACCAGCTGCATATCCTCCCAGGTCTTTTTCCGTTCCCGGGGGGCCCGCAACAGATACGACGGATGGAAGGTGGGCATGACCCGGATGCCGTCCCGCCAGGCCTGCCATTGCCCCCGGAGCCGGTTGATGGGGGCGTTGGTGTCGAGCAGGGTGTGGGTGGCCACCGCTCCCAGGGTGACGATCAGCCGGGGGCGGATGGCCTCGATCTGTTTGAGCAGAAAAGGCAGGCAGGCGGCAATCTCATCCGGTTCGGGATTGCGATTCCCGGGGGGCCGGCACTTGACGATGTTGGCGATATAGACTTCCGTCCGGGGCAAGCCCAACCTGTTTAGGAGCCGGTCCAGAAGCTCACCCGCCGCGCCCACAAAAGGCTGACCCTGGAGGTCTTCGTCGGCGCCCGGGGCCTCGCCGATGAACAGCAACCGGGCCTGGGGAGGGCCCTGGCCGAAGACGATGTTAGTCCGGCGGGGGGCCAGCTTGCAGCGCCGGCAGTCGCCGAGTTCGGCCCGGACGTCCTCCAGGGTGAGGGCGGAGGCAGCCGGAGGCCCGGGGGGGAGGGGGTCCGGGCGTTCTACCCGCCGGGGGAGACGGCCACCCCGGCGGGGGGCGGCCCGGGCGCCCAGGCGCTGCTGGGCGGCAACCCAGCGGCTGAGAAAGCGGGTGACCTCCTGGAGTTCCCGGGGAAGATCAGCCATGGGGCGCCTCCTGCCGACGCCGGCGCATCAGGTCGGCGACGTGGTCCAAAACCCGGTCGGCCACCTCATCCTTGGGAAGCAAGGGATAGACCTGGCTGCGGCCGTCGGCGAACAGGAGGGTGACTTCGTTGGTGTCCACCGCAAAGCCGGAGCCGGGGCGGGTGACGTCGTTGGCGACGATGAGGTCGAGGCGCTTGTTGACCAGCTTTTTGCGGGCGTGGGCGATGAGCTCGTCGGTTTCGGCGGCGAAGCCCACCAGCACCTGCCGGTTTTTCTGTTGGCCCAAGGCCGCCAGGATATCGGGGTTGTGGGTCAATTTGACGATGATCTCCTCCCCGGCCCGTTTGAGTTTCTGGCCGGCGAAACTGACGGGGCGATAGTCGCTCACGGCGGCGGCCATGAGGACGGCGTCGGCCCCGGGGAAGCGTTCCACCAGAACCCGCTGCATTTCCAGGGCGGTGCGCACCATGAGGCGCTCCACGCCGGGGGGGGCGGGGAGGATCGAGGGGCCGCTCACCAGGCAGACTTCCGCCCCCCGGCGGCAGGCCACCCGGGCCAGGGCGTAGCCCATTTTGCCGGTGGAGCGGTTGGTGAGGAAACGGACCGGGTCGAGATCTTCATGGGTGGGGCCGGCGGAGACCAGCAGAGTGAGCCCACTGAGGTCCTTGGGGGTGAGGAGGGCGGCGAGGGCCTCGAGGATGTCTTCGGGTTCCGGGAGGCGTCCCGGCCCCTGGGCGCCGCAGGCCATCTCCCCCACGGCGGGGGGCAGGAGGTGATATCCGGCCCGGCACAGGGTGGCCACGTTCTGTTGGACAAGGGGATTCTCCCACATGCTGACGTTCATGGCCGGGCAGATCAGCACGGGGGCGGTGGCGGCCAGGAGCACCGTGGTGAGGAGATCGTCGCCGATGCCGGCGGCCAGCTTGCCGATGAGATTGGCGGTGGCGGGGGCCAGGACGACGGCCTGGCAGTCCTGCCCCAGGGCGACATGCTCCAGGGGGGCGGCCTCGGGTCCGAAGAGGGAGGTCTTGACCGGCCGGCCGGTGAGGGCCGCAAAAGTCAGGGGGGTGACGAACTCCCGGGCGGCGGCGGTCATGACCACCTGGAGCCGGGCGCCGGCCCCCACCAGGCGGCGGGCCAACTCGGCGGCCTTATAGGCGGCGATACCGCCGCAGACTCCGAGAAGGAGGTCTTTATCCTGGAGAATGGTGGCCATAGGGCAAGGGGCGTTCTAAAAAAACGGGTTATACAAGCGTTCCTGTTCCACGGTGGTGGCGGGGCCGTGGCCCGGCATGACCACATAGTGATCGCCCAAGGGAAAGATCTTGGTGCGCACCGCCTCGATCAACTGGTCGAAAGAGCCGCCGGGGAAGTCGGTGCGGCCGATGGAGCCGGCAAACAAGGTATCGCCGACGTAAACGACGGGGTCGTCCTGCAAGATCAGGGAAATGCCGCCCGGGGTGTGCCCCGGGGTGTGAATGACCTTGAGGCGGTGTCCGCCAAAGCTGATTTCGTCGCCTTCGGCCAGGAGGACGTCGGCGGAGGAGGCTTGCAGGCGGCCGCCGGTGAAGAACAGGGCTTCGGCCGAGGGACTGCTGAGCATGGCGGCGTCGGCGGCATGAATGGCGATGGGCGCGCCGGTGGCTTCCCGCAGGGCGGCGTTGGCGTCCACATGGTCGAAATGCCCGTGGGTGTTGATAATGGTTGTCAGCCGGAGTTTTTCCTGCTCGAGGACGGACAGAATCCAGGGGGCGTCGCCGCCGGGGTCGATAACCACCGCCTCGCGGCTGTCTTTATCTCCCAGGATATAACAATTGACTTCCAACATGCCGACAGTCAGGACTTTTTGAATCATAGGCGTTGTCGCAACCTCATAGTCGTTGAATAGCAGGAGCGGACTTCCGGGGGCCAGGAAGGCGGCGTCGGCGCTCACGAGAAGAACAGCACTTTCATCCCGTAAAACCCGAAGTAACAACCGAAGCCCACCAGGAAAAGGGCACAGCCCTTCATGAACCCGTGATAGAAGCGTTCCGAGAGAAATTGCCGGCCCCGGGCCACAGCCAGGGACACCAGGGCGTACCAGCCCAGGTCGGCGGCGATATGGCCGGTGAAGAAGCAGAGAATTCCCGGCAGTCCGTATTTAAAGGCCATCATGACGTAGCCCAGGCCCAGGGTGAGCCACCAGATGAGCCAGTAGGGATTGGCCAGGCTCATAAGAATACCGCCCCAGACGGGGTGGAGGGTCTGAGTCGGCCCGGCCTCCAGGCGGAGGCGGATGACACCCGCCTCGTGGAAGAGGCCATACCCCAGCCACCAGAGAGTCACGGCGCCGACGAGGGCGACGGCCCCCATAACCAGAGGCTGATGCGCCAAAGCGCCCACCCCCAGAAAGAGCAGACCCACCAGGATAAGCTCCAAAAGACCGTGTCCCAGGATGATGAGGGGGCCGGCCCAGAACCCCTGGCGGGCGGCGGAGGCCACGGTGTAGGTCAATAAGGGTCCCGGCATCAAGGCCCCGGAGAGGGCGATGATGAAAGACGAAGTGAACAGACCCGCCAGGGCCAGGGTATATTCCATGGTAGTTAATGAATATTTCAGGTGATATTTGCTTAGCGAACGCAGACGCAGCTTTTAGATTACCATAAGGTCGATGAGAAACCAAGGGAAATCAAGGGGAAGGAGGCCATGGGCGGCTGCCCCGGGGAGGGCTGGGGGGTTGCGGCGGCGGTGGGGACAGCGAGAGTGACGGTGGGGGGCGGAGGTTTGGGCAGCGAGAAATTTTGTTCGTTTTTTTATATGGTTATATTATTAAGGGAGGAGCCGCAAAAAATTAAAGTTTTGAGAGAACCTGCCGATACGCGGGATAGTAAAGTAATATAATAACAAAGTAACAAGCAACGATAACGGCAAACCCTCCGAAAGGGGGGGGCGCAAAGTCACCGGCCTACAGCTCGAGAAGCCAGGGCAGCGGGACCGCCGAAAGCTTGGAGACAGCGCGCCCGGTTGCCGTTAGGAAGCCGGTTTTTTATTAGGGAGTAGAGAGTCAGGACATCGGGGCCTAACGACTAACGTGAGCACGTGGAGGAAAACGGAGATGGCAAGGTGCAGGTTTAGTCTCACACGGTTGTGGCGGCGAACCGAGGGGGCGGCGGCGGTGGAGATGGCCGTGGTGACCATGGTCCTCACCCTGTTATTCGGGGGGATCATAGATCTGGGGCACGCTTGGTATCTGCAGCAGGTAGTAACGAACGCGTCCCGGGAGGGGGCGCGCTACGGCATCACCTATAAAACCAACAGTTCCGGTCAGCGGATCCCGCCCACTTCCCTGAGTCCGACAATTCAGTCGGTGATCATCAATTACCTGTCTCAAGCCGGGTTGGGATTTACTCCCACCGTAACCATATCGGGTGCAGGAGCGGGCACGGGAACCCAAGGAGCCGATTTGGAGGTGAAGGTGACGACAACCAAAAGCTGGTTCATCCTGTCGGGGCTGATTCCGAGTTTGGGACCCACCAAGCAGCTTATGGCCACGACGGTCATGAAGTGCGAGTAGCTCAGGCGCCGACAGGCGACCGACGTCCGGCGGATTGAAGAGAGAAGAGCCACGTCCCCGCGAGCGGGAAGCTGCGAACTTATATGAACGATTATCACTATTTTTGGGAGGCAGGTTACCATGGGAAAGAAATTCTTCCGAACATTTTTTACCAAGACAGAGGGGTCGGTGGCTTTGGTGACGGCCCTGGCGATTATGGCGCTGGGCGGTTTCATGAGTCTGGCCGTGGACCTGGGGCATCTGTATACGGTGCGCAACGAACTCCAGAACACGGCGGACGCGGCGGCGCTGGCGGCGGTGGGCAACCTGATCAAGCAAGAGAACGGCATAGCCGTACGGGATTGGGCCGGGGCGCAGCAGACGGCGGTCCAGGTGGCCCAACGGCAGGCGATTCTCCAGGGACTGCCGGCGGTGGGCGATGAAGATCGCAACGACGTGAGCCTGACGTTCGGCAACTGGAACATCAATGCCGCCAGTCAGGACCAGGCCTGGACCGCCGGGCAGGACCAGAACGCCAATGCCGTCCAGGTGACCATCCGCCGGGATGAAGGGACGGCATTCGGGCCGGTCACCAACTTTTTCGCCGGCATTTTCGGGGCCAGCAACCGGTTGACGGCGGTGGAGGCCACGGCCACGGCGTATTTGGGCTATACCAACGCGGTGCAGACCGGCACCATCCAGATGCCGCTGGCCATTCCGGAAAGTGCGCTGGCGTCGCGGCGGGACGGCCAGAAGAGCTGGTACGCCAAGCTCTTCGGGCCGCGGGAGGCCACGGCGGTATCCTATGAGTCGCTGACCTTCAAGGACCTGGGCAGCGGCACTTTTTACCAGAGCAATCTGAGCAAACCGCAGTTGGACACCTCCAAGGCGTATATGGTGGTGGTGAACTCGGGTGATTCGGTGCCGAGCACGGTGGTCAATAACATTAAAAAGACCTATACCAGCGGCACCCCCGTGCGGCCCATGGAGAGGGGGACCCAGTTGTATCCCCTGAGCGAATACCAGTGGGCCAGCAATATCAAGACGATCTTTCAGACCTTTAAAAATGCCTACGACGCCAATAAGGACGGCAGCGGGCGCTGGCGGGTGAGCGTGCCGGTCTACTCCACCACGAATCCCACGGCGAGCCGTTTCATGGAGGGTTTTATCAAGCTGACCCGGTGGTTGACGCCCGGACCGCCGGAAGCCCGGGCTTGCTTCAAATTCTGGACCCAGACCTATCCGGGGGGCAATGTGCCGCTGTATGTGGACGGCTTTGCGGTGGTGGATATTGTCAATGTCACCTACAACTCCAGTTGCGACACCTGCAGCCCGTACAGCCCGGCGGCCAACGGGGTGAGATATGCCAGCACAGTGGACTGCATGGTGAATAACTCCAACAGCTGCCGGAATACCAACTCCGTGACGATCGAGGTGCCGACCGACGCCAGCACCATCCTTCCGCCGGGCAGTTCGGGGGGCGGCCCCTCCAACCAGGGGATCAATCCCAGCGCCCCGGCCAACGTGGGAGCCTTCGCCACCATTCCCAAGCTGGTCAAGTAAACGTACGGAAAGGGGAGGGCAGGGAGGCCTTCCCGTTCTTTTGGTCGAGCTTCACCAACATGGCAAAAAGGAGTTTGATCCATGACACGGAGCACGGGAAAAATTCAGGGAATCATCGTGGCCGGCATAGTCCTGGCATTGTTGGGGGGCGGCAGTCCGGCCTGGCCGGCCCCAGACCGCCATATCACGGTAATCAACAAGGCGGGGACGGCATTTTTCCACCTGTATGCGGAACCGGCGGAGGCCCAGATATGGGAGAACAATTATCTGGATAATGTCCTGGAAGCCGGCGACAGCCTGAAGGTGGAGCTCAAACAGGCGCCGAAGGGCCGTTGGAAGCTGATGGTGCAGGACTCCGAAGGCCGGGAACTGGTCTGGAAGGACGTGGACCTGAGCAAACATAAGAAAGTGGCTCTGCACGAGCAGGACGGCAAGACGTGGGCAGAGGTAAGATGACGCATTGAGTGAGCGAGGGGGGAACGGTATGGCCCCAGGCTGCCGGGGAGGCAGCGTGGGGCTTTTTTTATGGGGATAACGTTATGAATTTTATACTATTTTTTGAAAGTGTGGCCCGCCACCCTAAAAACACCCAAAAGTAGCGCCGGCTACAGCATAAGCCGGTGGTGGTCATTATAATATAATCCAGGACTGGGGAACAAACATGACCACACATGATCAGACAAAGGGTGGGGACAGTCAGCCGCGGCGCCCGGAAGCGACGGGGGGGAGCGGCTGCATCTGTGAAGAGCTGGCCGGCGGCGACGTTTCCCTCTCCCCGGTGTGTATCGGCCATCTGTGGGTGTTTGCCGAGCTGGCGCCTCCGGAAGTGGCGGCGTTGGCCCAAGCGGCGCAACGTCGGCGTTACTCCCGGGGGGAGATGGTCTTTTTCCAGGGACAGCCGGCCCGGCAGATGTTTCTGATCAAGGCGGGGCGGGTCAAGCTCTCCAAGGTGACCGAGGAGGGCGGCGAAATTACCCTGGACCTGAGAAAGGGGGGGGATTTCCTGGGGGAGAGCATGCTCATCGAGGATCAGGATTACCCCCTGACCGCCACATGCCTGGAAGAGACCCTAATCTGCGGGTTCAGCAAGGAGGGATTCGAGAAACTGGTGCTGGATAACCCCAATATCGGCCTGCAAGTTATCAAGAATCTGAGCCGACGCCTCAACTGGCTGACCAGCCGGATGGGGAGCCTGTCGCTTACCAATCTGGAGGACCGGCTCGACACCGTCCTGAGGCAGGTGGCCCGGGAGCACGGGGTGCGCAACGCCCGGGGTTATACTATTCATTTCCCGCTGACTCACGAAGAACTGGGATTTCTGGTGGGGGCGCATCGCGTCAGCATCACCCGGGCCCTGAAGGCCCTGAAGGCAGCCGGCCGTCTTACCCAGGAAGGGCGGACGTTGACATTGTTATGAGATACAGGGGAGGGTCAGGAGGCCGAGCCCCCGAGCCAAAACAGAAGGGAGACAAAGATGATTCTGGTGATCAACGGCAGCCCCAAGCCCAAGGGGAATTTGCACCGCATGGTGGAGAGGGTCGCCCGGGACACCGGGGAGCCTTACGAGATGGTGCGGCTGGCGGAGTTGAACATCCGGCCCTGCGTGGGCTGCGTCAAGTGCGCGGAGAGCAACCGCTGCGTACAGACGGACGACATGGCGCCCCTGTACGACAAGATCGTGGCCGCGGATGCCCTTATCGTGGGTCCGGTGGTGTATTTCGGCAAGGCCAACGCCTTCACTCACACCTTTCTGGAAAGGCTCTTTCCCCTGCGGCACGTGGAACCGGTGACCATGGGCAAACTGGCGGCGGTGGTGACGGTGGGGGGCAATGAAGCGGAAGCGGTGGCCCGGGCGACGGCCTACCAACTGGAGAGCTACCTCAACTACCGCATCGTGGGGTCGGTGTTTTTCAACAGCGCCACGCCGCCGTGTTTTATCTGCGGTTTCGGGACCACGTGTAAATACGGCGGCCCGGCCCGCTGGATGACGCCGGAGGAGTTCGAGGCCTTCACCGAAATCACCCCGGAGATGTTCCAGAGGTTTGAAGACCACCCGGATGTGGTGAAATCCTGCGATTACCTGGCGCAAGGCCTGCGAGAAGAGATCGGGAAGCTGAAGGGGTGAAGGGGTGGGGCGTTCAGGGTTGCCGACCGGGAGGAGAGGGGCAGGAGTTGAGCCAGTCCTCCAGAGATCGGCGTAATTGCTGCGGCAGGGGAACGGGCTTGCCGGCGAAACTGATGCAAACGGTGTTCAGGGTCAGGTCGGTGGCCAGCTCACCGGTGGCGGTCTTGAAGAGCTGTTGCTGAAAGGTCAGGCTGCGGCTCTGGAGTCTGGGAACCCGGGTAGTGATGAGGATTTCGTCATCGTACCCCACCGGCCGGCGGTAACGGCAGTGGGCCTCCACCACCGCCAGATGCAGCTGCCAGGCCACCAGTTGGGGGTAGCCGCAGCCGATTTCCTCCAGGAGGGCGGCCCGGGCCTGCTCGAAAAAATGGAAATAATTACCGTGGTAGACCGCCTGTCCCATGTCCACTTCAAACAGGGGCACGCGGCAGGTATAGCGGTGTATTCGGTGGGTCATACAGTATTCACAGCCACGCCGGTCCCGGTCCCAAGAAAAAGCGAGGGGCTTGCACCCCTCGCCCAGAACTCCGTCGCCGCTACTCGCCGGCGGCGGTTTTTTTCTTTTTCCCTTTTTTGATGGGCTCGGGCCGCCCCAGCAACTCCACGATGGCAATGGGAGCCCCGTCGCCCAAGCGCACGCCTTTGGGCACAATGCGGGTATAGCCGCCGGCCCGGTCTGCGAACCGGTCTTTGATGTCCCCGAAGACCTTGCCCACGACTTTTTTCGACCTGACCACGGCCAAGGCCTGGCGTCGGGCATGCAGATCGCCCTTTTTGGCCAGGGTGATGATTTTCTCGGCCAATTGGCGCAATTCCTTGGCCTTGGCGTGGGTCGTTTCCAAT
This sequence comes from uncultured Desulfobacterales bacterium, assembly GCA_964428565.1. Classification (GTDB taxonomy): domain Bacteria; phylum Desulfobacterota; class Desulfobaccia; order Desulfobaccales; family Desulfobaccaceae; genus CAYRYV01. Next base: position 15,757 of record CAYRYV010000025.1, on the reverse strand, counting down.
CTTTCGTGGTCAAAGAACGAGGTCACGAGATTGCGCATCATGGCCAGTCGATGTTCCGAGGTCCGGGAGAGGTGGCGCCCGGCTTTGCGATGCCTCATGACAATTCTTCCTTTCCTTCCAGGATTTCCCGGGGCGGGAAATTATCGAGCTTCATACCCAGGGAAAGCCCCATTTCTTGTAAAATCTCTTTGATTTCATTGAGAGACTTACGCCCGAAATTTTTGGTTTTGAGCATTTCGGCTTCGCTTTTCTGGACCAGTTCGCCGATATACTTGATTTGGGCGTTCTTCAGGCAATTGGCTGATCTGACGGAGAGTTCGAGTTCATTAACGCTCCGGAAGAGATTTTCATTGAGCCTTTCCGAGGTGGGGGAAGGCTTTTCTTCGGCCAGTTCATGCGGCTCTTCAAAGTTGATGAAGATATTGAGCTGGTCCTTGATGATCTTGGCCGCCAAGGCGATGGCGTCTTCCGGCACGACGCTGCCGTCGGTCCAGACCTCCAGGGTCAACTTGTCGTAATCGGTCTGCTGGCCCACCCGGGCTTGCGTGACCACATAATTGACCTTGCGGATGGGCGAGAAGATGGCGTCGATGGGAATGACCCCGATGGGTTGATTGAGGTCCTTGTTGCCCTCCGCCGGGACATACCCCTTGCCGGTGGCGATGGTGGCCTCCAGAATCAACTCGCCATCGGGCGCCAGGGAGGCGATGTGATGGTCCGGGTTGAGAATTTCGACCGTGGGGTCGGGCGTGAAATCCCCGGCCTTCACTTCGCCTTGGCCCCGAACCTCCAGGTGCAGGGTTTTCATCCCCTCACTGTGCATCTTCAGGCGAACGCCTTTGAGATTCAGGATGACTTCGGCGGCATCCTCGATGACCCCGGGGATGGCGGAAAATTCGTGATAGACCCCGGAGATCTGCACGCCCGTGATGCTGGTGCCCCGTAGAGAGGAAAGCAAGACGCGGCGGAGGGCGTTCCCCAGGGTGGTGCCGAAGCCGCGTTCCAGCGGCTCGCAGCTGAATTTTCCATAAAACTTGGAATGGCTGTCGGGATCAATCTCCAATTTTTTGGGCTTGATCAAGTCCGTCCAGTTCTTGTGCATTCGCTCTCCTTGGCACAAAAACCTAAATGTGATGGCAACGCCTTTGTTCTATCCAGGCGGCATGTTCAACTCCGGCCGCTTCCCCCACTGCCGTCCAGCTTCTGGGCCACTCCTTTCCGTGCTGGGCCTAACCACCGATGTTTGGATAGCTCAGGTTAGCCTTGATACCTTAGGATTTGTTTACTTGGAATACAATTCAACAATCAGGTGTTCCTGGATGGGCATGGTGAGGTCCTCCCGCGTCGGCAGTTGCCGCATCACGCCCTGGTAGGCTTCTTTGTCCACTTCCAGCCATTGGGGGATGCCCCGGCGGGCCACGGTGTCGATGGCGTCCAGGAGCTGGGGAATCTGGCGGCTGGCTTCCTTCACCTGGACCGTATCCTCCACGTTCACCAGGTACGAAGGGATGTTCACTTTTTTGCCGTTGACCAGGAAATGGTTATGGCGCACCAACTGCCGCGCCTGGGCCCGGGAGGACGCAAACCCCATGCGAAAGACAACATTGTCCAGGCGTCTTTCCAACAAGACCAAAAGGTTGGTCCCGGTAATGCCTTTTTGCCGCTCCGCCGAATGGAAATATCCCCGGAACTGTTTTTCCAGCAGGCCATACATCCGTTTGACCTTTTGCTTTTCCCGGAGCTGAATGCCAAAGTCGGAATATTTGGTCCGGCCCTGACCATGCTGGCCGGGGGGATAGCTGTGCCGTTCGAAGGCGCACTTATCCGTATAGCAGCGATCTCCCTTGAGAAATAACTTCATCCGTTCCCGCCGGCAAATCCGACAAACTGAGCCTCTATATCGTGCCATGAACTTCTCCTTGGTGCTTCACTATACCCGGCGGCGTTTCGGCGGCCGGCACCCGTTATGGGGGATAGGGGTGACGTCCCGAATGAGGTTGATCTGGAAACCTGCCACTTGGAGGGCTCTGATGGCGGCCTCTCTGCCGGCTCCCGGTCCTTTGACGTAGATATCGATGGTCCGCATGCCGTGTTCCATGGCCTTTTTGGCCGCATCTTCAGCGGCTAGCTGGGCCGCGAAGGGAGTGCTTTTGCGGGAGCCCTTGAAGCCCTGCATCCCGGCCGAGGCCCAGGAGACCACGTTTCCCGTGGGATCGGTAATAGTTACGATGGTATTATTGAAGGTGGATTGAATATGGGCCACCCCGATGGGGATGTTTTTTCTTTCCTTCTTCTTTTTTCCGCCCCGGCGAGCACCTTTGGCCATGCTGCCTCCTTATCCTTTCTTACGTTTGCCCACCACCGAGCGGCGGGGGCCTTTACGGGTGCGCGCATTCGTATGAGTCCGCTGTCCCCGGACGGGCAAGGATTTACGGTGGCGCAAACCGCGATAACAGCCGATATCCATCAGCCGTTTGATGTTCATCGAGATTTCCCGCCGCAAATCCCCTTCGACCTTGTAATGGGCATCGATAACCGACCGGATGCGGTTCAGGTCGCTATCGGTGAGATCATCTGATTTGATGGCCGGATCGACTCCCGCTGCCGCCATGATCTTTTGGGCGGAGGCGCGACCGATGCCGTAGATATAGGTCAGAGCGATTTCCATCCTTTTATTGCGGGGCAAATCTACGCCTGCTATTCTCGCCAAAGCTGTTCCCCCTTTTATCCCTGGCGTTGTTTATGCTTGGGATTTTCGCAAATTACACGTACGACGCCCTTGCGTTTGATGATTTTGCACTTGGTGCAAATCCGTTTTACCGAGGCCTTCACTTTCATGACGTAATCCTTATGGTTCGCTGTCGGTGCCTTTATTTGGCTCGATAGGTAATGCGCCCCCGTTTCAGATCATAGGGGGAGAGTTCCACGGTAACCCGGTCTCCCGGCAGGATCTTGATATAGTGCATGCGCATCTTTCCCGAGATATGAGCCAGGACCCGGTGTCCATTGGGCAGTTCCACTCTAAACATGGCGTTGGGAAGGGGTTCGATGACGATGCCTTCCACTTCGATGGCTTCTTCTTTGGGCATACAGCCTAACTCCTACAATCTCAGTGCTATTCTGATCGAAGACCGCCGACCTTTTCCGGGTGCCCCCGTGCCTGTATCCTGGCGGTCAAATTGATTCATAAATATTAAATATTAACCTGATATTCTACTTAAAATCAAGACTCCATTATCAGTCAGGGCGATGGTATGCTCAAAGTGGGCTGATAAACTGCCGTCTTGCGTCACTGCGGTCCAACCGTCCGGCAGGACCTTCACCTCCCAGCGTCCGGCGCTAACCATCGGTTCGATGGCGAGAGTCATGCCCGGTTGCAACCGCGGCCCCTGTCCCGGGGGGCCGTAATTGGGGATCTGGGGGTCTTCATGCAGGGAGCGGCCGATCCCATGCCCCACAAAGTCCCGGATGACAGAAAAGCCGTATGCCTCCACGGTGGTTTGCACCGCATGGGAGACGTCGCTCACATGATTGCCGGGAATGGCCTGGGCTATTCCGGCGTACAATGATTTTTCGGTGGCCTCGAGGAGCGTCTGGGCCGCCGCACTCACCTCACCCACCGGCACCGTTATGGCGGCGTCGCCGTAGTAACCGTCGAACCGCACTCCGAAATCCATGCTGAGGAGATCGCCCTCCTGCAATCGGCGAGTCGAGGGGATACCGTGGACCACCTCTTCATTGATGGAGACGCACAGGGATTTGGGATATCCGCGGTAGCCTTTAAAGGCTGGCTTCACCCGGCGTTTCCGGCAATGCTCTTCCGCCAATTCATCCAGTTCCAGGGTTTGGACTCCGGGCCGGACATGGGTGGCGATATCGGCCAAAATCTCCGCCACGATGGAATTGGCCGTCTTCATTTTGGAAATTTCCAGCGGAGATTTAAGCTTGATCATAACGTTCGGCAGGCGGTGAGAGCGCCCCCCGCAAGAGCCGGTCTCACCGCCGATCCTCATAGACTTATTTCTGGACAATCCCCACGATGGTGTTGAAGATATCGGAAATGCCGCCTACACCCTTCACCTGGCGTACGAGCCCTTTTTGGGCATAATAGTCGATCAAGGGTTTGGTGGCCTGGTTGTAGGTGGCCAGGCGGGAGCGCACCGTGGTTTCGTTGTCGTCATCCCGCTGGTACAGTTCGCTGCCGCACTTGTCGCAGATCCCCTCTTTTTTGGGGGGAGTGAACTGGACGTGGAACATCTGGCCGCACGCCTGATTTTTGCAGGTCCGGCGACCGGTAAGCCGGGTGACCAGCGCTTCTTCATCCACATCGATGCTGACGACGTGATCGATTTTGGAGCTTAATTTCGCCAGAGTTTTGTCCAAGGCTTCGGCCTGGGGGACGGTCCGGGGGAAGCCGTCCAGAATGAAGCCCTGTTTGGCATCGGACTGTTTGAGACGGTCTTCAATGATTCCGATGACCACTTCATCGGGAACCAACTTGCCGGCGTCCATATATTCCTTGGCCTTTTTGCCCATCTCGGTGCCTTCTTTCACCGCCGCCCGCAGGATGTCGCCCGTGGAAATCTGGGGAATCTTGAATTTTTCAATGAGCATCTTGGCCTGCGTACCTTTGCCAGCTCCAGGACCGCCCAACAGGATCAGATTCATGCCTTGCCTCCTTCTCCTTCTAAATGGTTTTACCAAGGAATGCGAGCTTCTCTGCTCTTCAGTCTGCGTCGCGGCCCAGGGGCAGCGCACGCCTTATCTCCGATTATTTCCTGATTCCTTGCCGGGCTACTGTGGTTCCCGGGAGGAGGGCCCGAGCGTCCGGGTGATTATCGCCGGAAGCGCCCGATGCGCTTTTTCATAAACCCTTCGTAATGGCGGGTGAGCATGTGGGATTCGATCTGGCCCACCGTGTCCATGGCCACGCCCACCACGATCAATAAGGCGGTCCCCCCGAAGTAAAAGGGGACGTTGAAGCGTTGGACCAGGACCGTCGGCAGCACACAGACGGCCGCCACGTAGAGCGCCCCGCCCAAGGTGATGCGCGTCAGGATCCGGTCGATATATTCTCCCGTGGGTTTTCCGGGGCGCAAACCGGGGATGTAGCCGCCGTATTTTTTCAGATTTTCGGCTACGTCCATGGGGTTAAAGGTAACCGCGGTGTAAAAATAACAGAAGAAAATGATTAAGGCGATGTAAAACAACTCGTGCAACCAGGCCCCCGGGGCTATCATCTCAATGGCCTGGTTGACCCAGTCGATTTTGATGAAGGTGCCGATGGTGGCGGGAAACATTAAGAGTGAAGATGCGAAGATGGGGGGAATCACTCCGGCGGTGTTGACCTTCAGAGGCAAATGGGTGCTCTGGCCCCCGTACATCCGTCGGCCCACGACCCGGCGGGCGTATTGAATGGGGATGCGCCGCTGGCCCCGTTCCACGAAGACGATGACTCCCACCACCGCCACCATGAGGATGATGATTAACAGCATTACCACCGAACCGATTTCCCCGGTTTTGATCAGTTGGAAGGTGTTGATGATGGCCGAGGGCAGCCGGGCCACAATGCCCGCAAAGATAATGAGGGAGATGCCGTTGCCGATCCCCCGTTCGGTGATCTGTTCACCCAACCACATGATGAAGGCGGTTCCGGAGGTCAGCGTCAGGATGGTCATTAAGCGGAAACTCCAGCCGGGGTCGAGCACCACCGGGACGCCGCCTTCCATGCCCATCCCTTCCAGCCCCATGCTGATTCCCAATCCTTGCACGGCGCTGAGGACCACGGTACCGTAGCGGATGTATTGGCGGATCTTCTTCTGTCCGGCTTCCCCTTCCTTGTATAGCTTTTCCAGGGAGGGGATCACCACCTTGAGCAGTTCCATGATGATGGCGGCGCTGATGTAAGGCATGATGCCCAGGGCAAAGACGCTCAGTCGCTCCAGCGCCCCTCCGGAGAACATGTCGAACAGGCCGAAGATCGTCCCGCGGTGGCGGGCGAAAAAGGCCATTAAGGCATCGGCGTCGATACCCGGGGTGGGAATGTGGCAGCCGACACGATAAACCGCCAGCATCAGCAAAGTAAACCCGACGCGGCGCTTCAGTTCGGGGATCTTGGCGATATTTTGGAACCCACCAAGCACTTAGATCACCTCAACCCGACCGCCTTGGGCTTCAATTCTGGCCTTGGCTTGGGCGCTGACGGCCTGGACCTTCACTACCAGGGGGACCGTGACCTCTCCCTGAGCCAACAGTTTCACCGGTTGGCCGGCTTTTTTCACCAGGCCGGCGCGTAGCAGCATGACGGCGTCCACTTCGGTGTTGGCGGGAAACCGGCTCAAGTCTCTGAGATTGATGATGGCAAAGGATTTTTTGAAGATATTGGTAAACCCGCGTTTGGGCAGCCGCCGGATCAGGGGCATTTGACCGCCCTCGAACCCCGGGCTGTTTTTACTCCCGGAGCGGGAATTCTGGCCCTTGTGACCCCGGCAGGCCGTTTTGCCATGGCCGGAGCCGGAGCCCCGCCCGACCCGTTTCGGTTTATGTTTGGAGCCGGGGCTCGGCTTCAATTCGTCTAATTTCATCGCCGTCTATCCTTCCCGTTACGTCGACGGGTTCAATTCCCGGACCTCCACCAGGTGGCACACCTGGCGGATCATGCCCCGGATTGCCGGGTTGTCGGGATGTTCCACGGTCTTGTGCATTTTCGTCAAGCCCAGCGTCCGCAAGGTGACCTTATGCTTGGCGGGCCTGCCGCTGGGGCTCCGGGTCAAAGTGACCGCTAATTTCGTCTCTGCCATGGCTATTGTCTTCCTCGGCCCTGAAGCTTTAGGCCCGAATTTCGCCCAACGGCCGGTTACGCCGCATGGCGATCTCTTCCGGGCTGGACAACTTCTGCAAGGCGGCGAAGGTGGCCTTTACGGCATTATGGGGGTTATTGGAGCCGATGCATTTGGTCAGGATATTCTGGATACCGGCCATTTCCACCACCGCCCGCACAGGGCCGCCGGCAATCACGCCGGTCCCTTGGGACGCGGGTTTGAGGAGCACCTCCCCGGAGCCGAAGCGTCCCAGCACGGAATAGGGGATGGTCCCCTCCATCAGGGGTATTTTGATCATGCTCTTTTTGGCCCGCTCCATGGCCTTACGGATGGCTTCCGGGACCTCATTGGCCTTTCCCAACCCGGCCCCCACTTTGCCTTGGCCGTCGCCGACCACCACCAGGGCATTGAAGCTGAATCTCCGACCGCCCTTCACCACCTTGGCCACCCGGCTGATGTGGACGACCTTATCGATGAATTGGGGTTCCGTTGTCTCTCTGTCGAACAATGTAGCCTCCGTTTGTTACCACCAGGCAAGGCGCCATCAGAGATGGGGCGGCCTTGCTAAAATTCCAATCCCTGTTCCCGGCAGCTGTCGGCCAGTCGCTTGATGCGGCCGTGAAACAAAAAGCCATTGCGATCGAAGGCCACCCGGCTGATGCCCAACTCCTTGGCCTTTCTGGCCAAGATGGCACCCACCTGCTGGGCCGCCTCCATCTTTTTGAGGCTGCCGGCCTGCTCCCGGATTTCCTTGCTCAGGGTGGAAGCCGCCGCCAAGGTGCGCCCCTGGCGGTCGTCAATGATTTGGGCGTAGATATGCCGGGCGCTTTTGAAGACTGACAGGCGGGGCCTTTCGGGTTCGCCGAAAATCTTCTTCCGCACCCGCTGCTTGCGTTTTAGATGTGCCACCTTTTTCGGGTTTGTCTGTCCCATGTCTCATAACCTAGCTATAAATATCCAAACTACCAATTTTCGGGGGCTTGCCATCGTTGGGGAATTAGCGGCCGCCCGCCTTACCGACCTTGCGGCGGATCACCTCTTCGGCGTATTTGATGCCCTTGCCTTTATACGGCTCAGGTGGCCGCAGCCGGCGGATGACCGCGGCGGTCTGTCCCAGGGCCTCTTTGTCGATGCCGGAAATGCTCAACCGGGTTGCTTTCTCCACCTGGGCGCTGATCCCGGTGGGCAGGGAAAATTCGATGGGGTGGGAATACCCCAGGCTGAATACCAGAGTTCCGCCCTTTTCCTCGACCTTATAACCGGTACCGACGATTTCCAGGGTCCGGGTGAACCCGTCGCTGACGCCGGTTACCATATTAGCCACCAGGGTCCGGGTCAAGCCCCAAAATTTCCAGTTGCTGGGTGCCTCGCTGACGGGAAAGACCCGGATGGCGTCGGCCGCCAGTTCCAGCTCGATCTGGGGGTGAATCTCCCGCTGCAGAGTCCCTTTGGGACCGGTGACCTGCAAAACCCTGTCTTGAAATTTCGCCTTAACCCCTTTAGGGAGGGGAATCAACTTTTTCCCGATGCGCGACATTGCTGTTCTCTCTCTTTTCGCCGGGGTTACCAGACCGTGCAGAGGACTTCCCCGCCCACGTGTTGTTTCCGGGCCTCGCGATCGGTCAAGATGCCCTTTGAGGTGGATACGATGGCCACTCCCAGGCCGCCCAGGATCAAAGGGAGCTCAGAATGGGGGGCATATACCCGCCGGCTCGGTTTGCTCAACCGTTTGAGGCCTTGAATAATCGGCTTATTGTGCTCGTCGTAACGCAAATAGACCCGGAGGATCCCCTGCCGTTTATCTTTGATCACCTTAAAATTTTTAATATAGCCTTCATCCTTCAAGATGCGGGCTACATTGATCTTCATCTGGGAGGCGGGAATGTCTACCTTGTCAAATCTGGCGGCCCCCGCGTTCCGAATGCGGGTCAACATATCTGCCAGGGGATCGGTGAGGCTCATACAGGCACTCCTCTAATTACTTAACTCTTGCTTCATAGGGAATCCGGTTCGGGCCGACCGGCCACGTCCATTTCCAGGACAGGGCTTACCAGCTCGATTTGATCACCCCGGGGATTTCTCCCCTCAAGGCCAATTGGCGGAAACACAGGCGGCAAATGCCGAACTTCCGGATATACGCCCGCGGCCGTCCGCACAGGGGGCAGCGGTTATATTTCTGCACAGAAAATTTTGGTTGCCGTTGGGCTTTGGCAATCAAGGACTTTTTGGCCACTTCAGCCTCCTTAAACTAGTCGCCTGAATATGGTGTACGCCAGGCCGCGCCGGCCTAATTCCGGAAGGGCATCCCCAGGCGGCTCAAGAGAAACTTGGCCTCCTCGTCGGTTTTGGCCGTGGTGACGATGGTGATGTTCATGCCCTTGATCTTATCGATCTTATCGTAGTCGATTTCCGGGAAAATAATCTGCTCTTTGATACCCAAGGTATAGTTGCCGCGACCGTCGAAGGACTTGCCGGAGACTCCCCGGAAGTCCCGCACCCGGGGGAGTGCAATATTCATCAATTTGTCCAGGAATTCGTACATCCGGTCCCGGCGCAAGGTTACCATGCAGCCGATGGGCATGCCCTCACGCAGTTTGAAGGCGGCGATGGAGCGGCGGGCCCGGGTTACCACGGGTTTCTGGCCCGTAATGGCCCCCAACTCGGCGCTGGCGGAATCCAGGACTTTGATGTTCTGGGTGGCTTCGCCCAATCCCATGTTCACTATGACCTTTTGCAGCCGGGGCACCTGCATGGGGCTCTTGTAGCGGAACTCCTGCATCATCAAGGGCACACATTCATTTTTATAAAAATCGGAAAGGCGCGTCATTGGACCAACTATCCTTCGATAAGTTCGCCGCACTTCTTACAGGTGCGCACCCGTTTGCCGTCGGCGGTCAGGGTGATTCCCAGCCGGGTGGGCGCCATGCATTTCCCGCAGACCACCATGACGTTGGAGATGGGCAGTGAGGCTTCCTTCTCGATGATGCCTCCCTGGCCGGTGCTGGGGCTGGGGCGTGTGTGGCGTTTGATGAGGTTGACTTTTTCCACCAGGACCCGGTTTTTTTCCGGCAGGACCTTCAATACCTTGCCGGTTTTGCCTTTTTCCCGACCGGTGATTACCTCCACCTTGTCGTTTTTCTTGATCCTGATCTTATACTGCACGACGGTCTTTGTTTTTGCCATGGCCTTACCCTTATAAAACCTCAGGAGCCAGGGAAACGATCTTCATGAATCGCCTGGCGCGCAACTCCCGGGCCACCGGGCCGAAGATGCGGGTGCCGATGGGTTCCCCCTGGGGATTGATCAACACCGCCGAATTGTCATCAAATCTGATATAGGTGCCGTCCTGGCGCCGGGTTTCTTTGATCGTGCGCACCACCACCGCCCGCTTGACGTCGCCCTTTTTCACCTTGGCGTTGGGCATGGCTTCCTTCACGGCCACGATAATGATGTCCCCCACCCGGGCATAGCGGCGGCGTGTGCCCCCCAAGACCCGGATGCACTGGATTTTCTTGGCGCCGGAATTGTCCGCCACGTTTAATTTGGTGTGTACCTGTATCATAGCTAGTCTCGCATCTACGGCCGGCAGGGCCGCGGGGCCCGACCCGGCTCATTGATCGTCAGAGCCTCTGTTGCCTGCTTCGCCCGCCTAGGCGGCCTTTTCGATGATTTCCTTTACCCGCCAGTGCTTGTCGCTGCTCAAGGGCCGGGATTCGATGATCATTACCCGATCACCGATCTGGCAGGCGTTGGCTTCATCATGTGCCTTATATCTCTTCCGGCGGCGGACCGTTTTGTGGTAAATGGGATGTCGCTCCAATCTTTCCACCTGCACCACCACGGTCTTCTCCATCTTGTCGCTTACCACGACTCCTACCAGCGTCTTCCGGTGGCCTCTTGCTTCACTCATGCGCTCACATATCCATCAAAAAGGTAGTCAGAATCCTTTGGTTTGTTGGTCGGCCGGCGATGTGTCCGCGGTCCGCCTCCGGGGTGTCGGGGGCCGTTGGCGTTCAGGCGGCGGCCGATTCCCTTTCCCGAAGTACCGTCAACACCCGGGCGATATCCTTCCGGGTATGCCCCAGTGCCGCAGTGTTATCCAACTGCTGGCTGGCGGCCCGAAAATTCAGGTTGAAGATCTCTTCTTGCAGTTCCTTGAGCTTGGCCTGCAATTCTTCCAATGTCAGTTCCCGCAGGTCGGCAGCCTTCATTCCTGGACAACCTCCCGTACCACAATCTTGGTGGGAATGGGCAATTTGTGGCTGGCCAGCCGCAGGGCTTCCCGGGCCACTTCCTCCACCACCCCGTCCATCTCGTAGAGCATGCGGCCGGGTTTGATCACCGCCACCCAGCCTTCCGGACTGCCTTTCCCTTTTCCCATGCGGGTTTCCGCCGGTTTTTTGGTAACGGGTTTATCCGGGAAGATCCGTATCCAAATCTTACCGCCCCGGCGGACATGACGCGTCATGGCCACCCGGGCCGCTTCGATCTGTTGGCTGGTAAGATACCCGCATTCCAGGGCCTGCAGGCCGAATGACCCAAAAGCCAGGGTATTGCCCCGGTTGGCTTGGCCTCGCATGCGACCTTTTTGTTGTTTGCGATATTTAATTCTTTTTGGACTTAGCATTGTCGTATCCCAGGTTCAGGTCCGGGGCGTTGCGCCCTTATCTGGTTTCAAGATCTTCCGGGAGAATCTCACCCTTGAAGATCCACGCCTTCACCCCGATGACTCCATAAGTGGTCTTGGCTTCGGCCATACCGTAATCGATGTCGGCCCGCAAGGTGTGCAGGGGTACCCGGCCTTCCCGGTACCATTCCTTCCGGGCCATCTCGGCGCCCCCCAGGCGTCCGGCCACCCGTACTTTGATGCCCTGCGCCCCGAATTTCATCGCCTGGTTGACCGCCTTTTTCATGGCCCGGCGGAAGCCGACCCGGCGCTCCAGCTGCTGGGCGATGTTCTCGGCCACCAGTTGGGCGTTTACTTCGGCCTTGCGAACCTCCATGATGTCAACGATCAGTTCCCGGTTGACCAGCTTTTCAAGCTTTCGACGGAGGTCGTCGATCTTTTTTCCTTTCTGGCCAATGATGACCCCCGGGCGGGAGGCATGAATCTTGATTTTGACTTTGTTGGCGGCCCGTTCGATGTCCACCGACGCAATCCCGGACCCCTGGAGTTCCCTCTCATTTTTGATGAAATTACGGATGTGCTGATCTTCCAGGAGCAACTTGGCATAATCCTTACGGGCGAACCAACAGGAATGCCATTGCCGGTAGCTCCCCAAACGGAATCCAACTGGATGTACCTTCTGTCCCAACCCGTCCTCCTAGGCAAACTCTTCCGAGATTTCTCCCGTCGCCATTTCCGGAATACTATTTCCCGGTTTTTTCGTCCAAGATCACCGTTATATGGCTGGTGCGTTTCAGTATGTGATTAACCCGCCCCATGGCCCGGGACATGAACCTTTTCATGGTGGGCCCGCCGTCCACGTAAATTTTCTTAATATATAAGGCATCCACATCAATCTGAGGACGTTGCCCGGCGTTGGCCACTGCCGATTCCACCACCCGGCGAACCAGGCGGGCCGCTTTTTTGGGGATGAACTGCAATACCGCCAGCGCCTCCTCAACTTTCAGATCCTTCACGGCGCGGGTGACCAGCCGCGCCTTTTGCGGGGAGAGGCGAACGTATTTTGCTTGTGCGCGTATTTCCATGGCCCGATCAATCCTTGTTAGCTATCACTTGCCTTTGACCCGGGTTTTCTTCGCCCCGGCGTGGCCGTAAAAGGTGCGGGTGGGGGAAAACTCACCCAACTTGTGACCCACCATGTTCTCCGTGACAAAGACGGGGATAAACTTCTTACCGTTATGGACCGCCAACGTCAGGCCAACAAAATCAGGAGTGATAGTCGACCGCCGGGACCAGGTCTTGATTACCCGGCGATCCTGGGTCTCTTTGGCCTTTAATACTTTTTCCATCAGGCTCTCCTGGATATAGGGGCCTTTTTTCAGTGACCGCGGCACGGTTCCTCCGAAACAAGCAGTTTTCTCAGTTACGTTTACAGTTTTAGGTTCAACCCCGACCTCCCGGAACCCGGAGACTACTTGTTCCGGCGCTTGACGATGTAGCGATCACTTTCCTTGGGTTTCCGGGTCTTGTAGCCCTTGGTGGGCATGCCCCAGGGGCTGCAGGGATGTCTGCCGCCCGAAGACCTGCCTTCGCCGCCGCCCATGGGATGATCAACCGGGTTCATGGCCACGCCGCGCACCCGGGGGCGCTTCCCCAACCAGCGCTTGCGGCCGGCCTTGCCATAGGAGACGTTTTCATGCTCCAGATTCCCCAATTGCCCCACCGATGCTCGGCAATCCAACAGAATCTGCCGCACCTCGCCGGAAGGCAGCTTCATCTGGGCATATTTCCCTTCCTTGGCGACCAATTGGGCGTAACAGCCGGCGGCGCGGGCCATCTGTCCGCCCTTGCCGATCTTCATCTCGATGTTATGCACCAGGGTGCCCAAGGGGATATTCCTCAAGGGCAGGGAGTTTCCGGGTTTGATGTCCGCCTCGCGGCTGGCGACAACCGTATCGCCCACTTTCAGGTCCAGGGGAGCCAGGATATACCGTTTTTCCCCGTCCATGTAGTGCAACAAGGCAATCCGGGCGGACCGGTTGGGGTCGTATTCGATGGAGGCTACCTTGGCGGGCACCTCCAGTTTGTCCCGCTTAAAGTCGATTACCCGATAGAGCCGTTTATGTCCGCCGCCCCGGTGCCGGGCTGTCACCCGCCCCAGGTTATTCCGTCCGCCCTTTTTTTTCAAGGGCTTCGTCAAACGCTTGTTGGGGCGGTCGGTGGTGATTTCCGCGAAATCGCTCACCGTCTGGAAACGGCGCCCCGGGGAAGTCGGTTTTCTTTGAATTAACGCCATAACACTATTCCTTTGCTCGCCATCGGCGCCTTACACCCCTTCGAAAAAGGGAATCTTTTCGCCGGGAGCCAGGGTCACCACCGCCTTTTTCCAATCCGGGCGTTTGCCCACTGTCCGGCCCACCCGCTTGGTCTTGCCTTCGAAGCGCATGGTGTTGACCGCCAGCACCTTGACCTTGAAGACCTCTTCCACGGCCTTGCGAATTTCAATTTTATTGGCCTTGGGATCGACTTTAATGGTCACCTTATTGGCCACTTCTGTCTGCGTATGGCTCTTCTCGGTGATCAGGGGCCCCTTAATGAGGTGGTGATAGGACTTCACGCTGCCAACCTCTCTTCAATCTGGCTGATAACCGGCTTGAGGAGCACCAGGTGCTCATACCGCAGGATGTCGTAGACGTTCAGACCTTCGCTGCGCATCACCTGCACGTAGGGGACGTTGCGGGCCGACAGCATCAAACCCGGCAACTCTTCGGCGGTGATAAATAATGCCTTGCCGATTTGCAGTTGTTTCAGAACGTTAACGAATTCTTTGGTCTTGGGCGCCTCGAACGGATAATTTTCCAGCACCAGGAGCTGGCCGTTGGCCACTTTACTGGACAGCGCCATCTTCAGGGCCAGCCGTCGGACTTTCTTGGGCACCTTATAGGCGTAACTGCGGGGTTTGGGCCCAAAAACCGTGCCGCCGCCCCGCCACAAGGGGGACCGCCGGGTTCCGACCCGAGCCCGCCCCGTGCCTTTCTGCCGCCAGGGTTTCTGGCCGCCGCCCCTGACTTCGGAACGTCCTTTGGTGTTCACCGTACCGGCCCGGCGGCAGGCCAACTGCATGGTCACCACTTCGTGCAGAATATGCCCCTGCACCGGCACACCGAAGATATCGTCCCGCAGGGTGATCTCCCCCACCTTGGCACGACTGACATCATACACATCTATCACAGGCATGGTCTATCTCTTCCTGATCGGCTTACTTGCCCTTCCTGATCATCACCAGGCCATTGATGGCTCCGGGCACTGCTCCCTTGATCAGGATCAAATTTTCGTCCGGACGCACATCCACGACTTCCAGGTTGGCCACTGTCACCCGGGCATTTCCCATACGCCCGGGAAGCTTCTTGCCCTTGATGACGCGGGAAGGGTAAGCGCTGGCTCCGATGGACCCGGGGGCCCGATGCGACATGGAGCCGTGGGTCTCCGGTCCCCGCTGGAAGCCCCAGCGTTTGATGACTCCGGCAAAACCGCGGCCTTTACTGGTGCCCACGATGGTCACCCGGTCGCCCGGCTGAAACTGGGTTACGTCAAATTCCTGCCCCACCTCGTAACCCTCGGCAGACTCCAGACGAACTTCCCGCAGAAAACGGAAGCCGCTCTTAAAATTCCCCTTTTCCATATGGCCCTTCAAGGGTTTGGTCAACTTTTCCAGGCGCTTGCGGTCAAACCCCAGTTGAAGGGCTTCATAGCCATCGCTGGCCGTGGTCTTTTTCTGCACTAGATAGCAGGGGCCCGCTTCGATGACGGTCACCGCCACTGCCGCGCCGTCCGGCGAGAAGATCCGGGTGGTCCCCACTTTTTTTCCCAAGAGACTCTTACACATGGCCGTTCGTATCCGTTCCGTTGGTGCCCGCGTTATCGCCGTCAGGTGGATTACAGTTTGATCTCGACATCCACCCCGGCGGCCAGGTCCAGCTTCATCAAGGCGTCCACCGTCTGTTGCGTGGGCTCCAGAATGTCCAGGAGACGCTTGTGCGTCCTGACTTCGAACTGTTCCCGGGACTTCTTGTCCACGTGCGGCGAGCGGAGCACGCAGTATTTATTGATATCCGTAGGGAGCGGAATGGGCCCCGCCACTGTGGCGCCGGTGCGCCTCGCCGTGTCTACGATTTCGCCCACCGACTGGTCCAGCAGTTTGTGGTCGTATGATCTGAGGCGTATGCGAATCTTGTGTGTAATCATACCTTCAATCCGTTACTCGATGACCTGGCTGACGACGCCGGCGCCGACGGTGCGGCCGCCTTCC
>CAYRYV010000024.1:0-46024 GCA_964428565.1 uncultured Desulfobacterales bacterium | reverse complement strand
GAAGCGGAATGGAGCGGGATCCATCCGAAGCGGTTGCGCCGCGAAATGCGGGCGCGAGCGGGATTTACGGGATTTGAGCGGGATTTATCCGGGATTTGGGGGCAAAAAAAAAAATTTTTCCCATCCCGCTGAATAGCGGAATTTATCCGGAATATCGCCGGCCCCCTCCCCGGGCCCTCGGACCCGGGGAGGTGTTACTGACGCCTAACCATGGCAAAACTTGACAAAGACGTCGGTTCCTCCTACATTAAGTCATCACCTGCACAAGGGAGTGATCACGGCATGGTCGGTCAAGCCGAGTACCATTTGCTGGAGTTTTACGGGCAGGAGTGCGGCCATTGTCACCAGATGGCCCCCCTCGTCGATCGCCTGGAAGAGGAGTTGGGGGTCTCGGTCCGGCGTCTGGAGGTCTGGCACAATCAGGCCAATGCCGCCTTTTGGCGGCAGTTGGATCAGGGTCATTGTGGCGGGGTGCCCTTCTTTTACAACTCCCACACCGGCCGTTGGCTCTGCGGCGAGGTCTCCTGGGAGGCCTTGAAAGCCTGGGCCCGGGATTGAGCGGCCCCGGGGGATGCCCATGTTGACCGATGATTTTAATCCCCTGGACGGCCGCCGCCTGAGCATTCTGGCCCCCGACGGTGCCCTGGACGAAACCCGGCGGCCGGCGGAGCTCACCGACGAGGTCCTCCTGGAGCTCTACGACCGCATGGTGGCTTTGCGGGCGGCCGATCAGGTGGCCCTCACCCTGCAGCGGGCCGGCCGCATGGGCACCTATCCCCCCACCCTGGGCCAGGAGGCCGCGGTCACCGGCAGCGCCGCGGCCCTCGCCCCCGAGGATTGGGTGGTGCCCTCCTTCCGGGAGATGGGGGCCATGCTGCTCAAGGGCGTGCCCCTGCGCCTGATCTATCTCTATTGGATGGGCTGCGAATGGGGCAGCCATTTCCCCGACGGGGTGCGGGTGCTCCCCATCAGCGCCCCGGTGGGCACCCAGACCCTGCACGGTGTGGGTCTGAGCTGGGCCGCCCGCTTAAAGCGAGAGGCCTGGGTCTGCCTGACCTATTTCGGCGACGGCGCCACCTCCAAGGGCGACTTCCATGAAGCCCTTAATTTCGCCGGGGTTTTCCGCACCCCCACTGTGTTTCTCTGCCAGAACAACCAGTACTCCATTTCCGTGCCCCGGCCCCGGCAGACCGCCTCGCCCACCCTGGCCCAGAAGGCGGTGGCCTACGGGTTCCCCGGCATCCAGGTGGACGGCAACGATCTGGTGGCGGTCTACGCCGCCACCCGGGAGGCCGCCGCCCGGGCGCGGGCCGGCGACGGCCCCACCCTCATCGAGGCCCAAACCTACCGTCTGGGGCCGCACACCACCGCCGATGATCCCACCCGCTATCGCCCCGAGGAGGAACTGGCGGCGCAGGCCCCCTTTGATCCGCTGCTCCGGCTCCGCCTCTATCTGGAGAACCAGGGCCTCATCACCCCGGAGACGGAAGCCCCGCGCCAGGCCCGCCACGAGGACTGGGCCCGCCAGGAAGCCCGGGAAGCCGAGGCCGCGGTGTCCGCCAACCCCGACGACATCTTCGATTACACCTTTGACCGGTTGCCCCCCTATCTCCAAAGTCAGCAGGACTATCACCACCGCCTCCTGGCGGCCCGGCAGGAGGCCTCCCGTGGCTAAGCTCAACATGGTGGAGGCCATCAACCTGGCCTTGGCCGAAGAAATGGCCCGGGATGCCAGCATCATTGTCCTGGGGGAGGACGTGGGGCAATTGGGCGGGGTTTTCCGGGTGACCGACGGCCTCTGGCAGCAGTTCGGCCCGGAGCGGGTCATCGACACCCCCCTGGCGGAATCCGGCATCGTGGGCGTCAGCCTGGGCCTGGCGGTGGGGGGCTTCAAGCCCGTGGCCGAAATCCAGTTCGACGGCTTTCTGCCCCCGGCCCTGGACCAGCTCATGAGCCACATCAGCCGTTACCGCACCCGCAGCCGGGGCCTCTTCACCCAGCCCCTGGTGATCCGCTTTCCCTACGGCGGCGGCATCCACGCCCCGGAGCACCACTCCGAAAGCCCGGAGGCCATCCTGGCCCACACCCCCGGCCTCAAGGTGGTCATTCCGGCCACCCCTGCCGATGCCAAGGGGCTGCTGGTCGCGGCCCTGCGGGACCCGGACCCGGTGGTCTTTATGGAGCCCAAACGCCTGTATCGGGCCATCCGGGAGGAAGTGCCCGCAGGTGAGTATCTCGTGCCCCTGGGGCAGGCCAAAATCGTGCGCCCGGGGGAGCAGGTCACGGTCATCGCCTGGGGGGCCATGGTGCGGGAGGCCCTGCGGGCCGCGGACCAACTCGCCCCGGAGGGCATCAGCGCCGAAGTCATCGATGTGCGCAGCATCTCGCCCCTGGATGACGACACCCTCATGGCCTCCGTCCAAAAAACCGGACGGGTGGTGATCGTTCACGAGGCCCCCCGCACCTGCGGCCTGGCCGCGGAAATCATGGCCCGCATCAACGAACGGGCGTTTCTCTCCCTGGCCGCCCCGCCGGAACGGGTCACCGGCTACGACACGGTGGTCCCCTTGTTGAAATTGGAGGACCATTACCTGCCGGACGCCGGCCGCATCAGTCGCGCCATCCGCAAGGTGGCGCGATTTTAAGGGGCTCGCTCCGGCCCTGCAGGCACCGCGCCCGCGGCCGCGACCAGCGGGAGAGTAGCTTTATTGACAACGGCTGCGTCAAATAATTACCAAAATCCAGAAAGCTATGTGTTAAAATATCAACATGAAATCATAATCTTGAACATGGCCTATATGCCACGTAAATTTTTCTGAACTATTTGTTTATATATTGAAACATAACGGCGCGGCGACGTTCAGAAATTGACGCGCCAAACGGAATATTATTCAGTTTTCCGGGATAGATGGCTCCTGTACGAACCTTTGGTCTTATAATTGCAAAACAGGATGCGTGAAGTCGTTCAGGGAAAATTCCTCTTGTGAACCGCTCCCGGGATGATCGCCCGACATCGCCGCCGGGAGAAAGATAGCACACTGCAAACCACAGACAACGGGGTGGATGACTCATGAAGGATCGCATGCGGCAGTTGGTGATTTGTGTGGTGGGAGGATTACTGGTACTGACCCTGGGCTGCGTCCCGCGACCCACGTACACGGTGGAAACCCAGGTGGCGGCCGAAGGCCTGCCCCTGGAGCAGGAACGGTATAAATTGGGGGCCGAAGACGTTATTGAGGTAGCGGTGTGGAAGGAGCCCGATCTCACCAAACAGTTGGTCGTGCGTCCCGATGGCAAGATCTCTTACCCGTTGATCGGCGACATCCCCGCGGCCGGTAAGACCGTGAAAGAACTGCAGGAGGACATCAGCAAACGCCTGGAGAAATTCGTCACCGACGCCAGCGTCAGCGTCATCTTGCTCAAGGCGCAACATTATAAAATCTACGTCACCGGCAAGGTCAACCGCCCCGGGGAATTTCTGGTGGGCCGGCCCACAACGGTGATGCAGGCCATTGCCATGGCGGGCGGCCTGACGCCCTTCGCCTCTCCGGGGTCCATCGCCATTCTCCGCAAGGGCGTCGGCCAGGACGAACTCTTTCCCTTTGATTACAACTCCGTCTCCCGGGGGCAGATGCTCTCCCAGGACCGTATTCTGTTACCTGGCGATGTCGTTGTGGTTCCCTAACCGCTTCCTGATAGGGCTGAAAGATGAAAACCTGGACAACCAAGGTCTTGCTGATTCTGGCTGCGTGGCTGGTGGGGGGGAGTGTCCAGACGGGAATGGCGGCGGATTGGTCGGTGACGCCGTCGATAGACCTCCGAAGTGAATTCAACAGCAACCTCAACTATAATTTCGGCACCAAACTCAGTGATTACATCTTCACCATTCGCCCGGGGCTGGATTTTAAATACGCCACCGAGATCAGCCAACTCCAGGCCATCCTCCGGCCCACCGGGTTGCTTTACATCACCCACAGCAACCTGGACACCATCGATCAGAATTATCAGATCAACGGGCGTTACCAAGTCCTGCCGCGGCTCAATTTTACCCTGAATTCGGCCTATATCGTCGATAGCACCTTAATCCAGGAGTTGACCACCTCCGGGTTGTTCATGAACCGCACCCCCCGGGAATCCATCGCCGTCAACCCGGCCCTGGCCTACGCCCTCACGGAAAGACTGCTGGCCAGCGTGGGATATTCCTTTTATCAGGTCAGTTACCAGGATCCGGCTTTTCGCAACTATACCAGCCAGGGGGTGAACAGCGGCCTGGATTACCTCTTGAGCAATGAAAAAACCACTCTCCGGGGTACCGTGTCCGTCAATGAAACCCGCTATCCGGGAGGGGATTACTATCGCTCCTTGGGCACTTACGGGGGATTGGTGCATAACTTTTCCGAAAGTTGGTACGTCCTCATGCTGGCCGGCGCCAATTTCACCGAACAGTCTTTCAAGTTCGCCACCCTGGACACCAACGGCTTCCCCTTTTTCGTCCAGGTCCGACAACGGCGCAAAACCGAATCCTCTGTCCAGCCTTATGTCCAGATCTCCACTACCAAAACCTGGACCCAAGGCAGTATTACCGGGGGCTATAGTCGGTCGCAGTCGGGATCGGCCTATGGCGGCCTGTACGAGACGAATCGGCTCTACTTGACCACGCGCTACAATTTCACCGAAAAATTATCCGGAGGACTAAACGGCTATTTTTCTACGAGCGATAACAGTTCGCCGCGCAGCAAGTCAGCCTCCACCTTTTTCAGCGTCTCACCACAATTGACCTACCGGATTACGGAGAAATTGGGATTAACCCCGGGATACAGTTTTGGCTTCCGGGAAGATCGGATAAACCATCAAACTACCGATCAACACGTGGTCTGGTTGGCATTGAATTACTCCTATCCCATTCATGCCCAATATTAAGCGATCTCAATGGCTGATTTCGCCGAAAGAACTATCACTACAATACCCGCTCGCGTTCAAAGGCAGTAAGTAAACGCGACGATAACAAATAATTCTCACAAAGGCTTTTGAAAAAATGAAAGAACAGGCAACCGATATTCGCTATTACCTGATGGTCTTAAAGACCAGAAGAAATTATTTTATTATCCCGGCAGTGGTTGTATTCCTCGTGGTGACCCTCGTCGCCTTCCTCTTACCTCCGATTTTTGAATCGACTTCCACAATTCTCATCGAGGAACAGCAAATTCCGGCGGACTTCGTGCGGTCCACGGTCACCGGATTCGCCGACCAGCGTATTCAAAGCCTCACCCAGCAAATTCTGTCCCGCACCAAACTCTGGCAGATCATCCAACAATTCAACCTGTATCCGGACATGAAGGATAAGTACACCCAGGAAGAAATTATCGCAACCATGCGGGACAATATCACCTTCAACACCATCAGCGCCCAAGTGGCCGACCGACGCCGCGCCGGCCGCGGGGAGGCCGTCACCATTGCCTTCCAGATCTCCTACCGGGACAAGAATCCCGCCATGGCGCAAAGGGTGGCTGGCACGTTGGCATCCTCTTACCTGGAACAGAATTTAAAGACCCGGGAGGAGATGGCCCAGTCTACCACGAAGTTTCTCGAGGCGGAATTAAAGGCGCTGGAGGATCGCATCCGCATCATCGGGGAGAAAATCAGTAAATTCAAAGCCGACCACGAAGGCACGTTGCCCGAATTGCAGCAGTTCAACCTGGCGCAGGCGGAGCGTCTGGAGAATGACATCAAGCAGATCGACAACAACATTCGCGGCGCCGAAGAGCGGCGCATCTATCTGGAAGGTCAACTGGCCAACGTGAAACCCGATTCCCCCATCATCAGCGGCACCGGGGAGCGGGTCCAGGATCCCCAATCCCGGCTGCACTTCCTGGCGGTCCTGTTGGCCGATCTGCGGTCCAAATTCTCGGATAATCACCCGGATATTCAAAAAGCCCTGCGGGAAAAGGCCCAACTGGAAAAGCTCGTGGTCCAAAAGGGCGGCGGGACCGCCATGCAGCGGCAGACCCTGGAGAAACTGCGGGCTGACCTGGCCGAAAAACAGGGCAAATATACCGAACAACACCCGGAAGTCCGCAAGTTAAAAAGTGAAATCGCCAGTCTCGAGCAGATGCAGGGCCAGGCTGCTCCCAAACCGCCGGTGAGCGAGCCGGAGAATCCGGCGTATATCGCCCTGATCACCCAGGTGCAATCCGCCAACAACGATATCGCTATGCTGAAAAAGCAGCGTCAAGACTTGGAGGGAAAACTTAATACATATCGCAAGCGTCTGGAAGACACCCCCAAGGTGGAGCAGGAATATCTGGCGATGCAGCGGGATTACCAGAATGCCCACGTCAAGTATCAGGAGGTCATGAATAAATTATTGGAGGCCCGCATCGCCGAAGGCATGGAAGAGCATCAGAAGGGCGAGAAGTTCACCCTCATCGATCCGGCGAGTTTCCCTGAGAAACCGGTGAGTCCCAAGCGCTGGCTGATTATCCTGGCCGGCTTCTTTGTGAGCCTGGGTTCCGGCCTGGGGATGGTGGCCATGGTGGAAAATCTGGATCATTCGGTCAAATCGGCTGATGAGCTGGGGTGGCGCACCGGCCTGCAGGTCTTGGGCTCCATCAGAAAAATTCAAACAGATACGGATCTCTTCCAGGAGAAACGCCGTCGTCGACTCATCGCCGCCGCCACGGGAATTTCCATCGTCCTGTTTATTCTCCTTTTCCATTTCTTATATATGGATCTTTGGGTATTAATGGCCAGATTATTCCGCCTGGCGAATAAATATACCTAAGAGCTGCCAACGGCACGACCGGCCGGAGTTCTTGTTCTGCCGGTTGCCGCCATCAGGCCGAAAAACGGTATTATATTCCGTCTACTGCCGTTAAAAGAGGTAAAGTACATTGAGTTTCATCGACAAAGCCCTGGAACGGGCCAAGGCCAAACAACAAAAGCCGGAAACCTCCGATGTGGAGGCGCCCTCCGCCTCCCCAACCCCTCAAAAGCCGCTGCCAGTGGCGGGCTCCGTGGGTATCAGCGAACCTGTAAAAGAAATCTGCTATACCGTCACTCGCACGGTGCCGGTGGATTTCGAATTGCTCGCCCGGAACCGGTTGATCGTCAGCAGCGAACTCGCTCCGGTGGCCGAGGAATATAAACACTTGCGCACCCATATTTTGCTCAACACCAAGGACGGCGAACGCAACACCCTGATGTTCACTGGACCGCGGCCGGACGAAGGCAAAACCCTCACCGCCATCAACCTGGCCATCAGCATCTCCCAGGAAATCGACCAGACGGTCCTGTTAGTGGATGCGGATCTGCGCAACCCCTCGGTTGCCCGTATCTTCGGGCTACAGACTGACACGGGTCTGGTGGATTACCTGAAAAACGGCGTTCCCATCCCCGAACTCCTGATTCATCCCCAGGGTCTGAACAAACTGGTGCTGCTGCCGGGGGGCCGACCGGCTCCCGACGCCGCGGAACTGGTCAGGTCACCGCAAATGACCGATCTGGTTCAGGAACTGAAGCATTGTTACCCCGATCGTTACGTTCTCTTCGATCTGCCTCCCATTCTCACTTTTGCCGACGCCATGGCCTTTGCCCCCTACGTGGACGGCATTATCCTGGTGGTGGAGGCCAATAAGACTCCACGGGAAGATATCGACCGGTGTCTGGAGATGTTGAAGAAATTCCCGGTGCTGGGTTTTGTCCTCAACAAAACCATGCACCAGGAAAACAAAGATTATTACTATAGCTACAGCCAACCGGTTGAAAAACGCTTCAAGCTCCCCTGGATGAAATAACCACTATGTATGAAGATTTTTACGGGCTCAAAGAGCGACCCTTCAATCTTTTACCCGACCCGGATTTTCTCTATCTCAGCCCCCAACACAAGCTGGCCAAGGCCTACCTGGAATACGGCCTTACCCAGAGGGTGGGCTTCGTGGTGCTCACCGGGGAGGTAGGGGCCGGCAAAACGACTCTGCTGAAATCCCTGCTGAAAAACAAACGGGGACACCAACGGTTGGGGGTGCTCTACCAAACGTCCTTTGAGGCCGAGGACTTGTTGGAACTCTTGCTTCGGGAATTCGAAGTGCGGGGCCGTTTCGCCAATCGTGCCGCCCGGTTGGCGGCCTTCAACCAGTTTCTGCTGACGGCCTACAGCCGCAAGGAAAATGTGGTGTTGATGGTGGACGAGGCCCAGAATTTGGGACCCGAGGCCCTGGAGGAACTGCGTCTGCTGTCCAATCTGCAGGCCGGCAAGGACCCCCTCCTGCAGGTCATTCTGGTGGGACAGCCCGGACTACGGGACCGTCTCCGGCATCCCTCTTTACGGCAGTTGGCGCAGCGGGTGGCGGTGCACTACCACCTCCGCCCCCTGGATCGCTTGGAATCCAAGGAATATGTCCGCTACCGGTTGGCCCGGGCGGGGGGCAGCGGCATCTTCACCGATTCTGCCCTTGATCGGCTCTACGAATATACCCAGGGGGTTCCCCGCCGGTTGAACGCCTGGTGCGACCTAGCTCTGGTGGCGGGATTTGCCGAAGGCCGCCATGAAATCGACGCCGAGTTCATCGATACGGTGGTGGCGGCGCAAGGCGGGGCTTTGGAGGGCCCTGATGGCGAGGAGCCGGAAAAGACTGCAGCCGCCGCCGCTCCCTCCGGTGCCGACCCGTCGCTCAGCATCCCGGTGGGAGCAGACAACAACTTGAGGAGTCAGGTCACAGAGCTGTCCGGGCGACTCACCCGTCTGGAGGGACTGGTGCTGGAAATGACCAGTCAGCTGGTTCCGGCTATTTCCCAGTTCTTATCCCACTCCGAGTTTCCGGCCAATCCGCCCCTGCCCGAGAAGTATGAGGAGTTGGACAGCCCGGACAGTGTCCCTCTGGAGCCGCCTCTGGAACCTCAGGAAGTCGACTCCGGACTACCGGAAAAGAGCTGGTGGGCGAGGTTCTGGAGTCAGAAATAGCCCTTCCCCACATACGGCTTTTTCAGGCGTGATCGACACGCCATTTTTTTATAGTAGTTCTCGAAAGTATCTCCCGTATGATCCCTTCTCCCCTCAGGGGATAAGATCAGGATGGGGGGGCGGAGAGGAAAAAACTTTCGAGAACCGCTATAAATTTCGTCAGCCTGCCCCGCTAACCGGACCGGCAGGCTGTTTTAAGGGAGAAGGATGGAGCTCTTAGATAAAATTCAGCTGAAACAGGCGATGGTGGGGATTATCGGCCTGGGATACGTGGGCCTACCCCTGGTGTTGCGCTTTGCCGAAATGGGCTTCCAGGTGTTGGGGTTTGATACGGACGGGGAAAAGGTCGAGGCCTTAAACCGGGGGGAGTCATACATCAAGCATATTCCCGCTGCGGGCATCGCCGCCCTGACTCAATGTCAGCCGCGGCGCTTTACGGCCACCGCCGACATGGGGCGTCTGGGTGAACCCGACGCCCTGATCATCTGCGTACCGACGCCCTTGAATGTCAACCGGGAACCGGACCTGCAGTTCGTCCTCAACACTACCAGGCTGATCAGCTCCTGCTTACGTCCCGGCCAGTTGGTGTCCCTGGAATCCACCACCTACCCGGGCACCACTGCAGAAGAGGTGCTGCCCCTGCTGAACCAGTCCGGCCTTACCGTCGGCAAGGATTTCTTTCTGGTCTTTTCGCCGGAGCGGGAGGACCCGGGAAATCCTGTATATCAGGTAAGCACCATCCCCAAGGTGGTGGGCGGCATCACCCCGGCGTGCCTGGATTTGGGGGTGGCCCTGTACGAGCAGGTCGTGAACCGGGTGGTGGCGGTGTCCTCCACCCAGGCGGCGGAGATGAGCAAGCTGTTGGAGAACATCTACCGCTCGGTGAATATCGCCCTGGTGAACGAATTGAAGATGCTGTGCCTGCGCATGGGATTGGACATCTTCGAGATCATCGAGGCCTCCAAGACCAAGCCTTTCGGGTTCCAGGCCTTTTATCCGGGGCCGGGGTTGGGGGGGCACTGCATTCCCATCGATCCCTTCTACCTGACCTGGAAGGCCCGGGAATACGACTTCTCCACCAGGTTCATCGAACTGGCGGGCGACATCAACACCAATATGCCCTATTACGTGGTGGAGCGGGTAATGGAGGCCCTTAACGATCAGGCCAAGTCGTTGAAGGGCGCCAAAGTTCTGGTCCTAGGCCTCGCGTATAAAAAGGACGTGGACGACGCCCGGGAAAGTCCCTCCTTCAAGATCATCGAGCTGCTATATGACCACGGCGCCCGGGTGGACTACAACGACCCTCACATTCCCATGGCTCCCAAGGTCCGCAAATACAAATTGAACAAGTATTCCATTGAGTTGACACCGGAAAACCTGCAATCCTACGATTGTGTGGTGGTGATTACAGATCATACTGCCTATGATCCTGACTTCATCGCCACCCATGCCCGGTTGATCGTGGACACCCGGAACCTGATCAAGAAACGCCTCCCCACCGTCGTACAAGCATAGAAACGATAGACAATCATTTCAGCCCCCCGGCGCCCGGGGATATCTTCCCGGGGCGGGGCGGCAGGCAATTATTCCCCGGGCCCCGGTCGGGGCTCGGCCCTTCTCCCCCGGCCGCGTGCTGCGGCCCATCCTCCGGCTTCGTTCCTGATCGACGTTTTGGCGGCAATTCCGCCGTCCAGCCTTGCTTTTCGCAAGGTTATGCGCTATACAAATAAAGGAGCCGAGAAATTCAGATATCACATATTCACATGTGGTCCCCCAGGGGACGAAAAAAACCGTTTGCCGAATATTATGACAGATAGCGAAGTGCAGGATAAAATCAGGGCCGCCGCGGTAAATGGGAAAATTCCCTGCGAGTCGGCATTCCAATTGGCCCAGGACTTGGGAATCAGCCGCAGCCGGTTGGGGGAACTGCTGAACGAACTGAAGATCAAGATAATTCAATGCCAACTTGGCTGTTTTTGATACTGTTTCGACCATAACCTTATGAAATACCTGTTTGGGCCCGTTCCCTCCCGGCGCTTGGGGTTTTCCCTGGGGGTGGATCTCATCCCGCCCAAAACCTGTTCCCTGGACTGCATTTACTGTGAAGTGGGACGCACCACGCACCTGACCCGCAGGCGGGCCGAATACTACCCGAGTGCGGAGATTATCGGGGAGATCGAGGAGTACGTGGACCAGGCGCCCCGGCTACCGGACCACATCACCCTAGCGGGCTCCGGCGAACCGACCTTGCACTCCGGCTTAGGAACCATCATTCGGGCGGTGAAGAAACTGACTCCGGTCCCGGTGGCGGTGCTCACCAACGGCACCCTGCTGGCAGATGTCGACGTCCGGCAGGAGTTACAGGCGGCGGATGTCATCTTACCGTCCCTGGATACGGTGTCGCCCGAGTTGTTTCAGAAAATCAACCGCCCAACCCCGGGTTTGACTCTGGAATATCTTCTGGAGGGATTGGCGCGCCTGCGAGAGGAGTTCTCCGGGCAGATCTGGCTGGAGGTGCTGCTCCTGAAGGGCCTCAACGACACCCCGGACGAGCTGGCGAAGCTGCGGGAGGCCATCCGGCGGCTGCGGCCCGACCGGGTGCAGCTCAACACCGCGGTGCGCCCGGTAGTGGAGGCCGACGCCCGCCCTTTGAACCGTCAGGAGATGGAGGCGGCCGCGGCGCAGTTGGGAGGGGGCGCGGAGATCATCGTGGATTTTCCGGCCACGGAGACCTCCCAGCGGGCGCTGACGGACGAAGACTTCCTGGAGACCCTGGCCCGCCGCCCCCAGACCGCCGACGACCTAGCCGCGGTCATGGGCTTGCCGGAGACCCAGGTGCGTCAGCGGCTGGATGAGTTGGTGAGCCGGGGGCTGGTGACCTACACCCGCCACCGGCAGCAGGGCTTCTACCAGCGGGCCGGTTGAGATTGTGTACGGGCCGTCGGCCTGCCAGCTCCCCAGGTGCCGGAGTGGACACCGGGGGACGTTTCGCAATTTATCTGTTTTTCCCGAACCAAAGGCTGCTAAACCGGCCGGCTGCGCGTGCGCCGAGTGAACACATAGGAACGCTATATGGATCAGCATCTGTACCTGGGCATGGACATCGGGTCCGTCAGTATCAACACCGTGGTGGTGGACGGCGCTGGCGAAGTACGGTGGGAGGACTACCGGCGCACCCGGGGCGAGCCTTTACCCACGGCCTTGGAGATCCTTACGGAAATCACCGCCCAGTACCCACCGGAGAGCTTCCGGCTGGCGGCCTTCACCGGCATCGGCGGCAAGCTCCCGGCGGAAAAATTGGGGGGCGTCTTTATCAATGAGGTCATCGCCCAGGCCCGGGGGACCTTCGGGTTTCATCCCGAGGCCCGGACCATCATTGACATGGGCGGGGAGGACGCCAAGCTGATCCTGGTGGACCGGGACGCCGGGGGAAACCTGGTGATCCGGGACTTCGCCATGAACAGCATGTGCGCCGCGGGCACGGGCTCGTTTCTGGACCAGCAGGCCCACCGCCTGGGCTACAGCATCGAGGAGTTCAGCCAGCACGCCCTGAGATCCACCACGCCGCCCCGGGTGGCGGGCCGTTGCAGCGTCTTCGCCAAGACGGACATGATCCACCTGCAGCAGGGGGCGACACCGGATTACGAGATCATCGCCGGGCTGTGCCAGGCCATGGTGCGGAACCTGAAGAGCAACATCGCCAAGGGCAAGGTCATCGAAAAGCCGGTGGTCTTCCAGGGCGGGGTGGCCCACAACCTGGGGGTGCGCCAGGCCTTTCACCACGTCTTCGGGCTGGAGGCGGGGGAGCTGATCATTCCGCCACACTTCTGCTCCCTGGGGGCCCTGGGGGCGGTGGCCACGGCCCGGGAGGACCCGCCGGCGGATTTCCGCCTGGACCTGGCGGGGCTTAAGGAGCACCTGGCCCAGGCCGCGGCGGAGATCCGGCACCTGCCGCCCCTGGCCGACCCCAGCCACCCGGCCACGCCGGAGCACTATACCATCCATGATGCCCCGGAGGACGCCACCGAAGGCTACCTGGGCATCGACGTGGGCTCCATCAGCACCAACGTGGTGGTGATCGACGAGGGCATGCGGGTGTTGGCCCGGGAATACCTGATGACCGCGGGCCGGCCGCTGGAGGCCGTGAAGGAGGGCTTAAAGCGCATCGGGGAGAAGCTGGGGGACCGGGTGCAAATCATGGGGGCGGCCACCACCGGCTCCGGGCGCTATCTGACTGCGGACTTCATCGGGGCGGATTTGGTGCGCAACGAAATCACCGCCCAGGCCACTGCGGCGGCGGCCATCAACCCCCGGGTGGACACCATTCTGGAGATCGGCGGGCAGGACTCCAAGTTCATCAGCTTGCAAAACGGGGCCATCGTGGACTTCATGATGAACAAGGTGTGCGCCGCGGGCACCGGCTCCTTTTTGGAGGAGCAGGCGGAGAAGCTGGGCATCTCCATCAAGGAGGAGTTCGGCAAGCTGGCCCTGGCCAGCGACACCCCGGTGCCCCTGGGGGAGCGCTGCACCGTGTTCATGGAGTCGGACCTGGTGCACTACCAGCAGCAGGGGGCGGCCAAGGAAGACCTGGTGGCGGGGCTGTCGTATTCCATCGTGCAGAATTACCTGAACAAGGTGGTGGAGGACCGGCGCATCGGCGACACCATCTTCTACCAGGGGGCCACCGCGGCCAACCGGGGGATCGTGGCCGCCTTCGAGGCGGTGCTCGAAAAAGAGATTACCGTGCCGCCCCACCATGACGTCACCGGGGCCATCGGCGCGGCGATTCTGGCTATGCGGGAGCGGACCTGGACGGCAAGCCGCTTCAAGGGCTTTGATCTAGCGGCCCGGGACTATGAGATCACCTCCTTTGAGTGCAAGAGCTGTCCCAACAGCTGTGAAATCCGCCAGGTGAAAATCGCCGGGGAGGCGCCGCTGTTTTACGGCGGGCGCTGCGAGAAGTACGAAGTTGCCCGGGAGAGTCGGCCGGTGGACTTGCCGGATTTGTTCGCCGAGCGGGAGGACTGGCTGTACGGACCGGAACCGGAGGCAGAGGGCCGACGGGGAGACATCGGGCTGCCCCGCACCATGTTCTTCCAGGAACTGATGCCCTTTTTCCGCACCTTCTTCGAGACCTTGGGCTTCCGGGTGGTCTATTCCGCCAAGAGCAACAAGGCGGTGATTCGCCGGGGAGTGGAGTGCATGGCGGCGGAGACCTGCTTCCCCGTCAAGGTGGCCCACGGCCACGTGCTGGACCTGCTGGAGCAGGGGGTAAAACGGATCTTCCTGCCCAGCATCATCGATCTGGCCCACCCCGACCCGGGAGTAGGGCAGGGGTTGGTGTGCCCGTTGGCCCAGACGCTGCCCTACACCGTGCCCGCCACCATCAACTTTGCGGCCTACGGGGCGCAGTTGCTGACCCCGGTGATCCACTTCGGGCGGGGCCGCAAGGAGCTGCGGCGGTCGCTGGCGGCCCTGGGTCGGGAATTGGGCGTCATGCCCTGGACGGTGGAGCGGGCCATGCGCCGGGGGCTGGAGGCCCAGGAGGCCTTTTACGGCCGCCTGCAGGCCCGGGGCAAGGAAATTTTGGGCAACCTGGGACCGGCGGAGACGGCCATGGTCATCGTCAGCCGGCCCTACAACGGCTTCGACCCGGGCGTCAACCTCAACCTGCCCCGCAAACTGCGGCAGTTGGGGGTGCTGGCCATCCCCATGGACATGCTGCCCCTGGATGACATCCTGGACATGGAGGAGATCCGGTCCATGTACTGGCGCTTCGGGCAGAAGATCCTGACCGCGGCCCAGATCATCCGCCGGGACCCGCGGCTGTCCGCGGTCTTCGTGACCAACTTCAGTTGCGGCCCGGATTCCTTTATCCAGCACTTTTTCAAAGACATCATGCGGGGCAAGCCCTTCCTGGAGATCGAGATCGACGAGCATTCCGCGGACGTCGGGGCGGTGACCCGGCTGGAGGCCTTCCTGGACAGCCTGAAGAACGTGACGCCCCAGGAGCCGCACCGGAAGGAGTCCCCCTACGGGCTGCGGGTGGCCAATACCCAGCGGCGCAAGGTCTTCCTGCCGCCCATGACCGACCACGCCCTGGGGATCGTGGCGGCCTTCGAGGCCTGCGGGGTGGAGGCGGAGCTGCTGCCGGAGTCGGACGAAGAGACCCTGCGGCGAGGCCGGCGGCTGACCTCGGGCAAGGAATGCTACCCCCTGATCCTGACCACCGGGGACATGGCCAAGATGGTGCACCGGCCGGACTTCGACCCGGAGCGCAGCGCCTTTTTCATGCCCGGGGGCGACGGCCCCTGCCGGTTCGGCCAGTACCACCGCCTGCACCGGCTGATTCTGGATGAGTTGGGCTATCCCCAGGTGCCGGTGCTGGCCCTGAACCAGACCGAGACCCTGTACTCCGAGTCCGGGATGGTGGGGGACGACTTCACCCGCATCGCCTGGAAGGGGGTGGTGGCCGTGGACCTGTTAGAGAAGAAGCTGCGGGAAACCCGGCCCTACGAACGCTACCGGGGGGAGTCCGACAAGGTCTATGACTATTACCTGCAACGGGTTTACGAGACATTGAAGCAGCGGGGGGACCTGGTCAAGACCCTGTGGGAGGCGCGGCTGGCCTTCGAAGGGGTGTCCCTCAACGGCTACCGGGATAAACCGGTGGTGGGGGTGGTGGGCGAGATATACACCCGGGCCAACCGCTTCGCCAACGAGAACGCGGTACGGGAGATCGAGGCCCTGGGCGGGGAGGTGTGGCTGGCGCCCATCAGCGAGTGGCTCCTGTACGTCAATTACACGGCCAAGCGCCGGGCCTGGAACTTCCGCAAATATAAGAACTTCATAGAAGTTTATCTCACGGAGCGGGTGCAGCGCAAAGAGGAGCACCGGCTGACCGAGGTCTTTAACGGTTGCCTGCGCAACCTGGAGGAGCCGCCCATCTCCCAGACCCTGGCCTATGCCCGGGATTATCTGCACGACTCCTTCGAGGGGGAGGCCATCCTGAGCATCGGCAAGTCCCGGGATTTCGTCAAAAAAGGGGTGGCGGGGCTGGTGAACATCATGCCCTTCACCTGCATGCCGGGGACGGTGGTCAACGCCCTGTTCAAACGCTTCCGGGAGGAGCACGGCAACATCCCCTTCCTGAACCTGTCGTACGACGGCCAGGAACAGACCAACACCCGCACCCGGCTGGAGGCCTTCATGTACCAGGTGCGTCAGTACCGGGAACAGCGATAGGGAGCCGCGCCGCCTTTTAACCAACCACAATCCGAAAGGAGTTCAGGCGTATGGGAGTCTGCCCCCGCTGCCAGCAGGACATCACGGAAGACGCGGTCATTTGCCCCCACTGTCAACACCGGCTGCGGGAAGGCTCCGGAGAACCGGAACCCACCCCGGAGGACGTCCGGGCCAGCGCCCAACTGGAGGCCGTGGAGGAGATGGTCCCTCCGGCCTACCAGGTGCGCCCCGGGTATTATCTGAAGGAAGGCTGGGAACTGTTCAAACAGAACGTCGCCGGGTTCATGGGCTACACCCTGGCCTGGCTGGTGGTGCAACTGGCCCTGAGCTCCCTGGGGAGCCTGGGGCGGGTGATCAATTTTGTGGTGTCGGTGCCGCTGATGGGGGGCCTCATCGTGGTGGCGGCCAAGCTGCGCCGTCTGCAGCCGGTGGTGAACAACGATTTTCTGGGGGGATTCCGGTATCTGCTGCCCCTGGCGCTCTACGGCATCGTCAGCACCCTGATCGTCGGCCTGGGGTTCATCTTGCTGATCCTGCCGGGGGTGTACCTGGTGGTGAGTTACGTCTTCGCCACGCTGGCCATCATCGACCGGAAGATGGACTTCTGGCCGGCCATGGAGTTTTCCCGCAAGACGGTGCACCGCCAGTGGTTCGGGATGTTCGGTTTCCTGATGCTGTTGTTTCTGCTCAACGTCTGCGGGGCCATCGCCCTGGGCGTGGGTCTCCTGGTCACCCTGCCGGTGAGCATCGCCGCGGTGGTGGTGGCCTTCGACGATATCCTGGGACTGCAGGCCCAGAGTTACTAGGCTGCTTTTATTGGGGGGAGGGCCAGGGAGCGACGCTCCCTACCCTCCCCCCCACACCCCCCTCCCAATCCGTGTAGGGGTTGGGGGGATGGGGGTGCGGGGGAGGGGGTGTGAGGGCCAGCGGCCCTGAGCCCCCTCCCCCACATGTTTTTAGGGCTGAGGGTCCATGACGGGGAGTAAAGACCGGCTCATCGACGTGGTGGTGACCCTGCCGCTGCCCCGCCCCCTGACCTACCGGCTGCCGGAGGAGTGGGGGGAGGTCCCGGTGGGGGCGGTGGTGCAGGCGCCGGTGGGCCGGCGGCTGGTGACGGGCTACGTCTGGGGCCCGGCTGCGACGCGGCCGGAAGCGACCTTAAAGCCGGTACATACTGTCCTGGACCCGGCCCCCCGCTTCACCGCCGAGACCGCGGCGCTGTTTCAGTGGGTGGCGGACTATTACCACTACCCCCTGGGCGAAGTGCTGCGCACGGCCATCCCCGGGGGGGGCCGGGCCGGCAGCCGGGAGCGCTGGGTGCGGCCCATCGGGGCGGAGTTGCCTCCGGCGACCCGCCTGGGACCCAAGGCCCGGGCCCTGCTGGCCCACCTGGAGGCGGCCGGTCCCACCCCCCTGGCGGAGCTGGCCCGGGTCTTCCCCCGGCCCCAGGCCAGTCTGAAACGGCTGGCGGCGCGGGGGCTGGTGAAACTCAGCCAGCGGCCGGTGCGCCACGACCCCCTGGGGGACCAGGAGCCCCCCTCCCCTGCCCCGCCCCTGATCCTGAGCCCCGAACAGACCGAAGCGGCGGCGGCCATCAGCGCCGGGCTGGCCCGGGGCGGGTTCTCCCCTTTCCTCTTGCACGGAGTGACGGCCAGCGGCAAGACCGAGGTCTACCTGACCACGGCGGCCCAAGCCCTGGAGGCGGGGCGCACGGTGTTGGCGCTGCTGCCGGAGATCGCCCTGACCCACCCGGTGGGGACGGCCTTCCGGCAACGCTTCGGGCCCCGGGTGACTTTGCTGCACAGCGGCCTGTCCGAAACCGCCCGCCTGGACCAGTGGCGGCGCATCGCCGCGGGCGAAATCGACGTGGTGGTGGGGGCGCGCTCCGCGGTCTTTGCCCCCCTGCCCAGGCTGGGCCTCATCGTGGTGGACGAAGAGCACGACCCGGCCTACAAGCACGAAGGGGGCCTCCCCTACCAGGCCCGGGACGTGGCGTTGGTGCGGGGGCGGTTGAGCGGCGCGGCAGTGGTGCTGGGATCGGCCACCCCGGCGGTGA
The DNA here is from genome assembly GCA_964428565.1 of uncultured Desulfobacterales bacterium. GTDB lineage: Bacteria > Desulfobacterota > Desulfobaccia > Desulfobaccales > Desulfobaccaceae > CAYRYV01. The sequence continues at coordinate 27,764 of CAYRYV010000024.1, read as the reverse complement.
CCACCTATTACCGGGCCCAACAGGGTGCTTATCGCTACTTGTCATTAAGCCAACGGGTGACGCCCCAGCCGCTGCCCCGGGTGCACCTGCTCAACCTGCGGGAGCACCGACAAAGCCGGCGCCTGCCCCTGATCTCCACCCCCCTGCGGCTGGCCCTGACCGACACCCTGGACAAGGGCGAGCAGGCCCTGCTCTTCCTGAACCGCCGGGGCTACGCCAACGTGCTGTTCTGCCTGTTTTGCGGGCACGTCTGCCAGTGCGTCAGTTGCAGCGTCTCCCTGACCCTGCACAAAAGCGCCGGGGTGCTACGCTGCCACTACTGCGGCTTTGCCCAGCCGGTGCCCGAGGTCTGCCCTAATTGCATGTCCCCGGCCCTGAAACGCTACGGGGTGGGCACCGAGCAGGTGGAGCAGGAGGTGGTGAAACTTTTTCCCCAGGCCCGGGTGGCCCGGGTGGACCGGGACACCGCGCCCCACAGCGGCAAGGCGGTGGCGCTGTTCGCGGAATTCAAGGACCGGCAGTGGGATATTCTGGTGGGCACCCAGATGCTCAGCAAGGGGCACGACTTTCCTCAGGTGACCCTGGTAGGGGTGGTGGCCGCGGACCTGAGCCTGTATTTCCCGGAGTTTAACGCAGGAGAACGGACCTTTCAGTTGCTTGCTCAGGTGGCGGGACGAGCCGGCCGCGGCCAGACGCCGGGGCAGGTCATGATCCAAACGCTGCATCCGGAGCACTACGCCCTGCAGGCGACCCAGGAACACGATTATACGAGCTTTTACACTGCTGAGCTGGCCACCCGGCGGGAGTTGGGCTACCCCCCTTTCACCCGACTGGCCCTTTTGCGCCTCAGGGGAACGGACGCCGTTCGAGTGGAGCAGGCGTCCCGGCGACTGATCTCGTATCTCTCTGATTTAATATCCCAATCCGCGGAGTTGGCGACCCACGTGCGGGTGTTGGGGCCGTCCCCGGCGCCGGTGGCGCGCCTTTCAGGATACTATCGTTGGCAGCTGCTCCTCAAGAGCTACGGGCACAAACCCTTGCGGCAGGTACTCGTCCGGGTGCAGGACGATCAGGAGAGGCTCATGGGACCAGGGGTTAGCCTGCTCCTGGATGTAGACCCAGTGGATATGCACTGAACCTTACGCCAGCGGCAGAGGGAGGACGCCCCTGCCGGCCCCCCCGATCACCAAACCGGCACACGGGGGTCACCAACTACCCCTCCTGCCGCTGTCCAGCTTTGCTTCTCCAGGATAGTCGGCGGGACAGCAACACCAAGATACCTGAGATAAGCAACATGCCGCTCCCGGGCACAGGAATGGGGGTCAACCGATACAGCTGCACCATCCCCTCGCCCTCCACCAGAAAACGGAGATCATGCTCACCCCAAAACTTTTGGTCGAGGTTTAGATGGACCTCCTCCCAGGGGAATTCTTGGGCGTCATAAGGAAAGAGGACCTCGTAAAGAGTGACCCACTGGCCCGCCATGTCGATCTGGATGAGAAATTTCACGGGGTCGCCGTTGGGCTGGGGCGGCCGGGGGCCAACCCAGCGGTAATCAAAGGTTAAGATGGGTTGGGCCAGCCTGAATTTGGCAAAAAATAAGTGGTTGGCATCCACTATCACTTCCGGCTCAGGAGCGAACTCGGGGATCCAGCGACGCTCAAAACCCTCGGCCATGGTTATCTGACCGTTCATCAGGGTCCCGCTCAGAAAGCGCCAAAACCCCATATCGTCCACTCCTATCTGGCATCTCTGCAATCCCGTCATGCCATCATCTGAATCAGTGACATAGAGATGGGTGAAATAGCGGCTATCCGTAGCGGCGTAACTGGGGTCGTAGTCATACCCCCATACCGTGGTAGCATGTCGAATCGCTCCCCAACGGACTGCCAGGGTGACGCCGTAGCCAGACTGCAGATAGGACCGCACATGGGCCATTTGATCTCCGGCAGTTGCATGAAAGCGTCCGTAGGCATCGGATGCGGGCCAGTGATTGCCGCCACCCGGCACGGCGACACCGGTATAGGAGGTCCCGGTGAACCACCAGTCATAGCCCCACACGACTTCTCCACCCACATTGGCCCAGTGCGTTTTGAAACTGTCGAAGATTTGGGCGCCGGTGCGATACGTGGCGGTTTCCCAGCGTCCCCAGGCGAGGATATTGCTGGCAGCCGCGGCCCAACACATGTTGGAGTCGTCCGTCCAGGTTTTTTCAACATCCACCCAGGTGCCGCCGAACTCCTCATAACCGAAATAGGTTTCAGCCTGCAGGGGGACACCGAAACCCCAACAGGACACCATAACCACCAGGAAAACCACCAGATATTGTCTTTTCATCACGGGCCCTCCTCCTGCCATTAACGCTGCCTGCAGTTAAAAGACTAACTCGATCTTCTACAGAAAATGAGGACTGCCCTGGGGCGAGATGAGGCGGATTCATGGGGCGCGCGGATAAGAACAGTATAAATGAATTCTACCATTCTTTCCACTCTCCCGATCAGCCGACCGCTGATCCGGAGCGCAGCGATGGCAGAGCAAAGTTGCAGTAAGGGAGGACAGTCGTCAGACCAGCTTTCGATCCAAGGTGCGGTACTGGATGGCTTCGGCCAGATGGGGTACCGTAATATTTTCAGCCCCTTCCAGGTCGGCTAGAGTTCGAGCAAGCTTAAGGATGCGGGTGTAAGCCCGGGCGGAGAGGCTCAGGCGGTCCATGGCGGTCTGGAGGAGCTGTTTGCCGGCGTCATCCACTGGGCAGTATTTCTTGAGCAGCCGCGGCGTCATATGAGCGTTGGCACTAATCCGGGTGCCAGTGAAGCGTCTGGCTTGTATCTGACGGGCGGCCAGGACCTTCTCCCTCAAGATGTGGGAACCGAGTCCGTCCCGGGAGGCCGCAAGGTCTTGGAAAGGGACGGCGGGGACCGTTACCTGGAGGTCAATGCGGTCGAGAAGGGGACCGGATACCCGGGATTGATATGCCTGGATCTGTCTGGGAGTGCAGGAACAGGCCTTTTTCGGGTCCCCCAGGTAACCACAGGGGCAGGGATTCATGGCCGCCACCAACATGAAGCGGGCCGGGTAGGCAATAGTGCCGGAAGCCCGGGAGAGAGTGACGACGCCATCCTCCAGGGGCTGGCGCAAAACCTCCAAAACCTGGCGTTTGAACTCCGGCAGTTCGTCTAAAAAGAGGACGCCGTTATGAGCCAGGCTGACCTCGCCAGGGCGGGGATGACGGCCGCCGCCCACCAGACCGGCATCGGAGATGGTGTGATGCGAAGGGCGGAAGGGCCGGGCGGTGAGCAGAGCCTTATCAGGAGGAAGCAGCCCCATGATGCTGTAGACTTTGGAGGTCTCCAGGGCCTCTTCAAAAGTGAGGGGAGGCAGGATGGTGGCAAGGCGTCGGGCCATCATGGTCTTGCCGGTGCCCGGGGGGCCCACCAACAGGATGTTATGTCCACCAGCGGCCGCCACCAGCATGGCTCGCTTCACCTGCTCCTGCCCTTTGACATCGACAAAGTCAAGCTCGGCGTTGGCAGCGGTATGATCCAGATCGACGACAGGGGCCGGTTCCGGAGGAATATCGGCGCGCCCAGCCAGGAAGTCAACCACCTCGTTCAGATGCTCGGCCCCCAAGACCGCGATCTCCCGCACCACTGCGGCTTCCCGGGCATTGGCCCGGGGCAGGAGGAGGCCGGTGAATCCCTGCTCCCGGCAGGTAAGGGCGATGGGGAGCACCCCCTGGGTGGGTTTAAGACGACCGTCCAAAGAAAGTTCACCGTAAAGCAGAAACCGACCCAGCCGATCGGGGGACAACAAACCCTGAGCCGCCAGGAGTCCGACGGCGATGGGCAAATCGAAGCCGGTGCCTTCCTTTCTAACATCCGCAGGGGCTAGATTGATGGTGACGCGAGTGGCGGGGAAGGCCAAACCGGAATTCTTGATGGCGGCCTTGACCCGGTCTTTGCTTTCTTTGACGGCATTTTCCGGCAGCCCCACGATGGTGAAGTTCGGTAGACCGAAGGCGATGTCAACCTCCACCTCCACCAGGTAACCTTCCACCCCCCGTAGGGTACCGCTATGCACCCGGGCGATCATGGTCCGGTAAGCCTGCCATAGAGGAACCCATCATCACTTCGCGGTAAGAGCGGCCAGCTTAGCCAAATCCATTTGCTCCGCCACAATGATTAATTCCTTGACCCCCTCAAATTGGCTACCTTCCAGCACCACCAAGAGACGCCCCCCCACCAAGATGGTAAGCCGGGCCTCTTTATCCTGGTGCCGAAAGGTTTCCACCGCGGGGAAATTATTTACCGTGGCGCCACGCGTGGTCTCTTCACTGGTGTCTACTTCCATGCCCTGAAGGAAACCCATGCCGGTATACGCGGATTGTCCCAGACTGCTATCGATAATCTTGACGGATAGGTTTTTTGAGCCAGAGACATAGTGGGCCTCCACTTCGGTCATAGTCATTTGGGGAGTTTTCACCGTTTGCCCCTGGGGTTCGCCTTGCAACCCCCAACCAGGGAGATTGAGTTTGACGAAGGGAATGAGTTCCCGGAAATTTACCGGATCGCCAGCCCAGGTCGGAGTCAGAGATAACACAAAGACAAGAAACATTGCCAACAAAGATATCAGGACCAGGAATTTTCGCACTCTCGACTCTCCTTTTCGGACTTTTTGACCAGCCCAGAAACAGCCAGGCGGGGTAGTTAGATATAACATACTTGGTTGATTAATGATATTTCCGTTTTCGGGGTTCAGCCTGAAAATAGACGGTGATGTTCGATTTTCAAGCAACGGTCCATGACCACCGTCAGACCGGCAGCCTGCGCCCGTCTGGCCGCCTCCTCATGCCGCAAACCCAACTGCATCCAAACCACTTTGGCCCCCTTAACGATGGCTTCCTCCACGATGGCCGGGATGGCCTCTGGCTGGCGGAAAATGTCCACTATGTCAATGGAGAAAGGGATATCGTGCAGAGAAGGATAGCAGCGCACTCCCAGCAGGGTGGCAATGCGGGGATTTACCGGCGCTAACCGATAGCCCTGTTCCTGCAAATAACGGGTAACTCGGTGGCTATCCCGATCTGGGTCAGGGGAGGCTCCTATCACCGCAATATTTTTGGAGAGGGTCAGGATGGCCTTTAGCTCGGCGTCAGTCATAACGGGTATCTATGACGGGGAAGCAAGATCAGGGGCAGCCCGGCCGCCGGCAAGGAGGTACGTGCAGGACGCAGCGCTTATCCCAGCAGCCGGAAGAAATCTTTTTTCAACTTATCCAAGCCGGCGCTTATTTCATGCATATTTTTTTCATGAATGGTCTGATGAATCTTTCTGATCATATCATCGAGAGAAAAAGGCTTCGGAATGAAGACCGCCCCGGAAAGACTCATGGCCTCGAAAACCATGGTGCGCTGCTGGACCATACAGATGGAGCGAATATGGGGCGATTTTTGCTGGGAACTTTCGATCAGCTTCCGGCTTTCGGGCAAATGTAAGTCGGTGATTAACAAATCGAAGTTGCTTTTCTCTAGAGTTTCGAGGGCTTCTTCAACTGTGGCAACAATTTCGCAATCATAGCCGGATAGCTTGATGATGGAAGTGAGAAGTTCCCTCGTATGAACTTCCTGCTCCACTACCAGGATTTTTTTCTGGGCCTTGGGGGCCGGATCTGGGCTCATGCAACACCTCCCGGCAGGAAGCGGATGGATCAGGCATTAAGGCACGATTGCGTGCCTTACCGGATCAGGCTTTCCAAAAGGCATAAGCAAAAACGACCGCGTCTTTATTGTAATATAATGGGCTAACCATGCGCAAGTCCAGCGAGTCATCCCGGATCGTCAGGAAAAAGGCCCGCCATTGCCGGCGTATAGCGGCCATCGGGGCCATAGATAACCAAGGGGGGCAGGACGTGCAGTTCCTCTCCGCTCCCCCGGCGGGCCTCCAGCCACACCAGCACGGCATTTTCGGAGGGCCTGGAGTGAATCAGGCGCAAGGTCTTGGGTTCCAGCTTTTCTCGGCGCAGCAGGCTGAGTAAGGTTACCAGCCGCCAAGCGGGATAAATAAGGAAAAGCCGCCCCCCAGGGATGAGAAGATAGTTTGCGGTCTGGGCCACAGTAAGCAAAGTTCCGGAGATTTCGTGGCGGGCCAGGGCTCGTTCGGCGTTAGGATTGAGGCGTCCGGCAGTCACTGGACGGTACGGGGGATTACTCACCACCACTGGAACTGAGGCCGGGGAGAAATAGGCCGACAGAGATCGCATATCTCCCCGGATAATCCGGATCTGATGGGAGAAGTCATTGAGAACTACATTCTGGGCGGCAAGTTTCGCCAGAGATTCCTGATACTCCACTCCCACAAAGGTGCAATCGGGGTAACGCTGGGCTAATAGCAGAGAGATAATACCGCAGCCGGCACCCAAGTCCACGGCCTGTTCCCCTGGACGTAGCACGGAGAGTCCAGCCAATAGCACTGCGTCCAGGGAAAAACGGTACCCGCGCCGCTTTTGTAGCAGCCAGAAGCGGCCCTGCCCGAAGGGCTCCAGGGTTTCGTCAGGAGCAGGAAGGTAATCGGGCCGCGGCTTCTTATCCAAAGGAGGGTCTCAGGAACCGGATAGGGTTATCCGGGGAAGAAATTTCGACAGGCCTCCGCATCCCGTTGTGAATAATGCCCGGGCATCGGATGATAGGCTGCGCCGGTGCGCCACTAACTAACCCGGCGCTCACCGGCCGCATGGGCTAAGCATTAAGGAACTTGATAAATTTTTCCAAAATCTGCCGGTCAAAAAGATGATTGGCGCGACTTGCCTGTGCCTGCAAAATTTTGAGAGCCGTGAACGGATCGTAGGCCGAGCGATAAAGATATTTGCTCGTGAGAGAAACAAACTCATCCACTAACCGCAGGATACGGCTATCAGGATGTTGTTTTTGAGGCTTTAGTTTCTCTGGATAACCGGTGCCGTTGAGATTCTCATGATGCTCCCGAATCAGGCGGAGAGCTCCCAACGGGATAGCCGGATACTCTTTTAACAGGTGAAACCCCGTCAAAGGATGGTGCTCGAGCTGTGAACGTTCCTCCGGGCTGAGCAACACGGGTTTTTTTTCCAGGATGCTGTTATTAATCTTTATCAACCCGATGTCATGAAAGAGCGCGGCAATACCCAAAGACTTCAGATCTTCCGGCACTCTATTCAAAAATCTCATGAACGCCAGCGACAGGAGAAAGACATTCAGGGAATGCTGATACAGGCCATACTCCGTAATCATGGTCTCCCACAGCATATGCAGGGGCATTTCTTTATCTTGAAGCTCCAAGAGAAATTTTTCACCCGCCCGAATGGCTTGAGCGACATTAGCCTTAATGAGAGGCTGCCTTAAATTGAAATGAAGGGTCAAATTGAGGTGATCATAAAAAATCCGTAATTTCTTTTGGGTAGGAGCATTTTCTTCATTTTCCAGCAAGGTCAGGTGATTATCTAGATAGTCGATTACGCGTCCCAGATCTTCCCGAGCAAAATAAAGCTTATCTATATCGAGTTGCCGCAATTTGGCAAACCATTCTTCAGGAAATATCGTATCGATATCGCAGATAAGAATATACTGGATGTTGGACGACCCTTCTTCTATTGTCTTTAAAAATAATGGAAATGACAATCTGGCCCCGGGGATCAACCCCCTGGTATACAAGGGAAGAAATGATTGATCTCCCTCTTTTGGCTTGGCCATCTTCCGGATACGAACATCACCATCCAATAATTTTTTATGATCTCCAGACATGTGAAACCTCATCACCACGCATGGACATGCGCGGGTCTGCCAGACTACCACTGCGAATCTCAAAGAAATCGTGCACTGCAGGATACTAGCCTGAACTCACGAAGGTTTACCTGTAATGGTTTGCCCATATCGCAAGCCGGTAACTAATGAAACTTAGAAGGGTACTTCCTCACCCGGTTCGATGGGGTTCAACACCAAGCCTACAATTACCTTGGGATAGAAATAAGTGGATTTTCGGGGCATTATCAAGCCGGAGGTGGCGACTTGCTGCACCTGCTCAATCTTGGTGGGATTGAGCAAGAAGGCATGCTGCACCTTATTTTCGGCCAGGGCCTGCAAAGCGCCAGGGACGGTGCTGGCATAGTGAAAAATCGTGGCGTCGTCCTGCTGGGCTTGGGTAAGTTGCATGATAGTCTCAAAGATAAGGAAATTCAACGCAATGACGTCGAGTTGAGCCAGGGCCGGAGATATGTGAGCGGCGATCCCGGAAGTCATGATGCCGGGCTTGAGCTTCAGCACGGTGGCCTGGAGATGCGAGTTCACTAAAACTAGAGCGGTGCCTCCCGACCCAGCCCGGGTGAGAGCCGTGACTAGTTTTTGGGCATTGCCGTTTTCATCGCCGGGTATGAGCTCGAGGGGCTCCAGGTCGAAAAACTCCGGGAGCCGTTCGTTGAGTAGGGCCTCGGAAAATCCCTGAAGGCGGTTGGTGGCCAGCAGACGGTGGGCCGGCAAAACCACTAGCCCAGGATCCGACATATTACTCAGATACATCAAAACATAATTAAAGGTGGCCCGGGGAGAGGCCTGGGGAAATTTTCCCTGCAACCAGGCCTGCACAGCCAAAGAGGTCTCATAACGATGGTGGCCATCGGCAATGAAGATAGGCAACTCCCGCATGGCCTCACAAACATTCTTGAGCACCGCGGGGTCGGTGACCCGATAGGAACGGTGGGTAAGACCATCATAATCCGTAAAATCGATTTCCGGAATGGAGGCCGCTCCTTGCCGTAAGGCAGACAATACCGTGTCCGACTGGTCGGGATATAGGGCAAAAATGGTGGAAAAATGCGCCCGGCAATGTGTGATCAATTGGAAGCGGTCGTTTTTATGGGCGGAGAAGGTCTTTTCGTGGGGACGTACAGTGCCGGACTCAAAAGGTTCTAGGCGTAACAGACCTACGAGGCCGCGCCTGGTAACGGTCCGTCCGGAAAGGAGAAATTCTGTTTCCCAGTAATATAGGGCGGGGGCAGCATCCCGCAGCAGAACGCCCTTCTGCCGCCAGAGTGAAAAGTCCTGTGCAGCCCGGGCATAACGGTCGGCAAGTTCACCGGGAGAGGGATCTTTACGGGGCAGAATTAGACGGACCATATTATAGGGATGACGGGCATAAAACTCTTCCTGCTGTTGGGGTGAAATGACATCATACGGGGGCGTGACGACGTCAGCCAGGTTGGGAACAATTTGGGGATTATAAGCCAGACCACGCACAGGGGCCAGGATTGCCATGGTTAATCATCCTTAAATAATGAAATTTAAAATATAAAATTTATCAAAATCGCTCAAATCGTCAATGCCTTTATTGGCTGAGCAAGAATATCGAAGGCGAGCTTTTAGGTCTTACGCAAAAGAATATTCGGATATGAGAAGTCATTTTTCTATATGGCTGTTATTATATAGAATACTTAAAAGGATAACTTAAGGGGAGGGACACGGTTCTCAAGACCCCTGGCCTCCTCTAAAAATGAGTTTTTCCCTTTTCTCCATTAGTCCATTAGGTGAACTGAGTAGTAATACACCAGTCACCCCAATCCCTGCCGCTGATGCAACCACGGCCCACTTTCACGAAAAGGACAATCTTTAAATTATTATACTTTCTGGAACAAGGGAGGGCTCCAAGCCGGATAGGCCATAATCCCAAAAACCTATTGATTTTTTAGCGAACTTGAGGTATATAGGTAAAAATTCGTATAAGCGAGGCATAGAGCGCAACAAGGGATAGGCCTGTGGTGCTTTTTAAGGGATTTTATAACCCGGCGGGGCTTGCCGGGCGTTAATCAATTGGCGCAGGGGCGTATAGGCGTCCAAGGGCTCGGTTCGGCGGACACCCCAATCTAGGAATTTCGATTTTCCCCCCTTAAAGAAAGCACGCCCACCGTTACTTTTTTCCATAGGAAGCTTCAAAGCATCAATTCCTCAGGCTGATATCCCGGCGTCACAATACATATGTTTGATTTTTTAGTAAACGACAATATTGCCAAGCTCCCATCGTATATACCGGGTAAACCCATTGAAGAACTGGAACGTGAATTCGGTGTAACCAGCGCCATCAAGATCGCCTCCAACGAAAACCCCCTGGGACCCTCTCCGATGGCCCTGCGGGCCATTCAAGATCATTTGACCCAATTACACCGCTATCCCGAGTCCAACGCCTTTTATCTTCGAGACTGTCTGAGCCGTCACCTTCAACTTTCCCCGGAACAACTCATATTCGGGAATGGCTCCGATGAAATCCTTGATTTGGCATTCCGGGCCTTTGTCCAGGCAGGGGATGAAGTTCTCTGTGCTGCGCCCAGCTTTCTCATGTATGGCCTGATCACCCAAGCGGTGGGCGGCATCTTTCGGCCGGTGCCGCTGACGGACTTTCGGATCGATCTGGCAGCCCTGTTGGCGGCCGTGGGTCCGCAGACTAAGATGGTGATCATCAACAACCCCAACAACCCCACGGGCACCGTTATCTACCGCGAGGAATGGGAAAACTTTCTGGCGACCCTGCCGGATCAGGTGATGGTGCTGGTGGATGAAGCCTACATCGACTTTGTGGAAGATGCCGACGTACCCTCCGGATTGGACTATCTGACGCCAAAGCGGCCGTTTCTCGGCCTGCGGACCTTTTCCAAGGCCTATGGATTAGCAGGACTACGCATCGGCTACGGCTATGGCCACCCGGAAGTTATCGGTTATTTGGAGCGGTTGCGCCCCCCTTTCAATGTCAATCGCCTGGCCCAAGTGGCTGCCGCCGCTGCCCTGGAAGATAAGCCTTTTTTGAACCTGACCCTGCAAGTGGTGCGGGAGGGGCTAGCCACCATCCGCCAGCACCTGGAAGCTTGGGGGGTGCGATATATTCCCACCCAGGCCAATTTCATTCTCATCCATGTAGGGCGTAGCAGTCAGGAAGTTTTTGAAGCGATGCTCCGGGAGGGCGTCATTATTCGGGCCATGAGCGGGTACGGGCTACCGGAATACATCCGGATCAACGCTGGCCGTCCCGAGGAAAACCAACGTTTCTTACAGGCCTTCCAAAAGGTCATGAGTTTATCTCAGTAAAGGCACATAGCGTTGGTGGTGACGATCGACGGTCCGGCAGGCGCAGGTAAAAGCAGCATTGCCAAATCCCTGGCCAGTCACCTGGGTTTTCTTTACGTGGATTCCGGAGCGTATTACCGAAGTGTGGCTTTGGCAGCTCGCCAAGATGGCATTGATTGGGCCAATCCAATCTCCCTGGCCAGGTTTCTGCCCAAGATCCGCCTGCGGCTGATAAACAGTCCCCAAGGGCTCCGCCTCTACCGGGATGACCAGGAGATCACCACCGCCATCCGCACCCCGGAGGCCAGCCGCGGGGCCTCGATGGTGGCCACGGTACCCACGGTGCGCCAGTGGGTGCGCCAGCAACTGCGAGGCCGAAGGGAAAAGGACAACCTCATTGCCGAAGGCCGGGATATGGGTACGGTGGTCTTTCCCGATGCTGAAGTTAAAATTTACCTGGACGCCTCCCCCGAAGTTCGGGTCCAGCGTCGTTACCGGGAATTGCAGGCCCAAGGGACATCCGTCACCGTAACCGAAGTGCAGGAGGACCTCCTCGAAAGGGATAATCGAGACCAACAAAGGCAAGAAGATCCGTTACGAGTGGCGCCGGGGGCCCATGTGATCAATACCAGCAGCTATGCTCTGGCTGACGTAGTGAATATTTGTGCGGCTTTAATCCAACCGCTACTGCCATCGTCATCGCACCAACCCTGAACTGATCCCGCCGCGCAAACACGAAGGGGGAAGTGAACAGCGGCAACCAAGGTGCATGGGGTCGCAAGTGATTTACCGAAACGACATTTGGATGTCCATACAGATCTTTTACGGCGCAGAAATTGAGGCGTTCGGAACATATATGTGGTATAAAATCGGCACAGGGGGTAAAGGAAATGACCAACGAACTGAAGGATGATCTGAGGGAAGACCAGAGGCCATATGAGGATGAACAGACCTCAGCGGCCCCAGAGGCCGAAAGCCAGGAAGCATCTTCCGCCTCAGATGCAGATATCGCTAGCCAGGCCAGCGACATGATGGATATGATGCCCGAACTCTACGAAGAAAGTCTGCGACAATACCAGGAGGGAGAAGTTCTGACTGGGCGAATCGTGTCCATCGATAAAGATTTTGTCCTGGTGGATATCGGCTACAAGTGCGAAGGTCATATTCCCATCCATGAATTCTACACCCCAGAAGGTGAAATCAGCGCCCAGGTGGGGGACCAGGTGGACGTCCTATTGGAGCGGAGGGACGATGAAGAAGACATGGTTATGCTGTCCAAGGAAAAGGCCTCCAAGATCAAGGTTTGGGATGAGATAAGCCGAGCCTATCAAGACGACACCGAGGTGGAAGGCACCATCACCGCCAAGGTGAAAGGCGGTCTGTCAGTTGACGTGGGGGGCTTGAACGCCTTTTTACCGGGGTCCCAGGTGGAGTTGCACCCCATCCGCAACATGGACAACCTGCTGGGCCAGAAGTTTAAATTCAAGGTCCTGAAGTACAATAAGAAACGCCGAAATGTGGTTCTTTCCCGCCGGGTGATCCTGGAAAAGGAAAAGGCCGAAATGAAATCCCATACCCTGGCCAACCTGGAAGAGGGCAAGATCATCGAAGGCGTGGTAAAGAACATTACCGACTACGGCATCTTCGTGGACTTGGGCGGTATCGACGGCCTGTTGCATGTCACCGATATGTCCTGGGGACGGATCGGTCATCCCTCCGATATGTATCAGATCGGTGATGCCATCACCGTGAAGGTGCTGAATTTCGACCGGGATAATGAAAGGGTGTCGTTGGGATTGAAACAGCTCAGCCCCGACCCGTGGACCACCGCCGTAGAGAAATACTCAGTGAGCAGCCGGGTCAGCGGGAAGGTGGTCAGCCTCACCGAATACGGTGCCTTCGTCGAGTTGGAACCTGGCATCGAGGGACTGATCCACGTGTCGGAGATGAGCTGGGTAAAAAAGATTCGTCATCCTTCTAAAATTCTGAGCGTCGGGGATATTGTCGATGCGGTGGTGCTTGACATCGATCCCCAGAAGAAGCGCATCTCCCTGGGAATGAAACAGGTGGAGCCCAACCCGTGGGATGTCATCGGCGAAAAATATCCGGTGGGAACCATTCTGGAAGGCAAAATCAAGAACATCACTGATTTCGGGATATTTATCGGGATTGACGAAGGCATCGACGGATTGGTCCACATCTCCGACATTTCCTGGACCAAGCGAATCAAGCACCCCTCGGAGATCTACAAGAAAGGCCAGGAAGTGCAGGCCAAGGTCCTGAGCATCGACAAGGAAAACGAACGCTTTTCCCTGGGAATCAAGCAGTTGACCCCAGACCCCTGGGAGACTATCGGCCAGCGTTATCCGACGGGCAAACGCATCACCGGCATCGTCACCAACAAGACGGACTTCGGCGTCTTTGTGGAACTAGAAGAAGGGATCGAGGGTCTCATCCATGTTTCGGAACTTTCCCGGGATAAGAATAAGGCCGAAATGATCAAGCCTGGCGACGTCATTATGGCCAAGGTCATCAACCTCTCACCCAAGGACCGAAAAATCGGTTTGAGCGTCCGCAAGATGGAAAGCGAGGAAGAACACGCCGGGTACCGGGATTATCTGCACTCCCGTCAAGAAGCCACCTCCAACCTGGGAGAGATATTGAGGGAGACCCTAGAAGAAAGCGAATTAAAGAAGCTGGAAAATAATTCCTGATCACCGCCGTATGGAAGCGCCGCGTAAACGTTCACCGGTTGGCATTATCCTGATCCTGGTGCTCATAGTGTTCTTCTTCATCGGGGTGAGCCTCATTATGTTGAGACTCGCCGGGGAGCGGACGCTGGCGTTGGGCAAAGACAAAGTGGGGGTGGTGGAAGTCAAGGGGGTCCTCACGGACCCCCAAAATGTCCTGAAGCAACTCCAACGCTTCCGCCAGAAGGACCAAATCAAGGCCATCGTTTTGCGGGTAAATTCCCCCGGGGGGGCAGTGGGTCCGGCCCAGGAGATCCTCCGGCAGGTGGAGAAGATCCGCCCGCACAAAAAGATCGTGGCCTCCTTGGGAACCGTGGCGGCCTCAGGCGGTTATTATGTGTCTTGTGGAGCCGACTACATCATGGCCAACCCCGGCACTCTGACAGGAAGTATCGGGGTGATTATGCAATTCACCAATATGGCCCAACTGGTGCATAAGCTGGGTCTGGACCTTTTCAATATCAAGGCCGGGAAGTTCAAAGACGTGGGCACCCCCTTCCGGGAGATGACCCCTGAAGAAAAGGCCTATATCCAGCAACTGATAGATGACGTCCACGAGCAGTTTATCACCGACATCGCCAAGGGCCGCAAGCTGCCAGTGGATAAGATCCGGCCCCTGGCGGACGGGCGGGTCTTCACCGGTGAGGAGGCCAAGAAGTTTGGGCTGGTGGACGGGTTTGGAAACCTTGACGACGCGGTGGAAAAGGCCGGCAGACTTGCGGGTATCACAGGGAAAGTGGAAGCCGTCTATCCTCCTAAAGAAAAATTCTCCCTCTGGAATCTGGTCATGGGTGAAGATTTGGAAGAAACCATAAACCGTCTGTCCCTCACCACCCCTGTCCCCCTCTATCTGTACGACCCCGGACGGCCCTGAGCAGATTGCCCATTGCCCGTCTTCTTGCTGAGGCCGTCTTCCCCCTCATACTCCTGCCGGCAGGGTCGTTCCCGCGAGGACTCAATACAGTTATACCAAGGAACTGACGTCGCCCTTCCCTACCCGGATGATCTCGGGAACATCGTCGACCAGGGAGATGACGCTGGAGGGCACTGCGGGGATAATGCCGCCGTCGATTACCAAGGCCAGGTAGGGCTTGTAATAATCTTCGATGTCATAGGGATCGCTGAGGATGGTGCCGTCCTCCTGAGAGGCGCTGGTGCTGATGATGGGGTGGCCCAGCAGCCGAACCAATTCCAGGCAGATGAGGTTGTCGGGCACCCGGATGCCCACGGCCTTTCTTTTGGTCAGCATGATCTTGGGAACCAAGCGGGAGCCCTCCAGGATGAAGGTGTAGGGCCCGGGTAGCAGCCGCTTCATGGTTTTGTAGGCATAATTGGAGACCCGGGCGTATTCGCTGATATTCTTAAGGTCGGCGCAAATGAAACTAAAGGGTTTGGTCAAAGGTCTTCGTTTGATCTGGTAGATTTTTTCGATGGCCTTCTTGTTCAGGAGGTCGCAGCCAATGCCATAACCGCTGTCGGTGGGATAGGCGATGATCCTGCCGTCGGAAAGGATTTGGACGACTTGGCGTAAGAGGCGTTCCTGAGGATTTTGGGGATTAATGCGTAGAATAATAGGTCAGTACTCCTTCCTCCTGAAAAATGTTCTTGGAATTGCGCGACTCACCGTCGGCGCTTGGGGCGACCGGCCGGAGGGGGCGAAGGAGCGGGCGCCGGCTCCGCCAGGGTAAGCTGGAGTTCCACCTGATCCTTGATCCAATGGGAGTCCCACCATTCCAAAGGATTGACGAACTCCCCGTCGATCATGACACTGTAGTGCAGGTGATCCCCGCCGGCCAGGCCGGTAGCTCCGGTGCGGCCCAGTATATCGCCCCGGGCGACCTTGTGATCAATCTGGACGGCTATTTGGCTTAAGTGACTATACATGGAGAACAGACCCCAGCCGTGGTCCAGAATCACCGTTTTTCCATAAATCCCCAGGGAATCAGCGAAGACTACGATGCCGCTATTGGCGGCGGGGACTTCCGCCATCAACAGAGAGGCCAAATCCTGACCTAAATGTACCTGCTGGTCGATTTCCTTGTTCTCCAAATAATAGGTCCGTTGGTCGGCGAAGCGGGCCATGGGCTTGCTGTTGGGCAGCCGCAGGAAGGCTCCCTGCCACAGACGGTCGGAGCTGCTCTTTTTACAGATGTCAATGATTTTCTTATGATCGGCCTGCCGCATGTCCCGATTGACCCTGAGAAAGACCTCCAGAGGGTTTGAAAGCCCCCGCAACTCTGGGAAAAGTTCTTGAAATTCAGGCATCTTTCGAGAAAAGAAGTCCGAGGAAAGGTTCAGACGGTCATGGCGCCAGCGCTGGGGTTTCAGCCGGTAGGCCACCCTTTCCCGCACCACGGCCCCCCCCTGATCCCGGGCGGTGAGTTCCAGGGTAAAGGGCGACGGAATGTTATAGGGGACGGCGAAAAAGGCCAGATAAAAACCATCTTTGCCAGGCAGGGTGTAGCCGGGGAAGACGCGGTTGTTCACCACCACGCCGCTGGCCGCCGGAGGTTTGTTGAGCTGATAGATGACCAAGCCGGTGCCGCCCTGGTTCAAATGATTATTGATAGAGCGCAGGCTGAGGCGCAAGGGAACCAGGTCAATCTTGACCTCCCGGGTGAGGGTGGTCAAGTTTCCCTGGAAAAACCGGCCCCAGGAGAAATCCCGAGCGCTGATAACAAGCTCGGCCGGACCATCCTTGAATCCCCAGGCCGCCGGCTCCAGAGTGAGTGTTTCTTCGATCCGACGCGACTCCCCTCCCCGCAGCCAGCCTTTGCGGAAGTAATTCCTGACCGCAACTTCCTTGTCCTTATCACCCTGGCGCAGAACCGCTCGCACCTCTCGCAGGCCGCTGCCGTGATCTTGGGCGTTAAGAGAATAAACGGTCTTGACTCCCACCACGTCAGTCTCGGGAGTCAGGGTGATTTCCGGCCCCACGGAGTCTCGCCAGACAAATCCCAGCCCTATAATCAGAAAAATCAGGGCGATACCTGCCACACCAAGGATCAGATAGCCGGATAAAAAAGAAAATGAGCCTTTTTTGCTCACTTATCCCTCCTCTTGCTGGCAACTTTTATAATCGTAGCAAGGAATCTTCCGTCCTGCAAGGAAATCCCGGAGGCGGCTGGTGGGGGTGGCCCTGTGGTTCAACTATAGCCATTGCATCAGCCAGGGTCACTGGGGTAAACTCAAGATGCCTCATGCTCACAAGACACTTTCAGGTCCTCACGTGATGGGAACAATAACCTCTCTAAAACTCCCGGGAGTCAGGGGACAGGTATTCGGAAACCGCGCCCTGGCACCTTTAACCACCTGGAAGGTAGGCGGCCCAGCCCATTGTCTGATAACGCCCTGCGACCTTGAAGATGTGATGGCCGTCTGCGCCCGGGCGCACCGGGAAGGCTGCCCCCTCTTTTTCCTGGGCCGAGGCTCCAACCTGTGGATCGCCGACAGCGGCGTGCCGGGAATAACCCTGCACCTGGCGGATAGTCTCCAGCAACTCGATATAGAAGGAGATATCCTTACCGCCGGGGCGGGGGTGGCGTTGCCGAAGATGGCCCGTTTTTTGGCCGACCGGGGTTGGGGGGGCTTCGAATTTCTCACGAGCATCCCGGGGACGGTGGGGGCAGCCGTGCGAATCAATGCCGGTACCGGCCCCGGACAGGAAATCGGGACGCGGCTTGTCCGGGTGAGCGTCCTGACGCCGTCCCTGGAAGTGCGGCAGTTCACCGTCATGGAACTGGATATGGGCTACCGCTATTCCCGACTGCTGCATTTCCCCCACTGGCTGGTGGTGGGAGCCCAGCTCCGGCTCACAGAGAAAGTCGCGCCGCAACTGATCAAAGCCCGCATGGAGGCCATCCGTAAGACCCGGAAGGCCAAATTTCCCGTCAACCCCCGCACCTGCGGCAGCGTCTTCAAAAACCCCCCTGGGGGACCGCCGGCGGGTTGGCTCATCGATCAGGCAGGCTTAAAGGGAACCACCTGCGGAGATGCCCAAGTCGCCCCGGAGCATGCCAATTTCATCGTCAATCGGGGCAAGGCCACTGCGGGCGACATCCGGGAGTTGATCGACCGGGTGCAGGAAGCCGTCTGGCGGGTGCACGGCATCGAATTAAAAAGGGAAGTGGTGTTCTGGCCGGATGATGTGGTGTGAACCTTCTTGACTCTTGGCAACCTGCAGGAAAAAATGTATGAACACGTGATCAGAAGCAAAGTATAGGGGGAAAAATGATTCGCCGGGAAGTATGGTACTTTGACAAGGGAGGCCCCGACAACACTCCCGCATGTCTGGAGATTATCGAGCGAGCGGCGGTGGAGGGCTACAAGCACTTCGTGGTAGCCTCCACCACCGGCGCCACCGGCGTCAAGGCGGCTAAACTGCTGGCCGGCCGGGAGGTCAACCTGGTAGTGGTGGGCCATTCCGTGGGCTTCCGGGGGCCTAACGTCGATGAGTTTTTACCGGAGAATTACCAGGAAATCATCGATATGGGCGGCAAAATCTTCAAAGGCACCATTCTCACCCACTCCCTGGAGACGGCCATTGCCGAGCAGTTCAAAGGCAGCGCCCCCACCTTGCTCATTGCCAACACCCTACGCCGCTTGGGTCAGGGCACCAAAGTATGTTGCGAGATTGTCATGGAGGCGGTGGACGCCGGCCTTCTCCCCGAGGGCGAGGAAGTGGTAGCAGTGGCCGGTTCGGCCTGGGGGGCCGATACCGTAGCGCTGCTCCGGTCGGCGGCCTCCAAACGCTTCCTGGCCCTAAGCATCCTGGAGATCTGGGCCAAGCCCCGGGGCTAATGGGCAGCTGTCAGCTGATAGTCCTGAGTTCATAATTTTTGGTGGTCAGTGGTCAGTGGTCAGGTAGTGGTCAAGAACCGAGAACTGGCAACTGGAAACCAACAACTGGAAACTGTTTTGGAAGGAGGTTCCGTGACCGGTATTGCGGGCTATGACACCATTCGTTGGGAAGATAATAAGGTAGTTTTGCTGGACCAGCGGTTGCTGCCCACCCAAGAAGTCTACCTCACCTGCACCGACTATCGGGAGGTGGTGGAGGCTATCCGCACCCTGGCTATCAGGGGAGCGCCAGCCATCGGGGTGGCCGCGGCCATGGCAGCCGCCTTGGGAGCCCTGCAGATTCATACCACCGAGTCGGCAGAATTCCGGCGCCATTTCCAGGACATCTGCAGGGTGATCTCTGCGGCCCGGCCAACTGCCGTCAACCTGATGTGGGGAGTGGCCCGCATGGAAGCCCTAGTGGAGGCCCGGATGCAGGCCGGGGCCACCGTGTCGCAGCTGCAAGAAAGCTTGGTGGCCGAAGGCCAGCAGGTTTTGGAAGAGGACATCGCCATCAACAAAAAGATGGGAGAGAACGGGCAGGCAGTCATCCACGAGGGCGATACCGTGCTTACCCACTGCAACGCCGGGGGGTTGGCCACCGGCGGTTACGGCACGGCTGTCGGGGTCATCCGGGCTGCCTGGGAGGCCGGCAAGAAGATCCAGGTATTGGCTGACGAAACCCGGCCCATCCTCCAGGGCGCCCGCCTGACCGCCTGGGAACTCTTAAAACTGGGCATCCCTCACACTCTGATCACAGACAACAGCGCCGCCACCTTAATGGCCCAAGGCAAGGTCCAGACCATCGTGGTGGGGGCCGATCGTATAGCCGGCAACGGCGACGTGGCCAACAAAATCGGCACCTATGGCCTGGCGGTGCTGGCTCACTACCACAATATCCCTTTTTACGTGGCCGCGCCGATGTCCACTTTCGATTTTTCCCTGGCCGAGGGAACCCAGATCCCCATCGAATTCCGGGACAGCCGGGAAGTTACCCATGTCAACGGCCTGCCCATCGCCCCGGAGGGCACTCCGGCCCTGAACCAGGCGTTTGATGTTACCCCCAACCGTCTCATCACCGGTCTGATCACAGAGGTGACGATTTTTCGCCCTCCCCTACCGGCCTCGCTGGCGACCTGGCGAGAGAGGGGGCAGGCACCAGAATGAGGTGGCCGCTGGCATCCATGAGGATCTTGATCCAGGACATTGCAAGGTGAATGAATGAAAAGAGTGATACAAGAAGTTGTGCTTGGCTTCTGCTTCCTGGTGACCACGATGGCCCAGGCGGCTGGTCCCTTTGCCGTCCAGCTGCCCGGCGCCGGCGTCAACCTGGACCCCCAGGCCATGACGGTGGTGGGTTCCATCCAGAACTATGAGCTCAAAAAGGGCGACACTCTGCTGGACGTTGCCCGTCACTACGGTCTGGGCTATCTGGAGTTGGGGAACATTTACCGAGCTTGGGACCCCTTTATTCCCCCCGTGGGGCAAAGGATCACTGTGCCCACCATGTGGATCGTCCCCAGTCATCCCCAGGCCCCCATTGTGGTTAACACCGGGGCCATGCGGCTCTTTTACTACGTAGAGGGTGGACGGAAGGTTTACACCTGGCCCATCGGCATGGGGGTGCTGGATTTCAAGACCCCTTCCGGAAAGTTCAAGGTCGTCAATAAAAAGGTCAACCCTACCTGGAATATTCCCAAATCGCTGCAGGCAAAATATGGCGGGGCGAACATGCCCCCGGGGCCGGACAACCCCCTGGGCCAGTATAAACTGACTCTCTCCTGGGGAGATTATGGCATCCATGGCACCCACATGCCCTGGGGAGTGGGCCGGCTGGTGAGCCACGGCTGCACCCGCATGTATCCCGAACATATCAAGCAGCTCTTTCCCCTGGTCAAAGTCGGCACCGCCGTTGTCTACATCTATGAGCCAGTCATGATCGGGTTCAAACAGGGGCGGATTTTCATGGAAGTGCACGAGGATTTCTATCACAAGATTCCCGACATGCTCTCTTACACCTTGGGGCGTCTGGAGCAGGCCAACCTGATCAACAATGTGGATCTGACGCGGGTGGCGAAAATAGTGGAAGAGCGGACGGGGGTGCCCACGGATGTCACCAAATCTCCGGGGAGCATGGCCGGGCGCTAACCTTTGCGGTTTCGCCCCCCCCCGGAAGGACAGGGGAAAGCCTCCAGTGTTCTGTTGTTAACGCGGAGTTCCTCGATTCCGCTCCGGGTGGGCACATTGCCCGGAAAGGCTTACCCTGAAGCGAGGGCCGGGGAGCTGCCGGCCCCCGGCCCTCGCTGCAAGCTTCCCTCCCAATTTATAACGGACGCGATTGCCTCCGCCTGCGCCTCCCCACATACCCCGGAAACCTCGAATTGACGACGGCGGTATACCGCTGGCCGCCCCCAAACGACAGAAGGTGTGGCGGCCACTGGCCGTATCCACACCCTCTGAAGTTTTATGACTAAGAATCAGTTCAGTAAATTTACTTTTTGGCCTTTTTGGCTTTCTTGGCCTTTTTGACCTTTTTCCCCGTCGCGTACTTCATCTTTGCACAGACCTGCTCGGCAGCGGCTTCTGCCCGAGCGGCAGCAGCCTCAGCGCGATCAGCCGCGGCAGCGGCTTTCGGAACCGGAACTTTGGCATTCTGTGCAGCCGCCTCGGCATTCACTACCGAAGCAGCAGCCCGGTCTGCAGAAGCTTTCGCTTGCTCCATGTACATCTTGCATTCATCATAGTACTTTTGGCAGCAACCTGAAGCTCCTACTACCAGGGCAAAGACCGCGAGGAGGGTCAAGGCAACGCCTTTTTTCAATAACGCCTTCCTCATCGTTTACCCCCTTTTGGAGAGGATATGGGCCGCTCTGGCTTGGAGATCCCCCCCTATAAAGCTTATTGCAAACCGTGCACAGAAACCTTACTTCCGCATCTTCTTCATCAAGCAGGCCTCAGCTTTAGCAGCTGCGGCTTCAGCGCGATCCGCGGCAGCCTCAGCTTTGTCAGCAGCGGCTTTCGAATCCATGGCAGCAGCCTCCGCATTCCGGGCGGCGGTTTCCGCCTTCGCAGCCGAAGCTTTTGCCTGGTCGGCGTACATCTTGCCCTCGTCTACGTACTTCTTGCAGGTGTCGCAGCACCCCGCTCCCATGACGAGGACAAACGCCATGAGAATAGCAAAGGCAAAACCCTTCCGTACCAAAGCTTTCCTCATCTCTATCCCCCCTTTTCAAAGTAGTATATTGGTGAATATACGGATAGTGCTAATTTAGAACAAGCCCGCCAAAATATCAAGAAAAATTATTGCCCTCACATAATTTTTTTTTTTACAAAATCACTTTACATGCTTATTCGTCGGGGATTTCCGTCCCCGGGTGCATATCGGCCCAGTCGGTGCCGACTGAAATATCCACTATTAACGGAACGTTAAGCGAAGCTACACTCTCCATAGTCTTCTGGAGCATCCGGGCGGCGATTTTCGCTTCCATCTTGTTAACTTCGAATAATAATTCGTCATGCAGTTGCAATAACATGAGTCCTGAGATGCCGTTTTGGCGAAATTCTTTTTCCACCGCCAGCATGGCCTGTTTGATCAAGTCTGCGGCCGTGCCCTGGAGCGGCGTATTCATGGCGGCCCGCT
Organism: uncultured Desulfobacterales bacterium; assembly: GCA_964428565.1. Classification (GTDB taxonomy): domain Bacteria; phylum Desulfobacterota; class Desulfobaccia; order Desulfobaccales; family Desulfobaccaceae; genus CAYRYV01. The sequence continues at coordinate 5,461 of CAYRYV010000024.1, read as the reverse complement.
CCGCTTCCTGGCGCAGGGTGCGATTGGCGCTCGCCAGGTTGGGGATGTGGCGCCGGCGTCCCCACAGGGTGCTCACCCAGCCTCGCTCCCGGGCCGCGGCCAGCGTGGCTTCGAAGAATCTCTTCACGCCGGCGTGCCGGGTGAAGTAGCGGTTGATGAAGTCCTGGGCCAGCCGCGGCCCCACCCCCAGTTGCTTGGCCAACCCAAAGGCGCTCATGCCGTAGATGATGCCGAAGTTGATCACCTTGGCCTGGCGCCGCATCTCCGGCGTCACCAACTCCGGGTGCAGGGCGAAGACCTCGGCGGCGGTCTGCCGGTGGATGTCCCGGCCTTCCCGGAAGGCCGTCAGCAGCACCGGGTCCTCCGACAGGTGGGCCAACAGCCGCAGCTCGATCTGGGAGTAATCCCCGCTCACGAAGACGCAGCCATCCGCCGGGATGAAGGCCTTCCGCAACTGTCCCCCCAATTCGCCCCGCACCGGGATGTTCTGCAGGTTGGGGTCCCGGCTGGACAGGCGCCCGGTGGCCGCCACCGACTGCACGAAGGTGGTGTGCACCCTGCCGGTGGCGGGGTTCAACACCTTGAGCAGGGCATCCACGTAGGTGGCCTTCAGTTTCGCCAGGGTGCGGTACTGAATGGTCAGTGCGGCGATGGGGTGCAGGGCCGCCAGCGTGGTGAGCACCTCATTGTCGGTGGAGTAGGCCGTCCGCCCCCGGGTCTTCTTCTGCACGGGCAGCCCCAGCTTCTCGAAGAGGATGTAGCCCAGCTGCTGCGGCGAGTTGATCAGGAAGGCCTCTCCGGCGAGGGCAAAGATCTTCTCTTCCAGTTCCCCCAGTTCCTTTTCCAGCTCCGCCCCGAACCTCCCCAGGAACCCGGTATCCACCCGGATGCCCCGGCTCTCCATGCCGGCGAGAATCGGCAGGAGGGGCAATTCCAGGTGGCGATACAGGTCCCCCAGGCCGTCCCTCTCCAGATCCTGCGCCAGCCGCGGCCATAAGCGCACGGCAGCCGCCGCCCGCCGGCCGGCGTATTCCTGAGCCAGCTCCAGGGGCAGGTCCACTGCCGCCGAGGGCCGCCCGGCCAGCTCCCGGGGGGAAAGCAGGTTCACCCCCAACCGGCTCAGGGCGATGTTCTCCAGGGTCTGCTCGTAGCGGTCCGGGTTCAGCACATAGGACGCCAGTTGGATGTCGCCCGTCAGGCCCGCGAGCTCCAGGCCCAGCCGCGCCGCCAGGAGCAGCTCCCGCTTCAGATCGGCCCCGATCTTCACGATCCCGGGGTCCGCCCACAGCGGCCCCAGCACCTCCCGCAGGTCGGCGGGGCTCACGCCCCCGGCCAGCGGCAGGTAGGCGGCGCCGCCCTCCTGCCAGGCCACCCCCAGCCCCACCATGTCGGCCAGGGCGGGGTGCTGCTCCCCTGCCAGGGTGAACAGGGCCGCCTGACCCGCCGCCCGGATCTCCCCGGCCACCGCGGCCAGGGCCGCGCGTCCGGTGACCACCGTGATCTCGCAGGCCTCCTCGGCGGTGGCCAACTCCTTGGTGAATTTGGTGAATTCCAGGGCCGCGAACAGCTCCCGCAGGCGCGGCCGGTCCGGGGGGCCGGGCCGCAGCTGACCGGGGGCCACCTCCAGGGGGACGTCGGCGCGCAGCTCGCTCAACTCCCGGCTCAGCCGGGCCTGGTCGGCGTGTTCGGTGAGGCGCGCCCGCAGCTTCTTTTCGGCGACCTCGTCGAGGTGCGCCAGCAGGTTGGCCACGCTGTGAAACCGCCCGATGAGTTTGATGGCGGTCTTCTCGCCGATGCCGGGCACCCCGGGGATGTTGTCCACCGCGTCCCCGGCCAGCCCCCGCATCTCCACCAACTCCTCCGGGTCCAGGCCGTACTTGGCCCGCACCTCGGCGGGGCCGTAGCGGATATCCTTCATGGGGTCCCACATGGTGACGCCGTCGCCCACCAGGGGGAGCAGATCCTTGTCGCCGGAGACGATCTCCACGGCAAAGCCCTCAGCCCGGGCCCGCCGCGCCAGGGTGCAGATCAGGTCGTCGGCCTCGAAGCCGGGCTGCTCCACCGCGGGCAGGTTCAGGGCGGCGATCACCTGCTGGATCTCCGGGAGCTGGCTGACCAGGTCGGCGGGCATGGGAGGGCGCAGGGCCTTGTAGTCCGGGTAGAGGCGGTGGCGGAAGGTGGGGCCCTTGGCGTCGAAGACCAGGGCCAGGTACTGGGGCTGGCGCTCCCGCAGGACTTTGAGGAGCATGTTGGTCACCCCGAAGACGGCGTTGGTGGGGCGGCCGGCGGCGGTGCTCAGCCCCCGGATGGCGTGAAAGGCCCGGTAGATGTAGGAACTGATGTCGATGAGAAATAAGGTGGGGGCGGTCTCGTCCATGCGCGGCACTCTCCTGGTCTCCTTGAGGGAGATTTATGGGAGGGCGCGGGGTTTGTCAAGGGTGAGGGTGGGTTTTTGGGTTGGGTGGGTAAAATTTTCTTCTGGCGCTCTATATGAATAGAACAGAAAGATCTGTATCAATACGATTAAGAAGGATCGTTAGGAGGGAATTAATGCAGTATTATCTTCTAATAATATTAACACGCTATGGCTTTGCAAAGATATTTGTGTTAGTAACATTTATATAGCCCCACAAAATTCAACGAGAAGCATTTCCACGCTATTTCTAGCCCGATCTTGAATAGAAGCTTCGGCAAAAATCTCTCTCGCCTTTTCTCTATAGGCATCGTTTCCTGAAATTAAGTAAGCCCTTTTCAAGTAATCAATTGCTAATAGCGGATTTCTTTCAAGTAGATCGGCCATTGCCTCATAATATTCAGCCTGCTTAAAAAATGAGTCAAGATAGTTTTCCATTTTCTGATCAAAATCTTTAGTAAATTCTATATATTCTGTCCTTATGAAATCAGAAGGGACCTTAGTATTTGTCGTTTTGATAACAAGGGTTTCTTTGCCATAAGCTTGCATAAGGCCAATTTCATAAAAAATATTGGCAAAGGTTTGGGGGCCCATATCCGAGCTAATTATAGCAATACCAAGCGGCACTCCTAATAAAATTTGCCATATTTTAAGTAAAAAATCTCTCCCTGTAATAACTGTATTCGCGTCTATTGTAGTAATATCTTTAGAAGTTAAAATTTTAGATAGTCGCGAAGAAATCTCATTGACTTCTTTAGGAATAGGCTGACCAAGTTGTGTCATTATAAAGCAATTTTTTGGCCGATAATCAATCCTGCCATTATATGGGTCACCATCCGTTGGCCTATAAAAAATCATTTATTTTTCTTTCTAGCTATTGGAATCCCTTTATATGGTCCCGCACTTTTTTTATGATCGATTATTTTTCCTTTATCCCGATCGATTTTTACATATCGATCTGTTTTCGGATTCTTAACTTGAACGATGTCTTTTTTAGCCATATACGAACCTTTGTATTAAGATTCAGAAAAGATGACGTTAAGCACCTCTAATTAAATTAATTTATCAAAGAGATGATAATTTGTCAATTTTCATCATAGCCGGAAATAAAAGTATTTATCTATGTGACATCATCATGTTATCCTCGTGCTCAATTTGTACTGGGGCACGCAATTATGGTGCGAAGATGGGCTTTGCCTCAAGTTGCCTTTGCCCTATCCAATCAGCCCAAGCCGCCTCCATCATGCGCCTAACACCGCTTTCTGTCAAGGCTTTTTCACAATGCCGCAATGCCGGGCTTTGTGGCGCCTCCCCGCACCCGGCCGGCTCATATAGGTCCATAATGCGCCCCACCCGCCGCCACGGAACAATTATGAGTGCTGCGGGCAGGCGGCGTTCAATTGACTTTCTTGGGCATTTCAATTTTTAAACATTGTTTCCTGTTGAATTTACTGAAAAATATAGAAATACAGAAATATTGTTCAACAAATTAAACAGAGATTAATTGCGACAACTTATCATAGTTTGATTTCCTTAGTATTTTCAATGTAATACTACATATGTAATATGGCCTGTTTCTTGCGAGTACTTTGTTCGGTTTTTTCCCGGGGCTGACAATACGACTTTACACAGGAGGGATGATTCATCATGCCACAGTTGAAAAAACTTGCCGGCGCAGTCTTCATGTTCCTGTCCTGTTGGGGGCTGCTGGCGCCTGCGGCGCCGCAGGCCGCCAGCCTGGATGCCATGATCGTCGTGGACAATGCCTTTAACTTTTTCCTGGGCGACCTCACCGGATCGAACTTGCGCTTTATCGGCTCGGGCACCGATTGGCAACATCCGCAGCCTATCACTGATGTTGTTTGTCAACCCGGAGATTATCTCTATGTGGCCGGCTGGGATCTGGGGGGACCACAGATGTTTTTGGCCCAATTCACCCTGCCCGGCGGCACCCTGCTGACCAACACCGGCGATTGGCTCGCCTACCAAAGCACTAACCCCAACCCTCAATCTCTCGGGTCAACCCTTTTATCCCTCTCTCAGATTGAAGGCGACATCGCCGCCGCCAACCTGGCCGCCGCCTGGACCACCCCCGCCGATTTAGGATTCAATGACGGGAGTAGCGGGATTTGGGGGGGCCCGCTTGCCGGCATCGACACTGCAGCCCACTTTATCTGGCACCCCGGTGATAACCTTACTGATGCGAATTACGTGCTTTTCCGCAGCGCCGAGGCAGTGTGCCCCATCCCGATACCGGCGGCCCTGCCGTTGTTCGGTTCCGGCTTAGTGCTGGTGGGCGCCTGGCGGGCCAGACGCACGTTCTGCTAAGGGCGCCGACACCCCCGGAACCCGTTATGTAAAGATTGTCAGCACCAGATTATTCGCAGCCAGATGCCAGGGCCGGCAACGGCCCTGGTTGTTTATCTCTCCCCGACCCCCGTCAAGACTTTTTCACCCTACCGCCATGCCTGATTTTTCGGAGACGCCCCGCACCCGGCCGGCCTACCTATGTTCATAATGCGTCCCGGCCCCCGGGCCGGCCACAGCTGTTTTCCCCATGCCGGGGCAGCGGCAGGGGGATGCGAGGGGGGCAAGCCGCTGTCCGGCGCGCCGGGGGCAGACCGGGCGGGACGCTGTACCGGTTTACCGGGAAAAAAATTTCGGCACCCGGGACAGCGGGGCCGGCCGAAGCCACGATTTTCATATCACATTGATTTCATTTTTTTTTCATCGCACAAGCCTCATGTCAACGGGCCGGCGGCGTAACGCCGGGGGCCGGTACCGGCCGGAACATGTACCGATATGTACCGGGCGTGTACCGGGTAAGGGTTCGTAGCCGTCAGCTGTCAGCCGGGGGCGGCGCGGCCGGTACGCCGAGCTGCGGCGCCCATGGGAGAAAGTGTAAAGGAAAGGGGCGGGTAATTCCAGAACAGATGAGACACATAGGACAAATGTCACAAAATCGGGTGTTAGGTGTCAGGTTTTAGGTGTCAGGGGTTGGGGGAGGCGCCGCGGCCGGCAGGACGGGCAGGGCCGGGGGCGGCGGGG